>NC_022124.1 GCF_000163055.2 Prevotella sp. oral taxon 299 str. F0039
TTCTGATAGCTATCAAGACAACTCTAAAAGAGAGGCTTGGCGCAATTATTTAGACAACCATTACATCTTTGATAGCTTCATTCGAGGTGAAAGTAATGCTGTGGCACTATCTGTTTCGCTATCTATTGCCGAGCATCCTACACGCCGTCAGTTCAATCCAATGTTTCTTTTTGGTCCTTCTGGATGCGGAAAAACCCACTTAATCAATGCCATTGGATTAAGAATTGCAAAGTTATACGAAAATAAAAAGGTGTTGTATGTAAGTGCAAAAGACTTTGAAGTGCAATATACCAGTGCCCAATACACCAATAAAATCAACGACTTTATGCACTTCTACCAAAATATTGATGTGCTAATTGTTGATGATATTCAATCGTGGGCAGGCAAAAAGAAAACCTTAGAAACCTTCTTTTATATCTTTAATCACCTCTTTAGAAACGGCAAACGAATTATTTTAGCATGCGATAGACCACCTGCTGAGTTAGAAGGAATGGAAGAACGTCTCTTAACTCGATTTGTTTGGGGAGTTGTTGAAGAGCTTGGTAAACCTAATATTCAATTGTGTATTGACATATTGAAAAGCAAGGTGAAACGTGATGGTTTAAGTATTCCCGACGATGTAATACGCTATATCGCAGAAAGAGCTAACGGAAGCATTCGCTATCTCGAAGGAGTTATCAACACGCTATATGCTTTTAGTATTAATCTTGGACGTGAAATCGATATTGCTTTCGCTGACGAAAGGATAAAAAAGCTGGTAAAAATAGACGACAAGGCAATCAGTACGGAAGAAATTATTGATGCCGTTTGTAAACAGTTTGATGTTTCTTCTACCGCTATTGGAAGTAGAAGTAGAAAGCACGACTTTGTTGTTGCACGACAAGTGGCTATGTATTTGGCACAAAAATACACCAATATGTCGATTTCAAGAATAGGAAGACTTGTTGGCGGACGCGACCATGCAACCGTTATTCACAGTTGTAATCAAGTGGAAAAAAGACTAAAAACAGACAAAGATTTTGCTTCTTCGGTGAAAATACTCGAACAAATATTCGACAAGAAGCAAGGAAAATAGACACAAAAGCATATTTAATCGTTCCTACTATTATAATAATGAGCGATACATTTACAACAATAATAGATGTTTCGTTACTATAATAGAGATGAGAAACAAAACAAGAAGCTCCTTTTTTATAAGGAGCTTCTTGTTTTATTTACCTTATTAGAATTTATATTAGCTGTAAAGCCTTTCTAGATTAAGCCGACTTTTATCTTTATTAAGTACAATATCTAGCCACCCTTAGCTATTTATTATATATTTATATTGTCTATTCTCATTTTATCTTGCTTATTGTTATTCGTAATCAAAGGGTTGTTTTATATTAACGTTTGTGCAATGAGGGCATACTTTATAGCTTTCTCCTAGTAGCGATAATACATGCAAACACTAGTTTTGTATCATTATATAAGCCTAAAGGTTATTATTTTGAGGCAAATGAAGGTGATAATATGTTTATTGAGAAGAGAATCCAAAAACCAGGCACGATTTTTCCACGAAATAATTGCAACATAAACTCTTGGTACGAGGCACCGCCACTGGGCTATTCTTACCTTAATCTTTGGGCTATTAACAATATACTAGGAGATTATAGCCAGGAAATGGTTGATAAGACTATTTACGATCCTTATCCTGCAGGTTTCACGATAACTGGCGAGAATTCAGAAGATTCATCAAAGTCTGCAGAGTGGAATGTTGCTGATACTAGTGAGAAGGGATTTGAACAGAATTGGGGCTTCAATTTCTAGACAAATAAGAGTAAGACTACTACAATTCACTTCCCTGTTACAGGTGATCGTTATTCGAACGATGGGGCTATGCAAAGTTATGGGCAGGGTGGGTTCTACTAGAGTGTATTTCTTTTAGGATGTGTATAAACAGGAAAAAGTGCAGATCGTAATTTTGAATTTTTTAAGGGTTATAAGGTTATGCCTAAATTTGGTACAAATTGTCCTTATGGATTTGCTGCTCGTCCTATAGCAGAGTGATTAAGCTCATATAGTTCAATGGAAGCTGTGCCAAGTTTGGCACAGCTTTTTTATTATATGCATAGAAAGGTGTAGTGAACATTTGGTAGGCTGGAATAACCAGCCTACCAAATGTCTTTATGAATCTACCATAAACTTCTTTTTATTAGATTCATCCAATCCTTTATGATTTATTGCTGTATGGTAAAGGTTTACCGGACAGTAAAATTTTACAATATAGCTTTAGCTTATTGTCATTTTATCATTTAGATTTCACATGGAAACGATTAGAAGTGAGAGTATTTTAAGTAAATGCTAAAAGTGATAGAAAACTCAATTAGAATAATGTTTAATTATTTAATATGCATTTTTATCGTTTCATAGATTTGTTCGCCACGTAGCCCTTTTGCAATGATATTACCATTAGGGGCGACAAGTAATATTTCTGGTATGGAGATAATATTATATGCCTCTAAGATTTTAGGACGCTGTTCCTTTGGTAATAGAAGATGATTCCATGTTGCGTTATCTTTTGCAATTGCTTCTAGCCACTCTGCTTTATGGATATCAGTAGATACTCCTAATACGATAAAGCCTTTAGACTTAAACTCATCATATGCTTTACGGATATTTGGTGTTTCTTTACGACACCATTTGCAACTTGAACTCCAGAAGTCAATCAGCACATATTTCCCTTGAAAATTTTGTAAACTGATTTGTTCACCATTTATACCAATACCAATTATATTAGGGGCTTTTTGTCCAATAAGTGTATTTTTTGCTTTGAATACTTTATTAAAAGCAAGTTGGTAGTAATGGTTTTCTTGTAAATCAGGTTTTATTTTTTGCAATATACTATCGGCTTCATAGACTTTTGACTTTGTATCAAGTTTAGAATGCTGTAGTTTATATGTATAGTATAGATAAATACCAAAAGGTGTATTATTTTCTATTGCAATCTGCTTATCAAACCAAGCACGTAATTTTTTATAGGCGTTATCATACTGAGGGGCTGATACTCTCTTTAGTCTTTCCATTTCTTTGATATCATTCTTATCTTTTGCAGTATAGAACAGTTGATCAAGAGAGTCAAGAAGATGTTTTTGTCCGACTATATTACGTTCTTTTTGGAATTTTTCATATTGACGTTGTAAAGATGAATTGGTTGAATCAATTTTTATTTTCTTTGCTAATCCTAAGGAGAAAATATATTTGTTTTCTCCTTCCACCGGAAATATGTACGTTCCTTGTAGGAAGGCTGCTTCTATGTTTTTCTTTTCAGAAATAGGTGTGATAAATAGAAGCTGAGATCTCAGTGTGTCATTCTGATAACTAAACGATTGATTTTTTATTTCTATAGAGTCGAATGGCAGTAAATAAGTATTTTGCTCGTCATAAACTGAGAACATATAAAGTCGTTTAATAGTAGGGTCACTTATATGCCCAATTATTGTTATTCCCTTTGCATGGACAAGTAAACTTATAGATAGAAAGAATATCAAGAGGAGTTTCTTTTGTAGCATAATATTATCTTTCATTTTGTAGAATTGTATTGCTATTAAATCTTAGAACCTTTGCTGGGATAGGCAGTATGTAAAGAGGTGAATTAGGTGCAAGAGTAAATGCAATATCATTTGTGATATGAGTTACACTCTTTGCAAAATGTGATTCTTGATTTAATCGTTTTAAATCAATATACCTCATCATACCTATCATTGCAAGTTCGCGTCTACGTTCTTCAATAACCTTTTCTAGCGCATCAGTTCTATCTTTTGCAGTAAGAGGAGAGTTGTTCTTTATTCGGTTGTCACGTAGTTTGTTAATGAGAGTCATAGCACGTTCAATAGTTCCCTCTCTTGCTTCACATTCTGCTGCGATAAGATATATTTCAGGAGAAGATACCGCTAAATTAGTTCGTAAATAAGGAGCCCATACATATTGTTCTGTGGGGATATTACGAAAGTTCTTTGTGAAGTAAATCTGGAGTCTCATGTCATCTTGTGAGAATAGATTCATAAGCTCGTTTGAACCAAAGGCCTTGGAACTCAGACCATATACATAAGGGGCAAATTTGATATATATATTTTCTGGATTATCAATGTCTTGTGGTACATTAGTACGCCCGATAGAACCTTGAGGCTTAACAACTGCAAACTTCTTTAAGTCTAATAAGGAATTGTTTATCTTAAGGACTTCATTTGCAGCTTTTAAAGCTTCGGTATAGTGACCCATATATAAGTATGTTTTAGCTAAAATACCATATCCTGCAGCTTTTGAAGCTCTAAAAGCATTACCTTTTGGTTGTAAAGGTAGATCAGGTAATGCCGTATGTATGTCAGATAGAATTTGTGCGTAGACATCCTTTACGCTTGCCCTAACAAGGTCTTTCTTGGATATATCTTCATCTAATATTAAAGGTATTCCATAATCCTTGTCTGCTGTGCTTGCATTATAATGTCGTGCGTAGCCATTGACAAGGTAAAGATATTCCAGTGCTCTACTTATTAAAGCCTCTGCTTTGATAGAAAGTTTTTGTTGTTCGTTAGAACCTTCTGCATTCATGATATTATCTATCACCGTGTTATAATAATATATTCTATTATAGGAAGCAAACCAAAATCCATCATCATGCGCATCTCCAAATACCTCTTTCTTAAATAGATAAAGGTTACGAATAGACTGATCAATACTATTCAAACCTGGTGTAGCTGTCCCTTGTGCGACATCAGGAATATACACATCATCGGTTAAATATGCAGGATATGTATCCGAGACTTTTTGTACACTTTCATAATTCAGTAATGTTTCAAAATCTGTTACAGTTTTTGGAATTTTCTCACCCTTTGGCTTGATATCTAGAAAGTCATTGCAACCGCTCAGCATTATTATAATACAGATCGGTAATATTATTGTAATTCTTTTCATTTTTTTATTTCTTTTAGAATTTAGCAGATAAACCTATTGTCCATGTTATTGGGTTTGGTATTCCCCTTTGTCCCCATCCATAACCGAATGTTCCCAATGCTTCGGGGTCAATGCCCTTGTTATTTGCATACCATGTAATAAGATTCTGTACTTGCATAGTTATAGCTAAATTGCTCATTCCCCATTTTGTAATTAGCTGTCTATCAAAATTATAAGTAAGTGAGAAGTCACGTAGCTTTATATAGTTACCTTTTATTACATGAATATCAGCTGCATACCAAGGGTGTCGAATAGTTGCTGCATCAAGATTATATCCTGTAAAAGCTGGTGTTACATTATCACGTTTTTCATCACCTGGTTGTTGCCATCTATTCAGTATTTCTCTATTGACATTTGTTGTTGGAGGGAGTGAAAGGAATGGTGCAGCCTCTCCACGTAGTACATGTCCACCATAATAGACAAACATCAAGGAGAGATTTAGATTCTTATATGTGAAACTATTGGTCAAAGCTCCGTTATATTTCGGAATCCTTGTCCCAGAATAGGTTATATCACTTAAAGAAGTAACGTTCTTTGAGACATTCTTTCCACCATCAACGTAGTATTGTGGTGTTCCATCCTTGCTGTCCAGTCCTGCATAACGAAAACTAAAGATAGCCCCAAGCGGATAACCCTTTACGGAGGCATTGCCTGAGGTAATTCCGAAAACATTAATATCAGAATCATCAATATCTATAAGTTTATTCTTATTATAACCAAGATTGAGAGTGGTAGTCCATATGAAATTAGTTGTCTTTATATTATTTGTATTCAAAGAAAGTTCAATACCTCGGTTATACATCGTTCCATAGTTCAGTGTAACCCTTCGCCATCCAAGTGTAGGGTCTGCTTCTCTATTCGCCAATAAATCATTTGAATGTTTATTATAGAATTCTAATGTTCCTGTAATACGATTTCCTAAAAATGCAAAATCAAGACCTAAGTTAGTTGTTGCAGTTTTTTCCCAACGTAATGTAGGATTAGGTGGGTTTTTTATTGCAGAGGCAAAGTCTTTACTCCACTGATTAAAACTTGCGGCTTCTAAGGTAAGATATGGTCCTGCATCCTTTGGTACGTTTCCTCCTATTCCATATGTAAGTCTTACAGTAAGATTATCAATCCATGAAAATCTACCTTTCCAAAACTTCTCTTTCATAATATGCCATGCTCCTCCGACTGACCATAGTGGACGATATTGGAAGCTAGGGTCTGTTCCAAACAAGTTAGATTGGTCTACACGAATACTTCCTGTCATATCGTATCTGTTATCATAACGATAAGCTACATTACCATAAAAAGAGATAAAACGATTTTCTACATCAGTAATGTAATTATTAAATATAGATTGCCACATGAAATTGCCACTAAGGGCTTCTGTTCTCATAAGTGATGATAAGGTTAGTGGATTAACAGGTTTATATCCTAAGCTATTTTCATCAAAACCCATATAATATATGGATGTTCCAGTAGATCTCTTTTTGCGTAGCTCTGAACCAGCAATGGTTGTGATAGAATGTATACCGAACTCTCTGGAGAAATTTAATTGTGTACGTAACGTATATGCGGACATGTCACTTCTGTATTCGCTCATTTGTGCACCTCTAGGGACGTTGAGTGTTAATGTTTTTCGCATTGTGTTGTATTGAGCAGCATCATTTATCATGTTTCGCACATAATATGAATCTGCATCATGAAACTCTGTTGTTTTACTTCCTGTATTTTCAGTCTGGAAATGAATATCAAAGTTTAATCCTTCTATAATATTAAAGTTTAGTCCAAGTTGTATTTTGTAGTATTGGTCTTTAGTCGAAAAATTCTCTTTTTTTCGATTGATAATCGGATTAAAACTTTCGTCCATAAGTCCGAGTTTTATTAATCTGTCTAATTCATAGTCTGACTTATATTTTGGGAAGTTGATAGGTGCTCCGTTCTTATCTCGTAGCATTGTGTAAGAGGGATAATTATGGTATATATCCGTGAATTGTCCCATTCCAGTATCACCTGTATCATTCGAGAAGCTACCTGTTACTCCGAAGTCAGCCTTTAACCAGTTGAAGAATTTAATATTATCACGTAAAGTAAATCCATAGCGTTCTGATGAAAGATATCGTGCGTTATAGTTATTCTTATCATAATTTAAGCTGATAACATAACGATTAGCCCAATTGCCTCCTGATATGCTGATATTATGTTGATGATGTATTCCTGTCTTGGTGTAAAAGTCTTGAAGTTCCTTTCGATTGTCTAAATTACGATAGACTTCTAAGCCTTTCTCTAATTCGGAATTATCAATCATTCCTGCTCTATTTTTATATAGAAGTTCTAATACAGGATTGAGTCTTTCGCGTGGATCAAGATAGGAATATTGACCTGAATCGTATTTAAATCCATCTTTTTGTAAATCAACTAACTCTCTGCTATTTAATCTCTGTAAACCATTCATATTAGGAGCTGAGGTAAACTTAAGGCTGGCATTGTATTGAATAATTGTTTTTCCATGACCATCTCCATCAATAGTGCTAATCACAATAACGCCATTAGCTGCCCTAGCACCATAAATAGAGGCTGCTGCAGCATCTTTAAGGAATGTAATGTTTTTAACAATAGAGGGGTTTATACTATTGATGTTTCCCTCGAAAGGTAGTCCGTCAACTACGATTAAGGGTTCGTTACGTGTTGGTCCACCACGCAGGGTAGACATTCCTCTAAGATACAGTTCTCCATTCAAAGAAACAAGCCCGGGAACCATTCCTTCAAGTTTACTAATGATATTTGTTTGTAACTTATCTTTCAATTTATCTGAAGTTATAACATTAAAGGAGCCTGTTGCTCTCTCACGTGATAAGGTTTGGTATCCTGTTACGACAAGTTCATTTAATGGATTATCGTCAGCTTTCATTACAATTCTCATAGGGACATCATATTGAGCTGTAACTTCCAATGTTTTCATACCCACATATGAGATAATAAGGGTTGTTTCATTAGGGTTTAGCCATATGCTGAAATGTCCATTGGCATCTGTAAGACACATACTTTTACCATTCTTAACAGCAATTGTTACTCCAATAAGATTTTCTCCTTTGTCGTCTACAATGCTTCCTGAGATATGACGTGTTTGTGTACTGTGTAGACCTTCATAAAGATTTCGAGGAAATGTGTTTGAGAAAACAGGTTGTTTACTTTGAACTAAAAGAACTATCAGAAAGCATAATGTAGCAATGCCTAGATGATCACTTCTCTTAGATACTAAGAATTCTTTTGAAAAGTTATAGGTTTCTTTATTCATAGTAGCTATAGTATAAGTTTATATAGTAATCTGTTAAAAAAAATACGATTTGTAGGATTATATTAAAGTACGAAAGTAAGGATTATGTTTTGTAATAACAAATATTTTTTTTATTTTTTTTATTTTCGGCTATTTTTTTTATAATATACTTTATCCCAATGCCCATCAATTAGCATTTTGAGTTTCTTTCACAAAAGATAAGTCCTCTTTAAAAACAATATATTAAAAGGCTGTTCACTAAGACGCATGAGAAAGAAGTCAGTCTATTACCCTGTTTCGATAAGAAACTGGTTCCCATATTAAGAAACGTTTGTAAACTATTTTTATATAGTTCAAACCCAACACATGGTATTCCAGCTTCTAAATAAACCTAATTAATTTGTAAAAACACCCTATTGAAATCTCACCAACGTCCTATGAAATTCCAATAAAGTATTTTTCTTATATTACTTGATAACTAATTGATTTATTATTGGTTATAAGCTTGCTTCTTGTACGCTTTTAATCCTTGCTTATAGTTGTTGTTCGAATTATATAAACCCCGAATTAGTATATCTGTCGAGTTCTTTTTCTTTTAGAATTGGAAATAAATAAACGGCTGAATATCGCTACTTTTTATTTGAATAACCATGTAAATCACCGACACAATAAGTAGAGCTTGTATCACAACGTTGGTTTTTCCAATTACAGTTATGCAACCTTCTTGCCACTTGTTGGGCACAAAGTGCGTGATATAGCCAAAGAGCATCAATGCAAACACATATTTATAGCCTTCGAATATTTGTGGAAGAAGCTCAATATGGAACGATGTAAAGATTCTGTTGAGCATCAATAAACTGGCGTCAAACGATGTATTTCTAAAGAACAACCAAGCAAAGCACACAAAATTAAAGGTCACAAAGATAGCCCCTAAACGTTTCAATCCAGTGCTCTTATATTTCGCATCGTGGTGCAATACCTCACTTCTATAATACTTATGAATAGCAAGAGCCACACCATGCAATCCTCCCCACACCACAAAATTCATACTTGCGCCATGCCATAAACCACCAAGAAGCATTGTGATAATAAGGTTTATATATTGTCTTACCTTTCCCTTTCTATTTCCTCCGAACGAAATATAGATGTAATCACGAATCCAAGTCGATAAGCTGATGTGCCAACGACGCCAAAAATCAGTGATGCTAACGCTCGAATAGGGAGCATTAAAGTTCATAGGGAAGTGGAAACCCAATAAAAGAGCAATACCAATAGCCATATCCGAGTAGCCAGAGAAGTCGCAATAAATCTGCATTGCGTAGCCATAAATACCTAAAAGGTTTTCAAGTCCACTGTAAAGACTGGGATTCTCAAAAATACGTTCAACGAAGTTCACGCTGATATAATCGCTAATCACCGCCTTTTTAAATAGACCTATCATTATAAAAAATACGCCTCTTGCAAACATCTCGTTCGTAATAACGAGTGGTTGGCGAATTTGTGGAGCAAAGTCAGATGCTCTTACGATAGGACCTGCAACGAGTTGAGGGAAGAACGACACATAGAAAGCATAGTCTAATATGCTTGGAAGAGGCTTCAAGTCGCCACGATAAACATCAATAGTGTAGCTCAAACTTTGGAAAGTAAAGAAGCTTATGCCCACAGGAAGAAAGATATCCCATGGTTGAAAGTTGTTTCCTATGATGCTACTCAGCATACTTCCAAAGAAATTGGCATATTTAAAGTAACCCAAAAGTCCCAAATCCACCACCAAACTCAATGTCACAAGCAACTTACCCAGCATTTTATTCTCTTTATATCGGTAGATAGTGTGGGCAATGAGGTAGTCGGTTAGGGTTACAAATGCCAGTAGACAGAAGTAAAAACCACTACTTTTATAGTAGAAATAATAGCTAAATGCAGTTACAAAGAGCAAACGTGAGGTGAGCTTTCTTTGCAAGAACATATAAATAAAGGTGAAACCTAAGAATAAGAACAGAAAAAGCCCACTCGAAAAAATCATGGGTTCTTTTGCATTATAGCTCAGAACGTGTAATAAATCTTTTATCATTGTCTTTCTAAGGCTTTACGGTTTTTATAATTTTTCAATCCTTCTTGGAACGAAGGGAATATCTTTTTAGCCACCACTTTACCACCTCCAAAGCTAATATGGGTATAATCTTTGTTCGCCATGTTGCGTTCCACCAATTCATTTACACTGCCTTCGCCACCCATAGCCTCAAAGAAATTAAGGAAACACACCTTTGTTTCGGCTGCAAGTTGTTGTTGTAGTGCAACAAGTTGCTTCACTTCAGGAAGAGTTTTAATTCCATCTGCGGTGCGTTGGTCATGATCAGGCACACTCATCACAAGTATTGCGGTGTGTGGAAACGCCCCTTTTAGGTGCTCAATAACCTTCTTCATGTGGTTGGTATATCCCCTCATCACAACTATTTTATTGCCTTTCACGGCAATGTTCAAACCAAAGTGCAATACAATAAGATCGTAGGGGCGAACAGAATTAAATTCTTTCAAACGACTAACAGGTATATCTGCAATTGTAAGACCAGTAGAACCACGCATACTAAAGTTGTCTAAAATTACACCATTGTTGCTTTCAAGTGCCATACCAAAGATAGAAGTACCCGAACCAACATTGTTAAATGTATAAGAAACACTTTGAGTAGAGTCTTTCACTTCAAAGCTTTGCACACCAGTCTTAGCCGTAAAAGCCTTGCTACCGCTTTTGTTATTGCTTAAAGCATATTGAATATTCACATTCGAAGGAGTGTAGAAAAAGAGCGAAGTATTCGTCCATTTAGAGCTGTGAGGATAGAATTTTGTTCCTTCTGTCTTTACTTTAGCTCCCGAAGAAGGGATAAAATAACGCTCACTTATGCCTTGTTGGTTCTTGTCGAAAGGTTTTTTAGCCGCAACATACTCTTTCATTCCGTTCGATTGTTGACGAATAGAACGACGAGAGCTAAGTATTGCCGAGCCACAGTCAACCCAACCAACTCCGTTTCCGCCATAAGTAGATTGAAAAAGCTCACGCAAATCGCAGGTCATAATGTCACCTTCGATATACGAGTCGCCATAATATGCAATGCGAACAGGTCGTTTCAGCTTTTTTACATTAGCCAGTTGCTCATAGAAAAAATCCATACTTCCAGTGTTTCCCTCAGCATAATCAACGATAGGTTGAACGCCTTTCGACCATTTTTCTTTAAATTGTATGGTCTTTCCGCTATTTGTTTTAGCGATAACAGGTTGGGGAACTTTCGTTGTTGGAATAACTTCTATATTGTTTTCTTCAGGCTCTGACACAACAGAACTTAAGATTTGAACAGGTCGAAGTTGTATGTTTCCAATCGAAAGAATAGGGAGTTGATACATCATCAATAGCATAAAGACGATGATTCCCATCAATACAAAAGTGCGAGTAGGACTATTGTTCATCTTATTCTTCAATCTTTTTCTTCTTCTCAAATATACTTTTGCAAACTACCTCCTTTGTTCTTTTAGGAGAGTGATGCAGTATATTAATAAGGTATATACCAAAAATGTAGGCGCAAAGGTAGTATAAAAAGAACAAAAGAACCAAGTGTGCAAGGTATTTTTTAGAGAATTAAATTATAAAGGGATAAAAAGAAATGCACATCTTGTCGTTAATCAAGGATTAAACAAACAAGACATGCACTCTAACTACTAACCAAATAACCCAAAACTACTGTTTATTCGAGAAAATCAACTCATCTTCATTGGCGTCAATCAATATTGGTTGATCTCTTAACACCGCTTCAGATAGAATTTTTTTCGATAAATCATTCAACACATAACGTTGTATTGCACGTTTCACAGGGCGTGCTCCAAATTCAGGATCGTAGCCCACTTCAGTTAAGAAGTCAACGGCTTTACTTGTCCATTGCAAGTCAAATCCTTGAGCAGTAAGCATTTTCTTCACCGAGTTAAGTTGTAATTCAACCACTTGTGCAATCTCTTCCTTATTCAAAGGCAAGAACATTATGGTTTCATCAATACGATTTAAGAATTCAGGACGAATAGTCTTTTTCAACATCTCCATCACTTCATATTTCGTATCAACAATCACTTCCTCTCTGTTTTCATCGTTTATGGTAGCCATCTTTTGTTGAATAAGATTGCTTCCCATGTTAGATGTCATAATGATAATCGTGTTTTTGAAATTCACAGTGCGTCCTTTGTTGTCGGTAAGTCTACCATCATCAAGTACTTGTAGTAAGATGTTGAACACATCAGGATGCGCCTTTTCAATCTCATCGAATAGCACTACGCTATAAGGTTTGCGTCTAACAGCTTCAGTAAGCTGTCCACCTTCATCATAACCCACATATCCTGGAGGCGCACCGATAAGTCTTGACACACTAAACTTCTCTTGATACTCACTCATATCGATACGAGTTAGCATCGTTTCATCATTAAATAGATATTCAGCAAGAGCCTTTGCCAACTCAGTTTTACCCACACCAGTGGTTCCTAAGAAGATAAATGAGGCAATAGGACGCTTTGGATCTTGCATACCTGCACGGCTTCTGCGCACAGCGTCACTAACAGCAGTGATTGCTTCCTCTTGACCTATCACACGATGGTGAAGCTCTTCTTCCAAATATAATAGCTTTTCACGTTCACTTTGAAGCATCTTTGTAACAGGAATGCCTGTCCAACGGCTCACAACCTCAGCAATATCGTCGGCTATAACCTCTTCTCTCACCATTCCTTCGGCTCCTTGTGTGTCGCTAAGCTGTTGCTTAATGGTTTCAATCTCTTGTTGAAGTGTTTTAATCTTGCCATATCTAATCTCGGCAACACGTTCATATTTGCCTTCACGTTCAGCTCTGTCGGCTTCAAATTTAAGCTGTTCAATCTCTTGTTTCAATTGTTGAATCTTGTTTACAAGAGCCTTTTCGCCTTCCCATTTAGCTCTAAACGAATGTTCTTGCTCACGAAGTTCGGCAATTTCCTTATCTAATAGAGCAATTTTAGGCTCATCGTTTTCACGCTTAATTGCCTCTCTTTCAATCTCTAATTGCTTTAATCTACGAGAAATTTCATCGAGTTCTTCGGGCACAGAGTCACGTTCCATACGCAATTTAGCGGCAGCTTCGTCCATCAAGTCGATGGCTTTGTCGGGTAAAAAACGATCAGAAATATATCGTTCGCTCAATTTTACCGCCGCAATACATGCATCATCTTGTATTCTTACCTTGTGATGATTTTCGTATTTCTCTTTAATTCCACGCAAAATAGATATGGCATCCATCTCATCGGGCTCTTCTACCAACACTGTTTGAAATCTTCTTTCAAGTGCTTTGTCCTTTTCAAAGTACTTTTGATATTCGTTTAGTGTTGTAGCACCAATGGCTCTCAATTCTCCACGAGCAAGAGCTGGCTTCAAAATGTTGGCTGCATCCATTGCACCTTCACCGCCTCCAGCACCCACAAGTGTGTGAATTTCGTCGATAAACAATATTATTTCACCGTTAGAGTTGGTCACTTCCTTCACAACTCCTTTCAATCGTTCTTCAAACTCACCCTTATATTTGGCTCCAGCCACAAGAGCTCCCATATCAAGAGAGTACACTTGCTTGTTTTTTAGGTTCTCGGGAACGTCTCCACGCACAATCCTTTCAGCCAAGCCCTCTATAATTGCGGTCTTACCTGTACCAGGTTCGCCTATCAATATAGGGTTGTTCTTGGTTCTACGAGATAAGATTTGAAGCACTCTTCTAATCTCTTCGTCACGTCCAATCACTGGATCGAGCTTGCCATTGCGGGCATCTTCCACCAAGTTTTTTGCATATTTGCTTAGTGCTTGATAGTTTTCGTCACCGCTTTGACTTTGCACCTTTTCGCCTTTTCTTAGCTCTAAGATAGCTGCTTTCAAATCTTTCTCGGTTATTCCAGCGTCTTTCAAAATTCTACTTGCCGAGCTTTGCACAGCCAAAAGAGCCAATAACAAAGGCTCAACAGCCACGAACTCATCGCCCAACTCTTTGGCAATATCTTCTGCTTTCAATAGAATTTGATTGCACGAGCTACTTAAATAAGGATCACCGCCCTGTACTTTGGGTTGATGTTGTAGTTCTGCGTCTGTCAAATTGGCAATATGAACAGCGTTTACACCTAATTTTTGAAATACAAAGTTGGTGATATCGCCAGCTTTTTCTATAATTGCTTTAAGCAAATGAATAGGCTCAATACTTTGTTGCGTGTTTCTTTGTGCAACGTTAACTGCTTCTTGTATAACGCTTTGAGCCTTTATTGTATATTTGTCTAATGTCATTTTTATTTCCTTTCTTTTATTATTTTCTATGCATAATGATACAACCTTTATGCCAATGCAATAAGTGTGACAATTTGACAAGTGTGTTTTAGCATTTTATAAACATTGATGTTGCATTGCACCCTCATAGCGATTGAAAGTGGGTGCATGGTGGTTGGCATCAACATGCAGTGCTTTATTATATTAATAAGGTGTAATTTGTGTAATTACAATGCTTTTTTGTAATTTTGTCCACAAAAGAATTGAAATATAAGATATGAAGGAACAACAGCAACAACAATTGCTTCGAGCACAGAGTATAGGGTTTAAAGAGTGATGTCGTCTGCATGTTGTAAAATGATAAAATAATCTTTCTTGTAAAAAGCATAGTAATTAGGCTTAAAAAGCATTGACATTGTATCCTAAAAGGAATGTAATTGCGTGTCGAAATCATTGCTTTTATAATATACAATAAAAATAGATTATTAGGAGTTGTATATCTAATAGAACAAGAGTAGTAAAGATAGATCTAAAAAATAAATAAAAAACAAATGGGTTCAGATTTTAGTTTATACATCATAGCAATTATTGCATTGGTAATTGGTGTTGTGGTGGTGAAGAAAATAACAGGCTGTTTAATTAAATCGGTGTTGTTATTGGGTATAATAGGTTTGTTGCTTTATTTGTATTTTATGGTTTATCAGCATTGATAAGTAATCGAAATATATTTATAATGTACACGTACCTTAATATATTTATTACCCAGAAAGAAATACATAGAAAACAAAACGTAGAATAAAAGATTGCGAACAATGATTTTAATTGCCGATAGTGGAAGTACAAAAACAACTTGGGTGGGCGTTGAACACGCTAAAGAAGTTTTTAGAAAGGATAGGGTAGGACTGAATCCTGTGATACAATCGCACGACGAAATAGAGCGAGAAGTGGAGCAAATGGCTATGAATGTGGCTTGCGAAGGATGCGTTGTAGAGGCTATTTACTTTTATGGCGCAGGCTGTAATGCTATGTTTGCGGGTGTGATGGAAGAGCTGTTGAAACGCTACTTTGGCGAGAACGTGAAGCTAGAAGTGAATAGCGACTTGTTGGGAGCAGCTCGGGCGGTATGTGGAAACACTGATGGTGTGGCATGTATATTAGGTACTGGCTCGAATTCGTGCTTGTTTTTGAATGGCAAAATCGTTCAAAATACACCTGCTTTGGGCTTTATTCTTGGCGATGAAGGTAGCGGTGCCGACTTAGGGAAACGCTTTTTTAATGGTATTTTAAAAGGTAGCTTGCCACAAAGTATAAGGGATGAGTTTTTAGAAGAATATCAATTGAGTGTTGCAACCATCATTAGTAAGGTGTATAAAGAGGCGATGCCGAATAGATTTTTAGCCTCATTTGCTCCTTTTATCAAAGCACATCTACACGAAAAAGCTGTGCATGAGCTAGTGGTAGAGGCTTTTGTGCAATATCTTCAGCGAAATGTAAGTCCTTATAAACGACCAGATTTAGGTTTGGGAGTAGTGGGTAGCATTGGTTATCATTTTCAAAATGAATTGAAAGAGGCAGCAGATAGATTGCATTTGAATGTTGCAAAAATAATCAAAGCACCCATAGAAGAACTTGTTAAATACCATGTAGAAACACAAAAACAACACTTTTGTAATATATAAGTAGCAATTTTTGTTGTATAAAATGAAATCTTTTTAAAATAATTGTTACCTTTGCAAGATAACAAGCAATATGAATACGAATTCTCGTGCGAAATAATTATACTATAATATCTTTATGAATTTTATCTTATTTATTACCGTTTTAATTACGGCTGTCTTCCTTGTAGTGGCTGCTTATGCCATTGCTAAGTTGATAGGACCACGTTCTTACAATGCGGTAAAGGGTGAACCATTCGAATGTGGTATACCAACAAGGGGATCATCTTGGATTCCTGTTCATGTAGGTTACTACTTGTTTGCCATCCTTTTCTTGATGTTTGATGTAGAAACAGTGTTCTTATATCCTTGGGCAGTTGTTGTTAAAGAAATAGGAACAACTGCTTTAGCGAGCATTGGATTCTTTCTTTTGGTACTAGTATTTGGTCTTGCTTATGCTTGGCGGAAAGGAGCTTTGGAATGGAAGTAAAGAAACCGCACATTAAGAGTATTCCTTACGAGGAATTTAAAGACAATGAGACCCTAGAACAAATAGCACAAGAACTACACGAAGGTGGAGTGAATGTGGTTACAGGTTCATTAGATCAACTAATAAACTGGGGACGTTCAAATTCTTTATGGAGTTTAACTTTTGCCACAAGTTGCTGTGGTATTGAGTTTATGAGTGTGGGTTGCGCCCGTTATGACTTTGCTCGTTTTGGCTTTGAAGTAACACGTAACTCTCCAAGACAAGCCGATTTGATTATGTGTGCTGGAACAATTACCAACAAGATGGCACCCGTATTTAAACGACTTTATGATGAAATGGCAGAACCTAAATATATTATTGCCATTGGAGGTTGCGCTATTAGTGGTGGACCTTTTAAAGCATCGTATCATGTTGTGCGTGGTATTAACGAGATAGTGCCTGTTGATGTTTATGTTCCAGGATGTCCTCCACGTCCAGAAGCTATTCTTTATGGAATGATGCAGTTGCAACGTAAGATAAAGATAGAGAAATTCTTTGGCGGAGCAAACAAGAAAGAGAAAACCCCAATCATTGTGAATGGTGTTCCTGAAGACTTCGACCCTAAGAAAGGTATTGATGAATAATTGTAATAAGGAAGACTAAAATGAAACTGAATAATATACAATTCGATTTGAATAGTTTTGCTAGTGAAATGGCAAAGCTAAAGAACGACCAACATTTTGATTTCCTTGTTACTATTGTTGGTGAAGATTTCGGAGAAGAAGGACTCGGCTGTATCTATATTTTAGAAAACACCTTAACACACGAAAGAATGTCGGTTAAGGCGGTAAATGCTAATCGAAATGAGGCTTATATCCCTTCGGTGAGTCATTTATGGAAAGCAGCAGAGATCTTAGAACGTGAAGTTTATGATTTCTTTGGTATTGTCTTTACAGGTAACCCTGATATGCGTCGCATTTTCTTACGTAGCGACTTCGTGGGATATCCAATGCGTAAAGACTATGATATGGACCCAGAAAAGAACAAATATCATCTTTTCGACGATCCAGAACCAGATTATACACTTCAATATTCGCTTAATAAAGAGGGCAAACTAGTTGCAGAACGCAAACCTTTATTTCACGAAGACGACTTCGTTGTGAATATTGGTCCTCAGCATCCAGCAACACATGGTGTGCTAAGACTTCAAACTATTCTTGATGGTGAGACCATTAAGAAAATCTATCCCCACTGCGGTTATATCCACAGAGGTATCGAAAAGATTTCTGAAGGCTTCGTTTATCCACAAACATTAGGCTTTGCAGATCGTATGGACTACTTGAGTGCGATGCAAACACGTCATGCTTTAGTAGGCGTAGTAGAAGAGGCTTTGGGTGTGGAACTTAGCGATCGCATTAAGTATATTCGTACTATTATGGACGAATTGCAACGTATCGACTCTCACTTATTGTTCTATAGCTGTTGCGGTCAGGACCTTGGTGCTTTGACAGCGTTTATCTATGGAATGAGAGATCGTGAGGAAGTGCTTAATGTTATGGAAGAAACAACAGGCGGACGACTTATTCAAAACTATTATAGAATAGGTGGTTGCCAAGAAGATATCGACGTAAACTTAGTTGAAAACGTTAAGAAGCTTTGCAAATATCTTAAACCTAAGTTTAAAGAATATCACGATATTCTATCAAGTAACCGTATCTTTATGAACCGCTTCAAAGGTGTTGGAGTGTTAAGTAAAGAAGATGCAATAAGCTATGGCTGTACTGGTGGTACTGGTAGAGCAGCAGGTTGGGCTAATGATGTGCGTAAGCATCATCCTTATGCTATGTATGATAAGGTGGATTTCGATGAAATAACCTTTACACATGGCGATAGCTACGATCGTTATCTTGTGCGTATGGCAGAACTTGAACAAAGTGTTCGCATCCTAGAACAATTGATAGATAATATTCCAGAAGGCGACTTCTATATCAAACAAAAGGCTGTTATCCGTATTCCAGAGGGACAATGGTATTTCTCTTGTGAAGGTAGTAGAGGTGAAATTGGTGTTTATCTAGATTCAAAGGGTGACAAAATGCCTTATCGTTTGAAATTCCGTCCTATGGGATTGCCACTCGTTTCTGCTCTAGACGAAATGTGTAGAGGTGAGAAGATTGCCGATCTTATTGCAGTAGGAGCATCTTTAGATTATGTAATACCAGATATAGATAGATAATTATGTTTGATTTTAGTTTAGTAACAACATGGTTCGACTCACTCCTAAGAAATACACTTGGACTAGGAGATTTTATGTCGGTATTGATAGAATGTGTGGTTGTGGCTCTCCTAATCTTATTAGGTTATGCTGTGTTGGCAATCATTCTTATTTTTATGGAACGTAAAGTATGTGCTTACTTCCAATGTCGTTTAGGTCCAATGCGTGTTGGTCCTTGGGGAATTCTGCAGGTATTTGCAGACGTTATCAAAATGTTGATCAAAGAAATCTTCCCCGTAGACAAGGCAGATAAGCTACTTTATAATATGGCTCCCTTCTTAGTTCTCATTGGATCGGTAGGCGCTTTCGCCTTTCTTCCATGGAATAAAGGAGCTTCGATCTTAGATTTTAATGTTGGAGTGTTCTTGATGAGCGCAATATCTAGTATTGGTGTTGTAGGTGTTTTCATCGCAGGATGGAGTTCTAACAATAAGTTTAGTGTTATTTCTGCTATGCGTGGAGCTGTTCAGATGATTTCTTATGAAATGTCGTTAGGCTTATGTCTTATTACAGCAGTTGTGCTAACAGGAACAATGCAGCTAAGTGGTATAGTAGAATCTCAAGCAGATGGCTGGTTGATTTTTAAAGGACACGTTCCTGCTTTAATAGCATTCTTTGTGTTCTTAATCGCTGGTAATGCTGAAGCAAACCGTGGTCCATTCGACTTAGCTGAAGCAGAAAGTGAGTTAACTGCAGGTTATCACACTGAATATTCAGGTATGGGATTCGGCTTTTTCTATTTAGCAGAGTATCTAAACTTGTTTATTGTTGCAGGAACAGCCGCTACAGTCTTCTTAGGAGGATGGATGCCACTTCATGTAAATGGTCTTGATGGATTTAATCAAGTGATGGATTATATCCCAGGTATCGTGTGGTTCTTGGCTAAAGCCTTTATACTCATTTGGTTGTTGTTATGGATAAAGTGGACATTCCCACGTCTTCGTATCGACCAAATATTGAAACTCGAATGGAAATACTTAATGCCTTTGAGCCTTCTTAACTTAGTGTTAATGACCCTTATGGTTGCTTTGGGCTGGCATTTTTAAATCTACGACGAAATGGAAGATAAAAAAACAACATATTTCGGAGGGATAAAAGAAACTGCAAAGAGTTTACTTACAGGTATGGGTGTTACTTGGAAAGAGTATTTTACACCAAAGATCACCGAGCAGTATCCCGAGAATAGAAAAACAGTTCACATTTCTGCACGTCATCGTGGTACATTAATTATGCCACATGATGAAGATGGAAAGAATAAATGTGTGGCTTGTTTAATGTGTGAATCTGCATGTCCCAATGGTACTATACGCATAAAATGGGATAACGTTGTTACCCCAGATGGTAAGAAAAAACGTTTATTGCAAGACTATGAGTATGACCTTGGCGACTGTATGTTTTGCCAATTGTGCGTGAATGCATGTAATTATGATGCTATTCATTTCTCTAATAGCTTTGAACACTCAGTATTTAACAGAAATGTTTTGGTGGAACATCTAAACAATCCACCAACAGAAGAGGAAATGAAGCAATATGCAGAGAACGCAAAGAAAGCAGAAGAAGCTAAGGCTGCAGCTGCAAAAGCAAAGGCAGAAGCAGAGGCTGCAAAGGCTAAAGCAGAGGCAGAAGCTGCTAACAATGTAGAAACAACAAAAGCAGAGGAGGAAAAATAAACTATGGCAAACTTAATTATGTTTTGTATCTTAGCCGTAATTATCCTTGGATCGGCTATCGTTTGCGTTACAACAAAACGCATTATGCGTGCTGCAACCTTTCTCTTGTTTGTGTTGTTTGGCGTTGCAGGAATCTATTTCCTATTAGGTTACACCTTCTTAGGAGCTGCTCAGATATCTATTTACGCAGGTGGTATCACTATGGTATATATCTTTGCAATTCAACTTGTATCAAAACGAACTCTACAAGGTTTGCAAGAATCATTTAGCTTGAAGAAGTCTTTGGGCGGAGTTCTTGTGGCTTTAGTGGGCTTAGTGATGTTTCTTGTGATTTTTGCAAAGAATGAATTCATTGGTAATGTCGTGGATTTAGGTCTAGCAAATGAAGTGAGCATGCACGAAGTTGGTACTACTTTGATTGGAACAGATAAAGGACAATATGCCCTTCCTTTTGAGTTGATCTCAGTGTTCCTATTGGCATGTATCATTGGAGGTGTAATGATTGCACGAAAGGAGGATAAAAAATGATTTCAGTATATGCTTTATTAGCGTTAAGTACGCTATTATTCTTTATAGGAGTATTTGGTTTCATTACACGAAGAAACCTAATAGCGATGCTCATCTCTATTGAGTTAGTATTGAACTCAGTGGATATTAACTTCGCAGTTTTTAATCGTATGCTTCACCCCAATAATGCAGAGGGATTTTTCTTTACATTATTCTCGATGGGAGTTGCTGCTGCAGAGACTGCTGTTGCCATCGCTATAATTATTAATGTGTACCATAATCTGAAGAATGATCAGGTGAACGGTATTGAAAACATGAAATTTTAAAAAGGATTATGGATTACAGTTTTGTCTTTTTAATACTTCTTTTACCTGCACTTTCTGCCATTGTTCTTGGTTTGGCAGGTATGAAGATGAGTCATAAAGTGGCTGGTCTGATAGGAACATTGGTGTTAGGAACACTTTTTTCATTATCTCTTTACACTGCGATTGAGTATTTCTTGATTCAAGGTAGAGGAGCTGATGGATTGTATCCAACCATCACTGCATTTAATATTAACTGGCTTCATTTTAATGAATTTTTGACTTTCAATATTGGTTTCCGCCTCACCCCAATCTCGGTTATGATGTTGGTGGTAATCACTACTGTTAGTTTTATGGTGCATATCTACTCATTTGGATACATGCATGGCGAGAAAGGCTTCCAACGTTACTATGCTTATCTCTCATTGTTTACAATGTCTATGCTTGGATTAGTTGTTGCAACTAATATATTCCAAATGTATTTATTCTGGGAGTTAGTGGGAGTTAGCTCATACTTGCTAATCGGTTTCTACTATCCACAGCAAGCTGCGGTGTCAGCATCAAAGAAAGCGTTCATCGTTACACGCTTTGCTGACTTGTTCTTCCTTATCGGTATCCTTGTATATAGTTATTATGTAGGAACCTTTAACTATGATCTTACAGCAATGCCAGAGCTTGCAGGAAAGGCAGCAGCTGCCGCTTCGATACTTCCTTGGGCTTTATTCTTGATGTTTATCGGTGGTGCAGGTAAGAGTGCTATGTTCCCATTGCATATCTGGTTGCCTGATGCTATGGAAGGACCAACACCAGTTTCTGCGCTAATTCACGCTGCAACGATGGTTGTTGCTGGTGTTTATTTAACAGCAAGTTTATTCCCCTTGTTCGTACAATACGCTCCAGAGCAACTTCATTGGATTGCTTATATAGCAGCATTCACCGCTTTTTATGCAGCAGCAGTTGCTTGTGTACAAAGCGATATCAAACGTGTATTGGCATTCTCTACCATCTCTCAGATTGGTTTTATGTTGGTTGCTCTTGGTGTTTGCTTACCAGATGCAGCAACAAGTGCCGTTGCACACACAGAAGAATATGCTGATGTAGAAGGCTTAGGATATATGGCTAGTATGTTCCATTTGTTCACTCATGCTATGTTTAAGGCATGTTTATTCCTTGGAGCAGGTTGTATTATTCACGCAGTGCATTCAAACGAGAAAGCATATATGGGTGGCTTACGTAAGTATATGCCAATAACTCATATCACCTTCTTAATCTCTTGTCTTGCTATTTCAGGTATTCCACCTTTCAGTGGATTCTTCTCAAAAGATGAAATATTAGTTGCTTGTTATCACTTTAGCCCATTGATGGGAGCAATAATGAGTGGAATAGCAATGATGACAGCGTTCTATATGTTCCGTTTGTATTATGTAATTTTCTGGGGAAAGAGCTATTACGAAGCAAATATTGATAATGGAGCACACAAACCACATGAAGCACCATTAGTAATGACCTTCCCTTTGATATTCTTATCAATCATAACAGTTCTTTGTGGCTTTATTCCTTTCGGACAATATGTATCTGCTAACGGAATAGGTTTCACGACTCACATGCATTGGAACGTAGCTTTAACAAGTGTTGGTTTAGCAGTTGTTGCGATTATTGCAGCAACATTGATGTACAAAGGTGAAGAAACACCATTTGCAGACAAGCTTGCTAAAACATTCCCAACACTTCATAAGGCGGCATATCGTCGTTTCTATATGGACGAAGTATGGCAATTTGTTACTCATAAGATTATCTTCCGCTTTGTAAGTACACCTATCGCATGGTTCGATAAGCATGTTATCGATGGTACATTCGACTTCCTTGCATGGGGAGCAAATGAAGGTGCAGAGACAATTCGTCCATGGCAAAGTGGTGATGTACGTAAATATGCAGCATGGTTCTTAACTGGTGCCGTTGCATTAACATTAGTATTACTTAGTATATTGAACTAAAATGAGCATATTAACATTATTTGTAGTCATTCCCGTAATTATGTTGTTGGGTTTATGGTTAAGCCGAAATCTAGCACAAATACGTGGTGTAATGGTTGTTGGTGCAACTGCTTTGTTAGCATTGTCAGCTTGGTTAACCATTACTTTCATTCAGATGCGCAATGCAGGCAATACAGATCCAATGTTGTTCACCTACAGTGTGCCCTGGTTTAAGTCGTTGAATATCGCTTATAGTGTAGGCGTTGATGGCGTTTCTGTTGTGATGATCCTTTTATCAAGTATCATTGTGTTTACAGGAACCTTTGCTTCTTGGCAGTTAAAGCCCTTAACAAAAGAATACTTCCTTTGGTTTGTTCTTCTATCTATAGGTGTTTATGGATTCTTTATCTCGACAGATATGTTCACAATGTTCATGTTTTACGAGGTTGCACTTATCCCAATGTACCTTCTTATTGGTGTATGGGGTAGTGGTAAGAAAGAATATGCAGCAATGAAGCTAACCCTTATGCTTATGGGAGGCTCGGCATTACTTATCATTGGTATTCTTGGTATCTACTTCTTCAGTGGTGCTACAACCATGAATGTACAAGAGTTAGCTGCTCTTCACAATATTCCTAGTGGAGTTCAAAATGTTCTTTTCCCATTTGTGTTTATTGGTTTTGGTGTTCTTGGAGCACTTTTCCCATTCCACACATGGTCTCCTGATGGTCATGCATCAGCTCCTACAGCTGTTTCAATGCTCCATGCTGGTGTATTGATGAAGCTAGGAGGATATGGATGTTTCCGTATTGCGATGTATCTATTGCCTAATGCAGCTCACGATTTGTCTTGGATCTTCCTTATCCTCACAACCTGTTCAGTTGTATATGGTGCATTCTCAGCTTGTGTTCAAACCGACTTGAAATATATCAATGCTTATTCTTCAGTGTCACACTGTGGTTTAGTGCTTTTCGCATTATTGATGATGACTCAAACATCATGCACAGGAGCAGTACTTCAGATGTTGTCTCACGGTTTAATGACAGCCTTGTTCTTTGCTCTAATCGGTATGATTTATGGTAGAACACATACAAGAGATATCCGTCAGTTAGGTGGTTTGATGAAGATTATGCCATTCCTTAGTGTTGGATATGTAGTTGCTGGTCTTGCAAACCTTGGTCTTCCAGGATTTAGTGGATTCGTTGCAGAGATGACAGTCTTTGTAGGTTCATTTGAAAATGGCGACACCTTCCACAGAGTTTGTACCATCATTGCTTGTACAAGTATTGTAACAACAGCGGTATACATTCTAAGAACAGTGGGAAAGATCTTGTATGGCAAAGTTGCAGATCCACACTTTGAAGAATTGACAGATGCAACATGGGACGAACGTTTCTCAGTTATCTGCTTAATCTTCTGTGTTGCAGCTCTTGGTATTGCACCATTCTGGGCAAGCAACATCATCAACAGCAGCTTAGGTCCATTGTTACACCATATTCATAAATTTGGTGCAGTAGCAACAATGTAAGTATTATTCATCGCAATAAAAAATATTTTAGATAATGAATTACGGTCAATTTCTAACAATGCAGCCAGAGGTTAGTTTAATGGCACTATTGGTTATTACCTTTATTGCCGACTTTATCTCAGCTGGAAAAGAACGTCGTTGGTTCAATCCATTGGTGTGTGTGCTTATGTTGCTACATCTTGTGTTGAACTTTCAGCCATCAGTTGCCATGGAAGCCTTTGGTGGAATGTATCAAACCAACTCATCAATAAGTGTTATTAAAACAATACTTGCGTTGGGTACACTACTAGTTTTCATTCAAAGTCGTACATGGTTACAACGTAATGATACCTCATTTAAAGAAGGAGAATTTTACCTTTTAATCATCTCAACATTGTTGGGTATGAACATGATGGTAAGCGCAGGACACTTCCTTTTATTCTTCTTGGGACTCGAAATGGCGTCAGTTCCAATGGCATGTCTAGTGGCATTCGACAAATATCGTCACAATTCAGCAGAAGCAGGTGCTAAGTTCATACTTACAGCAACCTTCTCAAGTGGTGTAATGTTGTTCGGTATTTCACTTATTTACGGAGCAGTAGGAACATTATATTTCAACGATTGCGCATCACTTATCACAGCATCACCTCTAACCATTGCTGGTTTGGTGTTCTTCTTTAGTGGTTTAGCATTCAAAATATCATTGGTTCCATTCCACTTCTGGACAGCAGATACCTATCAAGGAGCCCCAACAACAGTTACAGGTTACTTATCGGTAGTATCTAAGGGAGCTGCAACT
Organism: Prevotella sp. oral taxon 299 str. F0039; assembly: GCF_000163055.2. Classification (GTDB taxonomy): domain Bacteria; phylum Bacteroidota; class Bacteroidia; order Bacteroidales; family Bacteroidaceae; genus Prevotella. Next base: position 25,710 of record NC_022124.1, read on the forward strand.
TTTGCTTCACTAACAATCCTTATGAAAGTGTTTGTAAATATGGTAGAACATTGGCAAATACTTCTTTACATCCTAATTGTATTGAGTATCACCATTGGAAACCTTTTTGCAATTCGCCAAACAGAGCTAAAACGCTTCATGGCATTTAGTTCAATATCACAAGCTGGTTATATTATGTTGGCAGTAGTTGCCGACAATGCAATGGGTATTGCTGCTCTTTCATATTATGTGTTGATTTATGTTGTAGCCAATCTTGCCGTGTTTACAATTATTGGTGCTATTGAAGAGCGTAACAACGGAGTTACCGATATTGAGGCATATAATGGTTTATACACCACCAATCCAAAACTTTCGTTCATCATGACCCTTGCTTTGTTCTCATTAGGTGGTATTCCTCCATTCGCAGGTATGTTCAGTAAGTTCTTTGTTTTCATGTCTGCAGTAGAGCAAGGCTCAACACTTTCTTATGTAATAGTGTTCATTGCCTTGATCAACACGGTTGTAAGTTTATACTATTATCTATTGATAGTAAAAGCAATGTATATCAACAAGAGCGAAAATCCTTTGCCAACATTCAAGTCAGATGTTAACACAAAGATTACACTTGCACTTTGCACCATCGGTGTATTGTTGTTTGGTGTATGCTCTTGTATCTTCGAATACATCGCAGCCAACGTGACAATATAAGATAGGACGTTTCTCTATTAGTACAATAGGGTAGTATTATATTATTCAAAATCAGCACCTACAGAATACAATACTGCAGGTGCTGATTTTATGTTCACTTTTTATTTTTACTTATCTTTTTATAAAATCATATATAAAATAGTCTTCTCTTATATATGATTGTCTGCTAGATATCTTCCTAATCTAAATATTTTGGAGAATATTTAGGGGGAATAATATTTCTTTTGTCGGTTATTTTCCGATACAAAAATGTTTGAAGATATTTCCGAGGACCTCGTTTGAGGTGATAAAACCACCTGTAATTTCTGCAAGAGATACTAGACATTGACGTAGGTCTTCGCTTAAAAGATCTCCACTCAAGTCGTTATTGATACCTTCAATTACTCTCTCAATACTTTCTTGAGCTCGTATCAGTGCCTCATAGTGGCGTGCATTTGTTACAATAACATCATTTTCGTGAACATCAGGAATGTCTGCAGCGGTATAAATGGTTTCTTCAAGACATTCTATATTTTCTTTGAATTTAGCAGAGATAGATACAATCGGAGCTATGTCCTTAATTCCGTCGATCGGGAAAGATAGCTGTTTTTCATCAGACTTATTGCAAACAATGATTAGTTTCTTGTTTATTGTTTGTTTTTGCATCTCCACTATTTCTTCTTTTGTTGGTATTTCATCAACAACCCATAAGATAATTATGGCTTCCGACAACTTCTTATAGGTTCGTTCAATACCTAAATTTTCAACCGTATCGTCTGTATTTCTAATACCTGCAGTGTCAATGAATCTAAAGGTGATATTGTTTATTTCTATGGTATCTTCAATTACATCTCGTGTAGTTCCATGTATATCACTAACAATTGCTCGTTCTTCTTTAAGTAAACAGTTTAATAATGTACTTTTACCCACATTTGTTTTACCGATAATTGCTACAGAAATACCATTTTTTATTGCTTGTCCAGTTTCAAAAGATTTGGCTAAAGTCTTTATTTTTTTATTGATATGTTGAGCTAATTCTGCCAATTCCTCTCTATCTGCAAAGGTTACATCTTGGTCACTAAAGTCGAGCTCCAGTTCTATTAATGAGGTTATCTTCAATAATTTCTTTCTCAGTTCAGTCAATTCTGAAGAGAAATAGCCACGCAATTGTCCTAATGCAAGTTGATGAGTAGCTTTATTCGTAGATGCAATAAGGTCAGCAACTGCTTCTGCCTGACTCAAGTCCATTTTGCCATTTAAGAATGAACGTTGTGTAAATTCGCCAGGAAGAGCCTGTCTACAACCTCTTTTAATAAGATTTTGGAGAATCGTATTGATGATATAAGTTGAACCATGACACGAAATTTCTATGGTGTTTTCTCCTGTATAGCTGTGTGGAGCACGAAAAACAGAAACTAAAACTTCATCTATAATGTTCCCTTCTTCATCTTTAATATTGCCAAATATAATTCGTTGAGCAGCCATCTCTTCCAGTTCTTTACCCGAAGCTGCTTCAAAACATTTTGCAACAATGTTAATTGCATTTTCTCCAGAGATACGAATTACACCAATTGCTCCACCTTTTGCAGTGGCAAGTGCACATATTGTGTCGTTGTTGTTCATTTTATATATCTTAGAATTAGAACATTCTTTTGTTCTTTTGTGTGAATGAGAAGTTAATCCCTTACTGAAAGAGTGATTATTTTTGATATTCTTTTGGGCTTGATATTTAGATGTGGTTAAATTCTGTTGAGAACTCGTTCTATGAGTCCATCTATAGAATTCTTATAGTTAGAGTTTACTTCTTTTGCTCGTCGGTTTGCAATCACCATGCAACATGTCATTGCTTTGTGATTCATAAGCTTTGCTAAGCCCGCAAGAGCACTACTTTCCATCTCAAAATTGGTAATTTTATAGCCATTGTATTCAAATTCTTCAATTTTTTTATTCTGATTAGGGTCGGCTAGTGGGATTCTTAGTTCTCTTCCTTGCGGACCAAAGAAACCACCGCATGCAATGGTAACACCTTTTACCATATCATCTTTGGCAATTCGCTCTATTAATTCTTTGTCTGCATCTATAACATAAGGAGCAGCTAACAATTCATTCCAATTCATGTGTTTCTTAAAAGCAGCTTCAAAATCAAGATCACATGCTTCATTTCTGCCTGCATAAAAGTTTAATAAACCATCGAAACCAATGCTCTTTTCACTTGCAATATATGTTCCTGTAGGCACATATTCTTGCAATCCTCCACAAGTTCCAATGCGTACGAGTGTTAGCTGTCTAAGATTCTCTTTCTCTTTTCGTGTTTCAAAATCAATATTTGCAAGAGCATCTAATTCATTCACCACAATGTCTATGTTGTCACAACCAATACCTGTACTTACAACCGTAATTCGTTTATCCTTATAAACTCCTGTTACGCTTTTAAATTCACGGTTACTTACTTCACATTCAATACTATCAAAGAAACTTGAAACTTGTTCAACTCTTCCTGGGTCGCCAACAAGTATAACCTTATCTGCAAGATGTTGAGGTTTAAGATGTAGGTGAAAAACGCTTCCATCTTGATTGATGATAAGTTCTGAAGGTGCAAAATACTTACTCATGGTCTTATATTTTATGTGTTTATTAATTGAGTTCTAGCTCTCGAATGCGTTGTTCAAGTTCTTTTTGCTCAGCTAAATGTTTCGTAAGTTGGTTTTCAATAAAAAGAATATCTTGTTTTAAAGATGACAGTGTTGCTTTATTGGCTTGTTTATATTGCATTCTTAAATTATCTAGTTCACTCTTTTGTTTTGCAACCAATTGCTTGCTATCTTCTAGTTTTGTAAATAATTGCTTACTCTTGTTAGACTTAAACTGCTTCAATGATGTATATTTTATATTATCATTCACAATAAAAAGAATAGTTTCTCCATCTTTATTGTTCTTATTCCTTAGGTTCCTAAGGCGTTCTAAACTGCGCATAGCCTCTTGTTTGTTACCAAATTTCCAGGTATCTTGAATACTATTTAATTGTGCTATTTTTTTTATTGTATTGCTATCGAAGCCTTCTTGTGTCAGCTTTAAGCGATTTTTATTTGGTACAAAGATGTAAATACAAACCTTATTTGCAGGTTGATAACGATCAGATACGAGCCAACCTAGATTGTATCTTTCGTCAATTGCCAAAAAATAGTCGTTTGCGGTAGAATTATATGGTAGCCCATAGTTGTCTGGAATATAAAAAACACCTTTGTCAGTATCTAGTCGTGTAGTGTAGATATCAAATCCTCCGATGCTATTATCTCCTTTTGCTGAGAAGAATAAGGTTGTGGCATCAGGTGTTAAGAAGGGGAAATTGATGTCAGAAAATAAAGCATTTAGTTCAGAAAGGGGACGTTTTTGTTCCCATTTGGAATTGATATAATGGGCAAGGAAAAGTTTTCTTCCTGAAACAGAGTCGCCAACAGCATATACCTTTTTATTATTTAATGCATTTATAAACCATGCATTATTGTTTTCTATGCCAACATAACCATTGTCGTTTTGCAAATCTAGATGTTCTAGAAATGATTCTTTATCAACCACAATGCTATCAATTACCAATAATTTATCGGTATTTGGAAGCATAGATGTAAACAAACTATTGTCTGTTTTTTTCTCAGTAATAGCTACTTTTGTTTTTGTTTCTTTCTTTTTTGCTATTGATTTAGACTGTGCATGAGTATTAGTAAATGTAAAAAAACAGCAAAGTAGAAATAATATATATTGTTTCATAGATATGTCTTTGTGTAAATTGAACTTTTGGAATTTCTTTTGTCTGCTTCTTTATTCTATTATCACTAATAAGAAGAACCAGCAATAAGCTCTCTAAATAACAAATACTTTTTATGCAAATATACATATTATTTTGTATTAAAACTTATTTGAATGCAATTTAAAAGGTATGGCGTTACTTAAAGTTCTATTCCAGTTCTATTCAGAAAAAAGTTTATTCTCTAAAGAAAGTAGCATTGATAGGAGTATGGTTTCCTGCTACTTTCTTAGATGTGGGTATCATTCTTATTTAATGTTCTATTGCACTGGCGTCTTTACAACCATAAATAAAGAAGGCTTATTTAAAGCTAAGCTCTTCTTTATTGGGCACTTTTCCAACCGAGATAGTATCTCCAAGTTTGATACTCTCAGACAAAATAAGCTCTGAAATACCATTTTCAATATAGGTTTGAATGGCTCTTTTAAGTGGACGAGCACCAAATTGAACGTCATAACCCTTTTTAGCAACGAACTCTTTAGCCTTATCTGATATTTCAATCTGGTAGCCAATTTGTTCAATTCGCTTTGTTAGCGAAGCAAGTTCGATATCGGTAATCTTTAGAATCGCATCGAGATCGAGTTGATCGAACATCACAATTTCGTCGAGACGGTTTAAAAATTCAGGAGCGAATTGTTTGCTTAAGCTCTTTTGAATAATTCCTCTTGCATATTCTTTGTCACTTTCGTTGATATCACTTCCAAACGAACCGCCAGCGTTAAAGCCCACACCTCGTCCAAAATCTTTAAGTTGTCGAGTACCAGCATTTGAGGTCATGATGATAATTGTGTTACGAAAATCAACAATTCTACCATTTCCATCAGTCAAACGACCTTCGTCTAACACTTGCAAAAGCATATTGAATACATTGCCATGAGCCTTTTCTATTTCGTCGAGCAGAATGATAGAGTAGGGCTTTCTGCGCACTTTTTCGGTTAATTGTCCACCTTCTTCGTAACCAACATACCCTGGAGGGGCACCAATTAAGCGTGAAGTGTTAAAGCCTTCGCTATATTCACTCATGTCTATTCTTATCAAAGCATCGTCAGAACCAAACATAATTTGAGCCAACTTCTTAGCTAAATGTGTTTTGCCAATACCCGTTGGACCTAAGAACATGAACACTCCGATAGGGTGATTAGGGTCTTTTAAGCCTACACGATTGCGTTGAATAGCTTTTACAACTTTGTCGATAGCGTTGTCTTGTGCAATAACTGTTTTCTTAAGTGTGTCGCTCATCGCTTTAAGTCTACTGCCTTCAGCTTCTGCAATGCGTTCAACAGGAACACCAGTCATTATAGATACCGTTTCGCTCACTTCCTTTTCGGTTACGATATCAATGTCTTTGTATTCACCTTTAGTCCAAGCTGCGTTCAATTCGTCGAGTTCTTTTTCTAAAGCGCACACCTTATCTCTATAATTGGCAGCGAGTTCATAGTTCTGATTCTTAACAGCTGTGGTTTTCTTAGCATTTGCTTCTTTTATTTCTTTTTCCTTTTCTTCAACCTCTTTGGGCACTTTTAGGTTGCGCAAGTGCACTTTCGAACCCACTTCGTCCATCACATCGATTGCTTTATCAGGGAAAAAGCGGTCGTTAATATATCGTTCTGACAGATTGACGCATGCTTTTAAGGCATCGTCAGTGTATTGAACGTGGTGATGTTGTTCGTATCTATCCTTTATGTTCGATAGAATTTGTAGCGTTTCTTGTGCTGTTGTTTGTTCAATGATAATCTTTTGGAAACGTCGTTCCAATGCTCCATCTTTCTCAATGCTGTTTCTATATTCATCAAGAGTGGTGGCTCCAATACATTGAATACCTCCTCTTGCCAACTCAGGTTTCATGATATTGGCTGCATCCATACTGCCTGGAGTTCCTCCTGCACCAATTATTGTGTGTATTTCGTCGATAAATACAATTATTTCGGGATGCTCTTTCAATTCCTTCAGTAAGGCTTTAATGCGGTCTTCAAATTGTCCACGATACTTCGTTCCTGCCACAATAGATGCCATGTTGAGTGCTACAATCTTTTTATTAAATAGCACAGGAGATGTTTTTCGTTGAACAATAAGTTGCGCAAGATTTTCAACAATGGCACTTTTGCCCACACCTGGCTCACCTATAAGTATAGGATTGTTTTTCTTTCTACGACAAAGAATCTCTGCAAGACGTAGAATTTCACGCTCTCTTCCTACCACAGGATCAAGTAATCCCTCGCTTGCCGCCTTGGTTAAGTCGGTAGAAAAGTTGTCGAGTATAGGTGTTTTACTTTTTGTTTGTTCTGTTTTTGTGGTAGTACTTCCTGCACTTTCACGGCGAGAAGAACTAAAATTGTTGTCTTCAGATAGTTCTTCTTCCTCGTCTCCAGATAGCTCTAGTCCATCGGTTTGAGGTTTAGTACTGGGATATAGAAATTCTTTTGTATTATCGTAGTTCATATTGTTCGATTCTAAAACAATTTTAGCGTTGTTTAAATAGCTATCGTGTAGAATGGCTAAGAGGACGTGTTGAATATCAACTATTTGCAAATGAAGGAGTCGTGCTTCAACAATTGCAAGTTTTAAGATGTTGTTTGCTTTGTCGTTAAGGGCAACATCTGTGCTGAAAAGTGTGTTAGAGCTGTTTTCGTTTTGTATCTTTTCTTCGAGTTGCGCTCTAATGTCGTCTTTATTTATACGCTTTTCTGTGAATAAGTTGTTGATATATTGATTGTTATCCTTTATTATTCCTAGCAACAAATGTTCTGGACCTATCGATCCACTAGCAAGCCTTAAGGCTTCTGCTTTACTGAAAGCAAGGATCTCAGACACTCTTGGTGAGAATTGATTGGTCATTATTGTTTACCTTTCTTTTATATATATTATGTGTAATGATTTGCAAAGTCTGTGCCAATTACTCAGAAAAGGTGCTACTTTTAGCAAAATAATGACATTAAAGTGTTGTTTGTTTTATGTCGATGCTTCTCTTTTTTGTGAAACTTAACGATTGTAGTTGGATATATAGTTAATGTATCTAAATAGAGCTTCGCTTTTATTCTTCATAAATGGAATTGTTGACAAGAGATAAAAGTTTAGGAGAAGATAAGAGAAATAGAGGAAAAAGAAAATTAATTGGGGCTTAGTTAGTTTTTAGTATGATGTAATTCTTTTTGGTGTGTAATGGTATTTTATTGGTATTGAATTGGTTATATCTTGTTCTGGGTGAGAATATATTTCTAATTACTTGCTCTTTTTCTTTTAAATGCGATCGAATTGCTTAATAAAATCATTGCTTTTGCACTTCAAAGTCAATGCTTTTATATGCTAAAACGACTGCTTTTGTAGGCTAAAAGCAATGTTATAGTTATGTAATGGCATTACTTTAAGTGAGGGAAAGGTAATAACTCCTTTTAATAGGAGTCAGTTCGGGACAACTTTTTTGAAATGTTGTACTTCCGATATGTTTGGAATTACTCTTTTCCTTATACATTTTATCCCGAACTGGCATATTATTCTGTTTAGAAGGATAGACTTAAACCAGCTTCAACAGTTGAATACATCTTTCTAACGGGAACAATTGGAGCTGTGTCATATATGAAACGATAGGCAACATTAACACCCACCTTAGGTGTGATGTTGTATTTAAGGTCTACTGCACCTCCTATTCGTGGCTTATTAAAGTTCTTATCTGGCTTGGCTTGATGAATAGCAGTGGTGGTTAGGTTCCAATGATCGTCTATATGATGCTTGAAACTGATTGACAAATGTGTCTTAATACTACGGCTATAAGCATATAAAGGACCTGCATTAGGGGTTGGATTTTCCCACTTCTCAAATTCGTAAAAAAGTCCAGCAGTTGCAAACATGAGGAATTTTTCTTTGTTTATTAATCTATATCGTGATTGCAATCCAGTAGAAACCTTATATGTCATGCCTCGGCTTTCTGCCCATTGTGATTCAGCATAAGGATAAATTTCAAAGGCACGATTTAATAAATAACGATATTCTGCATGTACATATCCTCCGCTTACTATGATTTTCTTGCCGTAAGTAGAAAGTTCTAATTTATTAATCAAATTAATGACACGCTGATGGTTTATTAATAAATTGAGATTAGCAGTGTTCTTAAACGTAAGAATATTCTCTTTTTCGGTCTTAAAATCCAATACTGGTAATAAAGAACCTTGTATTGTCTTTGTACTGTCTATATCCATTGTAAGATTTTCAGAGAAGAGCATTTGAGAATATATTGAAAGATGAGATGCTAATATCAATAATAGTGATAAAAATATTTTCTTTTTCATATAGATGAGGGTGTTTCTGTGTTATTACATATAAAAAGTAGAGATGCATTGCTTAGGCATCCCTACATATTAACTTAATATTGTTTTTATCTTTATTTGTCAATAAATTGAATCTCTTTGTTTAATTTATTAATCTTAGTTTTGAGCTTATCTATATTTTTTTCTATCTTACTCAAATCTTTTTGGTTTTTAGCTAACTTTTTATTGATATCTTTTGTTTCTTCAAGTTTCTTAATAATGCCTTTTGCTTCCTTTACAGTGCTTGAAGGATCTGATGTGGTGAAACCCATTGTTGCAGTATTTGCGTCAGCATCAACGCTAGCAGCCTTACTAATAAGAGCGTTGTGTTCAAGGTTCTTTTTTTCTAATTCGATTTGTAGTTTATTCAGTTTGGCTGTTAATTCCAGCACTTTTTGTTGTTCTTTTAGGGTTTTGACACTTGCTATATCCTGAGAAAAACTACAAACTACGGATAATATCATTATCCCAATTAAAAATAATCTTTTCATACTTAATGCTAATTCTAAATTTGTAAAATACTAAATATACAATCTCTTTTATATACTATTTGAAGTTTGTTCGGCACAAAGGTATATATTTCCCCTGAATAAAAAATAAAAAAAGAGTTTGTGTAGAATTTATTATCATTTATTTCTTATTCTTTTTTCTTTTTTCTTTTTTCTGTGTCCAATTGAGATTGTTTACTACCTTCGCTCTTGGGTGTTTGGGGTAAGGTGTCGGGTGGTATTTCTGTTGTAGGTTTTAGCTTCTCTTGGCAACCCAAAATCATGTTGAGGATTTGTTGTTCGTGAATGTTGGGCAAGTTGTTGTCGTTATAGCTTTTAATTGATTGCTCGAAGGCATTGAGTGCCAACTGCCATTCTTCGTTAAAGAGATGGCAAAAGCCTATTCTATAATAGATATAACCCTTCTCTTTGTTGTCGGATAGGGGCAAGCCTTGCTCGAAATTGCTGAGAGCTTGTTTGTAGTTTTGCTCTTGAAAGTGACTTTCTGCGTTGATAAAATAATACACTGCTTGCTCACGAGGGGCGAAAACGATGAGCGATTGCAAAAGAGTGTCGAGCGTTTCGGTGGTTTTCTTAAAATCGTTGTCGTGATAATAGCACACAGCCATATATGCTTTAAATCGAGGATTTAAAACATATCTATTGTTGAGTTGTTCGAAAAAGAGTAGTGCCTCGTGATATTTGCTTCCTTGATAATAATCTATAGCTTTTGCTAAAAGCTCTTTATCGTTGTTTTGTTGACGTTTATTTTGTGCCAAAATGCAGGTAGGCAAGATTATGAACAAGAGGAGTGCAACAAGCTGTTTGACTCTAATGATCATTCAATTACTTGGTGTAGAAATTAATAACATCGGTTAATGCCTTGCGGCAAACAGTGCAAAAATTAGGAATGTCGTTTGCTCTCATTCGGCAATTACGTTCGCCTCGATACACACCTTTTAGCGAATAGCCTGCGCCCTCGAATGCTCCGAGTGTGTATTTTTTATTGTTGAGCGGTGTAGGTATGGGTGTTTGGGGGTCTAATAGGTTTTTCCATTTCTTGTCGAACTGCACCAATGTGGTGATATTAGGCTCCCATGGCTCAATATCTAACGGATACATGTTGAGCTGTTCTTGCTCGTATGCATACTCATCTGCTAGTCCTGCAAAGCTATGTCCAAACTCATGAACCACCACAGGCAAGAAAGATTTGTGGTTACAGCTAGATAAATTATAGAAATTAAGAATGCCACCGCCACCATATTCAGATGTGTTTACAAGTATAATAATGTGCTCGTAGGGTAAACCAGCAAGCCATTGATGAATCTTTTTAACATGAAGTGTGGTTAAATAGCGATCGCTATAAAAGGTATCGAAGCTGCTTTGTAGGGCAGTTTCTTTCCAAATGCCTTTTGAAGGGATGCTTGTTCCACTGTCTTTAGAAGGAGATTTTACTGCTATGATATTGAATTTGCTTTGCAATTCTTTAAAAGGTTCGTGAGCAAACAAAGCCTCAGTGGCTCTTTTTGCATCGTTTATAAAAGCTGGCATCTCGCTTTCTGTATAGCCTTCTGCAAGATATGCTATTTTAATACACTTATTGGTGTCGGCTGCTTGATGTATAGTTTCGAAAGGGGTGAGGTCTTTCAATCCATCTTGACGAATGAGAATGTCGTTGGGATTGATAGTGTGTGTAAACGAAATGGTTTTCTCTCGTCGATTATTAATCATGTATACTTCTACATCTACAGCCTCTTTAGGCATAGGAATAAGTAGAACATTTTCGAAACTTCTATCTACTTTCAACGCTTCGTCGTAGGTAATCCATTCTTGAAACAAGGTAGAGAACGAGTTAAGATAAATAAGTTGCTTTGTATTATGTAGGCGAACGGCTATTTGTGCGTTGCCTTCTACGGGGATTTTATTAAGATTTTGGCGTTTACCAAACCAACGTGGCGACATAGTTAGCTGGTCTAATGCTATGCTTTGTTTATGTGCATTTCCGCTGAAAGTATAGGCAATGCGAAGGGTAGAGTCGCTAAATAATTTGTTAAAGTCTTGTGCCTTAGATGTCATTGCACAGAAAATTACAACGAGGAGTAATGTAATATGTCGCATTTTGTTTGATGTTTAATAGTTACCGATTATTGTTTTACTTCGAAAATACTAATCAAAGTTGTGTTTACAAACTTAATAAAAAAAACTGAAAAGCATTGTTTTTAGTCGTGTTATATGGTGTTTTACCTCTTGTGTTGTGTGGAATTAGAGGGATTGAGTATAGAACTAGTGTTGGTGATGAGTCTTTGGGAACTATAAAAACTACCCATGTAAAGGCTTTATTGCCAGATAGAATACCTGCAAAAAACTTAAATAAACTACAATGTGTACTTGAAAAATAAATGAAAAGAACTTTATGTAATTTTTTATTACATGAACGATGTCGATTTTTTGATAAAAAATGATATCAATCTTGATAATAATAACACAAAATATTCTCACTAAAAAGGATGGTTGACAAAGAAAAGGTAAGAGAGGAGAAAAACTAAAAGAGGGTGTTTGTTATTTATGCAAAAAGAACTATCTTTGCTAGAAATTACTTGAACTTATGGATAAAGAAAAGACTTTTGATGTGATTTCTGTGGTTATACCTATTTATAATGCAGAAGATACACTTCGTGCATGTATACAAAGTGTTTTAGTACAATCTTATTTTAAGTTTGAGTTGATTTTAGTAGACGATGGTAGTATTGACAATAGTGGTACGATATGTGACGAATATGCAGACAATGATAAGATCACCATTATTCACCAACCAAATAAAGGTCGCACTGCAGCAAGATATGAAGGAGTAAAGCAAGCAAAAGGAGAATGGATAACCTTTGTTGATGCTGATGACGAATTGGAACAATATGCGCTTGCACGTTTTTCTGAACGTATTAATAACGATACCGATATTATTTTTGGAAACGGACAATCTTTATCTATACCATATAGAAAAAATATAGAGATTCATACATTCCGACACCTAGCAGTACTTGGAGAAGGAACAATTGGTGTTCCTTGGGGAAGTTTGTTTAGAAAGAAATTACTAACACCCTTTGTCTTTGACTTGCCTAAGGAACTGGAGATGGGAGAAGACTATATCTATTGGTTGAGAATGATTTTCCATACAGAGCGACCAGTTGCCATTATTAAGGAGAATCTTTACCGTAAAGGAGCAGAACATACAAGTAATGACTACCATTGGACGGCAAGCTACTGTCATTTGCTCAATGGCTTACGTATGAAATCAATACCGCAGGAACAGCAAGAAGAATTTCTTGTTGATACCATAAAAGACCGTATTGTCAACCTTTTGGCTGTTGCTCTGTGTGAACCTCGTGCAAAATGGATTCACCATTCATTTTATACAGAACTTCGGGAAGATATGAAGAAGGTTGGTGTTACTTTCACACTCAAACAGAAGTTCTTTCTTTTCCTACTCAATCATAGTCTTCGTCGATTATATATTCTACTTTCAAAGAAGATACATAGTGGAGAATAAAGTGTAGAGGTTACCTCTATCAAGACGTTCTCATTTTCTCTATTTTACAAAATGTTTGCTTACTAACAAGATAATTTATACAGGTGTTGACGAGCTCAAAAAGTTGGTAAAAGTATTGCAGAAAGAATGTAGAAGTAAATGCTTCTGCTTAGAATAATAAAACACAAAGAGCCGTATCGAAACTCATTGTTAGAGTGGGATATGGTTCTTTGAAATACTGCAGAGAAAGAATAATCTCTCAATGAAACGATGTTGCCTTTGATTTGAAGTTTTGAAATATCTCCCCATATAGGAGCTAATGGGGGAAGAAAGAGTGATAAATAGGAGGAAAATGGAATCTATTTATATGTAAGGATTATATTCTTCTTATTATAGTTGGATAATAACCTTTCCTTGTGAGTGATGTGAGGTTACATCGTTCAATGCTTCTTCGGCTTGTTCTAATGTGTAAATGTTACCTATTTCTGGGCGTATTTTGCGAGTTTTGAGAATAGCAGATGCTTTATCTGGTTGTACTACATTTGAAGTAACTCTTCAAACGAAAAGTTATATACTTACTAATAGAAAGTTTATAAATATTGTTTAATGCCTTTAGAAGCAGTGAGGTTTAGGATGAAGCTTAGAGGTTTTAAGAGAAGTGATAGTCTTAATGTATTGAAATATGAATGATATCGTTTGGTATTTGCAATTAAGGATTCTTAGACAGTACATTTTTTTATTTGCTATATGTTAAGAGGACTAGATTCTTTTCCTCTATATAATATAAATAGGTGAAACTCTTTTTGTGGTTGATTTTTCCATTTGTGAATTAAAAAAGTGCATTTTTTTTGAATTTTCTCATATAATTATTTGGTTTGTGTTATAAAAAGTTGTACTTTTGCATCCGCTTTCGAGAGTAATCTCTGTTAGCAATAAAGATAGAGTTCTTTGAATAGATTTACATAAACAGACAAGTTAGTACAAGAGTCTTGTTGTTATTTTTTTACAACAGGGTATAAATACGAACCGTTAATTGATTATTCAATAAAGGTTATAAGGATAGTCGTTCTAAGTCAGAAAACATTCTCCTTTTGGGGAATAAATATAAGAAATTTTACAATGTAGAGTTTGATCCTGGCTCAGGATGAACGCTAGCTACAGGCTTAACACATGCAAGTCGAGGGGCAGCATGTTGGTTGCTTGCAACCAATGATGGCGACCGGCGCACGGGTGAGTAACGCGTATCCAACCTACCCAATACTCAGGCATAACCCGTTGAAAGACGGACTAATTCCTGATGGTATGTATTTTTCTCATGATTTATACATTAAAGAACTTCGGTATTGGATGGGGATGCGTCTGATTAGTTTGTTGGTGAGGTAACGGCTCACCAAGACATCGATCAGTAGGGGTTCTGAGAGGAAGGTCCCCCACATTGGAACTGAGACACGGTCCAAACTCCTACGGGAGGCAGCAGTGAGGAATATTGGTCAATGGATGGAAATCTGAACCAGCCAAGTAGCGTGCAGGATGACGGCCCTATGGGTTGTAAACTGCTTTTATGTGAGAATAAAGTTAGGTATGTATACTTATTTGCATGTATCACATGAATAAGGACCGGCTAATTCCGTGCCAGCAGCCGCGGTAATACGGAAGGTCCGGGCGTTATCCGGATTTATTGGGTTTAAAGGGTGCGTAGGCCGTTTGATAAGCGTGCTGTGAAATATAGTGGCTCAACCTCTATCGTGCAGCGCGAACTGTCGAACTTGAGTGCGTAGTAGGTAGGCGGAATTCGTGGTGTAGCGGTGAAATGCTTAGATATCACGAAGAACTCCGATTGCGAAGGCAGCTTACCGTAACGTTACTGACGCTTAAGCACGAAGGTGCGGGTATCGAACAGGATTAGATACCCTGGTAGTCCGCACAGTAAACGATGGATGCTCGCTGTTGGCCTTTTATGGTCAGTGGCTTAGCGAAAGCGTTAAGCATCCCACCTGGGGAGTACGCCGGCAACGGTGAAACTCAAAGGAATTGACGGGGGCCCGCACAAGCGGAGGAACATGTGGTTTAATTCGATGATACGCGAGGAACCTTACCCGGGCTTGAACTGCAGCTGAACGATTCAGAGATGATGAGGCCCTTCGGGGCAGCTGTGGAGGTGCTGCATGGTTGTCGTCAGCTCGTGCCGTGAGGTGTCGGCTTAAGTGCCATAACGAGCGCAACCCCTTTTCTTAGTTGCCATCAGGTAATGCTGGGCACTCTGGGAATACTGCCACCGTAAGGTGTGAGGAAGGTGGGGATGACGTCAAATCAGCACGGCCCTTACGTCCGGGGCTACACACGTGTTACAATGGCGCATACAGAATGTTGGTTTCATGCAAATGAGATCTAATCTTCAAAGTGCGTCTCAGTTCGGACTGGGGTCTGCAACCCGACCCCACGAAGCTGGATTCGCTAGTAATCGCGCATCAGCCATGGCGCGGTGAATACGTTCCCGGGCCTTGTACACACCGCCCGTCAAGCCATGAAAGCCGGGGGCGCCTAAAGTCCGTGACCGCAAGGGTCGGCCTAGGGTGAAACTGGTGATTGGGGCTAAGTCGTAACAAGGTAGCCGTACCGGAAGGTGCGGCTGGAACACCTCCTTTCTGGAGACGTCTATTATTTATAGCTTTATAGGTTATATGTATTTATAATCTTGTACTTACTTACTTGTCTTGTTTACAAGGGAAAAATGATGCTGGGCAAATCATTAGCCTTGGCACTTGAACTTAACCAGAACGAAGTCCTATAGCTCAGTTGGTTAGAGCGCCACACTGATAATGTGGAGGTCGGCAGTTCAAGTCTGCCTGGGACTACCTAAGATACAAGTTAACCCTTGGGGGATTAGCTCAGCTGGCTAGAGCACCTGCCTTGCACGCAGGGGGTCAACGGTTCGAATCCGTTATTCTCCACATGTATTATGAATTTGATTCGTAATAAATAAGATCTTTGACATATTGATACAAGCAAAACTGTAGATTAAACAAGAAATCAACAGCTGAAAGTATGAGTTAATCTTTTTTTAAGATAACTAAAGTTTAGAAAGTAATTAAGGGCGCATGGCGGATGCCTTGGCTCATGGAGGCGATGAAGGACGTGATAAGCTGCGATAAGCGACGGGTAGGTGCAAATAACCTTTGATCCGTTGATTTCCGAATGGGACAACCCAATTACCATAAGGTAATTATCATATATATGATATATGAGGCGAACCGAGGGAACTGAAACATCTTAGTACCTCGAGGAAGAGAAAATAAACTAATGATTCCCTTAGTAGTGGCGAGCGAACGGGGATTAGCCCAAACCAATGTTGTATTCTGCAATGTTGGGGTTGTAGGACTACGTTGTTGTACTTGAATTGCGAGAAGAATATACTGGAAAGTGTAGCCATAGCAGGTGAAAGCCCTTTATTCGAAGCATGCCAAGACATAGTAGTATCCTGAGTAGCGCGGGACACGTGTAATCCTGTGTGAATCTGCCGGGCCCATCCGGTAAGGCTAAATACTCCCATGAGACCGATAGCGTACCAGTACCGTGAGGGAAAGGTGAAAAGAACTTCGATAAGAAGAGTGAAATAGATCCTGAACCCATGCGCCTACAAGCGGTCGGAGCATTTTATGATGTGACGGCGTGCCTTTTGCATAATGAACCTACGAGTTACCGTCACTGGCAAGGTTAATCCTCTTAAGTGGAGCAACCGCAGTGAAAGCGAGCCTTAACAGGGCGTTGAGTCAGTGGTGGTAGACGCGAAACCAAGTGATCTACACTTGTCCAGGATGAAGTTCCGGTAACACGGAATGGAGGTCCGAACCAATAAGCGTTGAAAAGCTTCTGGATGAGGTGAGTGTAGGAGTGAAAGGCCAATCAAACTTGGAGATAGCTCGTACTCCCCGAAAGGCATTTAGGTGCCGCGTACGATGATTAACGTAAGAGGTAGAGCGACCGATAGGTCAAGAGGGCTTCACCGCCTATCGAGACCTGACGAACTCCGAATGCTTACGCTTTGCAGTCGTGCAGTAAGGGGGCGGGTGCTAAGGTCCGTCCCCGAGAGGAGAAGAATCCAGACCGTCGTTTAAGGTCCCCAAATTCTGTCTAAGTTAGTCTAACGAAGTCTGGTCCCCATGACAGCCAGGATGTTGGCTTGGAAGCAGCCATTCATTTAAAGAGTGCGTAACAGCTCACTGGTCGAGGGTCCGGGCATGGATAATAATCGGGTATAAGGCAGATACCGAAGGCGCGGGATAGTATTTAAAAAAGTATCGGTAGGGGAGCATTCCATTGACGTTGAATGATATAGGACAACTATATCTGGAGTTTATGGAAAAGCAAATGTAGGTATAAGTAACGATAAGGAGGGTAAGATTCCCTCCCGCCGCAAGACCAAGGTTTCCCGGGCAATGTCAATCACCCCGGGGTTAGTCGGGTCCTAAGTCTCAGCCGAATGGCGATGGCGATGGTAGAAACGGTTAATATTCCGTTACTGCTTTAATGAGTGATGGGCAGACGAAGAAGTGACACCACCGCGAGGCGACGGAAGTCCTCGTTAAAGAGTGTAGGAGTTGATGATTGCAGGTAAATCCACAATCAGATCCGAACTTGATAGTATGGTTTTCTCCTCGGAGTAAACCAATAGTGTGGGTAATCCTGCTTCCAAGAAAATGCTCTAAACATATTGTTAAAGCACCCGTACCGTAAACGGACACACGTAGTCGGGTAGAATATACTAAGGCGTTGAGAGATTCATGGTTAAGGAACTAGGCAAATTGACCCCGTAACTTCGGGATAAGGGGTCCTCTTACTGTAATGGTATTGAGGCGCAGAGAATCGGTCCAGGCAACTGTTTAACAAAAACACAGGGCTGTGCTAACTCGAAAGATGATGTATACAGTCTGACACCTGCCCGGTGCTGGAAGGTTAAGAGGAGAGCTTATTCTTCGGAAGAAGGTTTGAATTGAAGCCCCAGTAAACGGCGGCCGTAACTATAACGGTCCTAAGGTAGCGAAATTCCTTGTCGGGTAAGTTCCGACCTGCACGAATGGTGTAATGATCTGGACACTGTCTCAACCATGATCTCAGTGAAATTGTAGTATCGGTGAAGATGCCGATTACCCGCGATGGGACGAAAAGACCCCGTGAACCTTTACTACAGCTTAGCATTGACCTTGGTCATCCGATGTGTAGGATAGGCCGGAGGCTTTGAAGGGGGTGCGCCAGCACTCTTGGAGCCATCCTTGAAATACGGCCCTTTGGCTGTCTGAGGTCTAACTCGTGATTAACGAGGACATTGTTTGGTGGGTAGTTTGACTGGGGTGGTCGCCTCCAAAAGCGTAACGGAGGCTTCCAAAGGTACCCTCAGGTCGATTGGTAACCGACCTATTAGAGTGCAATGGCATAAGGGTGCTTGACTGAGAGGCAGACATGCCGAGCAGGTAGGAAACTAGGGCATAGTGATCCGGCGGATGTGTATGGAAACTCCGTCGCTCAAAGGATAAAAGGTACTCCGGGGATAACAGGCTGATCCCCCCCAAGAGCTCATATCGACGGGGTGGTTTGGCACCTCGATGTCGGCTCGTCACATCCTGGGGCTGGAGAAGGTCCCAAGGGTTGGGCTGTTCGCCCATTAAAGTGGCACGCGAGCTGGGTTCAGAACGTCGTGAGACAGTTCGGTCTCTATCTATCGCGGGCGTTGGAGTTTTGCGTGGAGCCGTCACTAGTACGAGAGGACCGTGATGGACAGACCTCCGGTTTACCAGTTGTTCCGCCAGGGGCACCGCTGGGTATCCGAGTCTGGTTTGGATAAGCGCTGAAAGCATCTAAGTGCGAAGCCATCCGCAAGATTAGAACTCCTTTGAGGGTCGTTGTAGACGACGACGTTGATAGGGTGTAGGTGTAAAGACAGTGATGTCAAAGCCGAGCACTACTAATTGCCCAAAGCTTTCAGACACAGATTATTTTCATCCGTTTTGATTTATTTAATCATACATTTTGCTTGTAGATATGTTATAGATGTTATAAAGAAATATCAGGCGGTTATAGCGGTGGTGTTCCACCTCTTCCCATTCCGAACAGAGAAGTTAAGCCCACTTGCGCCGATGGTACTGCAATGCAATGCGGGAGAGTAGGTAGCTGCCTTTTTTATTAAAGAGAGTTTAATTGAGTAATCAGTTAAGCTCTCTTTTTTGTTTAATAGGTTTTATTAAACACTAATTTAGCTACGAATTAAACCTAAAGAACAGGATGGAAATTACCACTACGACTACGAGGATACGAAGAGAAAATTCTAAAGCATGACTATACCAATGATGAGAATGAAAACTATTACATTGTTCGTGTGCGTTCTTGCTGATAAATAAATCCTATTCATGTCTCACAAGAGAATTAAAGATTAAAGACTGAAGAGTTCGAAAAGCCTTATTACTGCTTGTGTAATTCGAAATAATTTCCGAAATTTGTGAATGCAAAGTTCCTTTTTGTTATTATTTTTTACTTATATAACGATAAAAAGTATGGGTTTACGCACTTTTTTAGGACACTAGCTTTGTAATATTTTTTATACCTTTGCAACGAAAAAAAACGATAGCCTATGAGCAAATAAACAGACAAAAGGCATATAGATAAAAAGTGTTAGCTTGCATTCTTGTTCTTGAAATTTGCCAAATAAATTAAAGAGCCATGAGAGTAAAAGTTGATGCTCACGTTAAACGGCGTGAGCTCTTACTCGTTAAAGTGGGGTAGGTGTTTGGCGGATGCCTCCAGAACGGAAGCGAAGTAATCAGTCCATGCTTTTTATTTGTCTATATCACCCACTTTTAAGGACTAAATAACAAATCATAAATGTAAAAAAATAAAAATAATGAAGAAAAATCTAACAATGTCCTTCCTTGTCGTAGCGGTGATGGGCACAATACTAACTGTCCTATCTTGTAGCAAGGGCGACAACGAACCCGAAACCGTCGCTGTGGTAAATCCTCAAAAAGTATTTATGAGTGGATTGCCCAAGAGTGTAGCGGGCATGACCATTCAGACAAACGAAAAAGGACAAATCATATCCATGAAGTCTGCAGACAAAAATATTATATTCAAGTACACAGAAGCGGTGACACGCTCTATAGCCCCGTCTCCAGATGTCATCATGACTGTAACGGGAAGGGATATCAACAAAGTTGTCTGCAACCTGTATCTTAATAAAGATGGATATGTCCTGAAATGCGATAAAATAGACTACTACTACGAAGACAGACCAGAAACCAACCATATGTATAATTTTTCATACGACCGTGACGGGCATCTCGTAGAGGCCACCATCAAGGGCGGAGAAGAGGTCTGGAGTTGGATATACGAAAACGGGGATATCACAAGAGTAGAAAGGACTGATCATGGCGAGAAGGACGATGAACCTTGGAAACTCTATTACACATCCGCGAGTCATTTGTCTCCCATCGTTAACAAAGGTTACCTGATGCTGTTTAACGAAAATATACCGGCAGACCTTAACGAACTATCCTTTGCTTACTTTGCAGGTATGCTCGGTACATCAACCAAGCATCTGTCTCTCCGTGTTGTAACAGGGGGGGGGGAAAGTAATTTCAGCTGGACACTGAATGAATCAAGATACCCAACTTCACTGAAGTTCATAAATCACAGAGGCAGAACTGAAAACTACTCATTTGTTTGGTAAGCAAGTAGATAGAACCATCCACAATCCTATGCATAGGAGCATTCTATTAAAAGCTGGCGACCTCCAACAGAAGAACTCGTCAGCTTTTTTCTGACTGCACGACGGCTTTCTTCATAGTTGCAATATCGTTGTAAATATAATGGGTGAATTGTTTGCACAATACCGTATTTATCACTATCTTCGTAATTAGAGAGAAATATTTCGGTACTCTTCTAAAAGTGTGTAAGATAAAATTTCTTTTCTTCGTTTATTATTCATATTTCTTTGTTGTTGTTCCAAAATTTCCATTGATGAATTTTCCTTGTGTATGTTGTTTTTGTTCCTTCCATCTCTACACTTGCTAAGAGCAAAAGTGCTGACTTATTTGATTGTATTGAACTTCTCATTTTTATTGTTCTCTTGTATTTTCTATTGAGTCTTTCAATCCAATTTGTCGTATATGCACCTTTGTACTTGTATTGGAAAGATCATATAAGTAAAGTAAGCGATGTTTCGATCGGCCTTATACTTTTTCAATATTGGGTATTTCTTTTCCCATTTGGCTACAAAAGTAATAAATTGTTCATATCCCAACTAAGATTTCATCTCTTTGTTTTCTAAAGGAAAGACCTCATTAAGTTCTTCTGCCATCTGTGGTTTATCTTTATGTGAGACACAATTTAGTATTTGTCGCTTAATATGAGCTACGCAAAACTGATGAGATGCCTTGGGGAAAGTTGCACAAACAGCATTTTCTATTCCTTGAAGTGCATCAGATACTACTAAGTCTATTTGAGCAACTCCTCGTTCTTTCAGCATTTCAAGCTCTTCCTTCCAGCATATAGCTCCCTCACTGGGATTTGTAATTGTGTAAGTTCCATTATTTCTTTATTTTAATGTTTCCAAATACAAAGATAAGAAAAATATGGGCTTACACATTTTTTAAAGACAGTACCTCCATATGTCCTTATAAACGTAACTAATGTTGCAATATATATAAGGAAGAAAGAAGAGACATTCTTTTTATTACAAGGTGTTCCTCTAAAGTAGTCTATCCTAGACTTACTTGTTAAACCGATTTTATTCGCTTCTAAAGCCTATTTTTTTTATTCTGTGTAACCCTCATTCGTGCAGAGTAACCATCTTAAAGAGGGAATAAAATGAGACAGAAGCGATATAAACGATGTGTTGATAGGATATAGATATATGTAAACAGAAAATCAAAAGGTCTATAAGCAACTAAAATACCAGTGTAGGTAAAAGTAAGGGACAAAAATAAAACTAGGAATAACCATTGTTGGCTATCCCTAGTTGCGTTGTATCTTTGATAAAGATAGGCTTTGTGTTTCTTAGAATCTCACTTGAAGATTACTGAAACATTCGCCCAGTTTCTTTAAGAAATGACGACCTGTAGCTGCTGCTATAAGCTTCTTATTGAAAGGATAGAGCGAATATTTTTCTTGAGTTGGATAGAACTCAGTGCATAACTCCAATTCTCTAGTTCCCGATTCGCTTGGAATAGAGAGTGTAAAGAAAGCCGCATTTTTGATCAATTGTTTGCTTGCTGCTTGATTCTCTTTAGGGAAGATCTTAGCATTAGCTAAGCGGTCATTGTCAAAAAGATAGTGATTTTTTACCTCATCATCTTTGTCAAGCTCAATAACGTGTAAGCCGTCTTCGGCTAAAAATAAAGGAGTTGCAACATAAACAGTTCTAAATTTCACCATACCCAATGTAAGTAAGCTATACAGATAGTTTTTTACACCATTCTTCATGTGCTCTTTTGTGTCAGGAGCGTGAAATAAACAACTTACAGCAATAAGTTTTTTGCCATTTAAATGCTTTATGTAGTCTCCCATTTCTGACGTATAGAACTCTTTAATTTCTTGTTCGCTTGTGTTCTTAATGCGGTTATCTAAGTCTTCTATAGTACCTTTAGCACTAAAGAACTTGCTGTAGAGAAAACTAAAAGAGAATGCTACTACGATAAATACTGCAATAATGATAATTTGAGTTGTTGGCATAATAATAAATGTTTTATGTTAAGTTTATAATTTTATTGGTTCTTTTATTTCATCTTCGGTCTTGATGAAAGGAATTCCTAAGACAAATGCGAGTACTAGGAACAATACAGCCTTGCCACCCCAGCGTTTATACCAGCCAATTTTTGTCAATTTTTCTTTGTTAAGACCTTTTTCTTTAAGATATTCGTCCAAGAACTTTTTTTGTTCAGTTGTTGTTGGCTCGTAAATCATATCGTTTTCTGCATCGTAAAAAACAAGTTTTGGCTCGTTAACAACATAAAGAGGAAGAATGTAAGCGATGTCAAATAGCTTGTAGTAACGTGCAATATCCAATTTTACATCATCTTGATAGATACTGTCTTTTTCAGGAGTTCGATAAACAACATCTACGATTTCACGAGTGCCTACAGGGATTTTAGCTCTTGCTTCACTCTTATTTGGCATAAAAAGGAAAAGAAGTGTTAACACCAAAGCATAACAAAAAAAATGTGTATTCTTTTTCATTTGTTCTTTGTGTATAAAACATGAAACTTAATTTTATTTGTACAAATATAATAAAAATAATAAGATTTTCTATACGAATCTGGTATTTTTGTATTGTTTTTTTTTTTTTGTATTTTTAATAAAACGCCAATATTGTTAATGAGTACTTTATTAGAGGAAGACAAAGACTGATATTTAGGAGAATAGAAGGGTATTTTCATCGTCTTGTATACTGAAAATACTTATCTTTCTCAGATGACACACGTAGGTATTAGTGCGGTTATATGAACTTAAAACGTAGTTCAGGGCACTTTTAAAAATAGGTTTCCATCACTTCATACAAAGAATAAGAATCCCATTTGCCCACATAAGATGGCACAGCTTGTGCAAAACTTACATGAGGATTTTGCATCATCAACAAGCTTGGAGAGGTCTTTGCAAATCATTTTTTCGGCAAACCATAGCATTCCTTCATTCTTTTGGTCAAACTCTTCGAGGCAAATTGTTTAGCCTTTATAAAAGTAACAATATTCAAGTAATCGGTTGTAGGTCATAATTGTCTGTGTTAGTACGTTATTTTATTGATATGTAAAGATACAAAAAAATGATTGAAAGCAGAACAGACAGCTACCAATAAAACAATTTCTTGATGCATTACGAACAATAATTGTTCTTACTTTTGAAGAACATTCTTTCCCTTTCATTCCTTTCAAACATTCTTTGTCTTCTCACATAGTAAAGCATAGGTATTTAAGTGTTGCTTTTCTTTAATGTAAAAGCAGTCGTTTTGACCTTAAAAAGCAATGCTATTGTATGTTAAAAGCATTGAGTTTACTGTGTGATTGCATCGAGTTTATAAGAAAGGACAAAGGCAATTGGATAAGAAGCTAAACAAATTAGTTTTGAATCTCGTTAAATATAGAGTGTAGGGTTAGGGCATTCTGCTCTAAATAGTGGTTCCTAACGATTTGAATAAGATGAATTCGCTCGCTGTAAGTTGTCTATTAAAGGGGGAGAGGAATAGGTTTTGCTCCACTGATTAATTCTTTCTCTTTGTAGATGTTTTGGTGGTTACAGAGTCTTTACATCTTTATTGTAAGGTGCTCCAAGGGTTTTTGAGGTGAATGGGTAATCTGCTTGAAGAAAAAGAAAAGGCGATGTAAAATGCGAATGGTTAGCAGTTGCCTATAAAAGAAGAAGGAGATGCTATTTAATTGTTATAGCATCTCCTTTTAATTGTCTTCTGTGCATTGTTTATTTGCACCTTTTCTAGGTTTGTTTATCTGCCTTTCAATGCTTCACAAACAATGGTGTTGTGTTGAAATAGTAGGGCAAGTAAAAGCTATTTATTAGAATTCTGCGCTCTTAGGAGTACGTGGGAAAGGAATAACGTCACGGATATTCTGCATTCCTGTTACGAAAAGAATAAGACGTTCGAAGCCCAATCCGAATCCACCATGAGGACAACTTCCGTATTTGCGTGTATCAAGATACCACCACATATCCTTCATTGGTATTCCTCTTGTTTCGATTTCGTTCACCAACTTGTCGTAGCTTTCTTCACGAACACTACCTCCAATGATCTCACCAATTTGTGGGAAGAGCACGTCTGTACCTTGAACTGTTTTACCATCTTCGTTGATCTTCATATAGAAAGCCTTGATGTCTTTTGGATAGTCGCACATAATAACAGGCTTTTTGAAGTAGTGTTCAACTAGATAACGCTCGTGTTCGCTGGCAAGGTCCATGCCCCATGACACTGGGAATTCGAACTTATGTCCTTCTTTCACAGCCTTTTCGAGTAGCTCGATACCTTCAGTATAAGTCAAACGAACGAAGTCTTCTTTCACAACTCCTTCTAGACGTTCTAACAATGTCTTGTCAACCATCTTGTTTAAGAACTCTAAGTCTTCCTTACAATGTTCTAAAGCCCAACGCACACAATGCTTAATAAAGTCCTCTTCAAGGTCCATCAACTCATTTAAGTCAATGAAAGCCACCTCTGGTTCAATCATCCAAAACTCAGCAAGGTGACGTGGAGTGTTTGAGTTTTCAGCACGGAATGTAGGACCAAAGGTATAGATTTGTCCTAAAGCAGTTGCACCTAATTCACCTTCAAGTTGTCCTGATACAGTTAAAGAGGTCATCTTTCCGAAGAAATCATCATTATAAGTGATGTGTCCTTCGTCGTCTTTCTTCAAGTCATAGAGGTTCTTTGTGGTTACTTGGAACATCTCTCCAGCTCCTTCTGCATCGCTTGCAGTGATGATAGGAGTGTGGAAATAGTAGAAACCATGCTCGTGGAAATATTGGTGAATGGCAATTGCCATGTTGTGACGAATACGCATTACTGCTCCGAAAGAATTGGTACGAAGACGTAAGTGTGCGTGTTGACGCATGTATTCGAATGTTTGTCCTTTCTTTTGCATTGGGTAATCGCTTCCGCAAAGACCATATATTTCGATGCTCTTACCAAGAATTTCGACGTTTTGTCCGCTACCTTGACTTTCTACAAGTTCACCAACGACGCTGATACAAGAACCTGTTGTAATTTGTTTAAGTAGTGACTCGTCGAACGCTGTGGGATCGATTACGATTTGAATGCTGTTGATTGTTGAACCATCATATAAGGCAATGAAGTCTACAGCCTTACTGCTTCGGTGTGTTCTAACCCAACCTTTTACATTTACAGTTGCGCCAAAGTCGGTTCTTTTGAGTGCTTCTGCAACCTTTGTTCTTTTAATTTTTTCCATCTTTTGTATAACTTGTGCCTTTAAAACCATAGCTATTAAAAGTTATATGACTATGGTTAGGATATAAAAAGATAGATGTTTACCTTTGATACAAATTGTGTTTCTTCCTTTGTTGAAAGGTATTCACGTTATCGTATGGTGTCGAACATCTATCTTTTTGTCGCAATAGATAATTTAAATAATTATTATTGATGTTATATTTGTTCTTGAATTATTCGAAAGCTCCCATGCGAAGGATGTCAACTTCTTTCTCTGTTAAGAAACGCCAGTCGCCTCTTCTTAGGTTTTTCTTAGTTAAACCAGCAAACTGAACACGATCTAGTTTGATTACTCTGTAGCCTAAGTGTTCGAAAATTCTACGTACGATACGATTCTTTCCACTATGGATTTCGATTCCAACTTGTTTCTTATCTTCCTCATTTGCATAAGCAATCTCGTCTGCATGTATCTCTCCGTCTTCTAGTTCGATACCTTCTGCAATCTTTTGAAGATCTTCTTGAGCAACTGGTTTATCGAGGAACACGTGGTATACCTTTTTCTTTAAGAACTTAGGATGTGTAAGTTTACTTGCAAGGTCGCCATCGTTGGTGAGCAATAGCACACCTGTTGTGTTGCGGTCTAAACGTCCCACAGGGTAAATACGTTCAGGACAAGCATTCTTTACAAGGTCTAAAACAGTTTTGCGTTGTTGTGGATCATCGCTTGTTGTAACACAGTCTTTTGGCTTATTGATAAGAATATATACTTTCTTTTCTAGTGAAACGAGGTTATCTCCAAACTTTACTTCGTCTGTTCTCATCACCTTTGTTCCTAATTCCGTAACTACTTGTCCATTAACAGTTACACTTCCTGCTTGTATGTATTCGTCTGCTTCACGGCGAGAGCATACACCTGCGTTAGCAAGGAACTTATTAAGACGTACTGGAAGTGTTGGATCTATATGGTCTTCACGATACTCAATTCGCTTTTTAAGACTATATTTTGCATTTGGATCGTATCCTGGAGTACGTTGACGTTGATTTTGTTGTCTGTAACCAGGGTTGTATCCTTGGCGTGGTTGATATCCTCTGTAGCCTTGATAACCACCTTGTTGTTGATATCCACCTTGGTTTTCGCCTTGGTTATAGTGTGGGCGATAACCTTGTTGTTGGTAACCTTGGTTGCCATAATTTGGTCTTTGTTGATATCCACCTTGTTGTCTTGCTTGGTAGCCTTGTTGTTGACGAGGTTGATATCCGCCTTGTTGGCGTGGTTGATAACCTTGTTGACGAGGTTGATAACCGCCCTGATTTTGTGAATACATAGAGCGATTGTCTCCATTGTCACCATAATGTGACTGATAACCTTGTTGTTGACGTGGCTGATAGCCGTTTTGGTTAACTCGTGGACGATAAGGTCTTTGATATTGTTGACGTCCATTTCCTCCTTGAAGATTTGCTCCAAAGCCTTCTGGACGGAAGCCTTCATTATCGTTATTTACTTGTTGGCTGCTATAAGCAGGACGTGAACCAATTCTTGGGCGTTGTGAAACTCCATTACTGCTATTATACTCTCTCTGGTAGTTATCTTGTATTCTACCATAGCCTTCACGGCTGTTCAGCTGTTGTTCTGTGGTTCCTTCAGATTGATTTTTTTCTAATTCTGTGTTCATTGTAATCTGTTTTTTTAGCCTCACGGCTTGTTAATTAATTTGTTATTAAATTTATTATAATTGTATTAAATAGTTCTTTATAAACCCGTATAATTGCTTGGGGTAATTGATTTTAATTCGGCTTTAACTTTATCACTAACATTTAGAGTGTCAATAAATTCGCTTATTGTTTCTTGTGTTATTCCGACATTAGTTCTTGTTAGCTGTTTAAGAGCTTCATAAGGGTGTGGATATCCTTCTCTTCTCAATATAGTTTGAATAGCTTCGGCAACAACTGCCCAAGTATTATCGAGGTCTTGTGCTATTGCTACTTCGTTTAAGATAAGCTTGCGGAGTCCTTTTAAGGTGCTTTGAATTGCAATTAATCCATGAGCAAAAGGCATACCTACATTGCGAAGTACTGTTGAATCGGTTAAGTCACGTTGTAAACGGCTTACAGGTAGTTTCCTTCCTAAGAATTGTAGCAATGCATTTGCAATTCCAAGATTACCTTCACTGTTTTCAAAGTCGATAGGATTCACCTTATGTGGCATTGCACTTGAACCCACTTCGCCTGCTTTAATCTTTTGTTTAAAGTATTCCATCGAGATATACATCCATATATCACGATTAAAGTCTATAAGAATGGTGTTTATTCTGCGCATAGCATCGAACAAAGCACTCATGTTATCGTAGTTACTTATTTGTGTAGTAAATTGCTCTCGTTGTAGCCCTAGGATATCATTTACGAACACATTGCCAAACGTTTGCCATTTATAGTCTGGATAAGCAACGTGGTGTGCGTTGTAGTTTCCTGTTGCTCCACCGAACTTAGCCGATAGCTTCACTTGTTTTAAGCTGTCGAGCTGTTCTTTTAAGCGATATTCATACACCTTAAACTCTTTACCTAAGCGAGTAGGAGAGGCAGGTTGCCCGTGTGTTTTTGCCAACATTGGCACGCTACACCACTCGTCTGCATAGTGTGATATTTGATGAATTAACTCTTCAATAGCTGGATAATAAACATTCTCTAATGCTTCTTTTATCGACAACGGGATACTTGTGTTGTTGATATCTTGTGATGTTAAGCCAAAATGAATGAACTCTTTATATTCGTCCAATCCTCCTATAGCGTCAAATTGTTCTTTGATGTAATATTCAACAGCTTTAACATCATGATTAGTAACCTTTTCTATTTCTTTTACACGTAAAGCAGCCTGCTCATCGAAATAGCGATAAATGCCTCTCAACTTGCCATAAACTTCTTTGTCAACGTTTTTTAATTGGGGTAAAGGAAGTTCGCAAAGTGCAATGAAATATTCAATTTCAACTCTTATTCTGTAGCGAATTAGTGCATATTCTGAAAAATAATCCGCAAATACTTTTGTTTTTTCTCTATATCTACCATCAACAGGTGATATTGCAGTCAATAAGTTTAGATCCATCAATACACATTATTTATTAGATTACAAAAATACAAATTTTCTTGAGTTTATAAATATTTTATTTGCAAAAAAATCATTTTATGCTAATAAAAAAAAGGTAAGTTGGATAATTCATAGAATTTATTATTGGTCAAAATTATGTTAGAAAAACAATAAAAAGACGCTTCTAATACGGATTTTGAGAAAAATGAACATCTTTAAAATATCAACCTATATCTAAGGAGTAAAGCGAATGTTATTGTATGTTAAGTTATTTCTTTTGTAAACTCAATGCAATTACACTGTAAACTCAATGCTTTTGCATGGTAATTGCATTGCTTTTGGAGTGTAAAAGAATTGTAATTGTGTTTACGAAAAATGAAAGTTGATTTTTTATTGTATTGCAGTGTAAAAGTACAACGAGTGCATTATAAACTGAAAGAAATGGGATCTTCTGAAAAAGTAGGCGATAATTTCAGCAATCTTTAAGTTAGATTTTCTCAATATATAAGTTTTTTTATCTCATAAAAAATGAATAAATTCTTCTTTTTCTTTGAGATTAAATAATTAAGTCTATAGAAAATAAAAAGAAAGTGGATTGTTTTTGAGAAAAATATCCTTACAAAGTAAAAATAAAAAGCTACACTATCGAGTCAAGTTGTTTCTTCAATTCTTTTAGTTCATCACGCAAATTAATCATCGTTTCCAAAATATCTGCGCTCTTGTCAACATTCTTTCTGTTTTCGTTTAACATCTTTCTTGCGGCTGCAAGCTTAAATCCTCGAACCTTAACAAGGTTATAAATCACCTTAATTTGCTCTATATCTTTCTCTGTATATTGCCTAACATTCTTACTGTTTGTCTTGGGCTTGAGATAAGGAAACTCGCTTTCCCAATAGCGAAGGGTACTTTCGTTAATGTCAAACATCTTTGCTACTTCGCCAATAGAGTAGTAAAGCTTTAGGTTTTTATTCATATTCAGAGCCATAATACGATGCTTTTTGTTAAACAAAAACTAATTTATTTGCAAAAATACTCAAACTTAGGTATCTTTGCAAAACTTTTAATAGAAATTTAAAATAATACATATAAATGATGACAGCTAACGAAATACGTGAGTCTTACAAGCAGTTTTTTGCTTCAAAAGGTCACACTATTGTGCCATCTGCGCCTATGGTGATTAAAGATGACCCTACATTGATGTTTACTAACGCTGGAATGAATCAATGGAAAGATATCATTCTTGGTACAAAAGACCCAGAGCCACGTCGTAGAGCCGATTCTCAAAAGTGCTTAAGAGTAAGCGGAAAGCATAATGACCTTGAGGAAGTGGGACATGATACCTATCACCACACCATGTTCGAGATGCTTGGAAACTGGAGTTTTGGCGATTATTTTAAAGAAGAAGCCATTGACTATGCGTGGGAATATTTAGTTGATGTACTTCATTTAGACCCTAAAGACCTTTATGTAACAGTGTTCGAAGGTTCTAAAGAGGATAACATTGCTCGTGATGATGATGCCGCTTCATTCTGGAGAAAGCATCTTCCTGAAGACCATATCATCAACGGAAACAAGCATGATAACTTCTGGGAAATGGGCGATACAGGTCCTTGTGGTCCTTGTTCAGAGATACATCTCGACTCAAGAACGCCAGAAGAGAAGCTCAAAGTAAAGGGTTCAGAACTCGTTAACAAAGATGATCCACAAGTAATAGAGATTTGGAACATCGTGTTTATGCAGTTTAACCGCAAATCAGATGGTTCATTAGAGCCATTAAGCATGAATGTTATCGATACAGGTATGGGCTTTGAGCGTTTAGTTCGTGCACTTCAAGGCAAGAACAGTAACTATGATACAGACATTTTCCAACCTATTATAAAAGAGATTTGCAAGCTTTCGCATAAGAACTACGGCGAAGATAACGCAGTAGATGTGGCTATGCGTGTTATTGCAGACCACCTTAGAGCTGTTGCTTTCTCTATTGCTGACGGACAATTGCCAAGCAATGCAAAGGCAGGATATGTAATTAGACGTATCCTTCGTCGTGCTATTCGCTACGCATACACCTTCTTACACCAAAGAGAAGCGTTTATATACCGACTCATTCCTACTCTTATTGCAGAAATGGGACAGGCTTATCCTGAACTAACTGCACAACGTGAGTTGATTGGAAGAGTGATTAAAGAAGAAGAAGATTCATTCCTTCGCACTCTAGAAAAAGGTATTTCAATGCTTAATGATGCTATCGAAGTGTTGAAAAAAGAAGGAAAGAGCGAACTAGATGGCGTGCAAGCGTTCCGTCTTTTCGATACTTATGGATTCCCACTCGACCTAACTGAGTTGATTTGCCGTGAACATCAAATAACAGTTAATGCTGAACAGTTTGATGAAGAGATGCGCAAGCAAAAAGAAAGAGCACGTAATGCGGCTGTAGTTGAGAGCACAGATTGGGTAGAGTTGGCTGCAGGTGAGCAACAATTTGTGGGATACGACTACACAGAATATGAGTGTCAGATTCTTCGTTATCGTCAGGTTACCCAAAAGAAGAATACCTATTTCGAGCTAGTTCTAAACAATACACCTTTCTATGGTGAAATGGGTGGACAAGTAGGAGATAAAGGTGTGCTTGTAAATGAGGACGAAACCATTGAAATAATCGATACAAAAAGAGAGAATGGACAAAGCATTCATATCGTAAAGACATTGCCTAAAGATGTTAAAGCAAGCTTTATGGCTTGTGTAGATACCGACAATCGCAATGCAAGTGCTGCTAATCACACCGCTACTCACTTAGTTGATTATGCGTTAAAGCAAGTTCTTGGCGATCATGTTGAGCAAAAAGGTTCTTATGTTTCGACAGAATCTCTACGCTTCGACTTCTCTCATTTCCAAAAAGTAACAGACGAACAGCTTCGTGAAGTAGAACGACTTGTGAACCAATTGATAAGAGAAGATTATCCAATGGACGAACATCGTGACACTCCTATTGAAGAAGCGAGAGAGATGGGTGCTGTTTCTATCTTCGGAGAGAAATATGGTGACAAGGTAAGAGTGGTGCGTTTTGGTCCTAGTTGCGAGTTCTGTGGTGGTATTCACGCTACATCTACTGGTCGACTTGGTATGTTTAAAATCGTAACAGAAACAAGTGTGGCAGCTGGTGTACGTCGTATAGAAGCTATTACAGGTGAAAACTGCGAAGAGCTTGTTTACTCTTTAGAAGACACTATCAGAGCTGTTAAGGCTCTATTCAATAACACTAAAGACCTAAAGGGTGCCGTTGAGAAGTTTATTGAAGAGAACGAGGCAATGAAGAAAGAAGTAGAAAAGTTCAAAGCACAAAACGTTGAGCGTTTGAAAGAATTCTTGTTGAAGGGCGCAAAACAACAAAACGGCATAACAATTGTTACAGGTGTGTTGCCAATCGACGCTTCAGACGCTAAAGACCTTGTGTTTAAGGTTCGTGAAGCCAATCCTTCTCACTTGCTATGTGTTATCGGAACCACAGCAGGAAACAAACCTTTATTGAGCGTTATGCTAAGCGACGATTTGGTGAAAGAACATAACTTAAACGCTGGCGCAATGATTCGTGAGGCAGCTAAGCTAATAAAGGGAGGCGGAGGTGGTCAACCTCACTATGCTTCTGCAGGTGGAAAAGACCTTGAAGGCTTAAATGCTGCAATCGAAAAGGTGATTGAGTTGACACAATTATAAGTATTTTTTTATACGAAATAATATAATCATGGACGAGCATTGATGAGATATCGGTGCTCGTTCATTTCGTTTTTCTTGGTGGTCATATCTTTTTTCTTGACGAACTATAATTATTTGATAGCCAATATGTTTTAGATAGGTAATGATTTGTTGTGCTCAAAGAATATAGATAGTCTGCGACATTAAAAAATAAAGGCGAATAATGTATCTAAAGATATACATATATTTCCTTAAAAACGGATTGACTTGGGCTGAGACTCACGGAAGGAATGGGAGAGTTTTGAAACTTTATAAACATAAGAAAAGAGTGCTCAAATTATTATAATGTGAACGAAAGATTTCTTTTTTTTATTTCTTTGTTATGGTGATTTTATCTATATCAGGGCACCAGCCGTGAGGGTTTGCGATGCGTATGGTGTTCATTCCCTTCTTTAAACGAATGGACATACTAACCGTTTTTACCTCGTTCTTATTCTTACCTGGAGTTTTTATCTCTATCTTTTCACCACCATTCACGCTAAAGAATAGGATTCTGTCTTCATCTGTAACATAACTTAATGTGATAATATAGTCTCCTTCTTTTTGCGAAAATACATTGCGCCACTCCATATAGTTGTCTTCGTGGTTGCCAAGCCATTCCACTTTTGCTCCTCCAGAGCAGTAAGAAGCGGCACTATATTGGGCATATCCAAGTGTGTTATTCTTGCCAATATTTTGAAATCGTTGTAACCAAGCAGTCTCTGCCTCGTAGTTGGTGCGTTGTTTGCGTTGCTTTCCTTTTAGAACGAAGATACGAGTGTCGTGAAATGGCACACT
Organism: Prevotella sp. oral taxon 299 str. F0039; assembly: GCF_000163055.2. Lineage (GTDB taxonomy): Bacteria > Bacteroidota > Bacteroidia > Bacteroidales > Bacteroidaceae > Prevotella. The sequence goes on from NC_022124.1 coordinate 59,030, forward strand.
AACTTTCATTGTTTTTGTGGTTATTGCGGGCAAATCTTGTTGTGTAAAGACATCACGCACTTTCACTTTGCCGTCTAAATCTACATCTTCTACATTCAGCAAAAAGTCTTGATTGTTATCAGTTGGGTTATATATCGCCACCGCACGGGTTGTTCCATTCAATGTTAGTATATCTTTCACATAAAGATACACTCCTTTTTCCACCTTTACTATATAGGCTTGCAGGGCAAGGGGATCTTGATTAAGGGCAATCAATTCTTTATTTTTAAGCAAAGCCAATGATTTTGCAGGTATGGTAGTCATGTCACAGCCAATGAGTAGGGGCGAACTTTGAATACACCACATACCGAAATGAGTTCGTTCTTCAGCTTCTGATAGCCCACGACCTATCTCTAACATATCCATATCATTGTAATGCCCTTCGGTTGCATAGGCAGAAAGGTAACGATTCTTTGCTATAATGCGTTTAATAGCTTTCCAATCTGCAGATATATCTGCATCAATACGCCATGAAGTTCCCACTGAATGTACCCAAGTTCCAGGGAAATTCCAACGGCAAACGTTGATGCGCACGTCTTTTCTACCAGTATAATCTATAGCATTTCGAATGGCAGTGTAACGCTCTTGTTCATTAAGTTGAAGATGTTCTGTGTTTTGTGGGGCATCACCACCACAGAAGTCTATCTTAATAAAATCGAACTTTAAATCTTTAAAAAAGAAATTGGCATCTTGTTGTTCGTGCTCATACAGCCCAACACCAGCTCCTTTTTCGTCTTTATCCCAATAATTACCACAGGTATTACGCCCTGCATCTGAATAAATTCCTGCCTTAAAACCTAATTTATGAATGTGACTAACAACGGGTTGCAATCCATTTGGAAAACGTAAAGGGTGAATAAGTAACTGACCTTTGCTGTCTCGTCCTCCAAAATATCCATCATCGATGTTGATATATTGGTATCCCACATCTTTCAAACCTTGCTGTAGCATTGTATCGGCTTGTTTCTTAATTAAATCGGCACTGATATTAACTCGATAAGTGTTCCACGAACTCCAGCCCATTGTGGGCTTTTCATAGGGTTGGGCTGTGACTGATAGACTTATTGCCCATGCTATTATCATTGAAATTTTCTTCTTATATGTCATTGTAGGGTTGATCTTTGGTTACTTTAAAGTATATCATTACAAGTATATAAAGCTCTTTGATAAGTTTAACTCTATTAAGTTAGAGCGTTCTACTTGTTATTGTTATTTACAAAGTTAATTATTTGTTTTGCTCTTTCGATATTAATTTTTTGATAAATTTATAAGGAGACTAATAAGTAGAAATAATAAAATGTGTTTTTGTTATTGAATTTCAACAAAGAAGATTGAAAGTTATAAGTTGTTTTAGTGTTTTTGAGTTTTGCATCTTATAATTTTTGATACTGCAATAGAATATAAAAAAGTAATTATTAAGAATAGTTTCTGGAGTGATAATGTGAAAGATGGTGATAAATTAACCATCAATACTATTGACAATCTTAAACCAGATGTTATAATTACGTGAGTTTTCTCTTGTAGGAAATTGGGTGTTATCAAGCAGAAACAATGTGGGTTCATTTTTCACCCTCAGGTTGCATCACAAGGAGAAAATTTTATAAACAACGGAAAATGTTTCAAGCTTCTAATCATGAGCGTGAAAACCTTTCAACAGTAGGTGCTAAGAAACAAGGATGGGGAAGTTCATTAAGTATGGTTCTTCCATTCTTAATGCCTGGTCAAGGATAATAAAGAAAAACGTTTTAGTGTTTGTTTTCTGTAACAGAACAGCATAAATCAAAAATAAAGAAATCCTCAAATATTTCATTGAATAAAAGATGAAACATTTGAGGATTTCTTATTATAGGTTGAACCCATGTTAATTTTATAAGATAAAATAGAAACACTACCTATACTCGATTTATATCACCCTTTATAAGAGTATAGCTCCCAATAGAACTTAGTCTAATTCAATAGTTCACTTAGAAAGTGGTAGATGTTATATGATTTATCATTATACATGCTATGGTTAAACAGAGCAATAGATGACCCTTGTAACAGTCCTTTCGGTGTACTATATGAAAGGGATAGAGGAGTTTTTGTATCGATTATTTGCGTTTGGGCAGATTAGCGATACTTGCTTTTATTATATTAATGGTAGACTTGTCTGTAGAGAACACCGAGTAAAGCCCTTGTGGCTCTTGTGGTGGGTCGCACATATAGTCGTCTCCAGGTATCCATTGTTCGTGTTTGGGTTGCGCATGACCTCCCCAACCCCAGAAATTACAACCTACAAAGTATCCATCTTTGGCTAAGTTGTCTGCTAATAGCGAGAATACGTAGCTATAATAGGCATCTCGAGCAGTGGTAGACGATTGTTTAGAGAAAGAAACACCATCTCGTGGATAACCAAATTCTTCCATAACTAGAGGTTTGTTGATCTTGGCACAGATATCTAAATGGCGGTCTAAATAGTCTTTGGTGTAGTCTTGAGCTTGTCGCATATTTAGCATTAGCGAGTCTTTTTTAGCCCACCCCCAATTGTAAGGCCAAATATGTACGTTACAATAGTCTACATTTGGGTCGGAACAGATGCGCTGCCATGAATCATAATCAGCTTCACAACCGAATGCTCCTTCAGAACCAATGCTCACTAAATGTCGTTTATCGATACTCTTCATCATTGCTGCTGCCTTAGCAATCCACGCTTCGAACTGGGGTAGGGCAGTCTTATTGAACGCACGTGGCTCGTTGCAAATTTGCCATGACATGATAGCATGATCGTCAGTGTAGGGCTTTCCTGTGTAGCGGTTGGTGCGTTTGAGAATGAAATTGATGTGATTGAAGAAGAGTTGTTGCGCCTTTTGATTGGTAGCAAATTGCGATGCGTACTTAACATAGGCAGAATATCCCACCTCGTTAGGCTGTTGTGCCTTGCCTCCACCTGCCTTTTCGAGGTAGAAACCATAGCCACCACTCCATTCCCAAGAGTTGTTTAGGTAGAGTACTGCTACCATTCCACGTTGTTGAAGCTGAAGCATCAGATAGTCGAGACCATCTAATATTGTATCGTTATACACACCAGGAGAAGGCTGGAGTATTGGAGATGCTTTCCATTTAATTCCTTCTTCACCATCGCTACCCACCAATATGCGCAGATTATTTATGCCTAGACGTTTCATTTCATCTAGTTCACGGTTCAGTCTTTTTCTGTTTCCGCCCTTCCCTTTCGAACCAAGTATGGCTCCATACCAATAGTTTGTTCCGATAAAAGTGTAGGGTTTGCCGTCACGATAGAGTTTGCCGTCCTTTACTGTAACGAAAGATTGCGCCTTAACGGCTGTAGCACAAAGAAGAAATAATGCCATGATGCAGTATCGTATTTTATTCATTGCTATTTATTCTTTATTAATAAAATAATGAGTCAGTGGTGTTATTTAGCTTTTAATCTCAACTTAAAAGTGCGAGTGCAAATATAGTTACTTTGTTTGATATTTCATCATTTTGTTTTATAAATGATGTCTTGAATGCTATTAATGCAAATGAAATGAGGGAGCAGTTGAAATAAATAACTATATTTGTAATAGTTATGTTGGATTTTATGATGAATGGCAGGCTTATAAAGTATGTAATCAAAATAAAGGTAGGCTTATAATACAAAAAAAGGAGAAATGAAGCATCAAACAAATATCAACGAAATAGAGCAGGCTATCAGTAAGAATCGTCTCTGCTTATTCTATGTTAAGGCTCCCGATTGTGGAGTTTGCAATGTTATGCACAGCAAAGTTGAACGACTAGTAGAGGACTATCCTCAGCTATTATCATTTTACACGGACATAACAGAAGAGCCTTTGATAGCTAGTCGATTCCTGGTATATGCAGGACCAACCGTATTACTTATATTAGAAGGCAAAGAGGTCTATCGAAGTTCTCGCTTTATAGACTTAAAAGAACTGGGAAGAAAGATTGTTCAACTAATAGAGTTTTTGGAGTTATGAGGTTGCTTGGTGCAAAACAACACGCCATAGGAGTCCTATAGACTCGCAAGGAAAGTCTTTCTGGAATAAGCTTCAAAAAAGAATAAAGGGACCAATTATAGATGCTCCCATACATCTTCCGAACTCAAGTAGGTCAAACTCCTCAACTTCTAATCAAAAGACATAATTATGAGAAAGGTGTTTTTAAAAATTTATTGGCTAATTATAGCCATAATCCTTATTTGGTGTATGATAAGTGAATTCATATCTGTACTTTATTTGCTGGGCTCCCAAAGTAAATACACAGATACTTGTTTGTTTTTTTTAGATACGCTTTTACCTGACATAGTAAGCTTAATTGCATATGCTATTCTCCTTTGGGTATGCATAAAAAAATGGCAAAAAATGTTATGATGCAGTGCTAAGATGTTGGTTATTCTTTTTGATTTCTACTCAATTGTTGATTAAATTTCACTTTAACGTTTCTCGTATTTTCCTGCCGAAGTTCCTTTACCTCATTACTTGTTGCTTTACGGACGGTGTCACCATCGAGACGAGCCTTTCCTGCCTCTATAAATTCCTTATCCCGAGTTCAGGTTTGATTAGGATTTACTGAATAATTCTTTTTTGTTGTCATTGTGCAAATATATTTTTTTTGTTAATAATTATAAATCATCCCCTCCCCAAAAAAAAAACTTAATTGGAACTCAAGTTATGCACATTTGTTAGACAACGTATAATTTTCTATTTTGCAGGAAACAAAAAAGGAATCTGTTATTGAGCAGATTCCTTTTTCTTCTTTACAAGATAATTCACTTAATAATTAGTTCTCTTGTACAAATTTTCCGTTGACATAATTCAATGTGTAGGACTTATTTTTGATTGTCTTCAATACAAGCTTATCTTCTTTGTATCTCAATTCACAGTTTCCTCCATTCTTTGAAAGAATAGTAACAGATTTTAAAATGCCATTCTTCCAGCAAATGTCTAATTCAAAGTTACCTTTGGCACAAAGACCTTTCACCTCTCCATCTTTCCATACATCTGGTAGTGCTGGTAGTAAGTGGATGAATCCCATATGACTTTGCATTAGCATTTCTGTTACACCTGCAGTACCACCAAAGTTACCATCGATTTGGAAAGGAGGATGTGTGTCCCAAAGATTATCTAGTGTACCATTCTTTAGCAGGTTCCCATAGAGTTTATATGCATGATTGCCATCATGTAGGCGTGCCCATTGGTTGAGTTTCCATCCCATGCTCCATCCTGTAGCTCCGTCACCACGATGATTAAGAACAACCTTTGATGCTTCTGCTAATGCTGGAGTTGTAATTGGTGAAATTGTATGTCCTGGATGCAATCCGAACAAATGGTTTACATGTCGGTGCTGATCGTTTGGATCATCAATATCTTTCGACCATTCCAACAATTGTCCATAACGTCCCACCTTATAGGGTGCGATTCTTTTTAAGACTTCTTCCCATTGTTTACGCTCCTTTTTATCTACGTCCAAGACCTTTGAAGCATCGATGGCGTTCATCAGTATTTCACGGATAACAGCATGAACGAAGGTTGTTCCTTCGTCAATTGGTCCATGCTCTGGTGAAGTAGAAGGAGCTGCTGTGTAAGTTCCGTCTGGCTTTTTCCATAGGAAATCTACAGCAAAGATAGCACTACTCTTGATAAGATCGTAGCCTACTTCTTTTAAGAATTTCTTATCCCGTGTATAGTCATAGTAATCCCACACGTGAGTAGCAAGCCACGGACCCGCCATTGGGTTGAAGTTCCAAGACATGTCTTCACTTCCCAATGGAGCTGTAAATCCAAAAATATTGCCTGAGATAGAAGCAGTCCAACCTCTTGCATCAAAATAAGCTTGAGCTGTTTTCTCACCGGGTTTAACCAATGTACGGATAAAGTCTATCAATGGGAGGGTACATTCTGATAAGTTTGTCGATCCCGCTGGCCAATAGTTCATCTGTATATTGATATTATTGTGATAGTCTACACGCCATGGACCGTCTACATTGTTATGCCAGATTCCTTGCAAGTTCGCAGGTAGGTTGCCTGGTCTTGAACTAGCAATCAGTAAATAGCGGCCAAATTGGTAGTATAGCTCTTCTAAATAAAAATCTTCCTTACCTTTGCGATAGTTTATCAAACGCTGTGGGGTAGGGATGTCTGAAGTTCTTTGTTCACTATTTAAAGTCAAAGAAACTCGGTTGAACAAAGAAGAATAATCTTTGTAGTGTGCTTCAAGCAAAGCATTGTAACCTTGTGCCACTGCTTTTTTCATCCATGCAGCTGTGGTTTCAGACGGATTTACACCGACGTATGTTCTTGGATTCTTATAGTCAGGATTGAAGTTGACTTTATACTCTGTATCAGCGGTAATCAAGAAGACTACTTCATTGGCACCATTGATAGTTAATTTTCCTTTATCATTATTGATAGTACCTCCTTGGTTTAGAGCCTTGATGCGGACAACATATTCCATTTGGTTGTTGTCAAGATGTGCTTTAAACACCAAACCATTGCTTCCGTCTGCTTCCATCTTACCAGTCGATACTGGATTTGTTTCGTAACTGAATACCAAATTCTGCTTACCTGGTTGGTCAGCCTTAAAACGAACAACCATAATGTTATTAGGATAGGAGATGAAATAGTTACGTTCATATCTCACTCCATCTTTCTTAAACTGTACCACAGCCAATGCTGAATCTAAAGAAAGAGCACGTTTATACTCGCTCATTCCAATGGAACTCAACCCTGTCTCTATATAGAACTCGCCCATGGTTGTAAAATTACCAAAGCGGAAAGGCTTATCTTTCCAAGACTCATAAGGAACAGTACTATTAAAGTTCTTGCGTGTTAACAATGCAGCCTTCTTTTCGTTACCCTCAATGAATGCCTGTCGGATTTCTTTTAAATAATGTGCAGACTGCTTGTTAACATTCCAATATGCATCGGCACCTGCTGACGTGTTGGGACCACCACGCCATAATGTTTTTTCGTTAAAGGTGATGCGTTCAGCTTCTATAGAACCCATAACGTTTGCACCTAAGCTACCATTTCCAAGGGGAAGAGATTGAGATTCCCAATCGGCATCTGGGTTTTGAGCCGTATCACCTGCTGATATTGGTTTGTTTCCGCCTTTCCACTTTTCTGGTTTGTTTCCCCACCAAATAGCTTTGTTTGCTAAGGTTGTAGGTCTATCAAACCAGATGGTGAGGCCATCTTTTATATCAGTAGCGTTTGCTGATAATGCAAAGCTAGCCATAATTGCTAAATGAAATATTTTGTTCATTATTATATTTTATGAAAGTTTTATTGATTGCTTGATTATTGTAATTTCTATATGTTGATATCGTGTTATGATGTTGAGAACAAAGATACTGAAATATTTTGTATAGTAAGTGCTTTTCCCTTTTTTTTGAATTATTGACGTCAAAACATATCCCAAACTTTCTGATAAGGTAATATAGATTTCATACATGGAAGCTGGTCGGCGTCAAGGGCTACATTAGTAGAAACCTCTTTTAAAGACTTTTTGTTGATGGAATACAACTTATTGCGGGACTGAAAAGTAACATGGAAGGAGCTATAATGAGTGTACATGATAGGATCCTACTCAGAAAGATAGTTATTATAGAAACGGTGAATGATAAACTGAAGAACATTGCACAAGTGGAGCACTCCAGACATAGATGCTTTGACAATTTTATCGTCAACTTGTTAAGAGCAATTGTTGCTTATTTCCTGTTTCCAAAGAAGCCGTGCATCAATGTACAAAGGAACTTTGATACACAAATTGCTCTGTTCTAAATTCGTCAAACTCACGTTATTAGAGGTGTTATTCACATGCTTCAACAGCCTTAAAACATGCAAATTGCAGGATTATCTCAATGCTTCAGTCGCTAAGAAAGGGCAAAAATGCGAACGAAAAGAAACGACTTTTGCATAACTTCCTTATTAACAGTATGTTATAAACCTAGCTCATGTCTCGCATATTTGCGACCAACTTTGTCGTTGGTTGTTTACATGCGAGTTATGAGAGGCACTTTGTAAAGAAAATTCAGTATCAATTATCCTACCATGTAGCGTACCCCAAATTTTGCATACGCTGTTTTGTTGACGTTTTTGGTTGTAACCATATCATTTTAAATGCTAGTAGAGAAGGAATATCAAACAAAGGCGGCTAATGTTGAGTGCTTACTCTTAATCTTCTTTTTTCTTCTTGTAGTAATCTTAAAATGCTCTGCTAATTTTAATACAATAGATTAAAATTAACAGAGCGTTTGCATATCACTATCCCATTCTAAAGAAATGGGATGATAGGTTTTGATGATGAAGGGGGAACCCTTATGTATTACATAGAGTTACCTATATCATTTAATCACCTTCTTTCCATTGACAATATACACGCCTTTAGGCAAACGATCGATGTCATCTTTACCCTCTCCAACTTTAACCCCTTGAAGGTTATAGATGACATACTGGTGAGCATTTGTCGTTGTATGGGTAGTGATGCCCAACTCTACGTCATCCAATATAACAGCCAGCGACTTCACGGCGTTTTCGTTATTGATATGATTAGGCTCCACAAAAGCAGAGAAACACTCAACGGTTGGTGCTTGAGACAGCTCAAAGCAATTTGTTTCTGCATTATAGAGATAAGCCGAGACTGGATGATGTTGTTCAATCGTTCCAACAAAGTTATAATTGTCAGAGCCGAGAACACTCTTGACTTGCTGATTGACTTCTACATCCTTGCCATGGATGGTCAGAATCATGTCTGCTGTTGTGTCATGAATGTGTCTTATTTCCAGAAGATAAGGGCAAAAAGCTTCTATATGCTGAGTCGTGTTAAAATAAAGTTTGTTCTCCTGCTCATGAATGAAATTATAAACATGCGACTCGGCTGGTTGGTTGTTTATCTTGATGGCATCGGGAACAAAAGGTAAGGAGACGGTAGTCCATGCGCTTCCTGCATCCTTACCATTGGTAACCAAAGGACGCTGGAATGTAATTTCTCTTGCGGTGAAATTGCGCAACATCTTTATGGGCTGGTTGGTTTGTAAGGTTATCTTCGGTGCTTCATCGCCCAAGATAACATTTTTTCCTTGCAAAGTCACGGGTACGGTGCTTGCTTCGTGTAGATAATATAGACAGTTGGGATTGTTGCTTGGCTTCAACTTTGTATCTTGCTTCACATTCAAGTCGTGCATGTCTACCGCTATGGCATCCGTCAAGTCGATACTCCCTTCTGGCTCAAGAGCCATTGACGTTCCATCTGACAGGTACTTCATCACGGCAGCTTTACATGTAATGGCTCCATTGCATATAGCCTTACCTTGTTGATAGATACCTTCGTATCCCAGTAATGTTACGATATATCTTGTTCCAGGAATCAAGTTGTCGAAAGCAAATGGTAGTGTGATAGTCTTTCCTGCGGGAATGATGGCATTTATCTGTTTCATCTGTACGTCTTGTTTCTCTCCAACTATTGCGATGAGCAAATCGCGGTCGTAATCATCTGTCGCCGTATTTTTAACTTCAAACCGTCCTTCCATGTGGGTGCCATACAGTTCATCCGCCTTTTTACTACTACCGTTTGTGCAGAATACCGATGCTGCTAATTTGGCGTCTGGTATGTTCTTTCCTTCAGCGACGTCCACCTCTCCTTTGCCTACGAAATCGATGTCACGAGCTTGCATGCTGTCCCAAACGTTAATGCGATATTGTGTTTTAGGCTTCGCTACTTCGGGTTGAAAGCTGAAAGGTACTTCTATCGTAGCGCCAGGTGCTATGGATAAGCCTAATACCGAGCGTTTGTTGCCGAAAACAAAACTTAACGAGCCTGTAAAGTCGGGACCAACATTCTTTATTTTTGCCATAGCCGTATAAGTTCTGCCCGTCTTGATGACTTTTGGCATGTCAATGGAAACCAATTTCAATTCTATGGTTTGAGGATTGATGATGGAAGCATTCAGCTGGGTTTCTGTAATATGTAAGTTACATACAGATTTCTCTGAGCCAGGGCAAAGTTGCCAGGTGTTTGCCTTTTTGTCTTTGCACATGGGCAACAACTGATAGTCACCTTTCAGTCCTGCGCCAAAGTTTTTCAAGATTGCCTTATAGAAAGTCCTTTTAGGGGTGATTGGCTCGTACGAGATAAAATCGCTCTCGTGCACTACCTTAATCAACTTGCCGTCTTTATATAAGCCCACGCCCATTTTACCTTCAAAGGGCAACAGCATGTAATTGAACACCTCGTAAGACATACTGAGGTTTTCAAAACCTTGCTCAATTCTTTTTCTCGACATCTGGCTAAGGCCGCGCAAGTGTAGGTCTATTACCGTCATGGCGTCCAACTGCTCTTCACCTTCATTCGGCTTAACGCCTAAAATGGCACACTGGCTCAATGAATATCCGCCCTCAAACGATCCTATTCCTTGTTGGTCTGGATTGAGAACAGACAAGCGGAAATAACCATCAGACAAGCCGCCCCATCCCCAGTTGATGTGAAAGTAATCGCCCGACTCATATCCGTCGCAAACGAATTCGTGTCCACCTCCGGTTGGCGTTACACCACCATACAGAACGGGGCGACCTTCTTTCAATTCCTCGTAAATCATGTTGTTCCATGTCTTTGAGGTATATCCACTACGGTCGGCATAGCGTGCCGTTTTGCTGTATCCAAAATAGTGTGTCAGTGCGTATGGCAACTCAACGGCTATCGTTCCCGAGCCCCCTTGCTTGCCTGTGGCATAGTCCATTTCCGTGGAGACACCGCAATATTTCATCAATTTCGCCACGGCGTTTTTCTGCTCCTGATTGGCATGCTCGTCATACGTTCGCAGCATGTTTTTCCAGTCGAATGTCGTTTTGGGCAGCGTGTCCAAAACCTTTCCTATCTTCGGGCTCTTGTAGCCGGGTATTGTGTCGAGGGTTTCTCCTTGCGGGCATTTATGATAAAACATCACTTGTGCCATGGCTGTTGCGACGCATCCTGTTACCGTTCGTTCAAAAGCTCCCATCGGGCAGGCGTCATTATAGGGTGTTCCTTGATTCCAACGTGTTTCGATGAGCGGACGAATGGAGCGTTTCACGCTTAGTCCCGCACGGGTTTCGGAAGTGGTTTTTAGGTTTTTTAACCGCAGACGGACAGCTGTTTTTATCTCGTGTTCATACAAACTGAGCAAGTCTTTCAATTGCACGGGAATGTTGTTTACGTCAAACTTTCCCGTATAGGCATATCCCAAGACAGCGTCGGTCCGATCGTCTGCCGACGTGATGACAAAGCCTTGCCCGTTTCCATTGTTGAAAACATAATAAGAGTTGGGACACTGCATGACCATTTTCAACTGGTTGCGCTGAGATGTTGCACGAGTGCTTGTCGTTGATTGTTTTTGATTCAAAAATCGCATGGCCAGCTTCATGGCCTCTTGCTTTCCGATGGGATTGGCATTGGCCAAGGTGGAAATGGCGATTAAAACGAATAATAGAGTTTTCTTCATTGTTGATTTCTTTTTTGCAGGCACACTATCGTTGCTTGCGTAAGTATGGAAATAAAGTACGGTAAGGGGGTACAGCTTCATTGCCGTAAGCTCCCCTGCCTTATACTATTGCAATGTGTTAAGATTTTGAAAATTTAACAACTTTGCTTCCTATTTTGGCTATATATTCGCCAGCAGGTAGCGTGTTTAGGAAGATAGTCTTGTTGCCTCTTACCGCATGGGTTGCCACCAATTGTCCTGTTACGCTGTACACGTAAACTTGCTCCGTGCCATTGTTTGTTGCTCCCTCTATGATTAAGCAGCCATTGCTAAAGCTTATGTTCGCTTGGTCATGGGTAATTTCTGCAATGCCATCCGTTTTCCCCTCTACTGCCGTGTTTTCTTCATAACTACATTCGGTATCATCCGTAGATTCGCTCATGGGAACATGCTTAAAAGCCTTGTTGAGCGGAAGATGGTTGAAGTACAAACAGTTGCGCGGACCTAAGTAAAGGCGGTCTCCTTCTGATTGTGTCAAAGGAATGAACGTATGTGCGGCATCGTACTGATCATCGCCATAGCTGAATGTGTAAGGGAAATCTGCTGTTCCTGTGTTCTTGATGTCTCCATTGGCATCGTACTCATACTTTAGCTCCATGGTTGTGTGATCCGTCGCTTCTTCACCTGGAATATATTTCAAACCTACCATGCGGTCGTCAATGTTTTTATCGTATTCAAACACTTCTTTCCATACATTGTTGCCGTTGCTCATCATAAAACTAAAGGTCTGCTCACGTCCCTTGTCATCATAAGTGATGGTGGTATGGCGATCTACGAAATCTTCCAGTTTCAGATTTTTCTCGTCAAACTGCATGTCATTGGTTTTGATCACGCGCATCTGTGCATCGTACTCGTATGTAGAACGTACGTCTTCCATCAATATAAGGTTCCCCTCTTTATCTGGTTTTAACGTGTATCTGTGATAGGTCTTGATAAATCCATTGTCGTCACGATCGTAAATATCACGTCGGTCTTTTCGCTCTCCGCCATCTGGCTTGATGGTATAGCGTGTTTCTTCTTTCAAATAGCCATTCGAATCATAAGCGAACTTGATGATTTCTGTTGGTTTATCATCTTCGGTAGATTTTACTTCTGTCAGAAAGCCATAGTCATCATATTTATATTTAAAAACTTCTGAACCTCCGAACGTACTCCATTGCGCAAGACGATGCGTGTGAACTTTTGGAATAGCTCTGTAATAATTGGGTGCTTTCTTACTTTGGGCGTTAACGCCTAAACACAATACTGCCAAAAGAGCAGGTAGTAAAAATTTTCTCATGTTAATTGTCATTTTGTAAAATTTTAAATAAATCTCTATGATAGTATGCAAACCAAAAACGGTACGCATATTTGAGTTATGGCGACTTTTATGTTACAAAAGTACGTCTTATCAATATAATGAGCAATACTTACTAATTGTGACGTTACTCAGGCATACCTATTTGTAGGTATAAATGTAAGTCTGTTAAGGTATTGATTTGTTTATCAGGTAGTTAGCTTGTTTAACATGAAACTTATATAATAATTAATCTATGTCCTTTATGTTGTCACCTTATTTAAAGGCTCTTCATTTTTCTTCTACCTACAACTAGTTACTTCTCTAAAAAATCATTTTTGTCAGCTTATCTACAAGTGAGCGAAATACATAAAAATAGGTATTTTACATTTTTTTTTATCTTCGTATCTTTGCAACGAAATTTATAACACTCATAATTAAACAATTGTTAAAATGAAAAAAACGACTACCGCCCTGTTTTTGGGCCTTACAGCCATGGTCTTTACATGGACATCGTGTGATAAATCGGAGGATTTATCCCCAAAGAAAGAGACAGAAGAACAAAATGCGATTCGCAAGCATGCCGATATTTTGTTGCAAGAAGAACAAATGACCAACTACGACAAGTGGGTTTACATTGATTTGGAAAGTGGCAAGAAAGAAACCAATACAGATTATCGTGAATGGGTGTATGGCATGATGAACCGGCAAACGGGCGAAATGCAACAGATTACCAAAACGATACCCGAGCGGGCAAATAACGAACCAAAGAAGTGGCACATTGCTTTCCACTTGTATGACCCCATGACCAATGGCGGTGAGGTGATGATTGCAGGTAAGGATACCACCTCTCTTGACCAAATCACTGAACTCCCCAAGGGTGGAACATGGACACCAGACAAGCCTGTATGGATTTTGGTAGATATGGAAGGTATGATGCAGATGCCTCCGACAATGGGATACAGTAAGGGATTTTCTAATCCTAATCTGCACAAGTATATGCGCCGTGTGACGATGGGGCAATATGAAATGGCAAACAAAGAGCGCATCTTTATTGTAAAATTCAAGGATGGAAGTTTTGCAGCCATCAAGTTCACAGACATTACTGATGCAACAGGAAAGAAGAAACAAGTGTCATTCGACTACAAGTTTGTTAGAAAAAAGTAAACTCTTGGAAGATAACCACCTTTCATTCTGCTGATAAGGGCATGAGAGGTGGCTTTTTTGCTTTATCAAGGCAGCAACCTATCAAACCGAATGTCCATCCTCGGAAAGGCGTTGTCACCTATACTTCTTTCACCGCAATATCGCTCACTATATAATAAATAAGGTGAGAAACAAACAAACCATCAAAGGTAGGTAACACTCATCTATTTTTTTCATTGTTTTCATGAACAAAATATTCTTGCTCTGCTTATTCGCAATACTCCAATTTGTCACGACCTCTGCCAAAGCCGACGCTGTATCCTCTCGCTATACCATTCGTGGAACGGTAACCGATGAATGCAACAGTCCGCTGCCAGGAGCACTCATTGTGGTTTCTGGCACTACCATTAAGCAAGGAACCAATAGCAAAGGCATGTTTGAAATCACGGTTAACGAAAATCGTAATTATGACATTACTGCTTCGTATGTAGGCTTTCAGCCCAAACATGTCATCGCACGCCCCGGTCAAAACGCCAGCATTACGCTGTTCTCCTCGCGCACCAACCTGAACGAAGTGGTTGTAACCGGCACCCGTAGTGACCGCCCGTTAAAAGACATGCCTGTGCTGACACGAGTTATCTCGCGGCGCGAAATAGAAACGATAAACGCTATAGACCTTACCACACTGCTGCAAACGGCATTACCGGGATTGCAATTCTCGTACAATGACATGTCACAAGCTACCGAAATCACTTACCAGGGTCTGGGCGGAAAGGCGGTACTCTTTTTGCTCGACGGTGAGAGAATCAGTGGAGAGGGTGGTGCCAACAACATAGATTACGGCAGGTTTAACGTAAACGACATTGATCGGATAGAGATAGTGCGCGGCGCTGCTGCCACCTTATACGACAGCAGAGCCATTGGAGGTGTTATCAACATCATTACACGCAAAGGTTTCCGTCCCGTTACCGCTCGCGTTTCCACCCGATATGCAGGGCGAAACGGCGAGATGTACTCGGTTTCGGCAGGTGTCAACCGTAAGAACTTTTCAACACTCACCTCGTTCGGGTATCGCAAGCGTGAGTCGTATACCATTGCCGACAGTATAGGTAAGGTGCGTGAGACACGTTTGTCTAACGGGGTGGTTAAACGTGATACGCTGCCTACTTACCAGTCTACCATTCACGGATACAGCATATTGGATGTCTCTCAAAAATTGTCATATGTGTTCAACGACCAGCTACGTGCAGATTTTCAGGGTTCGTACTATAACAACAGGCGTCCGAGCAATGAATACAAAAAACTGCATCAGGTTTACACGGATTTGACATTGAGCGGAAAACTGTCATACATACCATCTAGCAATCAGAACATAGAGCTGACCGTGATACGTGACGACTATCAGAAGACCAATGTGTTTGACAAGGTAGACCTGAAAGAACATGTGTATCGCAACATCAACACAACGGGAAGACTGTATTATTCGGGTACGTTAGGAAAACACACCATAAGCGCAGGTGTTGACTATGTTTGCGAAGACTTGAAACATTATTTCCTGCCAGACACCGCACAAATGCACACAAGTCAATTTTCTTGCTGTTTGCAGGAAGATTGGAAACCGTGGCGGCAACTGAACATCGTGGCGGGCGTGCGTGCCGACAAGGTTACAAGATATAAGATGCACTTTACACCCAAACTATCAGTCATGTATCGCCCTTGGGCGTTTGTTACTGCCCGCGCAGGCTATTCACAGGGGTATCGTGCGCCAAACTTAAAAGAGTTGTATCAAGAATGGACCATGGGTGGACTTATACAAATGTATGGCAATCCTAATTTGAAACCTGAAGTGGGAAGCCAATTGTCCGCATCTGTCGAATATGATAAGAATGGGTTAAACCTTTCCCTGTCTTCTTACTATAATAATTATCTCAACAAGATAACTTATGCGTATGTTCATCCTGAAAAAAACATGGACATGAGATGGGAAAACGCCGACAGCGTTAGGACGTTTGGGGTGGAGGCGACGGCCAGTTACAAGTTTGTCTGGGGGCTGCAACTTGCGGGAGCATACACCTATATTACCGATTATAATAAGAAAAATGGATATAACCTGTCATGGCTGCGTCCACATAGCGCCAAGTTAAGTGCCGTATATTCAAAGAAATGGGGAAAGACGACAGAAACGTTGTCACTCTACACCAACTGGGTGTCGGCTCTCTCTACCTACACTTACAAAAGTAATAAAGATGAGCAGACAGGTAAAAGCGTTGAGAGCTTCATGCGAGAAGATTTTGAAGCACGCACTATCTGTTCGCTCAACTTGCGCTCGCAATTACCCTATGGCATTACAATCGGTGTCATGGTTGACAATTTGCTGAACTATAAGGACAAAGCTGTTGACTCAGGATTACAATATCCACAAAATGGTCGTACTTATGTTGCTACGATTTCTATTAATATTGCAGATATGCTCAAGCTATAATCATATTAGAACATGATGAAAAAGAAAATTATCATTGCCGCTATTACAATAATAGTCATTATTTTGTCAACATGGGGATGGAGTCATTGGTTCTCACGTACCCGTATTGCATTTGTAAATTATCAAGCCATTGAACTTGCTCAAATTAGTCGTGCCAACGAGAATGGAATGATTAAGATAGAAAATTTAAGTGCAGAAAATCTTGACGAGCTCAACAAGTACGACATGGTGTTTGTGCAAGCCATGGGGTTGAAACTTACTGATGAACAACGCAAGTTCATCACGATGGCTGCCCAAAAGGGGGTTCCGATACTAAGTACGATGATAACAACTCCCGAAAACGATTTTACGACCATTGACAAGGTAAGTGCTGACACCTTGCGGCTGTACCTGGGAAACGGAGGACGACAAAACTATCGTAATCTCGCTTTGTATGTACGTAAATATATTGACGCTAAATTCTTTAAGGCTCCAACGCCACAACATGTGGTAGAACATATACTAGGGCTGTTGCATCATCGTCCGAAAACAGAGGATAAGGCTGCCGATGATTTGCAGTTTAACTCTGTAAAAGAATACAATGCTTACTTAAAAAAACAGGGGTGGTGGAACGAAGGCGCACCAGCAATAGTGGTCATGGGTCCGATGGGCGAACCTGCCTCGTTGATTGCACGATTGGAACAAACAGGAAATAATGTTTATCCTGTTAACGACATTCGAAAATTTATAGAAGAGGGACATGCTGACAGCATTCCTCTGCGTGCAGTTATCAATATGGCACATGGACGAGTTGGTGATAATTTGGTAGCTTTCTTGCAGCAAAAGAACATTCCTTTGTTCGCTCCGCTCAACGTAAACCAGCCTGAGAGGGATTGGCGTAATGACAAACAGGGAATGACGGGGGGATTTTTATCGCAAAGCGTAACTATGCCAGAGATAGATGGAGCTATCCTTCCGTTTGCTCTTTTCGCCCATTATAAGGGAAAAGACGGTCTTGATTATGTAGATGCGATACCCGACAGATTGAACACTTTTGTGAAAACGGTAAACCATTATATTCGCTTGAAAGATATACCAAACAGCAAAAAACGTGTTGCCATTTATTATTACAAGGGGCCTGGGCAAAATGCCTTAACAGCAAGTGGTATGGATGTCTGCTCTTCATTGTTCAATTTGCTCACCACCATGAAGCAACAGGGGTATAACGTGCAAGGTCTTCCGTCATCTGCAGAGGGACTTGAAAAACTCATTCAACAACAAGGAGCGGTTTTGGGTACATATGCCAAAGGCACCAT
This sequence comes from Prevotella sp. oral taxon 299 str. F0039, assembly GCF_000163055.2. Classification (GTDB taxonomy): domain Bacteria; phylum Bacteroidota; class Bacteroidia; order Bacteroidales; family Bacteroidaceae; genus Prevotella. Next base: position 76,786 of record NC_022124.1, read on the forward strand.
CGCTCATTTCATTCATGCAGGGCATCCTGCACTGGTAAATAAAGAGGAATATGATAAATGGGTAAAGGCGTCTATTGTTGGTGAGAAATATAAGGAAGTAGTAATGAAGAATGGAGAATTTCCCGGTAATTATTTAGCGACAGACAAAGGTGAATTGGCTATACCACGAATACAATTGGGCAATATTGTTCTCATGCCTCAACTTGCTGTTAGCACGGAGGGTAATTCCTTCAAGATTGCACACGGAACAGATGCGGCTCCCTCTCATGCTTTCATTGCGTCTTATTTGTGGATGCAACATGCCTTTAAGGCTGATGTGTTGGTGCATTTTGGTACACATGGCAGCATGGAGTTTACGCCCAAAAAGCAAATTGCTTTGAGCAATGAGGACTGGTCCGATAGATTAGTGGGTTCAATTCCTCATATATATATATACACAGTAGGCAATGTTGGCGAGGGGGTTATTGCCAAACGTCGTTCGTATGCTTGCTTGCAAACCTATCTTACACAGCCTTATATGAAAAATGACGTATGCGCCATGTACAAGGCATTATTGGATAAAATGGATGTGTATCATACTAAAGTGGCTAAAAAACTTCCTGGTATAACGGAAACAGCCTTGCAAGTGAAGGCGATGGTTGTGAAAATGGGCATTCACCGCGACTTGCAATTAGATGCGAACCTTAAGCACCCGTACAATGAACAGCAGATGCAACAGATAGACAACTTTATTGAAGAATTGGCAACCGAAAAGATTGGTGGGCATTTGTACACGTTGGGAGTACCTTATGATACCCAAGGCTTGCACTCTACGGTTATGGCTATGTGTGCCGATCCTATTGCATATGCGCAATTTGCTGTAGACAAGCAAAAGGGGAGGGCATCTGATGTCATGATGAAACAACGCGCTTTGTTCGTACAACATTATCTTTACCCCGCTCAGAAGTTAGTTGATAAACTTCTTGCAAACCCTTCTCTTGGCAATCCAAAAATGGTGTGCCAAGTATTAGGTATCGCTCCTGCCGAATTGCAAAAAGCACATCATCTTTGCGAGGCACTTAATGCGCCATCTAGTATGATGGCTATGATGCAAGGCATGAGTAAAAAGTCACCGATGGCTAAAGGTATGAAAAAGAACATGAATTCCATGAAAGGAAATATGCCAAAGGGAATGGGTGGCATGAGAATGCAAAAGCCTTCGTTCTCATCTCATGAAAAGGATTTAGCATTTGCTGTCATAGAAGCCGAACGAACAATTATGAACGTGGCGAAATACCGCAAATTGCTGATACAAAGCCCCGCAATGGAATTGAAAAGCATTCTTAATGCAATGAATGGTGGCTACACATCGCCTTCACCAGGGGGCGATCCTGTGACGAATCCCAACACATTGCCAACAGGGCGTAACATGTATAGCATTAATGCCGAAACAACTCCCAGCGAAGCTGCATGGGAACAAGGTAAACAACTGGCAGAAAACACCATTGCCCTGTATCGGCAACATCACCATGACAGCATTCCAAGAAAAGTGAGCTTTACGCTTTGGAGTAGTGAATTTATTGAAACACAAGGCGCATCTATTGCACAGATTTTATACCTTTTGGGGGTAGAACCCGTTCGTGACTTCTTTGGACGCATATCAGACATCAAGCTTATTCCGTCAAAAGAGTTAGGACGTCCACGCATAGATGTAGTTGTACAGACCTCTGGACAGTTGCGAGACTTAGCCGCATCACGTTTATTCTTAATCAACAGGGCTGTCGAAATGGCCGCCGCTGCTCATGATGATAAGTATGAAAACATGGTAAGCGAGGGAGTAAAGGAGACCGAGCGAGTGCTGACAGAGAAAGGTGTTTCACCAAAAGAAGCACGAAGCATGGCTGCACGACGGGTGTTTGGCGGAGTAAATGGCAGTTATGGCACCAACATACAGTCGATGGTAATGAGTAGCGACCAATGGGAAAACCGTTCAGAGATAGCGGATACCTATCTTAATAATATGGGAGCTTTCTATGGTGATGACAAAGAGTGGGAGGATTTTAAACAATATGCCTTCGAAGCTGCTCTTACTCGTACAGATGTCATAGTTCAACCGCGACAAAGTAACCTATGGGGAGCATTAAGCTTAGACCATGTTTATGAGTTTATGGGCGGGCTCAACGTAGCCGTAACCAAGGTAACAGGCAAAGAGCCGGATGCTTACATTAGTGATATGCGTAATCATTACAATATGCATATGCAAGATTTGAAAGAGGCGGTGGGTATAGAGAGCCGAACAACTATCTTCAATCCTGCTTACATCAAAGAGCATATCAAGAGCGGAAAAGAGGGTGCTGATGAGTTTGCCAAAACCATACAAAACACTTTTGGTTGGAACGTGATGCGTACCAACGTGATTGACCAACAGTTTTGGAATAAAATTTATCAAGTTTACATAAAAGACGAATATAAAGTAGGAATACAGAAGTATTTTGAACAAAAAAATCCTGCAGCTATAGAAGAGATAACAGCCGTGATGCTGGAAGGCGTACGCAAAGGAATGTGGAAACCTACGCACGAACAAATAAAGACCTTGGCTTTGCGGCACATGGACTTAGTGAACCGCTTTAACCCCTCATGTTCAGGATTTGTGTGTAACAATAATAAACTTCGTCAGTTTATCGCAAAGGAGGGAGCGGACAATGCCGTTCAACAGCAACAATATCTCCGAAACATTAATCAGATTAGAGAGAAGGCAACTGATGGCAAACAGGGTATGATCATGAAGAAGGAAACTCTGTCTGACAATCAGAATACTACCTCTGACTCCGTAAATGGTACAGTTATTATCATTGTTGTACTTATTGCCATAATTGCTGTTGCACTCATTGTGCGCCACAATCGTAAAATGCGATAAAAATAAGGGAAGGCTGTTTCTGAAAATACCATCTTATGAGTTGATTAAATTATATGAGAATACATATTGACTTAAAAAACATGTTCTAAATCCATCATAGATAATTTTCAGAATCAGCAAAAATAAATAATTTAACACAATGAAATTGATATAATGGTTACAGTCATAGCTATTCTTATGTTATTGGTTTGCTTCAATTTTCTATTGAAGCAAACCTTTGGAACGTGGAAAGGAATTGCAGTATACACCATGCTCATAGCAGTGTTTACGATAAGTACATGGCCAATCGCCATTAACCAATCGCGTACGCACATAGCCGAATGGTTCGCTTCTGAGCCAATCATGAAAAATATGGCTGTAATACTCTCAGTAGACATTATTATCCAATTGCTTTTTTGTATGGTCGCAGCACAGGAAAAAACAAAGATGCCTCAGGCTGCTACGTTCCGTCAGAAAATATACTACGCTATATTACAATGGTGGCCAGGCTTTGCAATCTTTCCTGTCGTTTTTGCCATGTTGGTTGAGTGTATTTTTGGCTTGCCTGGACTCTCGTTCTCGCTCATAGCATATGTCTTGGCGGCAGTATTTGCCGTATCCATCCCATTGCTTACTTTTCTTTTACGAAGATTTTTAGGCGATAGAGATGTACGCTTAGAAATGCTTTTCCTCTCAAATTTAATCGTGGCAATGATTGCTGTCGTGGCAACAGTTCGGATATCAACGGCACAAAATAATAATTCGCCAGTTAATTGGTTTGCTACAGCTGGAGTGGCTTTGTTGCTTGCACTGGGCGTTTTCTTAGGAGCATTGATACGTTACATTAAAGTAAAATAGGAAATTGATAAATACATAAGGGGTGTTTTATAAATTAACTTATTATTAATCAGCTGATTACTTTCGTATTTTCGAAAAAAGTCGTAGCTTTACATACAAATATTGATATTACCTTATGAAGAAAACGACTACATATCGCCAATCAAAACAGGAGAGTCTCTTTGAAAAAGAGTTTACTCTCAAGGCTCTTTCCGCAATGGGCAATCCGCTGGAGCAGGTATCCGCTCTTTTTGATTTCGAATTCTTTCACCCCACATTAGAGAAGACTCTACTCACAGAGGATTGTAAGACTTCAGCAGGGCGTAGACCGATAGATGTCGTTCTTATGTTCAAAGTCATATTTCTCCAACGTTATTATGTTCTGGGCGACCACCAGATAGAATATCAGATTATTGGCTCCACCTTCGTTGAAGCCCCCAGGCAGCGCAACACTCGCAGGGAAAAGACTACCATCAAGAACGGCAAGGGAGATGAGCTTTGGAACGACAACCCACACAAGAAATGCCACAAGGACATTGACGCACGTTGGACTAAGAAACGGGAGGAGAAACATTATGGATACAAAGGTCATACGAAGGTTGACAAGAAATCAAAATTCATAGAGTCCTACCATACCACAGTATCAAGCACCCATGACTCCAATGTTATCTCGCAGCTTATCACGGACAAGGACAAAGGCCAGCGCCTTTATCTTGATGCTGGATATGAGGGCAGGAAAGATGTTGTCAAGGCCAATGTGATGCGTCCCGTCATCTGCGAGAAGGGACACCGCAATCATCCATTAACCAAGAAGCAGAAGAAACGTAACCGCAAGAAATCAAAGCGTAGATGCCGCATGGAACACGTCTTCGGCTTCATTGAAGGAGTCATGCATGGTTCCTTTGTCAGAACAATTGGTATTGCCAGAGCAAAAGCGAGTTTTGTGCTCACCTGTCTTGTTTACAACATCTTTAGATATTGCCAAATCAACAAATATCAGCCACAACTTCTCTCTTGCAAAGGATAATTGTGTCTTGATGTCAAAACATACATAAAAAATGAGGGGAATAAAACCATTTCTATAGAGAGTGAAGGTCTCTTATGAGACCGATACCCCCATAACTGCATTATTGTGGGGATAACCCCACGTTAATATATGAATTAATAGAACGTACTATAATCGTAAAAACATCTTGATTGAAAACTAAATAAAAACAGATATGACTTATATTTCAGATTTTCTTTTTTGGATTACCACAGGACTTTTAATTCCTGTCATCGTAATTTTATTGTTGCTCTTTATCCGAGCATTACTCTTGTTAGGGACATTCTTTGGGCAGTATCTTGGTATGCGACATACGATCCGTGTCATTAAAAAGCATTTCGACACTCTTACCGTCGATGGATTGACCAGTCTCAAAGAGCAGTTGCCTACGCAAAGAACGTTGCCTCTTTTGGTTTATGCGCATCGCATCTTAGATGCGAAAGGAAGCGAGCAACATATTGAGAGGTTGCTTTCCCAATTTGAAATAGATTATAATAAAGAGATAGGCACGCCTGCCTTGTTGGCTAAATTAGGACCACAGTTGGGACTTATGGGGACGCTTATTCCCATGGGACCTGCTCTTGTGGGATTGTCAACAGGCGACATTGCTTCTATGGCGTACAATATGCAAGTGGCTTTTGCTACAACCGTCATAGGATTATTCTCGGCAGGAGTAGGAATGATAACGATGCAAGTTAAGCGGCGTTGGTTCATGCAGCAGCGCACACAATTAGAGTTCTTGGCGGATTTAATCTTAGAAAACAAGGGAAGGGTATGAGAAGACGTCGCCGTTATGCATCATCTTCAAACGATGAAGATTTTAATCCCATGAGTGTGGTGGGCAATCTTTTTGACGTGTCTATGGTCTTTGCCGTGGCTCTCATGGTGGCATTGGTAACACGATACAAGATGCCAGAGATGTTTAGTAGTCAGGATTTTACGTTGGTAAAAAATCCAGGTAAAGAAAATATGGAGATTATTACCAAAAAAGGTAAAAAGATAGAGCGGTATACTCCTTCCAATGATCAAAATAATACCGACGGTACCAAGGGAAAAAAAATAGGAATAGCATATGAATTAGATAATGGACAGGTAATATATGTGCCTGAATGAGAATAACTCAATATATATGGATAGACTTTGTCAAAAGCATCCCACAAAAGTGGCTAATGTGCGATGCCTTTGGCGAGAAGTTCTGACATCCTTCTCATAACTTATTTGTAAGTTATGTAAGTTATTCTGTAAGTTTATTATTGGTGTCCGGTAAAACTTTCCTCTCCAATTCGTTGTAATAAAGAATGCTTATAAAAGTATCATTTGAGGTATTTTTCTCTGAATATTCGGCTAAATTTCATGTAAATAATAGTTTTTAGTAACGGTTACTATTTGAAACCACTACTATCCCGTTAAGGTGGACTAATCGCTCTTTGAATTAATTGAAATACAGTCTATTAGGTGGTGTTTTGAAATGAAACGGACTTGATTTCGTAACTTTGCAGTCAAATTTAAATGACTGTTATGTTCCAAGACAAATACGTTTTTGCCCAGCTCACCGCTTTTTTGAACAGAACTCAGTTTAACAACTATGTTCGCAAGTATGATGGAAACCGCTATGTGAAGCATTTCACTTGTTGGAATCAGTTGCTTGCTATGATGTTTGGTCAACTGAGTAATCGAGAGAATTTGCGAGATTTGATTGTTGCTTTTGAAACACATAGAGCAAAGCAATACCATCTTGGATTAGGGCGTAAGCCTATTGCGAAAACGATATTAGCTTCAGCCTATCATAATCGTGACTACCGTATCTTTGAAGACTTTGCTTTCTATATGATGGAGCAAGCCAGAAAGAAACGGGTAACGGATATTTTCAAGTTGAAAGGCAATGTGTATGCCTTCGACTCAACGACAATTCCTTTGTGTTTGTCAGTCTTCTGGTGGGCAAAGTTCCGTAAGAAGAAGGGAGGGATAAAAGCACATGTGTTATATGACCTCGAATCTCAGGTTCCTGCTTTCTTCCATATCTCTACAGCATCTTAGAAACTGATTCCATTGAAACACCTTTACTCAATGACATTGTTGCAAATGTGTGGCGAGCCATGTGAAAGGTTAGGTCCTTTTAATGCCACAAATATCTGCAATTTCCTTCAGATATGAATTAGTTCGCTGATTAGTTAGCATTGGGAAAAGTTTACCATTACGATAGGTCTTACCACTATATTTTTCGATAATATTTTTCGGGATATCCAATAAAAGAACATTTGTTGCGACACTTGTCTTTTGTCGTTTTGTCATTATCCATTGTTTGTCATCAAGGGTAACAATGTTCTCGGGAGTAAGGTTAGCCACATCAATGTACGCCAAGCCTGTGAAGCATGAGAATACGAATAAGTCACGAACCAATTCCAAACACTGTATGCCTAGATTCTTATTGGCTATCTTCAAAATCTCTTCATGTGTTAAGAAACCACGATTGACTGGCTCAAGGTGAAAACAATGATTAAGAAAAGGATCATGATGGATTACCCCCATTTTTCTTCCTAAAATCGTAATTGTCTTGAAAGTCTTCATTGTCTTGGTGGCTGTATTTGGGTTCTGACCAACTACTGTGCGAAGATAAATATCAAAGTCGTGTATGATGATATAGGTGAGTTCAGATAAACGTATATCCGAACGTTTGTACTTATCCTGCAAGAAAGTTGTGAAGTGTCGTTTGCAGACATTATATTTCTGGAAAGTGGCAGCACTTACAGATATGCCCACTTGCTTAGCAATATCTTTGTTGTGCTTATCGAAGAGTGTCATCATCGTTTCTACCTCTTCTTTCTTGCCGAGATACTCCGATTTGATACGTTCCAAAGAAATGGCATCTGTCATTTCCAACTTTTTGAAGATAGTCTGCAATCCGCTTTGGATGTTATCCAACTCGAGATTGGTAGAAAGGACCTCTGTAGTCCTTCCTTTCAGCCGTTCTTTTTCACTATCCCATTGCGACTGCTGAACGGCAATACCTGTTGATCCAATGGAAAGTCGTTCGTTGTTGAGATAGATCCTCAACATCACGGGTGTTTTACCCTCCTTGTTCACATAGTTGCTTCTTAAATAGAAGACTGCTCTGAAAATGGTTTTCATTTGCGCTGCTGTTGTTTAATTGTAGCCATGGCAAGGAAAGTTGTAGCCAAAATTCAATAATTGTAGCCAGCTTCTAATAGAATTGTAGCCAAAAGATTGAATTATTAGCGAGATAAACTTCTGTAACCACGCTACAAAGTTCGACATATTTATTTGAATAACAGTAATTTGCGTGTACTCTATGCGTACGCTGTACGAACTCTTGGCTACAATTTTTATTTTGCCTCAAAAAGTGTAGCCAGATTGTAGCCATTGTAGAGTATTTAGGGAGTATTTACCCCCTCTGTACGTACTCTGAGAAGAAGAATGGATATAAAAGAAAAGTATCATAACTACTTGTAGCTATGATACTTACTTTTTTGTTAGGATTTCTCTGTTGGTCTGTTCAGAGTACCTAAAGCGGAGAGAGAGGCTCTTTCTCTTGAACTATCATAAACTATCAAATCTCATCAATCTATTGTAATATAGCCGTTTACGTAAAGTGTTAATAAAATAAGATTTCACGGAAAATCTTTGGTAATATCATTTTTAGGGTGTAACTTTGGGTGCATACATCAATACACCCGAAGATATGAACATCAAACGGAATATCATTTTCACATTGGAGAGCAGGAAGAAGGATGGAGTTCTTATCACAGAGAACGTACCTATTCGTATGCGCGTTAATTTTGCGTCCAAGCGGATTGAGTTTACCACTGGCTACCGCATCGATGCTACCAAGTGGGATGCAGATAAGCAGCGTGTGAAGAATGGTTGTAGCAACAAGTTGAAACAATCGGCTTCTGAAATCAACGCTTCGCTCTTGGAGTATTATACAGAAATACAGGCAATCTTTAAGAAGTTTGAGGTAGAGGAGGCAATGCCAACACCCGAACAGATTAAGGAGGCTTTCAATGCTTTGCACAAACCTGCGAGCGAAGAGCCTAAGACAAAGGAGAAAGTATTGCCTTGCGATTTCTTTCAGGTGTTTGATGATTTCGTGGAGGATTGTGGGCGACAGAACGACTGGACAGATTCTACTTATGAGAAGTTTGCAGCCGTGAAAAATCATTTGACCAACTTTCGTGAAGGACTTACCTTTGAGTTCTTCGACGAGCGAGGTTTGAATGATTACATTAGTTATCTGCGTGATGTAAAGGAGATGCGCAACACAACCATTGGCAAGCAACTGAGTTTCTTGAAATGGTTTTTGCGCTGGGCTTTCAAGAAAGGTGTACATCAAAACAACGCCTACGATAGTTATAAGCCTAAGCTCAAGAGTACCCAAAAGAAAATCATCTTCCTCACTTGGGATGAACTCAACCGTTTCCGAGAGTTCAAGATCCCTTCCAACAAGCAGGCTCTCGAACGTGTGCGTGATGTATTTCTCTTCCAATGCTTCACTGGCTTGCGTTATTCAGATGTATTCAACCTCCGTAGGAGTGATATTAAAGGCGACCATATTGAAGTTACAACGGTCAAGACTTCCGATAGTTTGATTATAGAACTGAATAATCACAGCAAAGCGATTCTTGATAAGTACAAGGATGTGGCGTTTGAGCATGACAAGGTATTGCCAGTGATTACCAATCAGAAGATGAACGATTATCTTAAGGAATTGGCAGAAATGGCTGGGATTGACGAGCCTGTGCGTCAAACTTATTATAAAGGCAATGAGCGCATAGACGATGTTACACCTAAATATGCCTTGCTTGGCACGCACGCTGGTCGCAGAACGTTCATCTGTAATGCCCTCGCTTTGGGCATTCCTCCGCAGGTGGTGATGAAATGGACGGGGCATAGTGACTACAAGGCGATGAAGCCGTATATTGACATTGCAGACGACATTAAGGCGAATGCTATGAGCAAGTTCAATCAATTATAACACTGAAACGATATGAGCCAAGATAAAATACAGAAAGCAGATAATCAAGATTTATCTCTCGTTGTACGAGCTATTGGTACTGACCTCGAGCATACACAAGTGCGCGTGATTGCTTCGGCTAATGCTGATATGCTCTTCCATTATTGGAAAGTAGGGCATTTCATTCTCTACCTCCAAAAGAAAGAAGGTTGGGGAAGCAAAGTCATTGACAACTTATCCAAGGCGATACGCTCACAATATGCAGATAAGAAGGGGTATTCCACTCGTAATCTTATCTATATGTGCCAGTTTGCAAAGGCTTATCCTATGGAGGTTCTAACGGAAATGGGTAAGGTTGAAGAGTTGCTTAATAGTCCTTCGGTTGATAATGTATTACAACTCACAAATGAACTCAATCAATTTACGCAAGAGCCTCTTGCGCAAATACAAGCAGCAGGTATTCGGGGAGATATAATTATGCAAGAACCTCTTGCACAATTAGGAGATGTTTCTGAAACGCTGTCTGCTATCTATCACAGCGATATCAGTCAGATAGAGGAAATCTTCAAGCACTCAGCCGTAGTTCGCACGAACTGGGCAAGCCATGTAATTTTACTTAATAGCAAACTACCTTTAGGTGAACGCTATTGGTATATCACACAGGCAGTTGCCAATGGTTGGAGCAGCAATGTTCTGCAAATGCAAATTGAAACCAACCTTTTCGCACGGCAGATTACGGCAAAGAAAGTGAGCAACTTCTCAGTACGATTACCCAAACCACAAAGCGACCTTGCCAATTATCTGATGAAGGATCCTTATATATTTGATATGATGGGGCAAACAGATAAAATGGCAGAACGAGACGTTGAACGGCAATTGGTTTCTCATATCACTAAATATCTTTTGGAAATGGGCAGTGGCTTTGCGTTTGTAGCACAGCAGAAACACTTTGAAGTAGGTGATTCTGATTTCTATGCCGACCTCATTCTCTACAATATCCAACTGCACGCCTATGTGGTTATCGAACTTAAAGCGACACCATTCAAGCCCGAATATATGGGACAACTCAACTTCTATATCAATGTTGTTGATGATACCCTCCGTGGCGAACACGACAACAAGACGATCGGCTTGCTCCTCTGCAATGGTGGCGACAAAGTAGTGGCGCAATATGCCCTCTCTGGCTACGACCAGCCTATCGGTGTTAGCGATTATCAACTAACAAAGGCTATTCCAGACAATTTGAAGTCTGCCTTACCTACAATTGAAGAAGTCGAGGAAGAACTAACTAAGATTGTAGAGCAAGATAAATAACAGATTAATATGATTGGATATAAATATAGAGCTAATGCTATTGAAGGCAAAGATAGTACTCGCGACATTGAATCGCTCTTAAACGATGAAATATGGGCTTCATCATTTCGTAATTTGAATGATCCATTTGAAGCAACTTATACAGATGAAATCAGTAAAGTTTTGCCTATTTTCAACCAAGTTTTCAACGTTAACATTAGTGATATACAAAAGAATTGGAAAGAACTGATGACATTTAGAGATAAGTTGGGAATATATTCTCTATCAACATCTGATAAAGATTTCCCTGATAATGAATTAATGTGGGCTCACTATGCTAATTCTCATAAGGGCTTTTGTATCGCTTATGATGTTGAAAAATTAGAGGATAGTGAGAAATTTTCATTAGATGTTAATCGTATGACAATAAACTACTCTGAAAAACCTCCACAAATAGAGATAACCGACATAAAAAGCCCAAACTTCATTATTAAATTGTTTGGCACCAAGTCGCTAGTATGGCAATACGAGAAAGAGATAAGACTTCTATACACAAACTACGGAATGAAGAAGTATAATCCATTTGCTCTAAAAGCTATTTATTTCGGTTTGAACATGGATAAACAATATCAAGCACAAATTATAGAAAAATTAGAAAATAGAGATGTAAAGTTCTATAAAATGGAGCGAAAGGACAAGTCATATAATCTTGTACCAACATTGATTTGTGAAAATCAAAGAAAAATTGAAAATAAGTTATCGTCTGACCAATACGAGATATTAAAAATAGAACACAATCATACAGTTGAGAATTTTCATGTTTTGTATAAAGGAATTAAAAAAGACAAGGAATCCTTGATAATTTTCTCTTCTAAATTCAGAGAACAGTATGCGACAAAACCTTCAAATATAAATATCTATGACAGTAAGGCTTGTATTAATTTAATTGAAAAGTATCCTCTATATGGTAAAGAAAAAACTTTATTTGCTAATCATTTAATTGCACTATCTATGTTTGACACTCCAGATGACATTTGGTTATACCCAGACAAATACTAGAGATTAAACAATAGAATTTTAGGTAACAGTCTATGATTAATGATTATACAAAATAAAAATCCTGCAACAAACTTATTTACTTTGCAGGATTTTATTTTTTATGACTATTGATGAAGTCGTTTTTTAAGTTGCACTTGCTCACCTTTGATACGCTCTTGTTGTTCTATTAGTTCCGCTTGCCGTTGCAGAGCTTGCTCGTAATCGATAACCTTCTGCTCCAACTGCCGAATGACTTTGGGATTGCGATGCGTGACAAAAAGACTGTCGAGATGCACGAAGTCTTTGCTTGTGGCTTTGCCTTGCATACGCAGGTAGCGGTAGCGGAGGTCGTAATCGGATGCAATTTGCAGTTTGTTGGCTCCCATAGCAAAGAACCAGCAACTGACCATAACCAAGCCGCAAACTAACAGGAGCGATATGCGTTCGGCTAATTGAATGCTTGCAAATAGAGAGTAGTTCTTGTATTCTACGGACTTTTGTTGCTCTTTGATGAGCTGTTGCAAGGTTTCAAACTTCGGGGCGAGTTTCTTGTTTGATTGCGAGAGTGCCTCCAAAACAAAAAGTTGGTGTTCTTTGATTTTAGCTTGCGTCTCTTTGGAGAGATGAATTTGCACGATTTCTTGCGTTGTGGTGCGCTCTGCGTTTGGGCTGGCAGGTTGTGTTGCAAGCGTAGTGCGTAGTTCTGCTTGCGTCTTGCTGATGGCTTTGCATTCTTGTTTGAGTTCTTCGAGGATGTCGAGGATTGGTGCCATTTCATTGTTCATACTGATACATTTTTTTGATGATTAAATTCTACGTTTGCAGTTGGCTCTGTTGCGAAGTTTCTTTTGGAAGCGAAGTTCATCAACGTCCACACTTCCGCTAGGCATAGGCATCGTAAAGACTTCGCCAAGTGCATCGGATAAGTCGCTTGCAAATCCGCTCTCATCTATCGAATGTGCCATTGGCTCTTTCGATAGATGTTGCTGTGCCTGCTGAATGTTTCGCTCTATCTCTGCATTGAGGCGCGAGAAAGAGCAGGAACAGTCTATCTTTGAGCCACTGAAACTGCAACCGTCCTTCTCGAAGATGATACCTTGCACAACATCCGTATTGCCTTTCGTCTTGAAACGAGTGGTAATGCCTTGTTTGTTTAAGTCTGTGACAAAGTCTTTCCAATTCTTTGATTGGAGCAACACAACCTTGATGGCATCGAATATCTCATAGCGTAATTTGTCTTCGCCTCTCAGTTGTTGGCGGTTTACCGCCTTTTTCCCTTCGCTAAGTGTCAAACCATAACGCTCAGTCAGTTCTCGGCAAATCTTCGTAGAGCGGTATTTCTCATTGCAGTCACTGATGGTCTTGCCATCATTGCCAATGCGATTGATGCAAATGTGCAAGTGCGGATGCAGACGATCGCTGTGCCTTACGATAAGGCTCTGCGTGTCTCCGTAGCCCATTTTCTCTAAATACTCATTGGCAATCTTCACCATCACATCATCTGTCAATCGCTCGGCATCGCTAGCAGAGAACGAGAGTATCGTGTGGCAGACTGGCTTCTGCACGTTCGGGCGCATAGAGGCTTGAAGGGTGAACTCGTGAGCGCATAAGTTTTGGTCGATAAAACCAATGTTATTACTCGCTAAAACCTTAGCTTTTCCTTTCTCTTTGCTAAGCATATAATTGATAACTCCTCCGAAGTCTGCGCCTTTGATAATCTTGGCTATCATGGTTTCAAGCGTTTGATGAGTTCATGGATGAGGACTTTGAGTGCATTCAAGTCTTCATTGAGTGCATAAATGCCAAAGGCATTGAGTCGATGAGCTATCTGATTGATATTGTTTGCCATGCCTGAGACTGTGCGGATGAGTTGCATCTCTTCGGGTTTGATGCGTGCCTTGACTTCTGCTTTTGTGATGAGCTGTCGCAAAAACTCGGTACGAGTAATAGAGGCTTCACGTGCTTTTCCCAACAAGGTGTAGTACTCCATTGTGTTAAGCCGAAGAAGCACTTGATATTTCCGCTTCTCTGATAAAGTCTTGGTTGGTCGCCCACCTTTATTCTTCTGTTCCATATTTTTATTTTTTGATGAGACCAGCGGGATTTGTCCTCCCAACTTGGGGAGCAAGTAGGTTTTGAGATACTCAAAACACAAACTTGCTTCCCAGATACAAGCTATCTTCAGATGCCACGTTTCGTGGTCGGTAATAACGGCTGTTTCTCTTTCACTTTGGATTGAGCAACGAGCCATTCATTGATATCTTTGTGAGTTCGATAGCGAACAGAACCGTCTATGATAGATGGGCAAAAATGCTTCAAAACTTCAAACGATTTTCGTCCAGCATCATCATTGTCTAGAAAACTCTCAACTTGCTTGTAGCTTTTTATCTTCTCTTGAATGCGTGGCAAAAGAGCCAAAGAATTAAGAACTATGGTATCGCAAGTTGAAGAAGGATTTAGTGTTTGCCACGAAAGAAAATCCATAAACCCTTCGAAGATTTGTAAAACGTCTGTGGCTTTACTAATAGTTGTAATTGCCTTCGGGGCGATACATCCTTTGAAATACATATTGCGGATTTCCCATCCCAAAGCATCGTTTGCAAATCCAATGGCATAGTATGTCCGATTCATATTTTGGAATAGAACTTCCGAGCAGTAGGCGCTGGCTACGGGAAGAGGAATAGCACGTGCTGCGAGATAGCGGAGCAAATAGGGATTGGAGAGCGGTTGCGCAGATAGGATTTCCAACTTGCGCTCAGAGAATTTTCTCTTACCGCCAAAAGAAAATTCTTGATGTGCTACTTGTTTAGCACCACTCAAAAGCCTGATGGCTTCGCTGATAGTGCAACGATGTAAAGCGCATACAAGGTCGATGATGTCACCATGTTCGCCCGAGCCGAAGTCGTACCACTGGTTGCGCTCTGTATTGACTTTGAAGGATGGTGTGCTTTCATTGCGCAGCGGAGAGTAGTACCAATAGTGAATGCCTTGTACTCGTGCTGGCGCATAGCCCTGTTGTTGCATATAATCTGTAATTGCGATTTGCTTGATGTGTTGTATTTCCATTGTGATGTTGTTTTAAGTTGAAATGAAATTGCTCTAGCCTTTTTCTTTTGGAGGCTGGTTGACTGCGGATTCTTGTTTGGTCGGACGGTCGTACACTATAGGCACCCATTTGCGACCGGCCAAACTTATTTCTCTTTGGTCGGGTTGGTTCAGGTATATATAGCCTGTGTCCGACTGACCAAAGGTTTTAGGGTAGATAGTCTTGGTTGAGCCGATATTTTCCTCGTTCTTCCTTTATCAGCATACCTTTGTTGAGTAGAAATTGTAGAAGTTCTTTGATTTTGGTTTGCCCATAAGATTGCCCTACGACCTCCGCATAAGCCTTTTTGAGTGCTACGATAAGTTCGCCATAAGGCAATACTTTGCCCAAAAAGAAGGCCTGTGTTAATACTTTACGATGTTCCGTGTCGCTTAGTTCATGGTAAGAATAGCGGTGGGGTTTGCAATCTGCGTCCTTGTAAGAAGTATCGATTTCGGGAACGCATACCTCATCTTCCATTTCCTTGAGCCGAAAAGCGAATTTGTCAAAGGGTTTAGAACGGATGATGGCTGGAGCAACGATGCTTCGGTCGGGCAGCGTGTTGTCTTTCGTGATTTGCAAGACTGTCTCTGCTTTGTTGTTGAGTTCCGTGCCGATATGCCCTCGCGCGTTGTCGTCTCCTTTGTTGAGGTGAAGCACGGTCTGAATGTGAATATTCTGTTCGCTCGTCCACTGCATCAGGTCACCCACCAACTTGGTTGCCTCTGTGGAGTTGTTGATGTCGAGCATCAAATCTCGAATGCCGTCAATGACTACCAGTCCCACGTTAGGCGTGTTGTAAATTGCATAACGGATGATTTCTCTGCGCTCATTAGGGTCAGCAATGGCTCTAAGGTGGCTAAATCTCAAATATTCGGGTTCTCTATCAATCGGCAGTCCTGCTAATCGCAGAATGCGCTGCATCACGAGTTGGCAATGATAAGGGCTTTGTTCTGTGTCAAAGTAAAGAATAGTACGTTTACTTTCAGGAAATGATGCTTTATATTCCAGCACCTGCCCATTGACAAGAGCTGCTGCAACGATGGCACTCACATTGAAAGTCTTCTTGGCTTTCGCCTTGCCTGTCGAGACACTAAAGTTGCCCAGTGTACCGATGATGGCTTCGCCTGCTTGCAGTACAACAGGAGGAAGCGCAAACTCATCGGTTACATGAATGAGAGACTTTCGCCAAATGTTTTCATAATCTGTCGTGTTCATCCTCGTCCTCCTATCTTTCGTCCTGCCAATTCCAGCGCAAGGTCGGCATCAACAATAATCTTACGACCCACTTGTGTAATGGCACGATTGATTTTACCACTCTGCTTGATGCGGTTAGCTGTAGGCAAACTACACCCGAAGAGGCGTGCAATGCCTGCTAAGCCGTACACATACCGTTTTTCTTCTTTGGAGGAAGCCTTTGTCGTTTCTCCACTTGTGGACATATTGCCGTGCTGTGCAAGGAAAAGCAAATCTTCACCGGTCATCTGCCAAACAGGTTTTCCCAATAATTCGTTTATCGTCATAACTCGATTGTTTTGAAATGAATAACTTGCCCTTGCGCACAGGGCTTTTAGTCAGGTCTGACGATGCAAAAATAGAGGGCTTTTTATGTTATTCCAAGAGGCAGGGATGTAACGGGAAGTATCGGGAAATGCAAGGAAATCAAGGACTATCAAAACCGCTCAATACATAGTCAAAAAGTGGGCTGTTTTGGAAAAAAGTACGTTGTTAATTAATCATCATTGATTGTTAAAGAGATTACTTTTTGTGTCCCTCGTTGGAAGAATTATTTTCATTAGCGTGAAAGTTCCGTTTTTCTTCGTTTTATTCATTATAAGTTCATATCTTTGTAACAAATATCGAGTTATACAATCATCTAATGGGACAGAAGAAAGAACATAGCAACCTCATTAAGGAACATTTGAAGAAGCGAGGTATAACCCAAACATGGCTTTCCAAAGAGTTGGGTATTAGTTTTAGCATTACCAACGCATACGTTTGCAATCGCAAGCAACCCAACCTCACCACCATCTTTAAAGTGGCGGACTTGCTCAATGTTTCACCGAAAGAATTAGTAGAATAAAACGACTATATGGAAAATAATATCAAACAATATGCTATTGGCGAAATCCTTGACGGTAGATACTTTTATATTCCTGCCTATCAAAGAGGTTATAGATGGACAGAAAAACAAGTCGGGGATTTACTCAGAGATTTGCTCTGCTTTGCTAATGATAGTAAAAGTGATGAAGATTTTTATTGTCTACAACCAATTATTGCATGTCCTATAACAGAAGAAAAGAAATTGAAAGAACTCTTCAAAAGTGTTTACGACAAAAATTTATTAGAAAAAGGCGTATGGGAAATCATTGATGGACAGCAAAGGCTCACTACCATATTTCTACTTTATAAGTATCTTATTGCCAAAAAGGGATGGAATGCAGAAACTCTGAAAGAAGAGGAAGATGGTAAAGAACTATATCATATTTTCTATGCGACACGTGAAGACTCTGCAACTTTCTTGGAAAGTTTGAATCTTGACATAGTAAAAGGTGGAGATGATTTTAAAAGTAACATCGACTTTTATCATATGGCATCAGCATTCAAACTCATTGATAGCTGGATCAAGAATGAAGGTAAAGAGATAAATCAGCGATATAAACTTGGTGGTAGTTTGGAAACAGTCAGAAGTTCATTCTTTGCATTACTCAATGGTATGAGAGATACAAAGAGTGGTTCTGTCCAGGTTTTGTGGTATGAATTGTCTGAAAACAAATCACAAAGTAGCATAAAGGAGTTTCAAAAAATCAATACAGGCAAAATTAGATTAACTGATGCAGAATTGATTAAAGGACTTTTCTTGCTTAATAGAAATTTTGAACAAAGTTCCAAATACATTAGGCAATCTACCCTTGCCATAGAATGGGAATTTATTGAAAATACTCTTCATGCAAATAATTTTTGGTATTTTCTCCAGAAGAAAGGAACAGATATGCCAAACCGCATTGACTTACTTTTCTCACTGATATACAAAATTCACAAGATAAAAGACTTTGAAGAAGAACGTTTTTCTGATATTTTGAAAGAAGCCGATAATGATATCCTTGATACAAGAAAGAGTGTGATTTTCAGATATTACTGTGATATGTTTGAAGGTAAGCAAGGTGAAGAATTGCAAATTGCTGTAGCAGAGGCATGGAAAGAAGTAATGACATTATTTAGGACACTTGACGATTGGTTTTACACTCCTGCTACTTACAATTATATTGGGCTATTAAGTCAATGTGGTGAAGATATAACAAGACTCATTTATTATTATGATCATATGCCTGAAAATGCAACCCAAGAGGATTTTATTGATTATCTCAAAGACCGAATCAAGTTCTATTTAAGAAGTATAAAAAGAGACGAAGAAGGCAAAATCGTTACATCATATAAAGACAGAAAAAACATTTATCGTATTCTTTTGACATTGAATATACATCTTTTAAATGTTCAAAACTCGAAACTTAAATCAGAATCAGATATATATAAATTCCCATTTGATGTACTCAACGCACAAGATTGGGACATTGAACACATAGATTCATTCCACACTAATGCTCTAAAGAAAGATGAACTCAAAAGGGAATGGATAGAAACCGCAAGGAGTGATAGAAAAGACTTTTTATCTGTACAAGAACAACAAGAGATTGACCAAAAACTGGAAAATAAAGAATATGATACAGTCATTGATCTTCTTAAGAAAAATGCTGGTGAAACAGAGATGGATGAAGAAATCAAAAACAGTATCGGAAACCTGACACTATTGGATGCAGAAACAAACCACTCGTATGGTAATAGTTTGTTCTGCACAAAACGCCGTATCATTATTGATAGAATAAAGCAAGGAGTATTTATCCCCGCTGCCACTCAATATATTTTCTCAAAATTTTACGATGACAAAGGTACAAATCGGTCCATTTGGGCAAAGGAAGATATGGAGTCGTATCATAAATACATTATATGTATGTTAAACGAATATTTACCTGAATATAATCAATAAAGGCATGGACTATAGATTTTCATTTACAGATCTTTTCACAAAGGAAGTTGACTTTGACAAAGATAATCAGGTTAAAGTTTCAAGTATTGTAATACCTCAGATTCAACGACCATACGCACAAGGACGTACTGACGGAGTATGTACATACATCAGAAATATGTTTCTTGATGAAATCTTTGAAAACCTCACCAGTGGCAATGATGACATTTTCGACCTTAATTTTATATATGGCATTATAAAATCAAATAATAATGAATATAGAATGGAACTGTTGGATGGTCAACAAAGGCTGACCACACTTTTCTTATTATATTGGTATATTACAAATGCAGAATTAGATATTAACCAGCCTGAAAGTAAATTTATCAGGGATTGTCTTTCAAAATTCCTTTATGAAACAAGAACAACATCTACAGTCTTCTGCCAAGAATTATCATCATACAAGGTAGAATTAGGGAATAAGACTCCCAAAGAGGTTATTCGTAATTCTAAATGGTATTTCAAATCATTTGATCGTGATAGCACAATCAGTGCAATGCTTACGATGCTCAATGCTATACATGATAGATATACACAGCAGAAACAAAGAAGTCTTTTCGCAAGACTTCAGAAGCTCCAATTCTACGTGAAGTCACTCGGGGTATTCAACCTATCTGAGGAATTATACATAAAAATGAATGCAAGAGGTTTGCAGCTAAGTCCGTTTGAAAACTTTAAAGCCGATTTGACAAATTTCATCTCACAAAAAGAATATGGTCATTTTCAAGAAATGATGCCACTATACAAAGATGGTACTGCTGATGAAGTATCGTTCCACTTCAACTTTTCTGTCAAATTAGATGCGAAGTGGGTTGACATATTCTGGAAGAATGGTGCGGAAGATTTTGATAATGCCTACATGAGCTTTTTCTCACGGTTCTTCGCTTGTAAATATATTATTGCAAGCAAGAATGATGTTAGCGACAGGGATATGCGAACCGATAAAACTATTAGGATTCTCTACACTAATGCAGAAGAACAAATAGGCGGCAATGAGTATTGGGGGTTCAAACCATTTGA
Source organism: Prevotella sp. oral taxon 299 str. F0039 (assembly GCF_000163055.2). Lineage (GTDB taxonomy): Bacteria > Bacteroidota > Bacteroidia > Bacteroidales > Bacteroidaceae > Prevotella. The sequence goes on from NC_022124.1 coordinate 97,035, forward strand.
AACATTATTAGATGAACACCCTGAATATGTTGAAACCTTAGACAAAGTGCTGGATGTGTTGTATTCTAACGAAAGAATAATCTATAAAAATATGCTTCCTATATGGGATAAAAATAATGAATTGGCAGGCGACGACTTCTATTGCAATACATCATCCAAGATAAGTCATATAAAACTCATTGCTTTATCGGCTGTGATTGAATATATAGAAGCAATGGATAGTTTTGACATATCTACATTTGAATGTTGGATGAGAGTTGTATGGAATGTAATTGAAAATACAAACATTGATGGTCTAACCCCCGTTTCATCCTTGATTCGTAAACTCTCTATGGTCATTCACTTTGTAGCAACAAAAATGGGAACTGAAAAATCCTTCTACAAAGCATTAAGCCAATGGGGGATAGAAAATTCTACAGAAAAAGAAAATCGCGCTTTATTAGAAGAGGTTGAAAAAGCAAAACGTATTTCGGAAGATCCACTTTGGGAAGATATATGGAAAGATGTTGAAAAACACCCTTTCTTTAAGGGAATGGTAACATTCTTCTATGATCCTGCTATGTCTAAACAAGATTATGCACATAATGCAAAATTTGTGAAGAGTATGTTTGATGAGAAAGGAATCACAAAAGAATATAGAGACAAACATATCCTTATTCGAGCAATAGTAAGCCAATTTAATACATGGAATGAAGTTAATCGATTATATGTAACAGAAAGAGCGGAAAATAACAAATTCTTAAAGAATATTCTTGCATCTAATGAAAAAGTTAGAGCTATGTTTACACACATTGCAAACAATAATTCTATATTAGACGTAAAAGCGAACCTTCAGCATTATATTGATGATGCCAAGGAACCTCAAGCATGGGAGGATGCAGATACAAATGGTATCCTTGCTTTTGAAACTGCAACAAAACGTTTGCGGAAAGACATTAAAATGTATGATTGGATCTCCAAAGTAGAACGTGAACGAAATGAATGTTTCCGGGTATGTTGGTTTGAGGGGCATATTATGTTTGCCATTCCAAGAAAATGGTATGCCAAAATCGCTCTTGATACAGAAAGAGCAAAGATGGCAAATGACCTTTGCGAGAGTTATGGCTTTGAATTCTATGATGAGGAGCAGAAAGCAATGTATGACAAATACAAAGATTGCTTTGGAAACTATATCTGGATAAAACAGGACAGAACTAATTGCACATTGTGGATAGGCTTTGATTTAAATCATGAGCTAAAGATTCGAATAGAGTGTAAAACAAAGAAGTATGCAAAGGAGTTGTATGAAATATTTGACAGTACAAGTTATATAGACGAAGGGGAAAAATGTATTCAATTTGAAAACTTGACTCATTACACAAAATGTAAGACATACAACAAACTCTGTAAAGTTATAGAATCTATATATGAAGCCATACCAGAAGCTTAAAGGAAGGTTGCAATATGATGAAGAATAACAACAATCTCATCATTTACCAAGACGACAATGGTTTGATAAAGGTTAATGTGCGCTTTGCTGACGAAGATGTATGGCTCACGCAAGGGCAATTGGCAGAGATTTATGATACAACACAACAGAATATAGCCCTACATATCAAGAATATCTACGCCGACAAAGAATTGGCAGACGAGGCAACTCACAAGAAATTCTTGTTAGTTCGACAGGAGGGCAATCGCAACGTACAGCGCAGCATCGACCACTACAATCTTGATATGATCATTGCGCTGGGTTATCGAGTGCAATCGCAGGTAGCAACACGCTTTCGTCGTTGGGCTACCGAACGACTGCATGAGTATATACAGAAGGGATTTGCGATGGATGATGATCGGCTGAAACAAGGAGGCAACCGCTATTTTCGAGAATTGCTGCAACGCATTCGAGACATTCGAGCTTCGGAGCGCAACTTTTATCAGCAGGTAACAGACATCTACGCCACGTCTGTGGATTATGACCCGCGCACTGACCTCACCCACACATTCTTCGCTACTGTGCAGAATAAACTCCACTATGCCGTACACGAACACACGGCTGCAGAAATTATCTACGACCGTGTGGATAGTGAAAAACCTCTCGTTGGCATGACCAATTTCAAAGGCAACTATATTACTAAGGATGATGTAAAGATAGCTAAGAATTACCTCACCGGAAAAGAACTGCAACGGCTCAACCTACTTGTGTCGCAATTTTTAGACTTTGCCGAGTTTCAAGCCCTTGAAGAACGCCCCATGCGTATGGCAGACTGGATTTCAGCTCTTGACAACCAAATCATAGCTCTGCGACGCAAACTGTTGGAAGGCAAAGGAAGTGTATCGCACCAAGAAGCAATAGAAAAAGCCGAGCGAGAATTCAATATATACCGCCAAAGAGAAATGGCTCAACTTGAAAGCGACTTCGACAAAATGGTAAAGCGACTTCCCAAAGGAGGACAGAATCCTCTCCTAAAAGAATAATATTCTTTCATTTGAAAGCTATTATGATGTAGCTTTTTCTTGATAATGAAGTTTTTGATTTTAAAACATTAAACACGTGCTCTGACGAGAAGTAATTGAAAATAAATATGGCACATAACCCCAAACTCAATGTTTACATAATTAGTCTTAAGCCTAAAAAGCAAGATGAAAATAAAACCTTTAGAGATTTTTTGAAAGAAAAATATGCGAAGAACTCAGATATGTCTGATAAGGCTCTAATGAAATATCTTTTTACCTCTTTCATCAATGGTGTGGGACAAGACGAGTTTCATAAAGATGACAAAAGTAAAAAGGTCATTGGTATAGACGATGGTAATATGCTGCCAATGACTCTATATTCAGATACTTGGATGATAGATGGTGTTATTGAAGGAGGTAAGTATGGTATATTAAGAGAATATCAAGACACAGAGAAAAAAGAAGGTAAAACTGAAATTAAACCGAATTATGCAGTCTTGGATAAGTATTACATACTTTTGAACCCTATCTTAAATGACAAGTATGCAGTGTTGTTAACTCAATCCTATACAGAAGAAAGTATTCAAGGTCCTATAAATGAATTCATAAGAGAATTATTGGGAGGATGTGATAATTACTTCAAGGTAGATGTGGAACCATTTGTTCCAAAACGGCTCAAAGAAAAATATGAAAAATCTGCAGCTATACGAATGTTCAGTTTTACATCGCCTTTGCCACTGTCAGAAAGTCTTCGCAAAAAAGTAACAGAGGCAGCACAAGAATTTGAGGTTGAGGTTCGTATAAGACCTGTCAACCAGAAACTACCTATATATTCAGAAGGAACAAGAGAAATTATGCAAGAAGTTTCAAAAATGACGCTTGATCAACAGCCCCTCGGCGAAGGTAAAGGCCGTATCTATACCGCTGATGAACAGGGAAGAAATGCTAATTATGACATCTCAAAGGATATTCAAAGTATAAGACCGACTATTTATCTTTCGGATGAAGGAATTACTTCTGACGAGAAAACAGGACTTCCTGATTTCAAAGCCATACAGGAATATTGCCACAAACTTTTAAAAGAAATCAAAGTTGAGCGAAATATAAATCAGGATATTTATGAGTTTTAGAGAATCGTTAAAAAGTTTAGTCAGTGATGCACATCTTTTTCAATATGTAGAAGTTAATAGCACCGCGTCAAATATAGAAAAGAATAGACCTCGATATTATTTTACCAAAATCCAATGGGGTATATTAATAATTTCAGTTATGGTTTCAATTGCAACAGTAAATGGCTTTGGTAAGGATTTTGCTGGATATGTTGTGTCGGCTCTATCACTTTTTGCTGGTCTATTCTTCTCATTTATTCTAATGTTAATTGATAAGTTCCAGAAGATAGACTTTAGTCCCTATAAAAAAGATGCCAATGCTCAACTAATGCCCATAGGAGTAAGATTAAAAAACTATTATAAGAAAGCAACTACACTTTCCTTTTATATCATCGTGTTGGCCTTACTCTGTATTTTGCTTCTTTCAGCATCATTGATTGAAATACCCTTTAATGAAATATACCAGTTCCTTGCAAAATGTATACCGATAAGTTGCATAGATATATGGGAAACTTTATGGAGAATGGCTTCATTCAGTGTGAAATCAATATACAGAGGTGTTTCTATATATTTTCTATTGGACTTCCTCTGGATAACTTTATATCTGCTCTCGTCCTTCTTTGATTACGTAGGTAGTGAATACGACGAAGTAAAACTACAATAGAATTTTTGGGTGTAGTAAAGGGCGTAAATCACATAACTCGTTGATTTACACCCTTGTTTGCGGAGAGAGAGGTTTGTGAACCAAACTCTCGTATCTCGTTGTATATAAACTTTCTATATGTTTTGACAAATCATCAGTGTAGCATTTTTGTAGCAGTATTCTGACCGCTTAATGACTACCATTCTGACTACCTATTGAAAGCTCAACCGCTCTCTTTTCTTGGGTACAAAGATATATAAAAATGTACTACTATCCAAATCTTTGCGTCATAAATATTTAGAGATTTTACTGCTACATTTTCCAGTGCAAGGTGCAAGCCCTTATATATAAGGGGTCTTGCACCTTGCACTGGAGGACTTGTGTGTGACTGCCTGATATTGGTGACCTTTTATAGCTTTATCACTAATAAAAGGTGAATTATGTTATTATTTATTTCTATATAAGTTTATTATATTTATCTTATGCTTGATATAGAAACCCTTTGCATCTGCCACCAAACAAAAAAATGCATCTGGTGCATGACGACTTGCAGAGGGTGCATAAACTTGCGTGTGACGGGTTGCTCGTGCCAAGATGTTTCTATAACTTTATGTTTATGAAAGAGTTACTGGAATTTCTTCGAAATGAGAGATTGAACAAACATCTAAAACAGGCGTATATAGCTGAGCAATTGGGAGTTGATGAAAGCACAATATCCCGATGGGAGTCTGGTCAGATTACAATGGACTTTCTCCAAATAGTAAACTATGCGACTGTTTTGGAGATAGATGTTTATGAGATGTTTGCATATCTCGCAAGTAATGGACAAGATCTTCCCAAACCTATTGCAGAAGTACACGTTGAGGTGTATACAAAAGAAGCCTACAACTCTCTTATGCAATACCTTGCGAATTCTGGGATGGATATAACAATTAAAAGCACCAAGTTGAAAAGATGGAAATAATCGCAGTAGAAAGCCAAGCCTATCAGGAACTGATAGACAGGCTCAACCGAATAGAGCAGTATGTTGAGCGCACTTCTCATCTTATCCAAGATATAGATGACGAGCTGGAGATGACAACCAAAGACCTAATCGGGGCTCTGAATGTTTCAGAGTCCACCCTTTATCGCTGGCGCAAGAAACAGTTGGTACGGTATCGCTACACGGAGGGTGGCGATGTACGCTACTTCTTCAAGTCCATCGTGATAGCCACGAAATGTAACCGACTCCGCATATCAGGTATGAGAAACGATGAGGTTCTTGGGCGGCTCAACCGTTTCAAGGACAATCTCATCATGAGTTCATGTCTTAATCCTAAAAACCGACAATTATGATAGAAAAGGAACAGATTCTTTTGCTTACACAAGGAGGTTTGAATGTGTTTTCACATTTCCTTGGCTTTGAGGTAAACCTTCATCGCAACTTCCGAAGTCCTTTCTATGACGACAGGCGGGCTTCCTGCCATATCTACTACGACAGGAAAACTTCTTCTTACAAATTCTATGATCATGGAGATACCACCTATTCTGGGGATTGCTTCTGGTTTGTGGCAACCCTCCGTAATTTGAACCTGAAAACAAGTTTTCCCGAAGTATTGGAAACGATAGTACAAGAACTTGGATTGTATTCTTTATGTGATGGTGAAAAGCATAGCAGCCATATCACGTCAGCATATAAAAAAACTATTGTTCCCACTCCTAAGGCTGATATGAACAAGTGTACGGAAGAACGTCCATATAGTTTTGAGATACAGCCATTTGACGATGGTCTACTGAACTATTGGGCACATTATGGCATCCATGAGGATACACTCCGTCGCTTTCGTGTACGGAGTCTTAAACGCTATGAAAGTGTATCTGCTGAAGGCAAGAAGTTTGAACTTTATAGCTCACCTACGGAACCTATGTTTGCCTATATCGGAAACGGCTATGTAAAGATATACCGACCTCACAGTCCAAAAATCCGCTTTCTTTATGGTGGACGGATGCCTGCCACGTATTGCTTCGGAATGGAGCAGATTCCTGCCAAAGGAGATATGCTTTTCATTACAGGTGGTGAAAAGGATGTACTCTCATTGTATGCACACGGCTTCAATGCAATTTGTTTCAACAGTGAAACCGCACAGATACCGACAAGTATCATTGAGAGCCTTCAGCTTCGTTTTAGGCATATAATACTCTTATATGATGCGGATGAAACAGGTGTACGAGAGGCACATAAACAGTCTGAACATCTGGTGGAATACAAGGTCTTGAACCTTTCACTTCCGCTAAGTGGTACGAAGTCTGGAAAAGACATTTCTGATTTCTTTGCCTTAGGCAACGGGGCAAAGGAACTGAAAGAGCTGCTTGCCAAGATGTTCTCAGATCTATATAGCCAAACCATGATGATGTTACGTTCCTGTGAGATTGATTATGAGAATCCACCGGACATTTCCAAATCAGTAGTAGCAGTAAACGGTGTACCACTCGGCACACAGGATAATCTGTTCTGCATTACTGGAGGTGAGGGGACAGGCAAGAGCAACTATGTGGGTGCCATCCTTGCCGGAGCGTTGGGAGAAAAACGATTGCCGATAGAGAAGACCTTGGGATTAGAGATTACCCCCAATCCCAAAGGCTTGGCGGTCCTACACTATGACACGGAACAGTCCGAGGCACAGTTGCACAAGAACTTGGGTAAGACACTGCGTAGGGCTTCTTTGACGGCAGTACCAGAGTTTTGCCATTCTTTGTACCTTGCCTCTCTGTCTCGTAAGGACAGACTGAACCTTATCCGTGAGAGTATGGACTTGTTCCATCACAGGCATGGAGGCATCCACCTTGTGGTGATTGACGGAATAGCCGACTTAATACGTTCTGCCAACGATGAAACGGAAAGTATTGCTATTGTGGACGAGCTTTATCGCTTGGCAGGGATTTATAATACCTGTATCATCTGCGTGCTACACTTTGTACCTAACGGCATTAAGCTGCGCGGGCATATCGGTTCGGAACTTCAACGCAAGGCGGCAGGTATTCTCTCCATTGAGAAAGATGACAATCCCGAATACTCGGTCGTAAAAGCATTGAAAGTCCGTGATGGAAGTCCGTTGGACGTACCGATGATGCTTTTCGGCTGGGATAAGGCTGAGGACATGCACGTCTATCGTGGCGAGAAATCTAAAGAGGACAAGGAAAAGCGCAAGACTGATGAACTCATTGCCGTTGTCAAAGAAGCCTTCCGAAATTCTTTCAAGCTCACTTACCAAGAACTTTGTGAGGTTCTGATGCGCGAAATGGAAATCAAGGACAGAACTGCAAAGAAGTACATCGCCTATATGAAAGAACAACGTATCTTGGCACAAGATACCAATGGTAACTATCAAAAAGGAGAACTATGCCGTACATAGATTATAAAACCGAAGACACTTGGCAAAAACGCCTGTTCGACAAGCTGATAAGCGTCGAGGATAAACTCGACCGGCTGCTTGTCCTGCAGGATCAATCTGTTGACACAACTGTCCATCCTCCCTTGAAACCCGAATACTTGGATATCATAGATGTATCCAAGATTCTCAAAGTGGAGCAAAAGACCATCTATAATTGGGTTTGGGCAGGAAAAATTCCCTATCTTAAAGCCAATGGCAGGTTGCTTTTCCTTCGGGAAGAGATAGATGAAATGGTACGAAAGCGAGATGGCTGGTAATTGATTTCCTGATTAGATTATTTTTGTTGTGTAAATGCAAGTGTTTACACAACAAAATAATTACCTTCGCAAGTAAAAAGTTGGTTGCGGATTTACCGCACACAAAAATAACAGTACTCGCTTATTTCTTTGATAAGGAATTTACCATATATTGTTTGAAACTATTGAACCGATAAAGATAGCGTTGCAAAAATATTTGTAATTTCTACATTTGATGCTACTTTTAATGGAAAATTTATCGCTTGCAATGATTTTTTTCGGCATTTTCCTTGCGCATTCAAAAAAAAGCAGTAATTTTGCAGTCAATATGACCTCCCACGCTTCTCATCAGAACAGCGCACCCGGGGAGGTCTTCGAGTTTATATACGGTTATGAGGTACGAAAAGAAGCCCATAGACACTTCTGAGCAGGTTAAAAAGCTATGCGATCGAGGACTTAATATTGGAGACGAAAAACTTGCGTCCCAATATCTTTATAACATAAGTTATTATAGATTACGAGCATACACATATCCTTTTCAAAATAATGGGGAAGGTGCTAATCACGAATTTCTGAGAAAGGACATTTCTTTTCAAGATGTGATAGACCTTTATTGTTTTGATAGGCGTTTACGCTCTTTAATCTTCAATGCCATTGAAAAAATCGAGGTGGCATTAAGAACAAGAATCGCCTTAACTTATTCCGTTGATGAAAATGATGCCTTTTGGTTTCTCAATCATGAGTTATACTTTCAGCACGATAAGTTTATCGCATTGACACGCAACGAGATTATAGATGATAAACCTGTTGTAGGGGATTTAATGAAAGAGGTCAAGCGAAGTAATGAGGAATTTATAGCTCATTATTATCAAAAGTATAGCGAGCCTGCTTTTCCGCCAGCGTGGATGACCTTAGAGGTTGTTTCTATGGGAACATTGAGTAAGTTGTTCTTTGCTTTGGACAAGAATAATCCTTCTAGTAAAACAATTTGCAGAGATTTGGGACTATACAATGTCGATATTCTGAAGAATTGGATGCACGGTTTATCGTCTTTACGCAATACTTGTGCCCATCATAGTCGTGTATGGAATCGCCGTTTTACAATAGGCTTGAAGTTTCCTTATAGAACGAATTATCCTTTCTTGTCAAAGCAAGAAACTGCAACGATAAGGGACAATAAGTTGTTTGCCTACTTATCTGTAATTTTGTATTTGCAGCAAATAATCAGTCCTGATAGCTCATTTAGAAAGAGTTTGCTCAGCCTATTGGACAAATCTCCCAAATTGGTAGTTTTGAAAGACATGGGCTTTCCTGAAAAATGGAGAGAATACTCTTTGTGGAAATAATATAATACGATGGTGTATCAATTATGACACACCATCGCTATTTATCTCAGTCTGGTTTTTACAATATATCCCTTACTTTCTTCTTGTTTGTTTCTATTATTCATAGAACTTGAATAAATTACCCCCTCCTCTTCCTTTTTAGTATTTGGACTATTACTACTATTTTGTTTTAAATACTCGGATTGGTCATTTTCGTTTGATTTTTCATTTTCTTCATTTGGTTCGTTCAATGTAAGTGCAATTTTTCTGTCAAGTTCTGCTGCCTCGCCTTTGAGTGAGCGAAGCTCGTCCTCTTTCTTCCAAGAACTGTTGGCAATGTTGGTGTAAACGTCTTTGTTGGCCACGACCTTTGCCATTTCCTTCTCATGCGACTCTATCACCTTTGGAATACGCTCCAAGGCATTAACAAAGTTCTGACACGCAAGTTTCGAGTCAGTTGCCAACTTACCGTTATTATAGGTATAGTAGATACTCTCCTGTCCTTTCACAAAGAAGCGATTCACTGAACAGTCGAACAAGTCCTTGGAAGTACTCTCTGTCTTGACCATAATGGAGAAACCATAGATTTCGCCAATTTTGTTGTACTCTCCTTTGGTGCGAGCTTTTTCGTCTATTTCTTGTAAACGTACAGCTATGACCTTGATGTCTGTACTGTCTTCCGTACCTTTGATTGTCAGTTTATTTATAGGTGTACCTTCATCATCACGCTCCACACGCTTCTCAAAGAGAGCTAAATCAGACTGTGCCTCTTTGATTTTATCCGTATGGAAGGATACAGAACTCTCAATCTCAGCCAACTTGCCTGTTGCGGCATCACGCTCACGGAGGAAATTCTTGCGCTCGGATTCCAGCGTGGCAATCTTCTTGTCGAGTTTGGCTTTCTCTAACAAGTCTGTATTACCGGATAGCACAGCAACATACTCTGAAAAGTTCATACCGCTATCCTCGTCCATCGAGCCCTCGTCAATGGTACGACTACCGAGCGTATTGGTCTTCAACTGATTGATAAACAATTGCTTGTTATGCAGCAGATTGAACTTGTAGCTGTCCAGAGACCGCTCTACGGCATAGATAATCACATCAACCTTGTTGTCCGCAAACTCCTTGGCGATAAGGTTTCCCTTGCGCACAGCTCGTCCGTTACGCTGCTCTAAGTCCGAAGGTCGCCAAGGCGTGTCCAAATGATGGACCGCCACGGCACGTTGCTGTGCGTTCACGCCAGTACCCAACATAGAGGTAGAACCGAAGATAATGCGAATATCACCACGGTTCATCGCATCTACCATCGCCTTCTTAGCTTTCTCGTTCTTACATTCCTGAATGAAGCGTATCTCGTAGGACGGGATATGATAGTCCTCTACCAACTTACGCTTGATTTCCGAATAGACATTGAAGTCTCCACCGGGCTTATAAGTACCTAAATCAGAGAAAACGAACTGCGTCCCTTTCTGTGCATCGTACTTTTGGTAATAGTCATTGAGCATCTTGGCACAGTGACTTGCCTTGTTATCTATATGATCTGAGTAAGCATTTTCATCAATCATGCGTAAATCAAGGCTCATCTTGCGGGCGTAGTCTGTTGCGATAAGCATCTTTGCCCTTTCCTCGCTCTCACTCAGTGGTGCTCGTCCTAAGATTGTAGCATCGCCACTCTTGGCAAACTCCATCAGCTTGCCGATAAAAACCTCCTGCTCGGGTGTGGGCGGTATGTTATGCAGTATCTCATTCTTCTCCGGACGGTCGATACCGATGTCCTTGGCAGTGCGAAAATCGCAAATCTCCGCATAGAAAGCAGCCAGCTCAGGCACCTTAATGAATGTCCTAAACCGTTCCTTCTGTATGATGTCGTTTGTGATGGAGAACTCGTAGTCGGTAGATTTCTTGGCAAAGACGGCTGCCCATGCGTCAAAGCTGTTGATACCTTGCCTCTCCAAAGCTTGCGGGCGGAGATACTTAAAGAGTAGATACAACTCTGTAAGTGAATTACTGATGGTCGTTCCTGAAAGGAAAGTGGCTCCCAAATCCTTGCCGGACCGCTCCTGTATGGTGCGTATGGCAAAGAGCATATTCAAGGCTCGCTGTGAGCCGTCCAGATTGCCCAAGCCCGAAACCCTGTCGTGACGTGTGTTGAACATCAGGTTCTTGAATTGGTGGCTCTCATCCACGAACAAATGGTCAATACCCATCATCTTGAAATCTACGGAATCATCCTTGCGCTCGGCAATGCTGTCCTGTATGTTCTGCAGCTTCGCTTCCAGCGTCTGCTTGCGCTTCTCCAAGCCTTTGAGCATCCCACGGGAGATGTCTCTTCCTTGTTGCCGCAACACTTCGAGATTTTCTTCCACAGAGTCCAGTTCCTTTTGCATAATCGCTTCCTGTATCTCCAATGCTTGCGGTATCATTCCGAACTGCTCGTGTGTGAGGATGATGCAGTCCCAATCATTGTTCTTGATATCGTTAAAAATACGCTGGCGGTTCTGCTTATTAAAATCGTTTTTCCCAGGATAGAGTACCTTAGCATTAGGATAAGCTTTCCTAAAGGTATCGGCAATGTCGAATACGTTTGCCTTCAGGCCGATAATCATCGGTTTGTTTGCCAGTCCCAAGCGTTTCATCTCGTAGGCTGCTGTACACATGATGAGTGTCTTTCCCGCTCCCACCTCGTGGTCGCAGATGCCGCCACCGTTGGTTTTGAGCATCCACACGGCATCCTTCTGACTCTTGTAAAGGTCGGCAATACCCAACCTTCTGAGGTCAAGGTCGGGAAAGGTCTGGTGCGTACCATCAAAGTTAGGGCGTACAAAACAGTTGAAAAGGCGGTTGTAACGGTCGGAGAGTTGTTGCTTGAACGTGTCAGGTGTACGCCCGAGCCAATCGACAAAGCCCTGCCTGATTTCCTCAATCTTGGCATTTGCCATCTGGATGGCATGTCCGTCCCTTACTTTAATGGTCTTGGTCTCTCCCGTAACCTTGTCCGTCACCTCCTTACTCTTGTTGATGTCGGGAATGGTATTGTGAAGTGCGTGCTTCAAGAGATTGATGCCGTCATAACGGCGGAACTCACCCTGTACGGCATACTTGTGCCAGATATTGGCATTCTTTCTGTCGCAGACAATGCTGTACTCGTCCATGTTGGAATGGTAGGATACGCCAATATCCGTCCCGAAGAACTCCGAAGCGAATCTGCCATAGACCTTTGAGGGTATCCAGCGTTCACCGAGATTAAAGTCAAGGTCTGCAAATGGAATGGGTGTTGGCGTGGCTGCACGCAAGGCAGCAAGGCTCTGTTTGGCTTCCTCATGGTCAGGATGATCCAAGAGCCACGACTCGATACGCTCCGCCTTTTCTATTACATTGCCCGAAATGAACTTGTCCGCCACTTCGTAGGCATTCTCTTCGGGATTGTAATAGATGCGACCTTCCAAGGAAGAAATGATGTCGCTTTCCTCCATATCAGGTAAAAGTGAACTCATGTAGTCAAGTTCCACCGCGCCGTACTTGTTGAGCGATGCACCCAAGGCTTCCATCGGGTCTGTGGCAACGGTCAGCTCTGTGGTAGAAAAAGCCGTGGGATGGTCAAAGATGTCCGCCTTGATGTACCTGCCGTTCTCGGAGCGTTCCAAGAAGAGCATTTCCACGCCTGTGGCGTCCATCTTGATGATGTCGATGTTCGCCTTCTGGTTAAAGTAGCCCCAACGGGATATATAATCATCATACAGATGGTTGAGTCTGCTGCGGTCTTCTCTGTCTTCTGCATGGTTCTCCGCCTCGTAGTCATAGAGACGATGATAGCACTCCCGTATCTCGATATAGGCTTTGAGACGGGAAAGCTGGGCATACGGCAAGTCCATCGGATTGAAGGTCGGATGTCGCTTTAAGTCAGAAAGAAAGCCTATCTGTCCCTTCTGTACGACAATGGAGCCGTCTCTTAGGTGTGAGTCCGGCGAAGAGAGAAAAGGGCGTGGAGAAGCTTCAAACTCCTTTCTGACTTCCGCTATCGGCTGCGGCTTGCGCTCCTCGGCTTCATTCATGAAATCGAAAAGGGACGGCTCACGTGAAGAGGAAGAAGCCGCTTTCCTGCTGCCACGGGTACGCCGTTGAGGAATGGTCGCTGCCTTTTGTATCTTGGACTCCGATGATTTCTGGGGAGCAGTTTGAGTTATAGGATGGCGCACCTGTGAAGTTCCTGAATTATCCTTGATTTCATTGTTCACACGGGTAACTTCTCTTGTCCAAAGGCTGTATTCCTCCGGGGCAAACAGTGACAGCTGCTCTGGTTGTACTATGTCTTCCATGTTATTGTCCACCACTGGATGATGATCGTCGTCAAAGAATATCGTCTGCCCGTTCATCTCTCTTGGGGCTTCAATATCCGTACGGATTTCAGACCTTTCCTGTTCGTATTGTCGGTGAAGTGTCAAGGCGGGTACGCCTTCGGGCGCAGGTTCAACAGTTATGGAAGGCTGTTCTGATACTAATTGTTGTGGGGCGGATTTTGATGATGACGGCTGTAATAGAATTGTCTCGCTGTTAGGAACGGTATTTTCCATTATCTGCGTATCGTTCTCAGAAGTAATGGTTACAGTCTCCTTAACCTTATTCTCTATTTCTGCCTTTGTTATCACTTCTTCCTTGATTTCCTCTGCTACCACTTCTTCTTTGGTATATTTTCCCCTGACTATTTCTTCCAGTTCGGCTATCTCGTGTAATTTCTTAGGAGAGAAATACAGGTCGCGTTCAATGCCCAGTCCTCTTACCTTCACGCCTTCCATTTCGTCGAGGGACATATTGCCAAGCTCCCAGCCGTAACCCATCGTAACAGCACCGAAACCAATGTGGCTCTTAGGGTCATACTCCAGAAGGTAGGCAGTGTATGCTCCCATAGGGAAGAAATAGCGTGCATAGGCTATCTTATCGCCAATGAGTTCCTTTTCCGTGCTGTAAAGTTTTGGTAGTTGCTTCCTGATACTGTCGGGCATGAGGTTATAAGCGTTATCCGCCTCCTTGTCCATTTTTGGCTCCTCTTTGGGTAAATCGACAGTTACACCTAACTTGCGCAGTTGCTTCTCTGCTTCTTTCTGCCGTTCCTCCTCCGTCATAGGTATGCCTGTTTCATAGAGTTTGCGGTCAAAGCGTTGCTCAACTTCCAAGGAGAGCTGTATCCTGATACTCTCCGACATATCATCAATGCTGCCATCGAAGCGATACTCCCATGCAGGCTTGCCGTATGGGTCTCTGCCCATTATGCGTTCCGTGGCAATGGTGCGGTGGGCAATGTCTTTCCATTCTCCTTCAAAGAGCGAGTTATGCTTGAATACGACAGAGGAGCCTGCGGCTGTGGGAGCCGACACGGATGCTACAAATAGCTGTTCCATGCCCTCGCTGATGGTCTTGCCTGACTGCTTCTGTAGGACGATGAGGTCACTGCCTACGTCCGTTCCTGCATTGTCTGAAAACATACCCGATGGCAGTCGGAGAGCGGAGATAAGGCGGCTGTTCTGTATGAGGTAACGGCGTATGGCTTCATTGCGGGGACTGTCCAAAACGCCCTGTGAAGTGATAAATGCCAGTAAGCCACCTTCCTTGATGCAGTCCAGACCTTTCACGAAGAAGTAATTGTGAATGGCACGTGTGGACTCACGTTTAAGAGTATCCGTGCCTTTGCTGTATTCTCGGTCATAGACCATGAAATCGCCAAAAGGAATGTTACTTGTAACAAGGTCGTATTTGTCCTTGTCTTCCAGCTCTCCAATGGCTTCAAAAGGCTCATTTCGGACGAAGATATTGCCTTTGCCATAGGGGTGTAGGGCTTGTGAGATGCGGGCAGTGAGCAAGTCCTTCTCCATTGCATATACAACTCCTGCTTGCCTTGCAAAGGTCTCAGCAAATGCTCCCATGCCAGTTGAAGGATCCAAACATCGACGTATGGGTACATTTACAGAAGTGAGAGCATCGGCAATGGCGGTGACAATACGAGTATCAGTATAGAAGGAGGTCAGTACGCTTGCCTTGATGCTCTCCCAGTACCGCTTGGCGGTATTGGCATCTACGGCTTCACGATAAATCATCTGCTTGAGCTGCTGTGTCGGCTCAAAGAGATTTTGTTCAGACTTGCTCCAATAGCGTATGTCATCGGGATTATCTGTGCGGTTAAGTACACATTTCAAGCCACCGAAACCCTGATAGTTTCGTAAGATACTTTTCTCTGCTTCGGTGGCTTTGCGGCGTTCTTTTTCTAAGCGCAAGACCACACGGATAGCTTCCGTGTTGGCTTGTAGGACTTCTTTCTTATTGTATGCCATAGTGTTTTCTTTTAATAAGTGGAGGTAAAAAGGTCGGGAGATATAAGTATTACCTCCCGATCTATATCTGTAAATCTCCGTTTCTGTCGGGATTATTTTCCTCTTTGTTTTCCTTTCTTGTTCTCAAACTCAAAGGTGGTGGTATAATCATCCTTCAAAACAAGTCGGGCATTGAATTTCTTTCCTGCCTTGCTGGTCAGTCCTTTAAGGATAGGCGTACGACCAGAGCTTATCAAGTCACGGATATTATCTTCAGATAGAAGTATACCGCAGACTTCACGAAACACATGGAAACCACAGGTCTCATGCCTGCACTTGGCTACCTTGGCATAGATGCCGACACTCTGCTGTCCGCATTTTGGGCAGCGGTAAACAGGATAAGACTTTTGTTCGGGAGTAAGTGAAAGGAGTTCCTCACAGATGGTACTTACATAAGAGTTGATGCCTTGTGAGAACTTATCAGATGGCATCTTTCCTGCTTCAATAGCGGCAAGGGCAAGTTCCCAACTGCCTGTCATCTCCGCATTGGCTATCTTCTTATCCTTGACAATCTCATAGACAGCTAGGCCTTTTTCTGTCGGTATGATGGCTTTCTTGTCTCTTCGGATATAGTCACGGAGGATAAGCGTTTCGATGATGTTGGCACGGGTGGCAGGTGTTCCGATACCGCACTCCGCCATTGCCTTGCGCTTATCGTCTTCCTTCACATCCTTGCCTGCATTCTCCATAGCAGAAAGCAGTGTTGCTTCTGTGTAGAGAGGTTTAGGTTTGGTCTTATGCTCGGTGATGTCCGCATTGACAAGTGATAGGACTTCACCTTCTGCTAAGTTCGGCAATGAAGACAAAATCTGTTCATCACCATCTTCTTTCTTATCTACTTCCGCTTCTTTACCTTTCTGTACGGCTTTCCAACCTAAAGAGATTTGTCGGCATGCTTTCCAAGTAAAGGTGTTGGTGCCATCCGTGAACCGTACCTGCATACGCTCTTCCTCGGAATCTGGAGAAAAGGCTTCGACAAAGCGATTGTCCACCATCTGGTAAACGGTCGCTTCATCTGCCGACAATCCTGATGGTGTTTCACCTGTCGGAATAATGGCGTGGTGGTCGGTAACCTTGGTATTGTCCACAGAATGGCGGTTAAGTGGATTTGATAATGGCTTGCCTATCTTGCGCAGCAGGGCGGGGACTTCCTCGAAGACATCCTCGCTGATATATCGGCTGCCTGTGCGGGGATAGGTTGTGATTTTCTTCTCATAGAGGCTCTGGGCTATTGAGAGGGTTTTGTCTGCAGAAAAGCCGTGGCGTCTGTTGGCTTCCTTCTGCAAGGCAGTGAGGTCGTACAAGAGTGGTGGCGCGGTATGCGTTACCTTTCTTGTGACCGATTCTACCATAAGCCGGCTCTGACTGCGAAGTGCAGTGAGAGCAGTCTGTGCCAATGCTTCACTCTCATAGTCTTCACTGCCAATGGCTTTCAGCGACAAACCCTCTTTTTCTGTAAGGACGGATAATTTCCAATAGGGTACGGAAGAAAAGTCACGGTTCTCTATGTACCGACGGCAGACCATAGCCAATGTCGGGGTCTGTACCCGTCCCAAGGAATAGCCGCCCTTGCGGGCAATGGAAAGCGCACGACTTGCATTGATACCTACCAGCCAGTCAGCTTCGCTTCTTGCCTTGGCAGAATGATAGAGATTGTCGTAATGGATACCAGGCTTGAGGTTGGAAAGTCCTTCACGGATAGCCTTGTCTGTGAGTGAACTTATCCAAAGTCTTTCGAAAGTCTTTTTACAATCAAGATATTGATAGATGTAGCGAAAGATGAGCTCACCCTCTCGCCCAGCATCGGTGGCGACAATGATACGGTCTGCCTTGTCAAAACAGGAGCGTATCACTTTGAGTTGCTTCAATGCTGCAGGGTCTGATACATACTCCTTGTCCTTACGTACTTGCCGTACCACTAACAGAAATGGATTGGGACGAATAGGCAGGTCTTCAGCTTTATAGGCAGAAAAACCATAGGTTTCGGGCATGGCAAGGGCGATGAGGTGTCCCATTGCCCAAGTAACGACATAGTCGCTGCCTTCCATATATCCTTCTTGTTTACTCTTTGCCCCTACGATGCGGGC
Organism: Prevotella sp. oral taxon 299 str. F0039; assembly: GCF_000163055.2. Classification (GTDB taxonomy): domain Bacteria; phylum Bacteroidota; class Bacteroidia; order Bacteroidales; family Bacteroidaceae; genus Prevotella. The sequence goes on from NC_022124.1 coordinate 114,658, forward strand.
AATATCTCTGGCTACCGAGGGTTTCTCGGCAATAATACAAGTTGTCATAGTCGATAATAGAATTAAGGGTTACATCTTACGTCCACGGGACTTCTTCTGTTTGTTTTCGTCCTGCTTTTGCTTCTGCTCGGCTGTAGGCTGTGTCTGTCCCGTTTTGAGCGGTTCTTTCACGTTCTTGGTGGCTTCATTCGTCTTGCCGTGGTTGTTCACGGCTACCTGCGTTTTGTATTCTTCGGCTACGGCAACGACCTTTTCCTTGCCAGTTTCCTGCTTCTTGTCAGGATTCCACTTGTAAAAACGTGGGCGGTTTTGCTCCTTGTCCATACGAACGTATGCGTTGAAAGGTTGCCCTTGTTTATCCACCATATTCTTTAAATATAGTGTGCGACCGCTATCCAATGCTTCACGCTGTTTTTCTGATAACTCTAAGCCACAGAGCTTATGAGGGACGCCTTGCTGCTGTGTCTGTTTGTGTTCCTGTCGTTCTCTTAAACTCTTGTTGTCACCAAAGATAAACTCAATGCCCTTTCGCTCGGCATTGACCTGAAGCGTGGCATTAAAAGACTTGCCGCTCTTGGCAGTCATGCCTTCAACCTTCACGGCTTTGCCTTCAACAAGGTCTTTATACTGTGCATCAGAAAGTGTAACACCCTTGATTTCCTTGGGAATGTTCACACGGTCGGCACGCAGGGCGGTGAGTTCGTTGGTCTGTGGGTCTATGGAAACGTATGCGGCAAATGGCTCACCATTTTTAGGCGTAATTTCAATGGTCTTGCCAAGATTACCCGTTGCAAGGAGTTGCTCCTTTTCTTCGGGAGAGAACTTGTAACCCATATAGGGAAAGTCAAGCTGTGGTTCTTTTCTCAAAGGATGAATTGCCAAACCGACATTGCCGCTATCGTCCGTGCGGAAAGCAAGGCGGGCTTCGGTGTAGATGGTCGTGTCGCCAATGGGAACGGCAATCGTTACGAGGTTGGTCTTTTGCCAGTTAAGCATTTTTTCCAGTTCTCCGCCCTGTTCCAATCTCTCACGGGACAGTCCAAGGTTGTCGAGCATCTTCCAGTCCACTTTCTCGGGGTCGATGGCAGTGGTATTCTTCTTTTGCGGCAGATAATCATCAAAGGATACCCCAATCTCTGCCAGCAGCTGCTTGCTTTCAGGCTTCTCACGGCTTTGTAACATAGCATGCAGGTTGTCCACGCCCTGCTCCACATTGTCTGCCAATACCTTGTACAACCCGAAATGAGTCGGATTATTAAACTGTTTGAGGAAGTTGGTCATGAAGTTTTTCAGAAGTCCGTCCTTGTTGTTGAACTTCAAGAACGCTGCTTGATTGGCAGCGACAGCCTCAGTTGTTTTAAGATTTCTCTTGTCGTCGAAACCAGAAACTATGGAAAGTTTGCCTACTTCCTGTTCATTTTTCACTTCTGTGCGGTCTTCCAAGACCAGCACATAATTGTCATTGCTGTTTGATTCCATTGCTTGATAATTTTAATGATGAATACTATTATCAAGCTGCTAAATTATGGATATAAATATAATGTGGAAAGCACTGGGGAAATTAAAGGAGAAATAGGAAAATCATGGGAAGAACAATTATGAATTTTCCTAAAGTTTTCATGTCATTAGTATCTTTCCTATAATGTTCTAAATTCTTTTGATGACGAGAAAAACAGGATTCTAATGATATTCGCTATTATTTCAAAGGCTCCATTGGGGATAACTCCCTTCCCAAATACCAGTTGTCATTTCTTGCAATAGCTGATAGCAGCGTTGGCAACCTGCTTCTACAAAGAGATTATTGGAGCATCACTTTCCACAACGTTCCAATTAGAATCTGCACAGTTCAAATTGTAATAGCTATTAATAGTATATTGGTCATACAAAACACTAAATATTATGGTACAGAGAAAGGACAATAACCTGATATTCTGTCTCTTTATGTAATTATTCAGCGATAAGGTGTATAAACTATTATTGATTATCAACAAGTTACATAAATAGATACATGCAAATTCTAATAAAGAATGTCATTTCAAGCCTTTTTTGCCACAATGTTACGTTTATAAGTTCTTGATATTCAACGTTCATTATCGCTGAACAGTTACTCCTTTATGTGTAAATGTTATTATATATTAAAGTAATGGTATTTTTAAAGACGTTTTTTGTATTTTATATTTTTTCTGATTAACTTTATACACAAATATCATTATGTAGCTTTTATTCTGTAGATAATTCATAAAGAGTTTATTCATGATCAAGAGCAAATACAGATATTATCTAATAATAGAAAAGAATATTAATTCTACAATCGTATTTTTTTCTTCTCTACTAATGCTCTGTATAGCACTAGTATCTTTTAAGAATGTGCCATATTACATCATTTTTGGAAAAACGGTATTCCTCCTCTATTTTACTTTACTACTCTTCTTTTTGTATGCAATAAGAGTTTTATTACCCCATAAAAAAATACGTTATTCTGTTATAGATATCATACTACTAATATATGGTGCTTATCTGTTGTGGAATTGCAATTATAATGGTCTGTTATTCTCTAACAGGGCTCTTGAGATTGAGGCATGTTTTATCTTATACATTGTACTAAGATCCTGCCAATCCATTCATTCTTGGAGTATTATCATTTGTGTAATGCTATTAGGGGGTATTCTGCAAGGAATATTAGGAATTTCGCAATTGTTAGGGCTAACAACATCAAATAATGTTTATTTTATAATTACAGGTAGCTTTTATAACCCTGGCCCCTATGGGGGATACCTAGCTAGTTTGTTCCCAATAGCTCTTGGAATAAAATTATATAAAGACCCCATTGGTTTTAAACTTAATATTGAAATTTTAAAGTCAAAAATTACAAATTATCTATTGGATGCCTGCCTAATAATTCTTTTATTTACAATAATCATCAGTCAATCGCGAGCTGCATGGTGTTCGACTATTTTTGTAACTATATATTTTGTTCTTTACAAAATAAAGTATGTTAAAAAAAAGAATAAAGAATTCGTTTTAAATAAAAAGAAAGCAACAGTTTTACTATTATGCTTCATTGTTACTAGTATTATAATTTATGTGTTGATTTATTTAAGAATTACATCTGTAGCAGGTCGTCTCTACATATGGAGAATTTCAAGTAATATCGTTGATAAAAATAATTTCTTAACAGGTATAGGTCTTAATAGGTTTAATCCAATATACATGATAAAACAAGGAGAATATTTGGAGAATAATCCTTTTTCTCCTTTTTCGATGCTGGCAAACAATACTGAATATTGTTTTAATGAATTTTTTCAATCTTTCATAGAGACAGGGATGATTGGCCTTGTTCTGTTGGTTTGCATTATTCTTTCTATTTTGTTTATTCGTAACAAGAATAATAGTGAATGGATATTAATTGTAAAAGGTGGAATAATAAGTATTACTTTATTTTCTTTATTCTCATATCCATTCCATGTTCTTCCCATACTTCTAATCTTTTTCGTTTATATTGCTTTTGGGGCTTTTCTATCTCCTGTGGGGCACATTTATATATTGAATAAGACACTATCACATATAATGTCTTTCGTTTTATCAATCAGTCTATGCACTATATGCATATTTATATATGAGAAAGTTAGTCTCTACTATCAAGCCTTGAAGAATTGGAATACAGCTGTTTTAATTATGGCAAATTACAATTATGTGGAAAGCTTGCCTTTTTACAAGGCTGCCTATTCGGTATTGTATCAAAATGGATATTTTTTAAATGACTACGGGAAAAATCTCTATTTGATGGGAAATTTTTCAGCAAGTAATAAAATTTTATTTGAAGCTGCAAATGTTCATATTACCTCATTTACCTATCTAACAATAGGTTTAAACTACGATAAACTAGACAATTTTATGTTGGCTGAAAAGTATTACAAGAAAGCATATTGGCTTTGCCCGGAAAGGCTCTATCCATTATATTTACTCGTAAAGTTATACGAAAGACATGGAAAGCTTCAAGAAGCGTGCTCATTAGGGAATATTGCCTTACATAAAAAAACAAAAATAAATTCTATTGCTATAAAACAGATGAGGAAAGAAATATTTTTAATTTTAAATACCAATAAAGGACTATAAAATTATGAGAAAATTATCACTTACACAATTGTTTCCATTATTTCTAATGATTGCAGCTTGTTCACAACCTATAAAGGAAATAAAAAATCCTCAAAAAGGAAAGTTGTTAAATAGGATAAGTTGTGTCCTTAAGGGAGAAAAACAATTTCTATTAGATTCTATTTCTGCACCAAGACCTTCATATATGCAAATAATTCAAAATCAAGATCATAGATTATTAACATTTCTAAACGAATATAATTCCTCTATTTATTTTTATGACTATTTGACGACAAGATTTATTAAAAAAATCGATTTTGGTTCTGAAACTAATGACATTATAAAACCTGCAGGATATTTTATCTGTGGAGATGACAGTCTTTTTATGCTGGATAAAGCAAGAATGGACCTTGTTGTATTTAATAAAAATAAAATAGTCCAACGGATTCCATTAAAAGACAGTCGGTTAAAAGATTGGCCCAATAATTATCCACAATATCTTCTTAGCACTGTCAATCCAATCTCTAAAATTAGAGGAGAACTAATTTTAATTGGACAACTTTTCTGGTCTATACGCCAAAATGATATTACAAAATTCCATTTTGCAGCATATATTGACATAAAACAGGGAAAAGTCAAATATTATCATACTTATCCAGAACAGATATACGGAAATGGTGTAAATTGGGAAGGTGGACTATTCACTTCTGTTTTTTACACGATTTCACCGACAGGACAGTTAATCCTAAGCTTTCCTCCATCACATAGTTTATATCTTGCCAATTTTTACTCAAACTCGTATAAAAGCATCTATGGTGGTAGTAATAATGCAAATACAATATACTCCATAGACTATGACGATACAAGGGAAACACCAAATGAATTATGCTCAAAAAGCTATATTGGACAAGATGTATATTGTGCTATTTTATATGACTCTTTTCGAAAACTATATTATAGATTTATGTTAGCAGGAGTCCCAAATTCTTCAATCGGAAATTCAAAGGAAAAAAAAGTTTTATCCATAATTGTCATGGATAAAGATTTTAAGTATCTTGGTGAATCAAAAATAGGACCATGCGGTGAATGGAACTGGAAAAACTCCTTTGTCACATCCGAAGGACTGAATATCGAATATAATACCCCAAAAGATTTTAACGAGAATTATTTAACCTTTAAGACTTTTGTGTTTAAGAAGATTTGATTATGAAAAGATATATTTATATTTTACTAGGATACTTACTGCTGGGAACTATCGTCTCCTCATGTAATAGGAAAAGTACTTTTGATGAAGAGAGCTTTTTTATCAATGCTATTGATCATGCACAAATTTCTAACTCCTATAAATGGATAGTCATAATACCAGGGGCTGGTTGCTCAGGCTGTATACAGGAAGGAGAATTCTTTATGAAGAATTATGTAAATAATGGTAATATATTGTTTGTCTTGACAAATTTATCATCACTGAAAATATTGCAATCCAAAACAGGGGTTAAAATAAAAGAACATTCAAATATTTATGTAGATCGAGGTAATGATTTCTATTTACCTACAATAAATTCAGTATATCCATGTGTCATTAGAATGGAAAAAGGGAAAGTGACAAAATTCTCTTTTCAAACGCCCCAAACTACCGCACTATATGATCTTGAAGAAATTCTTGAAAATTCAAAGTAGCCCAAATGGCTATATATTTTTTAAAAATCAAAAACAATTAATTATGAAGAAAAAACTTCTAAGTGTTGGTATTGCCTTCTGTTCAATAGTGGCAATATCCTTAGCTACCCTAAATGGGAAGGTAAAGTCTTTTTCAGGAATCAGCCTGGCTGATCTTGTAAGTACGACCGAGGTGAATGCAGAGTGTACACCAGCTTCAGACTGGTCTGCAAGTGGGAAATGCCTGAGTGGTGCTGGAATCTGTGTGTTCGCAGTGGGGTATCGTGACTGCGATCCATACAAGTAATCTAATTTTAGCAGGGGGTGCGTTCGCCCTCCCTGCTTCATAATTGTAAGAAGCATCCTATGAGAACCTGTAGAAATCTTGGAGTATTTCTCCTGTTTGGTCCGTTCTTCCTAACTGTATTCGGTCAGAATCAACCGGATACTGCACAAGACTTGGAGGTAATCCATTCGGTACTGCCTCAGGACCAGCCATACATGCTCTTTAGCAAGGGAGTCTATGAGACAGGTGAAGATATGTGGTTCAAAGCATGGCTGTTCGACCGCTCCTTTTTAACACTGTCGAATAGGAGCCGGACTCTCTTTCTGAGAATCTATGATTCCACCGACAGTCTTGTGTGGAATGAGAAATATCCGATTTCCGGTGGGCGGACTGAGGGACATGTCTTCATCGGGGAGAAATGGAATACTGGGGAATACCGGGTGGAAGGATATACTCAGTCTTCGTTCTATGCAGACAGCACAGAAGCCATCTTTCCTCAAAAAATATGGGTTGTTGACCGAATCGACAAACAGAAACCACAAGACACGAAAGCTAGACAGCAGAGAGACAACATCAGACTTGGCTTGTATCCGGAGGGGGGCTATCTGGTTCAGGGTATAAAAAATTATGTTGCATTTAAGACAACAGACAACCAAGGTATGCCTGCCCCCTTGAATGGCTGGCTATGTGAAAACGGAGCGAGGATATTGGACTTAGAAAGCTATCATGACGGAATGGGGCTCTTTTCGTTCGTCCCTCAAGAAGGAATCCGCTACACGGTACGACTAACCAATGGGCAAGAGTTTCCTCTTCCCACATCTCTCCGTTCTGGCATGGTAATGCATTTGGAACACACAGACAGGAAAAATGTTGTGTTCTCGGTGAGGCAGCCCAAGGGAAGCATGCCCCGTCGTATAACTCTATTTGTGCAGATGCGTAATGTGCCCTGTTGTCGGGCCAAAGGCATACTTCGGGATAGCCTCATCATCACTTTGCCTACGAGCGAGTTTATCGGACAGGGAATTGCCGAGACAACCCTTTACGATGAGCAGCAGCGTCCGGTAGCTGAAAGGTTGTTCTATGTCTTGCCTGATAAACAGCTGGCGATAACAGCTCGTCCGTCGAAAGAAGTCTATTCACGCCGTGATAAAGGTAAAGTAAGGATACATGTGACCGATTCCGAGGGAAAACCGGTACAGGCAGAAATATGCGTGAGTATCTTTGACAAAGCTTACATGAATCAATCCTACCGGGAAACGATGCTGTCCTATAATTTACTCTCAACCCAGATACGTGGTAATATTCATCACCCCGCCTACTACTTCGACCGGAATAACCCGGACAGATTGCATGCTTTGGACCTGTTGCTTCTTACGCAAGGGTGGCGGCGGTATACCTGGCAGGAAAGTCGGAAGGACTATCATGGGAAATCATTCCTATGTGACAGCATCATCGGAAGAGAAACCGTGGGAAGTCGTAAGATGAAAAGAAATACCACCAACGGAGGTGAGCAGGTGATTCAGGTGTTCGGACCTTCCGGGGATAGTCAGTTCCTATGGACCGATTCCGTGGGCAACTTCTCTGTTCCCGTGTCTGTCATGAATACACTTCGGGGTGGATATGTCTATATCAAGCCACTTCTGGGAAAAGAGTTCAAGCCACATCTGACGCTCTCGGATGGTACGGTACTGATAGACTCCATAAGGAAGTCGAAAAAATCATACCAATCTTATTTGAACAATGTCGAGAAAGAAAAGAAAGACGCGGAGCTTGTCACAACCCAGACAGGGACAGTGCTGCTGAACGAGGTACTTGTCACCAGGAAGCGCAGGATTCCCTTCAGGGATAAGTTCATGGGGAGGCTGGATAGCCTGGTAAATATAAATTTAGGCCCATGGGTCTGCAAACACGACTATTTAGAAAACTACAAAGAGGGATATTCCCACTTATTGGGAGATGGAAGAGCACCTGTCCAATGTGCTCAACATAGTAGAGATACTTTAAATGTTCGGAGGAAACCCGTTATCGGAAAGATGTATCGGATTATAAAATACGAACCTAATACACAGGGAATATGGATCGTCAAAGATGTCGAGGACATAAAGTATGAGGGTCCTATCTACACCGATGAGGAATTGCTCCGTATGAATAACATCACGCGTGTCAAGGGCTACTATGGCCAACGCGAGTTCTATACGCCCGATTCCGTGGCGATGCTGTCCTCGCTACCCGATGCGCAGAATACATTGCTATGGAGTCCCTCCGTACAGACTGACAAGAATGGAGATGCCACCGTGCCATTCTGGACTTCCGACATCAATACGCAATTTATAGGAGTCGTGGAAGGTACCGATGGCCTGGGACTGTTAGGCAGTAACACTTTTGAGTTTCATGTATCAAAAACCATGGAAGAATGAAGACGAGAATAGCTGAAAGCCGGACAGTAGGGCTGATATTCATGCTGCTGTACATAGCCAGTACGGGGGGTGCCTCTGCACAGACTCGCAATGACACCCTCAGTCAGATGAGAGACTCTATCGTACATCTGAAGGGGGTACAGGTCAGTGCCTCACGTCCGCTGATAAAGGCAGAGCTCGATAGGATAACCTATCATGCAGCCGATGATCCCGACAGCAGGAGCATGACGCTGTTGGAAATGCTGCGGAAGGTGCCTATGGTTACGGTAGAGGGGAATGATGTCGTGAAAGTAAAGGGCAGTACTGATTTCAAGGTATATGTGAACGGCAAGCCAAACACCATGATGAGCAACAAGCCCACGGAGATGATGAGGACCATCCCCGCTTCGACCGTCAGGAAGATAGAAGTCATTACGAATTCCGGTGCCAAATATGATGCGGAGGGCGTGGCAGGGATACTCAACATCATTACGTTAGGCAGTTCGAAGCTGGAAGGCTACAACGTCAGTCTAGGCGTGGGAATAATGAATATAGCACAAAACGCAAACGTGTCAGGCCTGGCCAAGGTCGGGAAATTAACCCTGTCAGTCACGGACGGAGTAAGCTATTCAAGACCACCCAAGGCATGGCAAGAGACGGAACGCACAGGTAAAACGCTGTCGGCAGCAGGACAGATGCACTCCTACTCTGATTATCAGGTCAAGGCACCCGCCCATTTCATGGAATTGGGCGGCAGCTATGAGTTTGACAGCCGCCACTTGCTCAGTATTACGGCAGGAGTAGAGAACTACACAGGGAAAAGCCGGACGGACATGCACACTGATATGTACGACGGCAATGGTGGGCATAGATACAGCTTCGATAATGAGCATGCGTCACGCAATCGAATTAACAGCCTGTACGCAGGAATCGATTACCAGCACACGTTTGGCAGACATGGCGGTGTCATAACGCTGTCGTATCGCTTTTCAGCAGTACCTTCCACCGTTATGTCCTCCAGCCTTTATTACTGGCAAAAAGGCCAGACACCGGATTTAAGTTTCAAGGACCGGTGTACCACGTCCGATCTGCATATGGACGAACATACCAGTCAGATAGACTATACCGTAACCAGAGGTGGAAAGCATACATGGAGTGTGGGGGCTAAATACATCCATCGCAGCCATAAGAGTGACAATGTCGAAGCTACAAGAACGGCAGGTACGGAAGACCCTTTTGAGGAAGATCAGAGTCAGTTTCTTTCTTACAGACAGAGGACTGATATTTCATCCGCATACACGGAATATGCCATACAGCACAAGCAAATATCAGGAAAGATGGGATTGCGTTATGAGCATTCTTCGCAGAAAGTAAGCTATCCTGAAGATAACCTCCTGACGCGTCATGAAAGTTTCGGTGCGCAATTTGATAACGTGGTCCCTTCCTTGTCAATCGGCTACCGTATAGGGGAGACACGGATGCTCACGTTCTCTTATGCCATGCGCATATCACGCCCCAACATCTGGAATCTGAATCCCTATGTAGACCGGACGAATCCTACAGTCATCAAGACAGGAAACCCTGACCTGACCACATCATCCTCGCATAACCTGAGCCTCTCGTTCAACTCGTTTGCCCGGCGCTTTGGAATAAACATGACGGCAGGACTCGACTTACAGGATCGTGGCATCATCGGCTACTCCTATTGGGGTAATCCTGTCTCCCTGACCGACAATATGGTAACAGAGGAAGATGCCACCCTTATCTCCACGTATGGCAATCTGCTCAGGAGAAGTAATGTTTATCTGAACCTTTACATCCGGTGGGCACTCTCTGGGAGCGCCACCTTGAATGTCAATGCAAACGGAGCATATACCAATCTTAAAAGTTCACAGCTGGGACAGCATAATAATGGATATTCAAGCAGTCTTTCGGTCAATTTACAGAAGAACCTGCCGTGGAGGTTGAGAATGGTGGCAGGTTGTTCGCTGAACAGCCGAAGCTTAAATCTGCAAGGGTATACCGAAGGCTCCATGATGTACCGTCTTATGCTGATTCGTTCTTTCTTGAAAGACGACAGGCTGACGGTGACCGTCTATGGAAATAATCTGTTCCAAAATGATTTGCGTATAGAACAGCTTACCGAAACTGCCGACTTTACAAATCGCTTTACGAATGTAAGACGTGACTATCGCAGCTTCGGTATAAACGTCAGCCTGCGTATAGGAAAGCTGCATGATAAGGTGAAACGCACATCGAAGAGCATATCAAACGATGACATCATCATAGATGGGAATCCAAGAAACCAGAAATAGTAAATAACAAATGAAGAGAAAGTTCGTTTTCCTGATTTTTACATACTTGGTTTTAGCATCATGTACTAATAGCCAAGTAAATACTAGGGAGCGCCAAATCCGCTTCCCGAAATATGAGAAATTCGTATGTTTAGGTAAAGAAATTCCTAGTGCTAATCTAAAAAAAACATCTATGAAAATTGTAATGTATGCTGATTCTACAGGATGTACAGGATGTAAACTGCAACTGGATATGTGGAAATTCTATATAGATGATGTCCGAAAAGTTAGCAATGGAAGAGTTTCATTTCTTTTCTATCTTCAGCCGCGTAGCATCAAGGAACTTAAATATCTACTGGAGTCAGAAGAATTTGATTATCCTGTATGTATTGACATCAAAGGGAGGTTTGCGAAATTGAATAATTTAAATGGAGATTATGTATGCTTGCTAGATAAAGATAATAGGATTGTATTAGAAGGACATCCTTTGCAATCTGCAAGGATAAAAAAGAAATATTTCGATAAAATATCTCAATATAAATAGTATATAATTAAGATGAGGAGTTTTATGCTCAAATCAATAAAGACTAAATTTTATAGGGTTGGGTGGATAGTATTGGGAATTATACTAACATATATTATAGGTTCTGTTTTTCTTTTTTCTTTTTTCAAAGTTAATAGCATGTCAATGTATCCCACACTAGAACCTGGTGATATAATAGTTGTTTGGAAGCCTGTTTTAGGTGCTAGAATTTATAATTTCTTAGTAAAAAATCCTTCTAAACCCTTGCATGTTGTTCGCGTGCTAGGTGAACGTGATATAGAAAGAAATGACATCGTTGTATTTAATTTTCCATATGAAATTTGGAATAAATGGGAAAAGATAAAAATGAACTCAACAATGTATTATGTAAAAAGATGCATCGCTTTACCTGGTGATAGTATATACATTGATAAAGGCATATATAAGATAAAAGGCCTGAAAAAGAATTTGGGAAATATTGTAATGCAACGACATCTTGCAGAAATCAACATCCCACACGATTCAAAGGATTTCTTTTATAAGACACTTCTGTATGATACAACATTTAGATGGAATATAATGCAATTCGGTCCTTTATATATACCCAAGAAAGGTCATTCAATACCTCTCAACAGAAAGAACTTTATTCTATATAAGAACATTATTGAATGGGAAACTCAAATGCATATTAGTTGCAGCAAAGAAAAAATAATGTTAAATAATATCTTTGTAGATAGATATAAATTTCAGCATGATTATTATTTTATGGCAGGAGATAATGTGTCCTCTTCTATTGACTCACGCCACTGGGGGCTTGTTCCAAAAGAGTTTATTGTAGGGAAGGTTTGTTTGATTTTAAATTCGGTAGGAAATGATGGGATTAAATGGAATAGAGTACTTCATACTATTTAGTTATGAACTGAAGTACGAACTGATATTCGCTCCTTGTCTTTTCGTTATAACACAGAAGCGTATGCCGGAGGAGGAGATTAACGATATGACCGTGCGGTTTCTCAAGAAAGAACGGTGCAAGATACTGAAAATCAAGGCGACCTGTGCCAACGCTGAAGTTCGCTACCCTGTGGATGTTGACATCATCCACGATAGATGCAAGGTCGTCGACTGGTACATATGGAAACTTTGCAAGACTCTTGACATCAAGCCTTTCAGAACCAGTAACAAGGACACATGGCATCTTTGCCTGTTCGGGATGAAGAAAAGAGGAGGGAAGCTCGTTAGGGACACCAAGTCCTATATATTCAACCGCCTAGACAAAGACCTTGACCGTATTCTGGAAAACTTTGTAGAACATGTAGGGAGCAAGGAACTCTTGGCGAGGCATGAGTGGAATATTCTCAATGTAGCGTTTGCGACATATTATCAACGGCGAAGGATACTTGAAAACAACGTCAACACATGCGCTGACCGCACCGTCAGCGCCTTCCAGCCCCATGTAAGACCGATAGACTGCGGCAAAGCGAAGGCCAAAACGGAGTTTGGAGCGAAAGTCGGTGCAAGTGTATATGAGGCATACACCTTCATCGACCATTACAGCGGAGATGCCTATAAAGAACGTGCCGACATGAAACTGAAGATAGAACTTTACAAGGGGAGGTTCGACTTCCTTCCCGCCACTCTCCTAGCCAACAAGATCTACATAAATAAAGCCAATAGGGATTTATTGAAGGACATGGAAATACGAACTTACAGCAAACCGCTCGGAAGACCACCCAAACAAGACCTCACGCCTGAATATTACAGGAACATGGCTAAGACCATAGGAGGCAGGAACGAGGTTGAATGCTTCTTCGGCACTGACAAGAGGATTTTCTGGGTGGACAACATAAGAACCACGATCCTGGACACGGCAAGATTCTGGACAGGGATGTGCAGCTTTGTCAAGAACGTAATGAAACTCTTTAGAAAACTTTGTCTTACGCCTTTCCAAAAGATCACTTTTTGGCTTCATCTTGTCTATTTGAATATATGTTTAACAACAAATCTGGCGGTAATAAGAATTGCCTAATTGTTTTCGAGCGAATACTAATTATATGACATGAAAAAATCATTATATATAATCTTAATATTTATTCTCGCCGCATGTACAACAGAGACATTAAACGAGAGTCAGCTAGAATTAGCCCTGGAATTTGCAGAAGATAATCGTAGAGAGTTGGAAAGCGTCCTTCTTCATTATCGTAATGATCCTGAAAAATTAAAGGCAGCAAAATTCTTGATTTCTAATATGCCCCATTGGTATAGCTATGAAGGATGGCAATTGGATTCTATCAAACCTGTTTTATCTTACATTGCACACACTGACAATGTTCATGAAATGACAGAGAGACAAAAAAACAGATGGAAGGATTTTACATTCCACTCATTACATAAAGTGTATGACTCTAAGAAAATCACAGCACAGTATCTTATTAATAATATTGATAAGGCTTTTATCTCTTGGAAAAAACGTCCTTGGAATAAGAAACTAAGTTTTGATGATTTTTGTGAACTGTTATTACCTTATCGTATTGGTAATGAATCTTTAACAGACTGGAGGTCTCTATATGAATCGTATTATGCCCATTTGTTAGATTCTCTTTATCATGGAAGTGATGTTGTAGAGGCTTGTAATATTATTAATGAAGAGCTACAAAAACAAGGCTGTAAATTTTATTCAGAATTATCTTTACCACATATGGACGCAATTTTCTTATACAATAACCGAATTGGATATTGTAGGGAAAATTGCGATTTAGGATTATACGCTATGCGGTCATGTGGTATCCCTGTCGCCGCAGAGCATTTTAAATATGCTCCTGATTACCGGGGATCACACCAATGGCTTACACTTAGAGATACCACAGGCATATTCCTACAATTTGGTTATGATGGGCTAACCCCCAAAAGAGATACTTTACAAACAGACGGGCGTAAAAAAGGAAAAATATATAGATTTTGCTATGGCTTGCAAAACGAACAAAGAGATAAATTTTCAGATGTAGATCGGATACCTAATGATTTGCAGAATTTTTATTTAAAAGATGTCACAGCGAACTACTTTGGTCCTGATTCTGTAAAAGTACCAATACAGAAAAGATATTCAAGTATATATTTAGGTGTATTTACTCCAGAAGGATGGAAGGCTGTAGATATAGGCTCTGGTAAAAAGGACTCTGCTGTATTTAGAAATATCGAACCAAATATAATTTACCAACCATTGATATTTACTGATAATAAAAGGTGTGAACCTGCAGGTTATCCTTTTATCTATTATTCAGCAGGGAAAGGATATTCTATGCTAAAAAAAGAAAAGAGAAAGTGGGAAAAAATAACACTTGAACGGAAAATGCCTTTAGTTCCTAGGGTTCGGAAATGGTTATATGAAAATATAATAGGGAGTAGAATAGAAGCTAGCAATTTCAAAGACTTTCGTCAGGCAAGACTGCTATATGAATTTAAGGATACTTTATCTTATTGCAAATATAGAATAATGTTAAGAGGAAATCACAAATTTAAGTATTTAAGATATAAGATATTAGAAAAAAAAACTATAGAGCTTGCTGATATAGATATCTACTCAGATTCACTATGCTCTAAAAAAGTCTCATTAAAATTGATTTCTCCGATTGATCCAATTTATAAACCAGAACATATCATTGACAATGATATGCTTTCAGCCTTTAGATGGAAAAGTGGTTATGATTCTATAGTATATGAATTACCTCATAATTCATGCATTAAGTGTATTGATTTTTATCCTCGCAATGATGGTAATTTCATTTGGCCGGGAGATGTTTATGAACTATTCTATCAAGATGGAGTTAATGGATGGAAAACTTTAGGACGCCAAAAGGCAACAGGGAAGAATATTTCCTTCTATGCTCCTCAGAATGTTTTGCTGTGGCTAAGAAATCTTACTCATGGAAAAGAGGAGCAGGTTTTTATTTATCAAGATGGTAAGCAAATTTTTGTGCAGGATATTAGGTAGATTTCTTGAACAATCTGTTCATTTAAGTCGGAGTTCAAGTAGAATATCAACCTGTGCTCTCTTGTGTCTTATGCGTTTCTTCGACTTCATCTAGCCAAGTGTGTCTCTGTACTTGCAAAGTTCATAGTTCTTGTCAGCATAAACCAGATTGGGCTTGACAATCTCCCTGAGCATTGTCTTCTCCAAAGTTTCTCAGTCGTCTTCTTAATTTCAGTGATTTACAATTCCACTATTCTTCCAGTTGTGCAAGCCAACTGGAAGCGTAAACATATTTAGTCATCCCTTAAAAACTATATCTCAGCAAAGTTTGTACTAACAATCTCTATACTGATTCTTTTTATAAGGTACAAAAGAACTCTCATAGTTCTTTGAAGTTATATGTTGCCACAGCTAATAAGACATTGATAGCATCTCCTTTCACACCTTTATAAAAGTTGCGAGATAATCGGTGGTCTGCTTTAAAATGTCCTATGGTTGGTTCTATGCCAGCTCGTTTACAAAATAGTTTGTGTTTCTTTCTCTTTTGGTAGTAGCTGTCTTTAGCTTTAGGAATGTCTGGGATGAGTATCTTTGTCTTCCCAATCTGCTTTACACCTCTATACCCTCTCTCAACTGCTAATTTATCAACCTGCTTTCCTGTCATCCTTTGTTTTTTTCAACGTCTTTTCGATAGTATGCCCATCATATTCATTCCTAAAAGGACATGCACCAAGAATAAGTCCTGACCTCGAGCGAAGAATAGATACTTTATTACCAAACTCATATTGCTTATGTTACTTACCTTTGCTGACGCAAACAACATTTGGTTCGTGCAGAGAATATACTTTGTTCTTTGACTTCCTATTCTGATAAAGAACTCTGTAATATAGCTCAAACATATTCTCATATCCTTTCCCCAAGATTACGCTCTATATCTCTTACTAATCTACTTGCTATGGTTTTCAGTTAACGATCTGCCTTAAGAGCTTTCTTATGATTCTTGGGATGATTACGAAAACGTTGAGAACGGTAAATTCCTTTCAACGTACGCCTATAGCTCTGTCGTAGAGGAAGACAATTGTCATGAACTATCTTCAGAGCGTTTTTGGTTATCTTTTTATGCAACTTTGCATCTGTAGGATAGGTTATATTCTTCTCCTGCACGGTAGAATCAATGAAAACCGTATCAAAACGATCTTCGTTACCATGGTCTGTATTAACAGGGATACTCTCTGCTAATACTATCTTACAATGTATTTAATGACACCAATAGCGGTGTATGGGCAAAGGTAAATCAAAGAAACTGTGCATGTTAGCAGTTGGAAATAACTGCGTACTTGTGGCGTTGATATGGATGAAAGTGGCAAAAAGAGAGGTATGGATCAAACTCCATACCTCCATATTTTTCATTGATTAGATTATTGCATAGACAGCAATTTGCAGTACATTCCGTTTTTTGCTGCAAGTTCTGTATGCGTCCCGTTCTCTACAAGGTGTCCCTTGTCCATCACAATAATTTGATTAGCATTACGGATGGTTTGCAAATGATGGGCAATGACCAAGACAGTGCGATTTCGGATAAGGGCAGACATTGCCTGCTGTATCTTGTATTCATTGACAGGATCAACATTGCTCGTTATCTCGTCCAAAAGAATAATGGGAGCATCTTTGAGGAACGCACGGGCAATTGAAAGCCTTTGTTTCTGACCTCCGGACAGTCCTAAACCGTTTTCTCCGATTTTTGTTTCATAACCGTCCGGCAGACTGACGATAAAGTCGTGTATCATCGCCCGTCGTGCAGCTTCCTCGATTTCTTCCTGCGTAGCATTGCGGTTGCCCACTTTGATATTATTGGCAATGGTGTCTGAAAAGAGAATAACATTCTGCATCACCACACTGATTTTACCGAGTAGATAATCATAGTCCATTTCTCGAATGTCTAAACCACCGATACGGATACTGCCGTTCTGCGGTTCCCAAAAACGAAGTAACAGGCTGGTAATGGTTGTTTTACCAGAACCTGACGATCCGACAAGTGCCGTTACCGTTCCTTCGGGAACATGGAACGTGAGATTTTTCATCTCAAAACCTTCCTTCTCATAATGGAAATCCACTTTGTCAAAGGAAAGATTGAAATGGGTTGCTGTTTTCGGCTGTTCAGGATTGGTGATAACAGGAGCATTCAATAAATGGGAAATGCGTCCGTAACTATCTTTTACCTTGATGTAATTCAGCCAATGACTCTCCATATTGACAAAAGGTTTGTAGAATTCTTTTGAGACGATGATAAACATTAAATAAGCGAAAAGAGAAAGTTCCCCCTGCAGTGTCCACCAAAGACCGATTGTAGCCATCAGAGCGAAAGCCAATTCTATCAGGAAAGTGTATCTGCCCACACTCACAGCTGCCAAACGAGAAGTATTCTTACTGCTTTCTCCAAATTCACTGACAGAGTGGTCAAGTCTGTCACGGAACATTCCTTTTCCTCCAAACACTTTCAAAACCGGAATGCCCTTGACGTATTCTACAAAGAGGCTGACCATATCTGCCAGATTGTCCTGAGACTCTTCCTGTGCTTTCATTCCCGAGCGAATGCCCCGATACAGAGAAAACAGGGCAATAGGAAGAATGGCTACCATTGTCAATGCCATGCGCCAATCCACACAAAATAGTCCAATATCGAGTATTAGAGCTACAATGAAGTCGGCAGACATCCGTGTCCATAGATGTCCTACTACCATTTCCATATTATCAACGTCTTTGTGAATGATTGTACTTATCTCTCCCAGACGCTCATTGGTATAGAAGCCGAGTGAGAACATTTTCAGTTTCAGTATGATTTTCTCGCGGATACGTTCCACAAGATCAAATCCGGCAAAATGCTTACTCATATCGGCAATGGCATTGGATATGGTTTTCAAGACCAGCAGACTACCGAGTACCCATGCTGCCGAAATGAAAGAGATGCTTTCTCCATGTATATGACGGTCGATGAGAAACAAGACTGTGAGCATTATCGCCGTGCCGCAAAGGGCATAAACCACGAAAAACAGTGCGGAGATAATTAGATGCCGAACTCCGCTAGCGGTCAATTCATTCAGTATATTGCGTACCATTCTTATTCCTCCTCTTCTTTTAATTGCCATTTACTTACTTGCTCTTGCGTTTCCGTCATATTGCGGTACAGAGAACAGTCTTTCATCAGTTCTTGGTGTGTTCCTTTTGACACAACCTGCCCTTTGTCCATCACAACAATACGCTCCATATCCTGAATCGTATTGAGACGATGGGCAATGGTAATGACGGTCTTGTTGCGCTGCAATTCATCAAGAGCTTCTTGGATTAGTTTCTCATTCTCTCCGTCCAATGCGGCAGTGGCTTCATCGAGAATAATTATTGGAGAGTCTTTGAGCAACATTCGAGCAATGGAAATACGCTGTTTTTCTCCGCCAGAGAATTTTATGCCGGCTTCGCCTGCCAGCGTATCATAACCATTCGGCAAGCCCATGATAAAATCATGAATATGAGCACGCTCTGCTGCCATTTCCACTTCCTTTTGTGTGGCGGTAGGTCTTCCAATACGGATATTGTCTCGAATGGTTGTGTTAAAGAGAAAAACCTCCTGCTGTACCATCGAAAAATAATCAGCGATATTACGTTCGGAGAATTCCATAATATTCTCTCCTCCCAGTCGGATAGTCCCTGTTTGGGGGTGCCAGAACCCCATCATCAAACTTGCCAGCGTGGTTTTTCCCGACCCTGACTCGCCGACGATAGCAGTATGGCTTCCTCTCGGAAATTGAAGACATACATCTTTCAGCGCATTGTCTTTCTTGTTTGGATAGGAGAATGTAACATGCTCGAAACAAACATCCGTCTGTGTCGTATCTGTTTTCTTGTCCGCAGTTTCCTTTGTCTGTACCTCTGTAATGGACTGTACTTTTGCCAACGACTGACCATAGATGATTCGGAAATGTTGGAATGTAGCCAACTTAGCAAAGGAGGACGAGAACAATCCGCCCAATATCAAGGCAAGGATAAAACGAGCTACAGTTAATTCGCCCGAACTCATCATCCATAGTCCAATAAGAGTCATTACCACGATACCACCTTCCAAGAACATCGTTATCAATGTCATGGGAACGGTAAGGCTAAACATGCTCCGCTTTACCCAACGGATGTAGTCGCGCATACCACCAAGTACCCGTTCCGTTCTGTTTTCCTCGTTACTAAAGGCTTTGATTACCGATATGGTAGCCACATATTCCAAAAGGTCTTCCGACATTTTTTGCGTACTTTCCATAAAGTGTTGAAAGCTCTTTCCCCAAAGTGTTTTGACAGCCATTTGCAGAAGAAATGCCACAGGTAAAAGAGAAATGAGCGACAGCCCCAAACGCCAGTCTAACACCATAATGATTACCCAGAGTAAGGCTGGAAAAAGCGTAGCCGAAAGGATTTCGGGTAATCCATGTGCTAAATAAATTTCAATTTGTTCCACATCGTGGTTAATAATATTCACCAAGTCGCCAACTTTCCGTTCTTGAAAGAAACCGAGCGGCAAGCGTTGCAGATGACTTATGATACGCAACCTCAATCGTGTAAGGACATTGTAAGCCGACTGGTGTGCACGCCAAATCGAGGTTCCATAGAATACGCCTCGAAGCATTGCGAATAGTATCATTATTCCTCCAATACCCCAAACTATTATGGGAGAGAGTGTACTATTCATCAACTTGTCAACCGCCCACACTACAAGCAGTATAGGGAGTGTGCCTAAAATAAGGTGCAATATAACCACAACATTGGAGAGCAGGCTACGGCTCTCCCGTTCCTCATCAAGGGGTCTGACTTTTTGTTTATCCATATATGTGTCGTTTTGATCTTTTCTGCTGCAAAAGTACGGCAACAAACAGGGATAAAATAACCCCGATAAGCATTATACTGCCCCAAAACAACAATTTGCTCGCATATAAACACAATAGGGGTATAAGCGTGGATAATAGGGTTATTTATTTGCTCGGCAGGTAAGTATCTTTGCACAGAATCTCACAAACAAATATGATATGTCAATCAGCTCAATAGTCCATTTATACAAAAGAATGCTCATTGTCGGCTTTCTATCGTTGTGGTATTTTCCTATGTTTGCACAACTGCAACTAACAGAAATAAAAGTTATTAATGCAGAAAATGGGAACAGTATAGAATTTGCCACCGTACAATGGAAAGGTTTGAATGCTCCAACGTACACGAATAGTACGACTACAAACAGGAAAGGTATTGCAAAACTAAGTGCATCAAGTAATCAAAAACTTATGCTTATGGTAAGTTATGTCGGTTATCAGACCATTACCGATACGATTACTGCAAATGGGAAGCGTTATACCATAAGACTTCTCCCGGAATCAACAGAGCTGGCAGATGTTGTCGTAGTAGGAAAAACAAGAGCACAAATACTCAGAGAGTCGCCTGAAGCAGTTTCTGTAATAAATGCGAAAGAACTTCAAGGCAGATCTATTTCGTTAGAAACCGTTTTGAATAAAACCATAGGTTTGAAAGTCGGACAGACCGGTGGCTTGGGGAGCAGTTCGAGAATTATTGTTCATGGATTGGAAGGAAACCGCATTCAAATCTTATGGGACGGAATACCAATGAGTACTTCTGACGGGGCTTTTTCTCTTGATGAAATTCCGATAGACATTATAGAAAGAATAGAAGTCTATAAGAGTATCATACCCGCCCGTTTCGGATGTGATGGATTGGGGGGAGCCGTCAATATCGTTACTAAAGAGTTTAGTACGGATTATTTAGATGCCTCGTATGAATTCGGATCTTACCAAACACACAAAGGAAGTGTCTTCTCTCGCAAGAATTTTCCAAAGAGTGGCATTCTACTCGGTGCGGGAGGTTATTATACATCTGCAAAGAATGACTACTCTTTCAGAGTTCCCGAGAGAGAAAATCTGTTAGTAAGACGTGACCACGACCGTTTTCGTTCGTATATGTTGAAGGGAAAAATTGCTTTCACGAAACTTTGGCTCGATGAGATTAGTACCGAGTTCGGGTATTACAATCGTTTCAATGAAATCCAAGGTATCTTAAAAAACATACAACATGCCGAAAACAAATCAGGAATGTTTATGTTGGAAAACAAATTGATAAAAAGCGGAATACTGAACGACCGCCTTAACTTTGAGTCCCATTTCTCCCTTTCACATACAACAAACAATTTTGTGGATACGGCACGAGTTAATCACGATTTCGAAGGAAACATATATCCGAGTCCGAATGGACAGGGAGAAACAGGGGATGTTCCTCACAACTCGAATGACAAGGGATTGGAAATCAATGAACGTATCAATTTTGATTACAAGTTGTCCGCCAATCACAGTTTGAATCTGAACACACTTATTAACTACGCCAGAAGACAACCGAGCGACAACATTGCAAGTCAGCATGCAGGTTTTGTTATCGGAGGATTTCCCAGTAAAAAGACCAGTTTCATTTCGGGGTTGACTTGGGAGTCAAAACTTTTTGATAAGAAACTGACGAATATGCTCTCCGCAAAGTATTTCCACCTCCATTCCGAGATAGAAGATTTGACTTCATACGAGATGATTGAGGCTCCGAAGAAAAAGAACAATACGACCTCACAAATAGGCTGGATAGAGGCAATAAAATACGAGCCCTTCAGAGGTTTTCACTTGAAAGCATCTTACCAGCGGGCAATACGCCTTCCCAATTCACAAGAACTATTCGGTGATGGTATCATCACCTTTCCTGCAGCCGGATTGAGACCAGAGAAAAGCCACAACTTCAATCTGGGGTTCTTAATAGACAAAAATGATGTCCTCGGCTTATCGCGATTGCAGTTTGAAGTGAACAGCTTTTATATGCAGGTAAGCGATATGATAAAATTGATGAAACAACACATGGCAGCTGGATATGTAAACGCAGAAAAGGTACATATTAAAGGTATAGAAACCGAAATAAAATTGGACATATCGCCAACGGTCTATGCCTACGGAAATCTAACTTATCAGGATGTGCGTGATGTCTTGAACTATTTACCCGGTACCCAAGCCCCCAATCCGACAAAAGGATTGCGACTACCGAACATTCCCTATTTGTTCGCCAACTTCGGGGTGGAGTATCACAGCAACCGATTATTCAAGAATTGGTATGTCAAGGCTTTCTGGGACGGCAAATTTACTGAGGAGTTCTTCTACTTCTGGGAACTTACCGAATTACAGAAACGACGTATTCCCCGCAGTTTCGTCAATGACATAGGGCTATTGTTGACCTACAAAAGCAAATATTCCGTAGCCTTGGAATGCCATAATATAATGAACAAAGAAGTTTGGGACCAATTCCGCCAACCATTGGCAGGACGGACACTTCACCTCAAATTCAGATATGTCTTCTCAAAAGGAATTTTCTAATTTAACAAATATAAAAAGATGAATACAACTATTTTCAATCGTATGGCTTTTTCTGCTATGCTGGTCGGCTTCATAGGGCTGACATCTTGTAACAAAAATGATGAACCTACGCCTACTCCTCAAGAGGTTCAGCAACATTTCACCTTTGTGCATTATGTGGACAAAAGTGCTTATGTAGGGACATTCAGTGATTTGACTCCTCAAGCAACCGACAATAAGAAAGCATTTGAATTCGGGTTCGGTTGCTATCTCTTTGCTAAGGGTAATACAGTGCTTGTACCCGAAGGGAAATTTGGGGATAAGATACATAAGTTTACAAGAGGTGCCCATGGAGAACTGATAAAAGCAGGTACTATGACATTTGAACAGATGGCTCAACCCGGAGAAATTAACTTCGTTGATGAACAGCGGGCATACGTTGCTTTGCACGGACGTGGAAAAATTGCGTTAATTAATACTTCAACATTGCAAAAGGAAGATGAAATTGACCTCTCGTCTTATGCGGTTCAAGACAACAATCCTGATCCCGGCTGTAATGTCATCCGTGATGGAAAGATGTATGTTGCCCTCAATCAGCTCAATTCACCTCATACCTCCGTACCGAGTACTGGAGCAGAGGTAGCTATCATTGATCTCAAGACGAAAAAGACTGAAGTTATCAAAGATAACCGCACAAGTGTTGTAGGATTGTTCCGCCATTCTGACGCCTTCATAGACGAGCGGGGTGACATCTACTTTTACAGTGCGGGTAACAACTTCAATGTTGCCAATAAGGAAGGTTTCCTGCGTATCCGCAAAGGAAGCGACAAATGGGATAGCGATTATCTGTTCAACCTATCGAAGACAACCATAAAAGGAATAGGCAAAACAGGGCAGTATATGATTAAGTCTTTCTATGCAGGTAATGGTATTGTGTATAGTTGCGTGAAAGTAACGGATACAGAATTTGGAATACTCAAGAAAGACTTCCAACCTGTGAAAATCGACATTTGGAACAAAACCATCGAAAAACTTGATTTGCCAATGACCGACAGCAATGGCTCTTTTGCTATAACTCGCTACAAGGACTTCATCGTCTTTGGAATGATATGTAACAATGGTACGGGGTATTACACCTACAATACCAAGACAGGCGAATGCTCGCAAAAACCAATTGTTACTGCCATAGGAGTTCCTTCAAGTTTAGTCGCATTTGAGTAAACTCTCATTAAAAACATTTCTCATGGAGCTATTGGTTCTTTTTTTGAGAGTAATACGGATAAAAACTTGCAATAATTCAAGTTTTTATCCGTGTTTGTTTGTAACTTTGCAAAAAGACATGATAAAATGACCATAGAATTTTGTGCAATCAATAAGCCTGAAGATTGGATGGAAATGGTTGCCGAACAATTTGGCACATCAGTAATAAACGATGGATTTACCATTCCTTCTTCTATTGGTAGTGGATTCTTCAAACAATATTATCCTCTGCCATGGTTAACATTGACTTATATCAGTTTCGTAGCGTACGAGCCGATAACTATGATACGTCGCTCAGTAGAAAACTCGAAATGGATTCCTGTCATGTTCTATATCAATGAGCATAAACACGAGCAGATAATTGGAACAAGTACAAAAACGGTCGGAGTGGACACGCTCGATGGCATTTTCATGCCTTCAAGTAGCATCCCGACTGAGTGGAGTTTTCCTCCAAAGAAACGATACGAAAATATTACACTGACTTTCAATAAGGATTGGATTGAGAAGATTGATGCAGCACATGAAACCTATATCGGTCGGCTTCTCCAATCGGACAAGGCTTTTTATTTGTTTGAGACCATTACACCTGCAATGCAACAGGTCTTGGATAACATTAAGTCTATAACTGAAATCAACAATCCTTTTTCAACGCTTCATTTGCATGGAAAAACTATGGAATTACTGACAATGTTCCTTGAAAAGCTCGAAAAACGTTCGGAAGTAAAATCTCTTGCCAACCTAAACTTGAATGATGTTGAATCAGTATTCCGTGTTCGTCGCCAGATTCTTCAAAGTCTCAGTAATGTACCGAGTATTCCCGAATTGGCGCGTGAAGCCAATATGAGCAGTTCCAAATTACAAAAGTGCTTCAAGCAGGTTATTGGAAAAGCCATCGCAGAATATGCCCTATCCGAAAAGATGGAATGGGCAAAACGACTGCTTTCCACTCGCCTCTACTCGGTGTCAGAAGTAGGCTATAAAGTTGGATATACTAACCTCAGTCATTTCACAGAGGCTTTCTGCAAATATCACAGGATGAAACCTAAGCAATATCTTGATTCATTATAAGTTTTACACAAATATTACTTGCATTTTGAGGGTTATTTTGCCCTAAACAATCTTTCGAACTTAGCCTGCAAAAACATCAGGCAATGAAAATAACGACATTTAAGTTTCATTTTTTTGCCAGAGTAACAATTTTATCATTGTCTTTTGGTATTTCTGTTTATTATTTAGTCGAACTCTTGTATGCTCTCGATACCTGCAATTGTATCAGTAATGGAGAAATTGGTATGGAGGAATTGGCACACACACTCTCTGAAATCTTCGGAGTGGAGATAAAGAACTGCTACAACGTATATATGAATATAAAGCATCGCAAAGATGACAGTCGCACTTATTTTCTTGACGAACTCCGTGAAAAAATCAATAAGCGGATGGTGGGGAGCGACCTGAAAGGCGGCTAGTTCAAGAAGTAGTAAATCAAAAGGGAGATATTCCGACTCTGTAATATCTCCCTTCATTCATTCTTTGATAAGCACTTCCAACTTTTTGGCTATATCCTCTGAGGTTGGAAGCACTTGTTTCCGTATTTAATGCATTATGAGAAAATAGGCTATAATATTAATATACTCAATTTTGAACGAAATCGTGGTGAGATTTACAGAGATCATACCTTTGATTCTTGTTGGGAATAATCAAATCCATAATAAATGATGTATAGATGAAAGGATTACATTTTGATTAAATGAGCAAGCTTCGGATCATTCTTAATACGCATAATCTCTAAATCAACTAACGAGAGAATTTCTTCCTTGACTTTGCGATAGTTAGCTTCGATGGTCTCTTTGAGATTATCGGAGCCATCTTTATTTGTAAAGTCTACTATCACAGGTATGGGCTGATAGGCTTTCATCTCAGCAGAAACCTTTGCACTATCAACTACTATCTCTGCATGGAAAATCTTTTGGTCGATGCGTTCGTCGAAATTATCGGAAACAGCACCCACAAACATTCCTTGTGTGAGGTTAGAAATCTTGCTAGCAGGGATTAGACTATCCATCTGTGTGGAGATAGAGGTGGACTTGTCATTGCGGTTGATGGTCATGGATTGGCGTTGCTGGAGTACCTTTCCAAACCGCTCAGAAAGTGTCTTAGCTGTTTCTCCCACCACTTGTCCAGAGAACACGTTACCTACAGTGTTCTGTATTACCTTGCTCTCCTTGTCTCCATAATCACGGGTAAGTTGTGAGAAGTCCTGAAAGCCCAAACATACGGCAACTTTATTGCTTCGTGCAGTAGCAATGAGGTTGTCAAGCCCACGAAAGTAGATGGTTGGCAACTCATCGATAATCACCGAGGATTTGAGTTGCTTCTTCTTGTTGATGAGCTTCACAATACGACTGTTGTAAAGTCCAAGTGCAGCCGAATAGATATTCTGGCGGTCGGGGTTGTTACCCACAACAAGGACTTTCGGCTCGTTAGGGTTATTGATATCAAGCGAAAAATCATCACCTGTCATCACCCAATAAAGTGCAGGAGAAATCATACGAGATAGTGGTATCTTAGCACTGGCAATCTGCCCTTGCAGCTGGTCTTGTGCTCCGCCCTCCCAAGCGTCCATAAAGGGAGAAAGGTAATTGGCAAGTTCATCGTAGGAAGTAAGTATCGGGAAAATCTGTGCGTAGGGACGGTTCAGGAACTCTATGGCATGAGGAAAGGTGCAATACTTTCCGTTCTCATAGATTTTGAGGAACCAGATGATGGCGGCGAGCAAGATAATCGGCGACTCCACAAAGAAATCACCCTGTTTTTGTATCCACGAACGGTTCAAGTTGAGCATGATGGTGTAGGCACTCTCGTAAGCGTCCGATATATCCGTCATAAAGGCAGGATTGATGGGATTGCACCGATGCGACTTTCTCGGATCATCGAAGTTGATTACATAGAACTGCGGTTTCACCTTGTAGGACTCCAAATGATGAAGCAGGTGATTGTAGGCAATCTCCGACAAATCCGGGAACTTGTAGTCGTAAATATACATGGCAAAGCCTTTCTCTATCTGCTGCTTGATGTAGTTGTTCACGATAGCGTAGGATTTACCAGAACCCGGTGTACCGAGCACCATTGAGGCACGGAACGGATTGACCACGTTAATCCAACCGTTGTTCCACTTCTTCTTATAGTAGAAGCGTGTAGGAAGATTGACGGAGTATTCATTTTCCATCAACTGAGTTTCCTGCATAAAACTCTCGTTCTCTGTATTGAAAACATCGTCCATCAGGTTGTTTTTGAGTAGTCGGCTCATCCATACGCCACCCATCAGCAGACAGATATAGCCAACGGACAGCGTAAATATATAGAGGGAAGCTACCCCGATCTTGCCGATGGGCAATACCAACAGCCACCAGTTGAGAAAGAAGAATACAAAGCCAGAGAAAAGCACCATCCAAATCTTCGGCCACGTAATTTTCTCTTCCTTCACGCCCTTTGTTCCCAAACATGAGAGAGCAAGAAAAACCACGCAAAAGAGTTTTGTCCAGAGGATAGACGAAAATAATCCCGTCGTTCGCTGGAAATTTATCAGTATCTTATTGATGATACCAAATGTGAAGTGCCACTGCTGAAATGCCTCGTAGCAGAACCAATAACAGTTGATAAGGAGGAATATCACCGATATGCCTCGCATAAAGTCCATGACTTTACCTAATGCCCTTAAATCATCTTCTTGTGCCATAATAATATTATTTTGTAGCCTCCCCCAACCCCTCCGAACCAACGGTCTCTGACCAAAGGAAAGAAAGGGAGGGGAGATAGAAATGCTTGTTTATTTAATGTTTTTTTGTCTAATATTTACCTTGCTTTGCTTGCGGAGCTTACGCTGCCATGCAGCCTCCTTCCAATCATCGTTGCCCGTAGATAGGAAAGAACCATCTGCCATATCTTCAATAAGTTCATCGACAAGGTTGTCGCTTTCCTCCGTATTTAGCTGCGAAGGGTGAACGGTTGCAGATTGAACCAAACGGACAGAAAGACAGCCATACAGCGTTTCATCCGAGAATGGGTTGTCCGTTGGATTGGAGAAATAGCCATTGAATACATTGGCGGCATATCCTTTGCCCAATCGGGAGCCATTGAGCGCAATGCCCTCTTTATCGTCAATAAAGGTAATGCCATAGATACGACCGCTTTCATTCTTTCGGATTGTCACACGCAACCCCTGTTCCTCCAGTCTTTGTCGGAGTTTTTCTTCTGTATCAGGAGAAGTACGCATAACTCCCAAAACCTTCCTTCTAATGGTTGGTATCAGTGGTTTGATGGCTTGCTTCGATTTCTGCACCTTGTTCTGCACGGCAGTATAGCCCACACCACGGCCGATGTCTGAGGCATGGATGGGTGTGCTTGCCTTGCCCCCCTTGTCATCAGTCGGAACATAGACCAACCCATCGTATTTCTTTCCCCGGAATTCCGTCTTCACTTCTTCCACGGCAAGATTATATTTACTCAGTACGGCATTGAGCTCGCCCAAGGAGCAGAAACGATAATGTTTCAGCACCATGCGAACAACGCTTGCCACCTGCTCCTTGATATTCCCTTTTGTGGTATCCACCTTGGGCGTTTCTGCTACAGCCTTCTCAGTAATCTTTGAACTTGGAATGAGACCAAACCTCTTTTCCAAGGCATCGGTAATCTGCTTGCTCCTTCGCTTCTCGAAGCGGTCGTCAATCTTCCTTCCTTTACTGTCTACCCGAAGTGATACGATGTGGATATGCTCACGAGCGATGTCGTTGTGCTTGAACACGATATAAGGCTGCTTGCCATAGCCGAGTGCTTCCATATACTCCTTAGCAATCTGCATAAGTGTTTCATCGGATAGTTTCTCGTCCGGGTGAGGATTGAGCGAACAGTGGAACACCATTTTCTTGGTACGGCAGTTCTTCGGTATCAATGCCTCCATATCTGCAAACACTTCCTCTATCGTATAACGTCCCTCCTTGCTCTGATACAATTCAGCGGTAAGAAGAATACTCGCTTCTCCTTTTTCCACCTTTTTGAAGTTGTAGCCGAGTGCACCTCCAAGGTTCTCTGTGGCAGAAATCTTCGCTATCATCTTTCTAACTAAATTCTCAATACTTCTTCTTTCTATAATCAATGGTTAGATTGATAGCCTGCTCTTGCAAGGCAATGATTTGAGCCGACAAATTTTCTAATTTTTCAAGCATAATCTGTGCAGTTTTTACACTGTGGTAGCTGTTGATGGCACGCACGGCTTGGTTATACAGCACACCAATCTTATGGATTTGCGCCGTCAGTTCTGAGAGTTTTCGGTAATACTCCACAGCGGATTTATCCACCATGATGACCTTAAAACTCTCTCCAAGGATACGACCACGCACAAAATCCGACTTGGTTTCCGCACCTGATTTATGGAACAAATCAATTGCCCGTTGCTGGTCTTTGGGCTTGGGAAGACGGGTATCCCATCTGTCCCATCGTTCTATCTTTTCGTTCATTGTTTTTATCCTTATCTAATTACGACTTTGGAGTAATTCTCTCCCCTTCGGGGCAAGGGTCTTTGTCGGCAGAAACGGAGTTTGTCGGACAAAGACACACCTTGCCAATATTAAGAGTTGATACGATTGAAGTATCCACCCTTTTGGGGTGTCTGCTTCGGGACGTTACCTCCATGTATTATTCTCACCTGCAAAGTTACGGCGGATTTTCAAATATCTCATTATCAATGATATTCACTCTTTTTCCTTGCATTTCCCTATACTTCACAGGTAGTTGAAACTTATGATAAAACCTTGTTATTTTGCAACCAGATTCAGTTGAAAGACAGCTTGAAACCTATATGGATGAAGAGTCCAAAATAATGATTTTAACTTCAAAAATCTCAATCAAGAAAGGTTTGAACTGCGGATAGTTTTATGTTTTTGAGCTGAGTCAAAATTGAGCTGGGTCAAAACCAGACTTTTAGGTCGAGTCAAAAATATGGTTTCAACAACAAATATGACATGACTTGTCAGTCAAGATATACATTAACTTATAACATAAGTAACAACCGACTATGAATATGGAAAAGAAGAAAAACAATCCCATCTATCTGGGCTTCGCCTCACAGAAAGGCGGAGTTGGCAAAAGCAGCCTTGCCGAAGTGCTAGCTTCCATACTATATTACGAGAAGAACATCTCCCTTGCCGTCGTGGATTGCGACGGTACGCAGGAATCTTTCTATAAACTCCGCGAACGCGACAGAGACCTAATCGAGTCCTCACCCGAACTGGGCAAGGAACTTCATGAACGCCTGTCGCGCTACGGCAAGAAATCGTATCATATCATCAGAAGCAAACCAGAAAGAGCCGTTTCCGATGTCATGAAATACTTTCGTAAAATGAAGACGGCGCCGCAACTGATTATCTTTGACTTTCCTGGTCATGCCCTTACCAGTGCCATGATGGATTTGTCCATTACGATGGACTACATCATCTCACCTATAGAAGCCGACCCACAGTCGCTGGCTTCGAGTTTTGCATACGCCAAGACAATCAGGGACTTGGGTGTCGGGTTTGAAGGCTCACGCATTCAGGACTTCTTCCTGCTTTGGAACAAAATCAACCGCAGTGCCAGTACCATGGTCATCGACCTGTTTAGTCAGAATGCTGAGGAACAGGGACTGCCGATTTTCGATACCCGTATCTACAACTCCGTCCGATTCAGCAGGGAATTAGCACAAGGGGGTGTCAAAGGTGTATTCCGCTGCTCCTACCTGCCCCCTGCACCTGCTCTCCGTCCTCAGACTGGAGTGGATGAGTGGGTAATGGAGGTCATGGAGAAACTCAACCTGAAAACTGAGAACGGCGTATGAAATCACTGAAAGAGCAACGTGAAAAGCTGCTTCAAGCGAAATTGGAGGAGATGGCAGATATTGGTGTCAAGAAGCGCACAGAGGAGAACACACCAGACTTTGACGACCCCATTGATTTAGATGATGATTCAGACTCTGTGGAAGAAGATGCAAGTGCCTCTCTTTCTAAGATTGACGAACAGGAGGAAATACCGGAAGACACTTCGTTTAATGGCAGCAATGCCAAAACAGCGCAGCCCTTGAAAAGAAAGAGAAATGCCAGAGCGAAGGATTCTTCCCCAGCAATGGACTTTCCTGAATACGAACAGCGATTTCTGACGGGTGTCCGCAATGGGCGCAATAAGTCGGGTTTCAGTATCCATACTGAGATACTCCAGATACTGCGTGATGTGCTGAACGACATCAGATCGGAGGCTTCCATCACGGGGTATATTGAGAATATCCTTCTCGATCATTTGAAAACGTATCAGGATTTGTTGAACCATACCGCCTCACAACGCAGGCGCGATAAAACCATAGACTTATGATAATCAATTTATTGTTAGGCGTATTGCTTTTGCTGGGTATAGCGTGGATAGCTCTCGGCATCGCATACTTTTGGAGGTTATTTCAAGATTTGGCAGCCCAATCAGGGAAGAATACACCAAAGCAGAAAGGAAACGGGCACGGCACAAGTCTCAATACATCCGTTTCCCAAGAGCAGATTGACAATGCACGTCACGTTTTGGTGGGTAGGAGCAAGCCTTTTCATTCCCACTCTATCTCCAAAGTTCCCGCTGTTTCCTCCTCTGAAAATCCAGATGAAAAACCTAATACTTTTGCAGAGAAAAACTCACCTGTACCCGAAGAAATAAAAGAAGCGGAAGGTACAGAAGAGGACAATGAAATGCAGGTTGACTATACAATGGACGAATCTGACGAAGACACTATCATCCGTGAGGAACTGCAAATCGTCGATGCAGTGATGCCAGAAATTTCACCGTCCGCTATTCTTGCACGGGAAGTAGTCCGTATTACTGGCTGGCACAAAAATGACGACACGCTTGATGAGGAAAGCGAAACCGAAGTGCAGGATACGCTGCAAAGCATACGGGGCACACAGCTCATGGACTATATCAAAGAGGCAACGCTTAAGCAGGAGAAAGACCATCAAAAGCTACTTGCTGCCATCCGTAAAGCAGAAGAAGCAGAAATGACGAACGAAGAAACAATATCTCCCGAGTCTAATTCTGCACAAGAGAATAGCGATGCATCGGAAGATGACGAGCGTCCACTTTCATACTATCTGTAAAACTATTGTTTTTGTTCATATTGTACAGTGTTCGAGGGGTGGCTCAAAAGTAAAACAATCAAACTATATCTGTCATACAATAAAACCGAGCCACCCCTTACCATCTCTCCCGAAAAGAAAATAATTCATTTAACAACTTAAAATAAAAAGAACAATGAACAACAAAAAGAAAATCACAATGCTACTCCTGACGGCTACCACCATAGGAGCATACGCACAAGGCAATGGTATTGCCGGTATCAATGAAGCTACAAAAATGGTAACCTCCTACTTCGATCCCGGCACGAAACTCATTTATGCCGTAGGGGCGGTAGTGGGGTTGATTGGAGGCATTAAAGTGTACAACAAGTTCTCAAGTGGTGACCCCGATACGAGCAAGACCGCAGCCTCTTGGTTCGGTGCGTGTATCTTCCTCATTGTGGCAGCCACTATCTTGAGAAGCTTCTTCTTGTAAGGCGATGGCAGCATTTGAAATCAACAAGGGTGTAGGCCGGACGGTAGAGTTCAAGGGCTTGAAGGCGCAGTACCTCTTCCTCTTTGCAGGAGGCTTGCTGGCAGTCTTCATTCTCGTGGTCATTCTCTATCTCTGTGGAGTCAGCCAAATTACCTGTCTTGTCATAGGTGTAGTGGGTGCCAGCCTTGTGGTATGGCAAACGTTCACCATGAATAGAAAGTACGGGCAATATGGGCTGATGAAAAAGGGAGCGGTGCATATGCACCCACGCTACCTTGTAAACCGCCGTACGGTCTTCCACCTTATCCGTAATCTTCAACCAAAGAAAGCAAAGAAATGAGAAACAAAAGCAAGATAACGACCCTGGAGTCGAAGTTCCCGCTGCTCTCCGTCGAGCAGGGCTGCATGGTGAGCAAAGATGCTGACATCACGGTGGCTTTCCGTGTGGAACTGCCCGAACTCTTTACCGTCACCTCTACAGAATACGAAGCAATGCACTCTGCCTGGCATAAGGCAATCAAGGTGCTACCCAATTACAGCATCGTACACAAGCAGGACTGGTTCATTAAGGAAGACTATCAAGGAAAGCTCTCCGATGGTGGATTGAGCTTCCTTGCCCGTTCCTCTGAGCGGCATTTCAACGAGCGTCCGTATCTCCACCACTCAGTCTATCTCTTCCTGACCAAGACCAACAAGCAGCGTATGGCGCAGCAGAGTAATTTTTCTTCGCTTTGCCGTGGACACCTGCTACCAAAAGAGATTACCAACAAGGATGAAGTGATGAAGTTCATGGAAGCCGTAGACCAGTTCGAGCGTATCATCAACGATACCGAGCAGATAAGGATTGTCCGCATGACAGAAGAAGAGTTAGTTGGCACAAATGAAAAAGGAGGACTACTCGACAGGTATTTCTCTTTATCTGAAGAAGGGCATGCGTCTTTGGAGGACATCCGTCTGGGCGCAGACCTTGTGCGTGTGGGAGATAATATGCTTTGTCTGCATACACTCTCCGACACGGATGACCTGCCTACAACGGTCAGCACGGACAGCCGATATGAACGGTTATCCACTGACAGGAACGACTGCCGCCTGTCCTTTGCCTCGCCTGTGGGCTTGATGCTGCCGTGCAACCATATCTATAACCAGTATCTCTTCATCGAAGACAGCGATGCCAACTTGGAACGCTTCGAGAAGCAGGCAAGGAATATGCACTCGCTGGCACGCTACAGCCGTAGCAACCAAATCAACGAGGAGTGGATACAGGAGTATCTCAATATTGCTCACTCACAGGGGCTGACATCTATCCGTGCCCACTTCAACGTGCTGGCATGGAGTAGCGATAAGGAAGAACTTCGCCAGATTAAGAATGACGTGGGCTCTGCACTTGCTCTTATGGAATGCCACCCACGCCACAACACCATTGATGCGGCAACGCTCTACTGGGCAGGCATTCCCGGCAATGCCGCAGACTTTCCCGCAGAAGAGTCATTCTATACTTTCATCGAGCCTGCCCTCTGCTTCTTTACGGCAGAGACGAACTATAAGGACTCGCTATCACCCTTCGGTATCAAGATGGCAGACCGCCTGTCGGGAAAACCTGTTCATCTGGATATATCGGATTTGCCGATGAAAAAGGGAGTCATTACCAATCGTAACAAGTTTATTTTGGGTCCTTCGGGCAGTGGTAAGTCTTTCTTTACCAACCACATGGTACGTCAGTATTACGAACAGGGGGCGCACGTCCTCTTGGTCGATACAGGTAACTCATATCAAGGCTTGTGTGAACTTATCCACCGCAAGACCAAAGGTGAGGACGGCGTATATTTCACCTATACCAATGAAAGTCCTATATCTTTCAACCCTTTTTATACGGATGATTACTTCTTCGATGTAGAGAAAAGGGAGAGTATCTGCACGCTGCTGCTCACACTTTGGAAGAGTGCAGATGAGCATATCACTAAGACCGAGGCTGGCGAACTTGGTTCAGCCGTAAACTCCTATATCGAGCTGATATGTGCTGACCACAGCGTTACACCCTGTTTTAATACCTTCTATGAGTATCTGCGAGACGTGTACCGCAAGGATATGGAAAAGCGAGACATCAAAGTGACGCTCTCGGACTTCAATATCAACAACCTTCTGACGACACTCAAGCAATATTATCGTGGCGGTCGTTACGACTTTCTTTTGAACTCGAATAAAAATATCGACCTGCTGAGTAAACGCTTCATCGTCTTTGAAATCGACCAAGTGAAGGACAATAAGGACCTCTTTCCCGTGGTAACGATTATCATCATGGAAGCCTTCATCAACAAGATGCGCCGATTAAAGGGTATCCGCAAGATGATACTCATTGAGGAAGCGTGGAAAGCCATTGCTTCGGCAAACATGGCGGACTATATCAAGTATCTCTATAAGACGGTGAGAAAATATTTTGGGGAAGCTATTGTCGTAACGCAGGAGGTAGACGATATCATCCAGTCGCCCATTGTCAAAGAAAGTATCATCAACAACTCCGACTGCAAGATACTGCTCGACCAGCGCAAGTACATGACCAAGTTCGACGGCATACAGGCGATGCTCGGTCTTTCGGAAAAGGAAAAGAGCCAGATACTCTCCATCAACCAGAACAACGACCCGAATCGACTCTACAAGGAGGTGTGGATAGGCTTGGGCGGTATGCAGAGTGCCGTCTATGCTACGGAAGTGAGCATGGAGGAATACCTGACCTATACCACGGAGGAAACCGAGAAGGTGGAGGTGATGAACAGGGCGGCACAACTCAGTGGTGATATCGAAACGGCTATCCGTCAGCTTGCCATAGAGAAAAGAAACAATAAAAAGAAATAAGTACAAACCATCAAAACTATAGCAACAATGAAAAAGTACATTTTCATGGCTCTCTTAGGATTGAGCCTTTCTGTTCCCAAAGCCCACGCACAGTGGGTAGTAACCGACCCTGGCAATTTTGCCGGCAACATCGTCAATTCGGTCAAGGAGATAGCCACCGCCTCGAAGACAGTGAAGAATACCCTTGACGGTTTTAAGGAAGTGGAAAAACTCTACAACGACACCAAGAAGTATTATGATGCCCTAAAGAAGGTGAATAACCTTATAGGAGATGCCTACAAGGTCAAGGAGTGCATTCTGATGGTGGGCGACATCTCTGAGATTTACGTCACCTCCTATAAGAAGATGCTTTCGGACAAGAACTTCCGCCCTTCGGAACTCGCTGCGATGGCTTCGGGCTATGCCAAACTCTTGGAGCAGAGTGGTGAGAGTCTCAAAGAACTAAAGTCCATCGTCAAGAGTAATGTCTTCTCGATGAACGACCACGAACGAATGCAGGCAATCGACCGTATTTATACCACACTGAGGGAAAATCGCTCGCTCGTATCCTACTACACAAGGAAAAACATCTCTGTAAGCTATGTGCGTGCAAGGGAAAAGAACAACCTTGCCTCTGTTAAGGCACTCTATGGTAATACGGCAAGCAGGTATTGGTAAATCCACAGACAAAAAAGAACTTGAAAGAACTTTCATAAAAAACTTTTGCTTATGGATTTTGCCAGTTTACATGAGCTACTACGCTCAACCTATGACGAGATGATGCCGCTCTGTGCCCAGATGACGGGTATTGCCAAAGGCATTGCAGGCTTGGGTGCGCTCTTTTATATTGCTCTTCGGGTATGGGCTTCCATTGCCCGTGCCGAGGCGATAGACGTCTTTCCGCTTCTCCGACCTTTTGTCTTAGGCTTTTGTATAATGTTCTTTCCGACAGTCGTACTGGGTACGATGAATGCCGTTCTCTCGCCCGTAGTGCAGGGAACGGAGATGATGGTACACCAGCAAGAGGGGAACCTTGCAGAACTTACTGCCAAGCGAGACAAGTTGCAAGAGGAAGCCTACCTTAGGAATCCTGAAACAGCCTACCTTGTCTCCAACGAGAAGTTCGATGAGAAGATTGAGGACATGGGTATCATCGGACCTGAAGATGCTGTGACGATAGCGGGTATGTATGCCGAGCGTGCAGCCTATCAGACCAAGCAGTGGATCATGAAGATGGTACACGACCTTTTGGAACTTCTGTTCCATGCTGCAGGGCTTATCATCGACACGCTACGCACCTTCATACTCATCGTTCTTGCCATTCTCGGTCCGATAGTCTTCGGCATAGCCGTATGGGATGGTCTTGCTGGTTCACTTACGGCATGGTTCTCACGCTATATCTCTGTCTACCTGTGGCTGCCTGTTAGCTCTATTCTAACGGCACTGCTTACGAAAATACAGGTGCTGATGGTACAGAAGGATATCGAAGCGCTCAGTGATCC
Organism: Prevotella sp. oral taxon 299 str. F0039; assembly: GCF_000163055.2. Classification (GTDB taxonomy): domain Bacteria; phylum Bacteroidota; class Bacteroidia; order Bacteroidales; family Bacteroidaceae; genus Prevotella. The sequence goes on from NC_022124.1 coordinate 151,497, forward strand.
TAACTACCTGCCTGATTCGGGGACGTGGTACTACATCGTCTTCTTCCTTATCGGTATTGTGGGCTACTTCTGTGTACCTACCGTGGCAGGCTGGATTATCGAAGCAGGAGGTGGTATCGGCTCATACGGTCGTAATGTCAACCAGACAGCACAGCATGGTGCGCAAGGCGCATATACCGGTGGCAAGGCTGCCATGGCTGGCGCAGGTGCTGCTGTGGGAAATGTCGGTGGACGTATCAAGGGTGCACTGCTCAAAGGAAAATAATCAATCAAAAAAAAGAAAAAAATGGAATTCAAATCACTTGGTAATATCGAGACCTCATTCAGACACATAAGACTCTATGCCTTTGTCTTTGCCATCGTCTGCGTGGCAGTAAGCGGTTATGCCGTCTATGCCTCATACAGCTTCGCAAAGGAGCAGAGGGAGAAAATCTATGTGCTTGATCAGGGAAAGTCGCTCATGCTGGCTCTCAGTCAGGATGCAAGTCGTAATCGTCCCGTAGAGGCAAGAGAGCATGTGCGTCGTTTTCATGAACTGTTCTTCACCATTGCACCCGACAAGGATGCCATTGAGAAGAATATGGAGCGTGCCTTCGTGCTGTGTGACAAGTCGGCTTTCAACTATTACAAAGACTTGGCAGAGAAGGGCTATTATAACCGTGCCATATCGGGCAATGTCAATCAGCGCATAGAGGTGGACTCTATCCACTGCAACTTTAATACTTACCCTTATGCGGTAACAACCTATGCACGGGAGTTTATCGTCCGTCAGAGTAACGTTACAGAGCGCAGTCTTGTTACGACCTGCACGCTGCAGAACTCTGTCCGTTCGGACAATAACCCGCAAGGCTTCCTGATGGAGAACTTCCTCGTCAAGGAGAACAGGGATATACAGACCTATAAAAGATAAGGCTATGGCAAGGAAAAGAAACTTTTTACTCTCACGTCACTATCTGCGCTTTCACCTATGGCTCCGCCATCGTTGTGAACGGCTCACGATAAGGCAGAGAAAGGAAATCGTCTATGGGCTGAGCTTCATCTATCTGCTCTGCTCACTCTGGATGATAGCGCAGTTTTTCCTTCCTCCAAAGAAAGAAAAACTACCCATCCCCATGGGAAAGCTGACGGACAGTCCGATACGGACGGACAGTACTTTACAAGAGTTACACGGCAATTTTTACCTACAACATCATCAAACAATCAAGGAAAATGGATAATAAACAGAAAGAACAAATGAAGAAAGGCTTGGTCTTCGGAGGATTAGGACTGCTGTTTGCCCTTTCAATGTGGTTTATCTTCGCACCTTCGAGCAAGGATAAGACTGCAGCGGAGCAGGGACTCAATGACAGCATCCCGCAGGCAACGACAGAAAAGCTCACCGAGAACAAGCTCAAAGCCTATGAATTAGGCGACAAGGCACACGAGGAAGAACAGACCCGTGAGGAGATGGGCAGACTATCGGACTATTTCGCACAGAACACTGCTCCATCAGAGGAGCAGCGTGCAGAGACAGCTGCTTCTATGGCAAAGATAGAAAACTCCATGCATCGCTATGAGGAGAATAACCGTCTGCTGAACTCCTTTTACGCTCCCGACCCACACGAGCAGGAGCGTGAAGCCTTGCGTTCGGAGATAGATAACCTTAAAAAGGAACTCTCTGCCAAAGACAGTAGGGAGGACAATGAAGAGAAACGGCAGCTTGCCTTGATGGAAAAGAGCTATCAGATGGCAGCGAAGTATCTCCCCAAAGCATCAACTCCACCTACCTTCAATAATGGTCTGACGGTAGGAAAGGAGAAGACGGAAGACACTGTAGGTGGCTCTGAAGCCGCTAAGGGCAAGACCATGCAGAATGAAAAGCCTGCAATGGAAGTTCTGCCGGAGCGTAGGCAGATAGTATCTTCACTTGACCAGCCTATGAGCGATGTGTACTTTATGGAGGAATACGGCAAGAAGGCTCGTAATATGGGCTTTCATTCGCTTGCAAGCACGGCTGTACCTACGATGCGCAATACGCTGAAAGTAGTAGTGGACAGAACTACTGTTCTTAAGGAGGGTGACAATGTTGTGCTCCGTCTGCTTGAAAGTGCTAAGGTACAGGGACTGCACATTCCACGTCAAAGCCGGCTCATAGCCGTCGCTAAGATAGAAGGTAACCGTATGCACCTACTTATCAAAAGCATTGAGGTAGACGGGCATATCATAGCCGTCAAGCTCTCGGCATACGATACAGACGGACAGGAGGGCGTGTATATACCAGGTTCGGAGGATATCAATGCGCTTAAGGAAGTCGGAGCGAACATCGGTGGTTCAATGGGAACCTCCTTTACCTTCGCTTCCTCTGCCAAGGACCAGATTATCTCCGAGGCTGCCCGTGGGGTGATGCAGAGTGCAAGTCAGCTGCTTCAGAAGAAGCTGCGCACTATCAAGGTTACGCTCAAGGGTGGTTACCGCCTTTTCTTGGTTCAGTCCAAATAAAACAATCAAAAATGATAAGTAAAAAATAACATCAAAACAAAAAGAACAATGAAGAAAATTATTTTATCAATGGCTATGCTTGCCATGGTGGGAGCAACAGCCACAGCACAGGAAAATAATGATGGTCTGACACCAAGCCGTCCGCTTACTTCTGGAGAGCTCTTTCAAGGTATGAGCCGTGCCATACCAACGGGGCGTGTCGTACTGCCGTATGGTCTTGACATTACCTTTGACAAGACCGTGCATCTTATCTTCCCTTCTGCCATTCGCTATGTAGACTTAGGTTCACAGAATATCATTGCAGGGAAGGCGGAGGATGCAGAGAACGTACTACGTGTAAAGGCTTCGGTGAAGGACTTTGAAACGGAAACCAATATGAGTGTCATCTGTGAGGATGGCTCATTTTACGCTTTTAATGTAAAATATGCCGATGAGCCGGAGAAGCTCAGCATAGAGATGAAGGACTTCTTGTCACCAACGAACGGACGCCTGCCAAGCAACCGCTCTGACATTTACTTTAAGGAACTTGGTAATGAGTCGCCCGTATTAGTAAAGCTGATGATGCAGACTATCTATCAGAATGACAGACGCTGCATCAAGCACATTGGTGCACAGCAGTTCGGTATGAAGTTCCTGCTTCGTGGCTTGTACGCCCATAATGGCTTGCTGTATTTCCACACTCGTATGGAAAACAGCACGAACATGCCATACTCTGTGGATTTTATCACATTCAAGGTGATCGATAAGAAGATGGCAAAGCGCACCGCCATACAAGAGCAAATATTGCAGCCACTTCGTGCCTATCATCAGGTGATGCAGGTGCGTGGCATGGGTAGTGAACACACTGTGTTTGCGCTCGAGCAGTTTTCTCTTGCAGAAGACAAGCAGCTTGAAGTGACGCTCTATGAAAGAAATGGCGGTCGTACACTGACTTTTTATGTAACGGCAGAAGACCTGCAGCTGGCAAAGAAGATTGATAACCTCAAACTGAAATGGTAGACATTATGAAGAAGAAAATCATTTTATCGGTTTGTGCAGCGGTGGCAATGGCTTTTAGCTTGCCATCTCAGGCACAGAGACTGATACCCAAGCAAAGGGGAATAGAGGTCGTAGGGAGTGTTCCACTTATCAAGGGTGAGAAACTCTTTACAGGTAATAATTTCGGTGTAGGCATATCGCTTACCCGTTATCTCAAAAAGGAGAACTACACCTTTGTTATGGCAGAGTATGAACAGCAGAATATGCCGTACAGAAGTTATAACGTAAAACTCAAGGATGCACTATTGCAGGTGGGCTATATGCACCCTGTTCTTTCCGATAGAGGTAAGAACGTGTTTCTTTATGGTGGCATATCCGCTTTGGGTGGCTATGAGCAACTGAACGAGGACAAAAGGCTACTGCCCGATGGGGCGACGCTGCTCGACCGCTCCCGCTTTGTCTATGGCGGTGCCGTGCATGGCTCGGTGGAAGTGTTCCTTACTGACAGGGTTCTTTTTCTTGTAAAGGCACAGGGGCGGTTGCTCTTCGGCTCTGACGTACATCGTTTTCGTCTGGCTGTTTCTGCAGGACTAAGGTTTAACTTTTAAGTAGAAGAAAAGATGAAGAAGATATTGAATACTATTTGGGTAATGGGCGTGCTGTCCCTTGCCGTGTTTTGCCTATCTGCTTGTGATAGGGATTTGGATGTTCAGCAGTCTTATCCGTTTACGGTGGAGACGATGCCGGTTCAGAAGGACATCATAAGGGGGCAGACAGCTGAGATACGCTGCACGCTCAAGCGAGGCGGTGAGTTTGCCGACACTCGCTATACGATACGTTATTTCCAGTCTGACGGCAAGGGCTTACTAAGAAATGATAACGGCACTGTCTTTAAGCCGAATGACCGCTATCCGCTCACAAAGAATGTGTTCCGCCTGTATTACACTTCGCTCTCATCTGACCGCCAAACAATTGATGTATATGTGGAGGATAGTTTCGGTAAGGTTCAGCAGCTGACCTTTAGTTTTAACAACGAGCGAGAAGAGGGCAAGGATAAGCCTGCATCTTCTCGCCACTAAAAGCGTAATTGATGCGAACGATAAATTCTTTCATTTTACTTTGTGTATTCTGCCTGTTCTGTCAGCCGACCCTTGCCCAGCGCAGGGTGCGGCTGGCAGACTTGCCACCTTTTGAGCGTGCAGTAGTTGTTGTGAAATATTTTGAGGGACTGCACGGCTGGAAGAATTATCCGTATGTTGGGTATGGGCATCAGCTGCAACGGGGAGAGTACTTTACGGCAGATATGACGGAACGGCAGGCAGATTCCCTGCTCCGTGCCGACCTTTGGAAATGCTTTGAACATTTCAAGGGATATGGCAAGGATGCGCTGCTGCTAACCTTGCTTGCCTACAATGTGGGCGTGGGGAGGTTGCTCGGCTATGGCAAGCATCCCAAAAGCCGACTGCTGCGAAAAATAGAGGCTGGGGATAGGAACTTCTATCGGGAGTATGTTTCGTTCTGCCTATACAAGGGTAAGGTCCTGAAAGGTTTGGTAAAACGAAGACAGGTGGAGTTTGCTCTATTCTACATATTGTAATTATTGAACGCCGTAATATTTTACTTAAGAGAAAATTACTTTCAACCAAATTCATGAAAAATCATCTAGGGCATTGCGAGATTAAATATTTAGTATTACATTTGCAAACAAAAAGTATATATCCGTACCAAAACACTATGTATACACCAGCAAAATTGACAGAATACAGAAGTAAATATAATGTTTCATGGGCCAAACAGTTACCAGACGATACGCCTCCTGAAGATGTCGTAGTTGCATATGACAAAGAATCTTTATTTCGTCTAATTCAAGAAGAAGGTGTCATGACAGAGGATGATTTAAAACCTCATACAGAGCTGTATCCACAGAGAAATTTTGGTAACAAACTATGGCAAGCATCTGGATTATCTTCACTTTGCACATTGAAAGATGCCCGTTCTATGGCAAAACTTCCTTTCTTGAAACATTTGCATGGAATTGCAGAAATAACAATGTGCCCAGAATATGGTGTAATGCTAAAAACCCCGAGTTATAGCTGTGGAAATCATTATACTTGGTGGCATACAACATTATTTGATTTAAACAAAGCGGAAATCCAATATAGAGAAATAAATCTTCAACCGAAAGCAATATGATTCAATTAAAATTTATAGAGGTCATTGTTTTCTATGAGATACCACAAGTTTTCGTAGCGACAGATATTTTTGGTGCAAATTATTTGTGCCTATTATATCCGCATGATGATGAATCGTGTTATAAATATCTCGCTGTAAGGATTAGTGAAAAACGTTTGAACCTATTTAAAGGCCAGATAATAGATTTATTGTCTATATATAAAAATCCAGAGGATAATAGTTATTTTGATGTAGCTGTGAGAGATGCAAATGATATTATAGCCACCCCCCTTGAAGCTATTAATATACAACCATCTATGTTACCAGATGAAGGCTTTTTCTGTAATTATGACGCAATTGATAATGAAGAGTTAATCTCGGGTTCTTTGCAAAATGGGAAAGTAATGTCTTGTATAGCATTCAGTGACATTGATAATTCTCATAACATAGATGTTAATGTTTTAACAAATGCTTTGGACAGATACCAAGCTATGATACGTAACTGCCACATTAAAAGGTTTGGCAAACAACATGCCTCTGAAGCAAATATGAGAGCTTGTGCATTAAAGGCCGCATCTTTTGATGTACTCTTTATTCTAAATGAAACGTTTGATTTGTTTGGAGAAGCATCAAGGATATCATCTACTTTACAGAAAATTGACGAAATATTTGCAATAGGCTCGACAGATGGATTAAAAGAAAAATTTGAAGATTTACAGGGACATACATTAAGCAGTATGCGCTCTTTTTTACAAGTCTTAGAAACAAATAATTTGTCTTTTAAACATAAATGGGTTACATCGATATTAGAGAAAAGTATCTCAGGTTCTACTATATCATTAAATGCAATTTCAAGAGTATATGATTATTTAAATGCACACACAGAATTAGAGGAAGTTATAACCGAATTTATTGGTTATTTTGCTTCTGGTACAGTTTTAAGTAATGGTAAATGGGTTTTTATCTATGATAAAAAGAAAATAACAGGTACAACAGATGAATCTAATATTCTAAATGGAATAACATTAGGAGAACAACATCAATATAAAATAAAATGTATTGAATATCAGAATACAAATAATATATCAACAAAACTTAAAACAACATATAAGCTTATAGAATGTACAGAAATATAAAAACAGGGGGATGGTACTTTGCCATGCCCCTTCTTATTCCTGTAGCTCATTACAAAGAATATCTTATAATTTAAACTTTTAATTGTTTGCGACTTTCTTTTGCTTCTTTGCTTTGGTCGCCTACTCGTTCAAAGAGAAAGAAAAGAAGCCACGCAAATTTTGGCTTGCGTGGCTTTTGCTATTATTCAGAACACTATTTCTGCACTTTCGTTATTCTACTTATGCGTTTGTTGGGATGTCTGTCAAAAGCCCACGACTTGTTGAGAGCATTGCTCGAAAAATTTATTTCATCATCAGGCAAAGTGCTGTGAATGCCTCCACCCATAATCAACCCACAATTTTGCAGGACTTTTTGCCGTGCGTCTTCCTTGCTCTCCGCAACCACATCAAACACTCCATCGAAGATGTATTGCGTCTGTACTCTGTAAACTTTCTTCTTCATAATCTTAAAATTCAACCTTTAACAATCTGTATTCCTTTGGCTCTCCATTGGATAATTTTCGGTGGGTGAGCCAAAAATGGTGTGCGCCATAGCCGTATGCAAAGAACTTATCAAGTTCTGTTTCTTCAGCTATTTTGTTGATAGCTGACCTTAACTCCTTTTTGTTGTCGGATAAGGTTATCGCATTAATCACCCTAATGAGAATATGCGGTATCTCATCCGTCCAATTGTAGATAATGTTTTCAATCTCTGTCTTCATATCTCTGATAATTTAATGGTTCATACTTTATGCTGTCGCTTTCATTCTTCGGCTTATAAGACCTCGATTAGCGTTGACAAGGTTTACTATCTGCTCGTGGTATTCAGTATTCTTGTTGCATACCCCACGACTTTGCACCACTTCCAAAGTTCGTAAAGACATTTCAATGGTTTCTATTCTCTTGCCTTCAATGGTAGCCGAAAGGATAAGGGAGTCTTCCTTAAGGTAGTATGCATTAGAAAATACGCAATGGTGCATTGATACACCTTCTTCCAAATGTTCCTGCACGCTCTCTAATACGTGGACTTGGATAGTGCCGTCCGTGAAACAGATACCGAAAAACTTGGATTTGAGTTCCTTGAAACGCTTTTCGTCTTCCATAGCTTTTTTCTGCTTCTGTTCTATCTCTTCTCTTTCACGCACTCTGAGAAGTTCCTCGTGCCTGCGGTCGTGTTCGCCTTTAAGGTCTGTTGGGCATAAATATTTTGGATTATGAATATCCTTTCCTAATCTTCTAAGTGTATCTACATAATCATTCCAAAGAGAAATGTCTGCTATCTCATAGCCGTTACGGACTGCAATCTTGTAGGACTGCCATCGTTCCTCAAAAGACTTCTTGTTACTAAGAAAGTAACGTAAATGGTCTGTGCTACCTGCCTTTAGTAATGTTTCCACACGGCTGTCTGTAAGCAATGCAGGAATAAGTTGGGTAGGCACGATGCCATAGAAATTATCCTTAAAACCATTTCTGCGAAGTATGTCTGTAACCTTGAACTTCGGATATATGGGTGAGTAGGCAATATGCTGATAGGCTTCATTATCGTTGCGTATCGCCATAGGACTATAATAGGAAAAGGTATCAACATAGTGTCCCAATACCCTCTGTATGGCAACCACAGCTTTTCGTCCCTGCGTATTCCACCAATATTGCCCAATCTCAATTATAGAAGTCTGTGCTTTGTAACCTTTCTCCATACCCACAATAAGTAGGAACATACGCAATACTTGAAACTCTCCACAAGTGGTAAGTAGGGTGAAATACTGCTTCTGCTGCAACTTGCGCTCGTATGTTTCCTTGATCTGCAACTTTGCCCTGCAATGAGGGCAAGTGCAAGTTTCTCTATGTTTGTTCATTATCCAACTATGCCCACAATCCATACAAGTAGTGCGACCTTTTGGCAAGCGGTAGGCAAAGTGGTCTATGCACTCACGGAATGCCCACTTACTTTGTGTCTTGGTTATTGGGCGAAGATGCTTGCTTTGTCCCAAAACTGCCTTTTCAAATTTGTTTCTCGGTTTCATAGGCTTAAAAATCGAATAGTGATGGTTGTACTTGGGTTGCTATATTCTCGGTCTTTTTCACTCGTGCGTTACGGCTCTGTAACTTGGCAAGTTCCTCACGCTGATATTGCTTAATGGCTTCCTGCCTTGCTTCGGCTTTTTCTTCCTCCGTTAGTTCCACAACGTGATTAACGGCAACTTGGCAAGAAATAGCCTTACCCACCTCTATATCGTCTTCATCATAGTAGTGAACAGCCATTGAGAAAATTTCATCATCATCAAAGCCGTTGCAACCGCTTTTCTGCACTTCATTAAGAATGTAGGTGATGCACTCCTCGATATTCTTGTTCGGTTTCATCAAGTTAGGAGCAAACAAAGGGTCTGCCATAGCACGCTGATTGAGATACTCGGCTATTGTCCGTGTGAAATGTTCTGTACCTTTCATTGTCGTATAAGTTTTGATGTTATTAATACTTGGGAATTTCTACTATTTGATTGATGCGCCCATATAGGTAGGCTCTTAGGCTTGTTCTGTCGGGTGCGTAATACTCTGTCCATTGTCCGTACTGATTGACAAGGTATTTCTTCAGCACGTCAAAGAAGTCAAAGCGATAGCCTTGCAGTGGAACGGCTGTACGGAAATAGGTATTAGAGTTCACCGCTTCACATAGCCAATTCTTTTCCTCACGGCTCATACACTCACCACGATTGAGTTCCACACGTAGGAGATATACTTTGCTATTACAAAGGCTCTCCAAAGGGGGAACGTCCCATTGTACAAACTTAATTGCCAACACTTGCTCACTTTTTTCAGCCGTAGGGTTAATGCGGTAATGAGAGGAGGAGCTATATCCTTTTCTGTTCATCGAAGATGTTGTATTTACTTTTTGCTTATCCATAGCGACATTTTTTTATGCGTCCAAAGATCGGAGTATGCTGATTCCTTTTTGTAGCAAAATAGAGGTAGCGGGGCGGGCTTGCACAAGGTTTTGGCGGAAAATACAACCCGTAGGTGTGGAGATTTTCCAGACAAACCAAGCGGCTTAGGACCTTGGGAAAGCCACAAGCCCCGTACTACCTTTGCGGATAAAAAGGGAACAGCATCCGTCTTCTTCATTTCGCATATTGTGGAGCATTGGAAAGGAAGCGAAAGTGCAACGCCCATAGTGGAAAATAGAAAAGGTGGCTATCTCAAAATGCGAGATAACCACCTGATGAAATAGCATGAAAGTTTTTACAGAGCTATGCTTCTCAAAGCACGCATAGTAGGATAGCACAGAGTATCGCCAGCCAGAAGAGAATGCTCAGCAGCGTAAATGTTACTTTTAGAATTACCCTGACTATAAAGCGTAGTATCAGAAAGCCTGCAATGACAGAGACGGCAATTACGACTTGCGGCGTTACCATCTTCGAGATAAGCCAAATGACACCGATAACGACGGAAAGCAGGATAGCGAGTTCGATGAAGCGTGTCCAAGAGAAGCGGCGGACTTGCTTGGGAGGATTCGGCTGCTGTTTGATATTATCGGTTTTGTTCGATGCGTCTGCCTTGATGAAGGCAGGTGTGTGAACGTCTTGATTCATGATGATTGTATTCATATCGGAGCTTTTAATAGTTTCAAGAGCAATAACAAGATGCTCTGGCTACACAAAAACAAGTGTTTGTACAAACTCTTGGCGTGTGGAGTGGAGCATTTATCTTGGCTCTTGACACTACAAAAGTTCCCGATGGTGCTACATCAAGTCATGTTCTCACTATCGGCGGTTGGCAGACCATTGACCTCAATGATCAGAACGATTGTCCCTGTCAGTTCAGTGTAGAGTTTCTCATACTCTGGAGTTGCGCCAAAGTCGTCTGTTAGTTCATACTTGTCGAAAACGCTTTGCACAGCTTTATTCTTCAGAAGCATTGGTGTTAATCTTTCTGGAAGAGGAGAAGGGAGTTCTTTCTCGAACTCATTCTCTAAGACAGATATAAGCGTGTCATACTTGGAAAAGTGCAAACCTTGGTATAAGACTTCACTTGCCATTGTCTCAGCTTCTGGGTGAGAAAAACCTTGTGCTATAGCATTGCAGTAAGTTGTCAATGCTTCGTCTGCACGAGCTGTTATAAACGTATTTTCATTCATTCTCTCTGGAAAATGTTCTCCGAGATACGCTTCCAACTTCAAACGGAAGTAGGAAAGCTCTTTCTTTGTTGTTTTCATATTTTTATTGATTAGATTGTACTATTCTTTTTCGTGTAATACTGTTTAGTTACTTTAGTTGCTGGCGAATTTACAAAATTGAATTTATCTAATTTTCTGGACACCATAAGCATATCATTCTCTATTTTCTTGTTTGTTATGCGAGCATAAAGTTGTGTAGTGGTAATACTCGAATGTCCTAACATCTTTGATACAGACTCAACAGGAACACCTTTGGTAAGCATCATTGTTGCAAAAGTATGTCGAGCCATGTGAAAAGTAAGGTTCTTATTGATACCACAAACATCTGCAATCTCCTTCAGATAAGAGTTCATTCGTTGATTACTGAGAATGGGTATAAGTCTGCCATTTTTAGCACAGCCTGCATATTTCTCTATGATCATTTTTGGAATATCAAGAAGAAGGATATGACTTAGTGTATCGGTTTTCTTTCTTGCCGTAACTATCCACTGTTTTCCATCCATTGTAATTATATTGTCAGCTGTAAGGTTGGCTACATCAACATAAGCTAAACCTGTAAAACATGAAAACAAAAATATGTCTCGAACATTGACCAGTCGTTGCGTAGCAAATTCTTTATGCATAATAGTATCAATCTCTTCATCTGTAAGAAATCCCCGATCCACACGCTTGGTCTTAAAGTGGATGTTGAGAAAAGGATCATGATTGAACACACCAGCCTTACGTCCAAATATGATGACTGTTTTGAATGTTTTTAAGGTTTTAATAGCTGTGTTAAAACTTTGTCCCACTATTGTTCGAAGATAAACATCAAAATCATGAATAACGATAGGTGTAAGTTCAATGGCATTAAGATCTGTTCGGGCATATTTTATTTCAAGAAAGTGAGTAAAGTGGCGCTTACATATATCAAACTTGCGATAGTTTGCCTTACTTACACCACAGCCTATTTGTGCATACATATCATTATTGTATTTGGTAAACAATGAGAGTACGGTTTCCATGGCCTCCCGCTTGCCCAAATATTCAGACTTAATCCGTTCTAAACTTAACTCTTCAGAAAATTCCAAGCGCTGGAATATTACCTGAAGGTCAGTGCTAATGCTCGTCAACTGGGCATTGGTAGCCAAGGTCTCCTTAGTTCTTCCTCGTACTTTACCCAATGTACTGTCCCACATTTCTGGGTCAACGCTAACCCCCGTTGTTCCGAGAGCTACTCTTTCTCCATTAAGATGAAAACGCATCATAACTGACGCTTTTCCTTCCTTGTTTAAATAATTGCTTCGTAAATAGAAGCTTGTTCTAAAAATACTCTTCATAGTTATAGGTTTTTGATGCAGAAGTAAAGGTGTGTTTCTGTTCCTGTTTTGGTGAGTAACACATTTTTTTATATCTGCAAAGTTCGACATAATTCTTTGAATAACAATGAAGTATGCGGTATCTATGTGTACTCTGTATGGTATCACTGGCTACAATTTTAGAAAGATGATTTTTCCTGTAGCCATATTGTAGCCAGTTGGGAATATTTTGAGCGACTTGGTGATATCTGTATGTACCCCCAAATAGGGATATATATAAACAAATAATCGCCGTAACTCATTGAGATTACGACGATTATCTGATTTAATCAATTTCCTAAAAACTCTTGATTAGAGTACATCAAGTGGAGCTGGTGGGTTTCGAACCCACGTCCAAACAGGGAAATACTATGCTTTCTACACGTTTATTTCGGCCTTCATTTGTCAGATTATAACAAGACCCGAACCACCAATTATAACCTTAGTCTTTAAAGTTTCATCTAAAAATCAAGACCTTTTTAGACTATTTCCGATTTTTCTGCACCACTGAATCCATTGATTCGGAACCACATCTTTGGAGTAATGTCTCGTTCCATTACCTTGTAACGGAATAAAGCTAGTAATCTACTATACTTCGATTAAGCAGCGAGAGCGTAGTTATTTTCGCCAATTAATTTTTTGATAACTGATATTTAAGAGCCAGCTAACGAAGCTCTACGTGCTTACACACCATCTCATCCCGCTGTCAAATCCAGTCAGCCCCATTATAAAAGGGTGTCGATGCGTGTTTAATATGTATTCTTTTACGAAGTTAATATGGCTATTTTTAGTCCTTTTCCTAATATAAAGCTACGTTTTTTCGCTAATAATACGATGCAAAGATATAAAATAAAAATAGAAAAATACAATAAAGCATTGCTTTTATCGCATTTTTCTATCTTATAATTCACGTTTTGAAACAACATAAATCTATCTTTCGATGTTTCTTTTTACATCGAAAAGCAATTTAAAATGTTATCTTATTGGAAAGATAACAATATCTCTTTGAATATTTTTATGCTTTGATATCGTTCAGACTTTCGTCTCTTTCAAACACCTTTTTTACGAAAGAACAAACTGGAACAACTTTTATTTGTTCTGCTCTTGCATATTGAACAAGAGCTTTTATCAATTCTTTTCCAAATCCTTTTCCTTTATGTTCTTCTCCAACTCGAGTGTGTTCTGCCACTAAATTATGGTTATCGTCAAAGACATAGGTTAATTCTCCTGCATAAATATCATTCTCATAAAGAGCGAAACGACCTTCGTTTGCTTGCTTTTCGTTTTCTATTCTAATCATATTGTAAATTTATTTGTTACGTTATTTCTATTATATAAATGTGTATCGATACTGATGTTTGAGGTGCAAACACCTATTATCAGGGTGCCGATTCAATTATTTCAGAATAAGAGGGGATATCACTTAAAAACTGATAAGAATGATTCTCATAGTCCATTTTACAACAAAAATGTTGCAGTCCATTACTCACAATGAGATAGTCTACATGCAACAACATGTTATAAGTACTAATTTGGTCGAATACTTTTTGTGTTATTGTAATCGAAGGAGCTTTATATTCGATGATAACTTGGGGCTTTAGTGATGTGTTATACAAGATACTGTCTGCTCTAAGTTGCTTGTTTCCACACGAAAGACTCACCTCATTTGCAAGAAGTGGGGCAGGAAAGCCCTTCTCTTCGATAAGAAAATGTACGAAATGTTGGCGTACCCACTCTTCAGGAGTTAGCGAAACATATTTCTTTCGTAGCGAATCTAGTATCAAAGGATGCTCTTTTGTGCCCGACAATTTAATGTTGTATGATGGTAAATTTAATGGAATCATTTTATTAACTTTGCAAGATAGTGCAAAGATACTGTTATTTTGGTGTAGTAAGAAACTTTTTATCATTGCTTTTTTGCATAAAGATTGATTACTAAAAATAGAGTAGTGGTGTTTAGGTTGATGCACTATTTCGTTTTATATATATAATAATGTATGACTGAAAAGAAAAGTTCAATTCCTTTCGAAGACATCATGCGCCGTATAGAACAACGGCAATATTCACCTGTTTACATATTGATGGGAGACGAATCGTATTACATCGATCAGATAACAGATGCCATAGCAAACTCTGTTTTAAAGCCTGAAGAGCAGGATTTTAATCAAACAATTCTTTTTGGAGCAGATGTAACAGCAGCTCAAGTGGTAGATATTGCAAAGGGATACCCAATGATGTCGAGCCATAGAGTGGTGATTGTGAAAGAAGCGCAGAATGTAAAATCGCTCGATGCACTCGAAAAATATCTTGTAAATCCAATGCCTTCAACAATTTTAGTGTGGTGTCATAAAAATGGATTAATAGACAAACGCAAGAAAGTTGTATCGAAAGCAGAATCGGTTGGAATTGTCTTCGAAAGTAAGAAAAAACGAGATTACGAATTAAATACTTTCATTAACAAATATTTAAAAGAAAAAAATGTGCAAATAGATGACAAGTCTTCGGATATGATTGCTGAGCATGTTGGAGCAGATTTAAGTAGGTTAGTGTCTGAATTGGATAAAATCATTTTGTCGTTAGATAATCAAAATCGAATAATAACACCAGAAATGGTGGAGCAGAAGATTGGTATTAGTAAAGAATTTAATACGTTTGAACTTCGAAGTGCCATTATAAATAAAGATGTGTATAAGGCAAATCTCATTATCAACTATTTTGAGAAGAATCCTAAGTCGGGTTCTATATATGCCTTTCTACCGCTATTGTTCAGCTATTTTCAAAATCTAATGATTGCCTATTATGCTCCCAATAGGAGTAATGAAGCCGATGTTGCAAGGTTTTTAGAATTAAAATCGAGTTGGGCTGCCAAAGATTATATACTTGGAATGAGAAACTATTCGGGTGTAAAGGCAATGCAAATTATAGAGAAGATTAGAGAAGTTGATGCAAAAAGTAAAGGTTTAGATAATCCAAATACATCTGCAGATGAGCTAATGAAGGAGCTTTTATTCTTCATTTTACACTAAAATAGGGTAGTTTTTGCCCGTTTTATTCTAGAATTGAATTTTTAGTATACAGAAAAAATATACTACAAAGTGGCATAAACAAAGGGTTTTTGCCACTTTTTTTATGCTCATATTTTTCGTATTTCTCAGCAACTTTATCCTTGTTCGTTAATACTAAAGAAATGAAGAAAATGACTTCATTTTTCACTGCTCAATTTATTGTTAAGTTTTGTTTTGTATTTTGCTTTGTGAAGTTTGAAATGTAAATATACAATCTATCTTAATTTCTAAATCAACGTGATACTTTATTAATATAAATATGTAAATATTTACATATTGAAATGAAATGTAAATTCGCAAATCGATACTCTTTACAATTCGAGATGTAAATATATTCAGAGTGTAGCATAATGCAATAAGTTACTGAAAACCAATAATTTATTATCTGTTTACTATATCTTTTGATTTGGTTTAGTATGCAGTTTTGTTCGTAGAATATAGAAAATACCATATTTATAGATGTATATTCGTTTGTAACTACTTAATAACCAGTATTTATGTAGTTTTAATTAAAGTAAATAAGAGATTCCTATCATCTTTTGAAATGTATAATATTTAAATGTAAATATACAAATATAAAAACGTAAAGGACTAATGTAAAGATTTAAATATGTATTTGTAAAGTTTTTATTTGCATATTTATTTTAAATTTGTTGCGTATCTCCTTTTTTTGATTTATCTTTGTAATGTGAATAGAAAAAGCGATTTTCGCAGTATAATTGTAGTAAAAGAGCAAAAATGAAAGATAGAATTCGCCAACTAATGTTACATCAGCATATGTCTCAACAGACCTTTGCTGATATCTTAGGATTGTCTCCTGCATCATTAAGTAGCATCTTTAATGATCGAACAAAACCAACATTAAATCATGTAGATGCCATTAAGAAGAAATTTCCTTCTATAAATTTAGATTGGTTGATGTATGGAAATGGTCCGATGTTTTTAGATGATAGTTCGCAAAATGATGATATGTTTGCTAATGAAGGCGAGCATTTTGAAACCATAAATCCAGATGCTTCTACTGCTAAAGCTATGGCTCCTACTCTAGATTTCGATAATTCTCCATCCTATTCAGGCGTTAATTATAGCGGTTCTAAAGAGCGTGTGATTATAAAAGAAGTGGAAAAACCACAGCGACAGATAACCGAAATACGTATATTTTTTGATGATCAAACTTGGGAAACCTTTGTTCCTAAGAAATAAAAGATAAGAAGATATGAGATTCTAAGACAGCTATTCGTTTTAGAATCTTATTTTTTTTGTGATTTTTGGGGGCATTTTTGCTCCCTTTTTTAGTATAAGTTATCAACATATCTAATGTTTACTTATGTTAATTTATTTTGAATTTGATATTCTAGTGTTGATAACTTTTGTCCTAAGAAACTGCCTTTTAGGTGAGAAATGTCCTTTTATTTAGATGTAACTTTCATCAAAATGAAGCGTAAAAGCATTGAATTTGCAGAGTAAAAGCATTGCTATTATCAGTAAAAAGCATAGCTATTGCATTCAAATATCACTGCTTTTGCATTGTGAAATTATGGAGGTGCTGTGTCGGGTATATCTCTTATGAGACTGAAACAAGAGCGAGATGATGTAGAAAATAATGAATTCTACTTAGAAAGAAATGGTGTTGTAGGTAGAAAACTGACGAAATATGGGCGAATTTTCATTGCTAAAAGCCTTGAGAAAGCGAAAATAGGAGCTTGAAAGGCTAGAAAAAAGGATTTGTTTTATGGCTTAAAGCGGTTTAATTCCTATATCATTAGATACTTTCGAGCATCGAAAAGTAGGAATAGAGAGTGGAGATGGGGCATATTTGATTGGAAAAGTCTTTCTTAAGACGTGAAAAAGCCTTTGACAGGAGCGTTCTTTTACTCCGGTCATATTTCTCTTTCGATATAAAAAAGAGGGCTTATATGATAAAAAAGAATGTTTCTTTAAGTGGTTTTGGTGTGTGATAAAAGGCGATAGACTTATTTATTGACTGCAGTTTGATTTGAGTTGGAATTCTTTAAGAGTATTCTTGTGTGGCTATTAGAGTGGAAATGCTTCTTTTGGGGCGGTCTTTATGCCGTAGGTAGCATTACAAAGGTAAAGTATAACTCGCCTTCTAAAGCTTCTGATGTGTATATTTTAGAGCATATTAAACTGGGGCTAAAAGAAGAGTAATGTGCGAATGTATAGCAAAAGACAAGAGTGCAATCGACATAATCAATTGCACTCTTGTCTAATCTTATTCTGTTTCGATTGTTAATCCCTCGCTCGAACTTAGATTTAGTCCTGCTTTTAAGTTCGCTTTAAGCTGTTTTAATGTCATTTTAAATGGCTTTGAAGAGCCTACTTAAAAATAGTTTTATAAAACAAGTAAATCGTGTTTGCAGGCGAGTTGTTATCGCTCGATCTTATTATCTTTGGGGAATACCACCCAAGGTTTAAAGGTTTTAGCCTCTTCAAAGTCCATGAGTGCGTATGAAATGATGATAATAGTGTCGCCAATTTGCACCTTTCTAGCTGCTGCTCCGTTTAAACATACGCAGCCAGAACCACGTTCTCCGGCTATAATATAGGTTTCAAGGCGTTCTCCATTGTTGTTATCTACAATCTGAACCTTCTCTCCTGCAATCATATTTGCAGCGTCTAAAAGATCCTCATCGATAGTTATACTTCCTATATAGTTAAGATTTGCATCGGTAACTTTAACTCGATGTAATTTCGATTTTAAAACTTGAATCATCATGTTTTTATCTCTTTCTCTTTCTTTTTGCCTCTTACAGTGTTGTGATAGTTGCTTTATGGGGCTTATTTATATTTGATGTGGTCGATCAGGCGGATAGGAGTTGCGCCACAATATACGGTGATGCAGCCTACGATATAAGGCGAGTCGTTCCACGAATGTACTGTTTCTAGTGTGTTTCCGTCTACAATTTCGAAGTATTCCACCTCTAATTGGTCAACGGCATTAATCGAATTGATTACCTCTTGTTGAAGTTCGTCTACCGATAAGCAGTCTTTCTTTGTTATGCTTTCCTTTAAAATGCGGTAGATATTGGCTGCAATAGTTCGTTCTTCGCTTGTTAGTAGGGCGTTACGAGAGCTCATTGCTAATCCACTTTCCTCTCTAATGATAGGACATTCGATAATGTTGATATCTAGATTTAAATACTTTACGAGTTGTTTTATAACACAAATCTGTTGCCAATCCTTTTCTCCAAAGTATGCATTGTGTGGTTTTGTGATATAAAATAGGCGAGAAACAACCTGACAAACGCCATTAAAATGTCCTGGACGCTTTGCTCCTTCCATTACAGTTGATGTCGGTGGAAATTCAAAGTGGCGGTTATCAGGAGTTGGATACATCTCTTTGGGGGTGGGAGCGAATACGATGTCGGCTCCAACTTCGTTCAAAATTTTACAATCTTCCTCAAAAGTTCGAGGATAACGCTCAAGGTCTTTGGGGTCGTTAAACTGTGTGGGATTAAGAAATACCGATACAATTGTAATGTCATTATCGGCAACACACTGCTTAACCAATGATGCATGACCTTGGTGTAGTGCTCCCATGGTAGGTACAAGTCCTATCTTTTTGTTAGCTTTTCTTAAGTAGAAAAGCTCATTTTGTAGGTCTACAATGTTGTCAAAAATCTTCATTTTGTTTTCTTCTTGAATGACAAATCAAGTGAATTATTGAGTGCAAAATAACAACTTTTTTCTTTAATATCGAAAAATAACAATAAAAATATAAGATAAAAGTCCTATATATTAATAATAATGTGGTTACTTGAACTTTAGTTCAATAAAAAATAGTATCTTTGCAAATAACAAATTAAAATCAAAATGGCAAAGAAAATATTATTCATCAACCAAGAGATTACACCTTATGTCCCTGAAACTGCCTTATCATTGAAAGGTATAGAGGTTCCCAAAACAATTCAAGAGAATGGTTTTGAGATTCGTACTTTTATGCCAAAGTGGGGTATTATTAATGAACGTAGAGGTCAATTACATGAAGTTATTCGTCTTTCGGGGATGAATCTTATTATAGATGATACCGACCATCCATTGATAATTAAGGTTGCTTCAGTTCCTCAAGCACGTGTACAAGTGTACTTTATTGATAATGATGATTTCTTTATGAAGCGTCAAATGGCAGTAGATGAAGAAGGAAACGAATATAATGACAATGGAGAACGTGCTATCTTCTTTGCTCGTGGTGTGTTAGAAACAGTGAAAAAGCTACGTTGGACACCAGATATTATTCATTGTCAGGGTTGGATGTCGTCAATCATTCCACTCTATATCAAAACTGCTTATCACGATGAGCCTTCGTTTGCAAACACAAAAGTGGTTACTTCTTTATTCAACGATAAACTACAATCAGATTTCAAAGACAATCTTAAAGACTGCTTAGAGTTTAGAGATGCCAACAAAAAAGTGCTCAAACCATATAACGATAAGTTTGATTTTAATGAGCTAACAAAGCTTGCAATTGATTTTAGTGATGGTATTATTGAGGCCGTTCCTAATGAAAATAAAGATATGTTAGCCTACGCTTCAGAGAAAGGTAAGTTTGTTTTGAATCATTCGGAAGCAGACCTTGCTACGGAATATAGCAATTTCTATAATCAAATTCTTGGCGAAACAGAATAATACCGAATATTAATTAGTTAGAACGGGCAGTGCAACTACCATGAATATCGGTAGGAGTGATGTTTTGTGAGATGATTGAATATCAATCGAAGACATTGAAAAGAAAGAGAACTATGCGTTTAAAATATTTATTTATTTGCTGTTTGGGCATGCTTTTAGCAGCTTCGTGCAGCGAGAATACATCAAATCTTGGTGGTAGCCTTATTGATGATACAGATAAGTTGACTATTAATTCAGACTCGTTTGAGGTGAGTACAAAATCTGTTTTGTCTGGTGCAGTACTATCCAGAGATGTAAATAACCATTTAGGAAAAGTGCTAGATGCAGAAACAGGGACATACATCACAAGTAATTTTATGACCCAATTCTATTGTCCTAACGACTTTTCGCTTCCTAAAACAGATAGTATTGTAAGCAAAGATGCTAGTGGCGTTTATGCTGATTCGTGCAGAATAACTCTTTATTATGATTCTTTTTATGGTGACTCTTTAACAAAGATGAAGGTTACAGCATTCATCATGGATCAGCCAATGCTTGAAAATAGAGAGTATAAGTCGGACTTTAATCCTGAAGTATCGCCTTATATCACCAGCAACAGCACAAAATATGAGAAAGTATATTCACTTGTTGATATGAATATACCAGCAACTGTGCGTTCTAAAAAGACCTATTATAAAGGTATTACCATTGATTTAAATAGTAAATATTACGATAAGAACAATGTTGAATATAAGAACTTTGGTACTTATTTGATGAAGCAATACTATTCAAATCCTAGCTATTTTGCTAATCCTTTGCAGTTCATAAAGAACGTTCTGCCAGGTATCTACTTCAAATCAACGTCTGGTGTGGGTGCAATGGCAAACATTAGTGCAGTAGATATCAGTGTATTCTTCCGCTTAAAGAAGAATGGAAAAGATACAAAGGGTGGCGTTTCATTCTCCGGAACAGAAGAAGTTCTCTCTACAACTTATGTTCAAAACGACCAAACAAAGTTGAACTCACTTGTAAACGAGACACAACACACTTACTTAAAGACTCCTGCAGGTATCTACACTCAAATGGAATTGCCAGTTGAAAAGATTATGCAAGGACATGATAACGATACTATCAGCTCTGCTAAGATTATGCTTCATCGCATCAATAACACCACAGCATCGCAATATGCCTTCAATGTTCCAACAACAGTGATGTTGATTCCTGTAGACGAAGCAAATACTTTCTTCTCTCAAAGAAAGCTTGCAGACAATAAAACAAGTTATCTTGCAGAATATAGTAAGACATACAATACTTATACATTTAACAACATCAGTAAATTAGTTCATACAATGTATAAGGCGAAGAAGAATGGAACAGCTAGCGCAAACTGGAACAAAGTGCTCTTAATTCCTGTGAAAGCAATTTACTCTTCAGACGCTTCAAGTGGCTTAACAATCCTTTCTTCGGTTGAACCAGATATGTCTTTAACAAGTACTAAGCTTGTTGGAGGAGCTAATAACACTAACGGAAAGGTTTTGATAAACGTTATCTATAGTAAGTTTAATCGCTAAATGGCAGATAATTTCTTAGAGAAACAAAGAGCAAACTACGAGCAAAGAAAGGCTCAGTGGCTTAAGAAAAAGAGATTAGTGAGAATGGTTGTTCGAACAATTGATAAGCCAGAAGACGAGAGTTTGTAGCTTGTTGAATGGAATAAAGTTATTGAAATAAGAAGAAATAGGGTGGTACTTTTTATGAAGTATCACCTTCTATTTTTTATTTCAGATAACTTTTCTACATGTTTTCTTAGATACATTTAGGTACAATGATTTTCTTTTACAACTAGGATGATGCTCACTTAAAATATATTTTCAACTAGAAAAAAAGTATGTAAGTCTCTTCATTATTTATTCCCAGAAGTTGTTTTATAAACCTTTTGGTAGAATTGGAAAGAAGAAGATTGTAATTTTTAATCTTGTTTCTCAAGAATGTTATGTTTGTCAAACGATATTTTAAGGAAGAAGTGTAAGAAGTTGTACAATAAGAGTATTGTTTATTAGGCTTTTACATAATGCACAAAGTCGAAAGCGAAAGCGTGTTTCTCGTCTTTTTCGTGATGTTCTCTGCTCTTTTCTTTCCACTCTTTATAATCAGGAAAGAAGGTATCGGATGCTCGGGCACATCGTTTACCTCGGTAAGAATCAACTCTTCGGCAAAATCTAAGCATTGTTCATACACCTTTCCTCCACCTATAATGAATACCTTTTAGTCGTTTTGACAAGCAGAAAGAGCCTCTTCGAGTGAGTGATACACTTCGCATCCTTCAGGAATAACTATGGGAATGTACAAGGGAAAGAACTTTATTCTCCACTCTTCTTTCGCCTTTTCAACCCAAATCAATCGACAAGCGTTTTTCGATGAAGACGTTTTTTATCAACAAGCGATATCTTTCTTGCGAAAAGAAGCCATCACTCTATCCCCCGAAACTCCTAAAGGTATTGTGCTAATAAGCTATAACGACTAAGCAATAGGATTCGTAAACAATCTTGGGAACAGAGCTAACAAATTGTATTCGAATGAATGGAAAATTAAAAGTAGATATCTTCCCGAAGTTATTCCTAGCGTTATCACTTTATAAAAAGCATCATTTTTTATCACAAGAATAAAGTTTTTCGTTTAGAAAAAACATTCATAAATGATTCGGAAACATCGCTTTGGTGTATTCGAGTCATTATTTTTAGGTATTGCATCATTCTCTTTCTCCCTGTATCTTTGCACCATATTTAAATACCTAGTCAATTTTATTGCTTTATAAAGAGATAGAATGACAGGTGTTTTCGGGATAAAAATAAATTATATTATCATGCAATTAAAATTTAAAAGAAGTCTTGCTCTATTGTTATTAAGTACTTCTATGAGCGTATATGCTCAACAAACATATACCGCTCGTGTAGTAAATCAAGAGACAGGAGAACCCATTATTGGTGCCATTGTAAGTTCTTCGAATGGCGAAAAAGCATTAACCGATGCACAAGGTCGTTTTTCTTTACCTCTAAAAGATAATCAAACGATTCGTATTAGCTATTTAGGTTTTACGCCACAGAGCGTTAATAGTAAATCATTTCGTAATGGAATGATTATTGGGTTGATGCCAGGAATCAACCTACAAGAGGTGAAAGTTACCGCAAGTATATCGAGTGCACGAAGTAAAAAGGCTCTTGGTAGCAACGTAGAACACGTAAATGTGAGCAAATTAACTGCTAATGAGCATGCCAACTCATTGAGCGACATTCTTGATGGACGTGTTGGTGGCGTTCAAATGTACCAAAGTAATGGCAAAGTGGGCATGCCTATCCGCTTTAATATGCGCAGTGGAGCCACAATAAGTATGGATAGAGATCCCATTATCTATGTTGATGGAATTAAATATAACACCTCTCACATCTCAGACATCAACAGTTCGCAAGACGCTTTAAGTTCTTTAAACGACCTTCCGATAGAAGATATCGCATCAATAGACGTGATAAAGGGTCCTTCTGCCGCTGCAAGTTATGGCGCAGAAGCCGCTAATGGCGTTATTGTTATCACCACTAAGCGAGGTAGTTTCAATGCAAAAGAAAACGACAGAACAGCTATTCAGGTTAAAATGTCACTGGGTGCGGCTTCGTTAGCACGCAAATATAATCAGTTTGTAAACAACAATTCGCTCAACAACTTCTTCGAAACGGGTTGGCAAAAGAATCTTTATGGAACCGTATCTAAAAGCTTCCGAGGCAATCAAAACATGTTCTTTTCATATAATATGAACGATGTTGAGGGCATTGTACCTGGAAATAGAGACCAAAGACACACCACTAAAATGGCTTATGACATTAAAAGTGGACCGCTAAGTATTAGTGCAACGGCTTCGTATGTACACGGAAACATTAGTCTTCCACAAACTGCTATGGGTCGATACGATGCTATTTGGAACTTAATGATTAACCAAACGCCTTGGCCTTACGTAGAAGAAAGCACATGGAGAGCGCAAAGTTGGACCTATAATAACGATCGTTTCTTGGGTAATATACGCTTAGGTTATTTGCTTCCAGGAGCAGTTAAGCTCGAAACGGTTATCGGAGTAGATGTCAATAGCACTAAAGGTATCTACCGATTGCCTTATGGTTATCTCTTAGGAAACAACAATGAGGGTGCAAAGAACGTGAGTAACCGACGCAATTCGAGCTTTAATTGGGACATAAAGGCTTCTCGTAAGTTTAAATTAGCCGACAATTGGAACTTAACAGCAACGCTTTTATCGCAAATTGCACGTCAATACGAAACCGTGAACACTGTTAATGCGTCTCGTTTTAAAGGAGATGTAGACAATATTGCAGCGGCAACAGAGCGCAATGTAAGTGAAAATACGTTTGAACAACGCACTTGGGGACTCTATGGAGAGGCTTTTGTAAACTATGATAACCGCTTATTTATCAACGCAGGTTTACGAAGAGACGCCTCAAACCTTATCGGAAGCAACGTAGCAAGTATTTACTATCCTTCTTTGAGCGTTGCTTATAATTTAGAAAATCAAAAGTTTCGTCTTGCATACGGTGAGAGTGGACGTCTTCCTTATCCCACAGATGCACGCACATCTTATGTTATGGACGGCATATCTGCATACGGACCCACAGTTAAACCGCAGTTTAAAGGCAACCCAAACATAAGACCTGAGAGGATGAGAGAAATCGAATTGGGTACGGATTGGACCTTAGCTAAACACCATAACCTATCTCTTACTCTTTATGCTCAATACACTTCAGACGCTATTATCTACGAAAATCTCTTGTCTAGTGATGGCTGGATTGGTAGTATTCCACGCAATGTGGGTAGCATTAAGGGTCATGGTATCGAGTTTGGATATAATGGTTTAGTGTGGAAAAATGCCAACAAACATTCTTTAGACGTATATGCTAATGTCAATTATCAGGCGAATAAGGTGACCAACACAGGCGGAAACGACATCACCAACTATCCTAACGTCATTAAAAAGGGTTACCCTGTTTACTCTTTTTACTATCACACAGTTGAAAAAACGGCTTTAAATGCTGATGGATCGTATAACGCTAAGGTAGGAGCTATTGAGAGTTCTGACTATAAATACTTAGGTAAACCCTTCCCTTCAGTGAATGGTTCGTTTGGATTTAACTTGAAACTGTTCTCTAATATCACCTTTGGAACGAAGTGGAACTATGCTCTTGGAGCATCGGTTTACAACCAAAGTTTTTATAATACTGCGGGATTGGGCGACAATCTCAAGAAACGCAACGACCAGTTAACGGCTCTTGCTAATGCAACTGTGGGCACTCCTGAATACGAAAAAATTGCTAACGACTTGGCATACACTGCTCGTTTCAGAGCGAACTACATTGAAAAGGCAGACTTCTTGCGACTTTCTAACCTCAATGTGGGATATGATTTCACTTCGTTAGCACGCAAACTCACTAACAACACGATAACTGGTATGAAACTATCGTTCTCTATTCAGAATGTATTTGTTATCACTAACTATTCTGGAGCCGACCCTCAAGTGGAGGGAAATGGTGGTAATCGCAAACAAAGAGGTATCGGAAGTTTGTCGAGAGACATCACCAATGCGCCTCATCCACGCACCTACACTGCCACTCTTAGTTTCACTTTATAATTCAATTAATAAGCAATGAAAAAACTAATTATAATGGCTTTTGCCATATCTACCATACTTTCTGGTTGCGATTCGTGGGTCGACAAGGCTGAAACCCCAAGTAATACGCTTACTTATGATGAACTAAAGCGACCAAGTATGATTGCAACTTTACAATCGAAGAACATCAGCGACGGTCCGATGGTAGCATTTGTAAAAACACTTCAGGGCGAAGCTGCAGCACAATCGTTTTTGGCTTTGGGCACAACGGTTGACGAATTGACTGAGGGAACGATTCCTAATGCTTTGCTTTATCGTCACATTTCGAGCGATAACATCACTCCTTCGTCGGGTACTCAAAACGATCTTTGGAACCGTTTACAGAACTATTATGCAAGAAGTATCGAGGTATTGAATGTTGCTAACGAGCTTCCCGACAACAATACGAAAGCAACTAACTTGTCGAAGGCTTATGGTGGCTACATAGGTAACTTGCATGCGGGTTATGCTTTACAGCTTTTGGCAGAGTGTTTTTCTACTACTCCTAATGCCGAAGGTGGCTCAATACGTCTTAATAACGCTTTGGTTTCGCACGAATCGCTCCTAACTATGGCGCAAGAACATTTTAACAAGGCGTTGGAATTTGTGCAAATGCAAGCTATTAAAGATGCTTCGAACTTCGACTACAATGCGGCAGTCCGCCAAATAAACACTTATAAACTTCGTTTAGCTATGCACCAACAACGTTATAGCGATGCTGCTACTTTGGTTTCGCTTGCTATTAACGATGCAGAACAGGTGGAGGTGATTTATAATAACGATGGCTCTGACAATCCTTTGTATGCTGCTATTGGTCCAAATGCTCGTGATATTCAGGTGAGTGCTGACTTGGAGGCTGCTCGTTCTACTACTGCTGAGCAAAAAGCCTTGCCTTTGAAGCATGCTAGTGTGGACAAGAAGAACCCTAATCGTTATAACATCTATGCCTCTGCGCTTACTAGAAAGGGTTCACTTGTTATTGCTGACGCTACTGATATTCACTTTATTA
The DNA here is from genome assembly GCF_000163055.2 of Prevotella sp. oral taxon 299 str. F0039. GTDB lineage: Bacteria > Bacteroidota > Bacteroidia > Bacteroidales > Bacteroidaceae > Prevotella. The sequence continues at coordinate 178,149 of NC_022124.1, forward strand.
AGGCAGAACTAATTGTTCGTGGTGTGCTAAGTGGTAACGCTTTGGAGGAGGTGAACAAGGTAATTACAAAGTATAATGCGGCTGATGCGGAGACTGCATCACTGACTTTGGAACGCATTGCAACGCTTCGTCGCATCTATTTGGCTTTGCGTGGCGAGCGAACTGCGGACGTTAGACGTGGTTTGGAACAAGGTTCTGCGGCTACAATGTGGAAACAACGCAAAATTAAATGGTTGCCTTTACCTGAAAAGGAATTGGAAAACCTCTCCTAACTCCGTACGACGGAGAGCGTATTTTCTTTTGATTTAAGAAAGATTTTCCCATAAGACGGAGGGTGATTTTCTTTAGTTTAGTAAGAAATTACCCATATAACGGAGGGGCATCTCCATACGATGGGAAACGGATTTCTTTAAATTTAGAATTCCAATCCTAAATAGAACGAGGATAATCGTTCTTTTTAAAGAAGGGTATTCGATATAAAGAGAAGCCCAAACGGAATAGAATATTGATGAGGTAACAATCTTGTTTGAACGAGATTGTTACTTTTTTATTGACTCTCCCTTTCACTTTGAAAAACAAATGAAATGAAAGTGACAAATAAAAGGAATGCTATTACAGTGTAAAAACATTGTATTTACATTGCAATAGCATTGAGTTGGCAAGGCAAAAGCATTGCTTGCATTTACCATTTCTATAAGATTGAAAAGCACCTTTGTTGTAACTGGCTTCAATCGCATTTCTATAATATCGAAACAAGGTGCGTTTTTCTTTTTCTACTTCTATCTCTTTCAAACAAGAAGGAAAACAATTCGTCTCTAATTATCTTCTAATTTAAACAGAGACGATGAGTTTTTAGGAAAGAATGCGCAAAGAGTTGCGTGAGAAGAGTATTGCTAATTAGGCTTTTACATAATGCACAAAGTCGAAAGCGAAAGCGTGTTTCTCGTCTTTTTCGTGATGTTCTCTGCTCTTTTCTTTCCACTCTTTATAATCAGGAAAGAAGGTATCGGCATGCTCGGGCACATCGTTTACCTCGGTAAGAATCAACTCTTCGGCAAAGTCTAAGCATTGTTCATACACCTTTCCACCACCTATAATAAATACCTTTTCGTCGTTTTGACAAGCAGAAAGAGCCTCTTCGAGTGAGTGATACACTTCGCAACCTTCGAGAGTGATGTTCTGTTGTGTTAGAACAACGTTCTTTCTGTTGGGCAATGCGCCTTTAGGAAGCGACTCGAAGGTGTTTCTACCCATTATAATGGTATGCCCTGAGGTGAGTAACTTGAAGTTTTTTAAATCGTTTGGAAGCCAATATAACAATTTGTTTTGATAGCCAATGGCACGATTTTGGGCAACTGCCGCAATTACATATACTTTCATTATACAGAAACTTGTGCTTTAATATGATCGTATGGATTATAGTCTTCGAGTGTGAAATCTTCGTATTTAAAGCTGAAAATGTCTTTCACATCGGGGTTGATACGCATCTTGGGGAGCGTACGTGGGGTGCGTTGTAACTGCAATTGTGCCTGTTCGAGATGATTGAGATAAAGGTGTGTGTCGCCAGTTGTATAAACAAACTCTCCTGGTTCGTAGCCTGTTACCTGTGCAACCATCATCAACAACAACGAATAAGATGCAATGTTAAAGGGAACTCCTAAGAAGGTGTCGGCACTTCGTTGATATAATTGCAACGAAAGCTTATTGTTTGCTACATAAAACTGGAACAAACAGTGACATGGTGGCAATGCCATTTCGTCTACCTCGGCAGGATTCCACGCTGTAACAATCATTCTTCTAGAGTTGGGGTTGTTCTTAATCATATCCACAACTTGTGTTATTTGGTCGATGGTTCCACCTTTATAATTAGGCCATGAACGCCATTGATGACCATAAACAGGACCAAGTTCGCCATTTTCATCTGCCCATTCGTTCCAAATGCGCACTCCATTTTCTTGCAAGTAGCGTACGTTGGTGTCGCCTTTTAAGAACCATAACAACTCGTGAATAATCGACTTAAGGTGTAGTTTCTTTGTTGTCAATAACGGAAATCCATCTTCTAAGTTAAAACGCATTTGATAACCGAATACGCTTTTGGTGCCTGTTCCTGTTCTATCTCCTTTTGTTGCTCCGTTATTAATAATGTGTTGGAGTAGGTCTAAATATGCTTTCATAACTTAAAATTCAGATTGTTGATGGATTGTTATTATTTTGTTTTTTGAAAAAAGAATGGATTTATCGCATGAGCCATGTGCCTTTGTGCTGAATCATGGGCACAACAATTTGCTCGCTTGTGCTATCTCCGAAGGTGAGCAACAAGAAAACATCGGCTGTGTGTTTTATCGTGTCGGCATGATGTCGTATTACTCGCACTTCTTTTATGCCTTGATGCTCGGTTTGCTGTTGTGCAATAAACATCTTTGCATTGTCGAGTAGTAAGTCACGATAACGCTTTGGAATACTATCTTGTTGATATGTTCCTTCTAAAAAAGCATCATAATGCCCTGCAACAAGAGTGTCGTAATAGTGTTTTGCCACACGAGCTGCTACCTCACCTTGATTGATTTCTTTTGTACAAGTAATGGTAAGCACAATGAATGCGATATATAATAGTTTCTTCATTCTTTCGTTTCGCAATTTAATTGTATAGTTCGGAGCATCTAAAAAAGTAATAGTTCAGGGATAGTTGCTCGTTTTTCGAACCATTTATTTACTGCTGGTTTGCTGTTCTTCGGTTGCTTTTACCTTTCTAAATAGGTCGGAAGCAAACACAAGGTCGTTGAGATGCTCGTTGGTTGAGTGCATTACTTCTTCTTTATTTCCCTGCCATTCTTTATGACCTTTATAGATAAAGGCAATGTTATCGCCAATTCCCATCACCGAGTTCATATCGTGTGTGTTGATGATGGTGGTGATATCGAACTCTTTTGTGATACTTGATAGCAACTCATCGATCACCAATGAGGTGCGAGGATCAAGTCCAGAATTAGGCTCATCGCAGAAAAGATATTTAGGATTGAGCACAATTGCACGGGCAATAGCTACACGCTTTTGCATACCTCCTGATATTTCTCCAGGGAACTTTTGCTGTGCCTCAATTAAATTTACACGGTCTAAGCACTCTTGAGCACGTTTAACTCTATCACGATAGGTCATGTTTGAGAACATATCTAAAGGAAACATCACGTTCTCGAGTACAGAAAGCGAGTCGAAAAGAGCTGCATTTTGAAAGATCATTCCCATCTCTCTACGCATAGCGACTTTTTCTTTTTTGCTCATATTCACAAAATCTCTACCATCGTAAAGCACTTGTCCTGATGTAGGAGCAAATAATCCTACTAGGTTTTTTATAAGAACTGTTTTACCAGAACCACTTTGTCCGATAATAAGATTTGTCTTACCGTCTTCGAAAACAATGTTAATGTCTTTCAACACTTCTTTATCTTCGAACGACTTATATAGATGTTTAACTTCAATCATATTTAAGAAAGGATTTGAGTGAGGAACACGTCTGAGAAAAGAATTAAGATACTGCTACTTACAACGGCATCGGTACTAGACTTTCCAACCTCTACTGAGCCTCCTTGAACGGTGTAACCATAGTAAGAAGACACGCTGGCAATGATGAAAGCAAAGAACAAGCTCTTGATAATACTCATCCAAACGAACCATGGATTGAACGAGTGTTGCAAGCCAAGTGTGAGGTCTTCGGGAGAAAGTATGTGCCCAATATAAGCGGTTGCATAGGCTCCTAAGATACCGGTTACAGAGCTAAAGATCACCAAGAACGGCATGATGGTAACCAAACCCAATATCTTTGGCATGATGAGATACGATGCTGAATTGATTCCCATGATGTCTAATGCATCTATTTGTTGTGTCACTCGCATCGTACCAAGCTCTGAAGCAATGTTTGAACCCACCTTTCCTGATAGGATTAAACACATAATACTGCTTGAAAACTCAAGTATAAGAATCTCTCGTGTGGTGTATCCTGAAACCCAACGAGGCATCCATGGACTCTGAATATTTAACTTCATCTGAATACAAATAACTGCTCCGATGAAAAATGAAATAAGTAATACAATTCCAATAGAATCCACTCCAAGGGACGACATTTCTTTTATATAACGCTTAAAAAACATTCTCATGCGCTCAGGACGTGAAAAAGAACGTCCCATTAACATTATATATTCACCTAAAGAGGTGAGATATCTGTGAATTAGCATAATCGATTTGTAATTAAATAATGTGCAAATATAACCTTTTTCTATCGAAAAGAGGGTGTAAAAGGGCAAAATATACATATTTTTAAAGTATTAAAAGGCTTTCTCTTTGCTTAGTTTTACACGTAATATCTCTTTTATCGATAAATGAACTAATGCAAAACGGAGGCAAAAGGCATTTGGTGCCCTTTTAGTTTCTACCTAATTTTATATTATTAAAAGGCTGTTTAATGGCATAAAACCACCAAAATGACACATCGACAAATCTTATATTAAGGTAAATACGACAGAATGTCACATTTTAGATTTATCGTAAGAAATCAAAATATTATTGGCACGCACTTTGTTAATAGTGTGGTGTACGTTGATAAAACGATATGATTTAGCATTCAATCGATTTGAAATGTACCTCATAAGAATTGCTCTCCGAAGATTGTTGAAATACTTTCAATGAACGGACAGGCAATGAGACATGAGAAATACTACATTTAATAAATTAAGAATAATAATAAAACAAATAAGAATATGGGAAAAATTATTGGAATAGACTTAGGAACAACAAACTCTTGTGTTGCTGTTTTTGAAGGTAATGAACCAGTGGTTATTGCTAATAGCGAAGGTAAAAGAACAACACCTTCAGTAGTAGGTTTCACTAAAGACGGAGAAATTAAAGTTGGAGATCCTGCAAAACGTCAGGCAATAACCAACCCTATAAATACTGTCTATAGTATTAAACGTTTTATGGGAGAAACCTTTTCACAAAGCAATAAAGAGGTTGATCGTGTTCCTTACAATGTTGTTGACGAGGGAGGATATCCACGAGTAGACATTGAAGGACGCAAATATACTCCACAAGAAATATCTGCAATGATTCTTCAAAAGATGAAAAAGACTGCAGAAGATTATCTTGGACAAGAGGTTACTGATGCTGTTATTACAGTTCCTGCATACTTCTCAGACTCACAACGTCAAGCAACAAAGGAAGCAGGGCAGATTGCAGGTCTTAATGTACAACGTATTGTGAACGAACCAACAGCAGCTGCTCTTGCATATGGTGTAGATAAGTCTAACAAAGATATGAAGATCGCAGTATTCGACCTTGGTGGTGGTACTTTCGATATATCAATATTAGAGTTTGGTGGTGGTGTTTTCGAAGTGCTTTCTACAAATGGTGATACCCATCTTGGTGGTGACGATTTCGATCAGGTAATTATCGATTGGTTAGCAAATGGATTTAAATCAGACGAAGGAATTGATCTTACTAAAGATCCAATGGCTATGCAACGTTTGAAAGAAGCTGCAGAAAAGGCTAAGATAGAATTGTCAAGTTCTAATTCAACTGAAATAAACTTGCCTTATATCACAGCCGATGGTGGTGTTCCTAAGCACTTGGTTAAAACCTTAACTCGCTCACAATTTGAGCAATTGGCTCACGAACTTATTCAAGCTTGTTTAGTTCCATGTCAAAATGCTATGCGTGATGCTAAACTATCTACATCAGATATCGACGAAGTTATCCTTGTTGGAGGTTCAAGTCGTATTCCTGCTGTACAAGAATTGGTAAAGAATTACTTCGGTAAAGAGCCTTCTAAGGGCGTAAATCCTGATGAAGTGGTGGCTTTAGGAGCATCTATCCAAGGTGCAATTCTTAATAAAGAAGAAGGTGTAAACGATATTGTATTGCTCGATGTAACACCTCTTACACTCGGAATTGAAACCATGGGTGGTGTAATGACAAAGCTAATCGAAGCTAATACCACAATTCCTGCAAAGAAAAGCGAAACATTCTCTACTGCAGTAGATAATCAAACAGCAGTTACCATACACGTCCTTCAAGGTGAAAGACCTATGGCTTCTCAAAATAAAAGCATTGGTCAGTTTAACTTAGATGGCATTGCACCAGCTCAAAGAGGCGTGCCACAGATTGAGGTTACATTTGATATTGATGCTAATGGTATCCTTAATGTGTCAGCAAAAGATAAGGCAACAGGAAAAGAACAAGCAATTCGTATTGAGGCATCAAGCGGTTTGAGCGAAGAAGAAATCAAGAGAATGAAAGCTGAAGCTGAACAAAATGCTGAGAATGATAAGAAAGAACGTGAGCGTGTTGACAAGATGAACCAAGCTGATTCAATGATTTTCAGCACTGAAAACTTCTTGAAAGAAAATGGTGATAAGTTGCCAGCAGATCAAAAACCTGGTATCGAAGCAGCTCTACAACAATTGAAGGATGCCCACAAAGCTGCCGACATCGCTGCTATCGATTCTGCAATTAGTAACCTAAATAACGTTATGCAAGCTGCAAGCGCACAAATGTATCAAGGTGCAGGCGCACAAGCTGATCCTAATGCAGGTGCTCAACAACAAGCTAACAGCAACTCTGCAGACGATATTCAAGATGCTGATTTCGAGGAAGTGAAGTAAAAATAAATTAGAAAAATCGCAGTAATCTCACAAAGGGTTACTGCGATTTTTTTTGTTTCAATAAGTCGAATGTTATGGAAGAAACAGTAAAGAATGAATTAGACGCTCTAATTCAAGAGCAAAAAGAAAGAATACCCAAATTGATAATACGTGAAGGAGATTTTTTTACATATTACGTTTATGACACTTATATAGAAGAAGAATATATTAAATGGAAAGAAAATGCTAAAAGATTCTTAGAAATAAATTTCATAGGAGATAAGCATATAGATGAATTTAATAAAACTTGTGACGAAAAAAACTTGCACCTAATCAACAACAGAAGTTACTAGCTATACTTGAAGCATTTAAGAAATATCCACAGATAATAGAAAGTAAGAAAACAACCAATCGGGGGAGTAATATAAACATAAGCAACAATATTAGCAATACTAATACTCAAAGCCAATCTCAACAACAGGGAATTGAAATTCTCATAAAATCCCTTGAAGATGAATTATCCGTTAGCCAACTAAAAGCACTAAAGCAGATTATAGAGAAAGAAGGAGATTTGGAGAAAGCTAAGCCTGAGCTTATTGACAAAATAAAATCTTTTGGAAAGGACGTTGCCTCAAACATACTTGCAAATATTATAACCAACCCGGCTATTTGGGCGTGTCTTGGTTAACATCCATCTAATACAAACATGTGTTTTTATGATCTGAAGATTATAACCAAATTAGAGTTTGAAAATACACTATGCTAGTTCTCAAAGTACGAATACTAACCAGAGTAATGGGTTTATAGTTCTGTCACAGCTTTAAACGTGTACCAAAAGTGACCTTTATCTAACATTGTTGATTCAAAAGAAACTATCAAAAAATATGAATAGACAAAAGATAGCAAATATTATTGACAGGAAATCTCATTCAAACTGGATAAACACAGTCTATGACTGGTTTATGATTCTGGCTATTCTTGTAAGCCTTATCCCCCTTATGTTTATGGAAACACATAAGCTTTTTTGGTTTACAGAAATGGCTTCAACTATTGTTTTTATCGTTGATTACCTATTAAGATGGGGCACTGCAGATATAAGAAAAAACAACCATAAGATAGCATTTGTTACTTATCCTTTCTCTCCAATGGCAATAATCGATTTACTATCTATCTTACCTGCCATTACATTACTTAATCCAGCATTTAAACTCTTTCGCTTTGTACGCTTGTTGAGATTAACAAGAGTCTTGAAGATCTTTGGAATATCAAGTAAGGTACGATTATTTATGTCCATACTTTACAAAGAACGCCAAGTCCTATCTTCTGTTTTAATTTTGGCTCTACTCTATATTTTTGTAACCGCACTCATATTATTTAATGTAGAACCACATGTAAATCCATATACAGGACAACAGACTTTCCATTCCTTTTTCGATGCATTATATTGGGCTACAGTAACACTCACAACAGTTGGCTATGGAGATATGTGCCCCGTTACAGATATTGGTCGACTTGTAAGTATGCTATCCTCATTGTTTGGCATAGCTATTATAGCATTACCCTCTGGTGTAATTACTGCTCGTTATCTTGATGAGCTGAGAAAGAAATGATACAATATCTTAAAGTAGAATTAATAATACAACATCTTATTATAAAAAAAGAGATACAACGTCTTTCCATCAACAAATATTGCACGTAAAAGTATTGTGCTCTTATAGTGTTTCTTCAGTGTCTTAGGACACAGAGGAAACACTTTTTTCATTTGCACCGTAAAAATCAATAACGAGTATTATGGTACAAAATGAAATCACTTTTGAGAACTTGCCAAAGGCAGTTGCTCACTTAGTCAGCGAAATTGCTGAAATCAAGAATTTAGTATGTAAAGGACAAAAACCTATTGTCCCTCCCAAACGTATTCCTATTGGAATAGATGATGCGTGTAAACTTATAGGGAAAGCCAAACCCACGGTTTACACCTTAGTACGTAAACGCTTACTACCTTGCTATAAGAATGGTAAGCATCTCTACTTTTTTGAAGATGAATTGCTGGCATGGATTGAAGGAGGTAAGAAAAAGACTGTTGCCGAAATCAACGAGGAGGCAAAAGCTTTTATCTCTGATAAACATTCTGATTCTTCCCTTTTATAAATATATGTATTATGGAAAAGGGAAGAGCTGAAGGGCGAGCCAAGCAATCTAAGAATGAACGCATAGAGCAATTCTTGAAAGAGCATTATGCTTTTCGTTTTAATACAGTTAAAAGTAGAACAGAGTTTAGAGAACAAGATTCTAATTCTTCATTCCGTCCTCTTACTAAATATGATATTAATTCTATGCGTCGGCTGGTAGATGGGACTTTGGAGATATATACTCCCTCTGACAATATTCGTGCAATATTGGAGAGCGACTTTTGCAATAAAGTTAACCCAATTCGTGAGTTTTTGCAGAACCTGCCAAAACCTAAAGGTGAAGATGAATCTGAAATCATAAGGTTGGCAAATTGTGTTACAGTGAAGAATCCTGAGAAGTGGAAGCACTATTTTGTGAAATGGCTGGTTGCGGTTGTTGCAAATGCTATGGATGATTTACAGTGTCGTAATCATACATGTTTAGTTCTTACAGGTGAACAAGGAAAATTCAAAACAACTTTCCTTGATTTACTCTGTCCAGAAGAACTAAAGAATTATCTTTTCACAGGAAAGATTGACCCACAAGGAAAAGATGTACAAACACTGATTGCGGAATACCTTTTTATCAATATTGACGACCAGCTAAAGGCACTCAATAAGAGAGATGAAAATGAATTGAAGAATCTGATAACGACACCAAGAGTAAAATATCGTAGACCATACGACACTTACATCGAAGAGTATCCTCACTTAGCAAGCTTTATGGCATCTGTTAATGGTAATGATTTTCTAACAGATCCGACAGGCAGTCGTCGCTTTCTACCTTTTGAAGTTGAACATATTGATATTGACGCAGCTAAAGAGATTAATATCAACAAGGTGTACTCCGAGGCAGTTGAATTGTGGAGAGTTGACTATCATTATTGGTTCAATGAAGAGGAAATAGCCGAACTGCATCAAGAGAGCGAAGGGTTTCAAGTGCAGACTGTTGAGTATGAAATGCTTCTTAAAGGCATGGAAAAGCCAGCAGTAACCGAAGAAAGTTACATGACCACTTCTGAAATCCTAAACTATTTGCGTGGATATACAACGCTTAACCTAAGTGAAAGGAGAATGGGAGAAGCATTGAAAAAGGCTGGTTTCTTGCGGAAATCCAAAAGGATAGGTGGCAATCCAATGTATGTCTATCATATACGCAAGATTGTTCCCAATCCTTTTATTCAAAGTTACAATACTAATTATTAATACTACTTTACTACAAAGAGGGATAAGGCATTGAAAGAAAAAAGGTTAGACCGTAGTAAATAATGATATAAGGTATTACTACCTCATTACTACCAACCTACCATATACATGTGCAATGATTACTACAAAGATAGTTAGTACTACATATTTTTCTTTCATTGTCAATGACTTACAAGAATATCACATTGTAGTAAGTATTAAACTTAAAAGTTACAAGTATGACAATATATGAAATTAAAGCAATATCAATTAAAGATTACTTAGGTAGTATGTCTATATACCCTATAAAGAATTATGGCTATTACGGAATGTATAAAAGTCCATTCCGTAATGAACATACTCCAAGTTTCAAAGTTGATTATAACCAAAATCTATGGTATGACTTTGCTCTTGATGAAGGTGGGAGTCTTATAGATTTAATTATGAGATTACATAATTGCAGTTTAATACAAGCTATAGAGTTGTTTAATGGCAAACAAAATATCCTGCCGAAATTATCCATAGCTAATAGCAAAACAAACTCTCCAAGCCAATCACGTATAGAGGTTATCGGCTCTACCAACTTATGTCATCAGAATCTCATAGAATATTTCACACATAGAGGAATCAATCTGAACATTGCGAAAAGATATTGTAAGGAGATCCATTATAGAATTGGTGATAGAAGTTTTTACGCAATAGGTTTTCCAAACAATTCTTATGGGTATGCGTTGCGCAATCCATATTTCAAAGGGTGTTTGCCTCCTTCCGATGTGTCGTATGTTCCCAGTCCTTCAGAACAAATCAATCTGTTTGAAGGTTTTATTGATTATCTTAGTCTGCTTACGATGAGTCCAGATGAAGAGAAGAAAGCTGCACTGATACTTAACTCGATTAATAATATCAAAAAGTCAAGATTTTTCCTTTCAAAGCACAAGCTCATCTGTTCATATTTAGATAATGATGAAGGAGGAAAGCGAACTTTAGAACAACTCAAAAGAGACGGTTTTGATGTTCAAGACTGCTCTTCCGTCTTCCAGAATTATAAAGACCTAAATGAGTATTTATGTGTTGAATTCAAGCATTCAGAGAAAGCAAAAAATAAGAAAATCAAAGGGATTAAGCTATGATTGTAGGATTTGCTTTGCATAATCTGTTTTTCGGGGAGCAAGTTTATGTTTTGGGCATACCAAAACCACTTGCTCCACCTCCTGACAGTCGTTGCAGAGGATCATCCCGCTGGTCTCCATCAAATCAAATTAAAGAAACAAGTATGATAAAAACAGAATATAAAAAAGGTGGTCGTCCAACCAAGGGCGTAGCCGAAAAGAAGAAATACCGTATCACGGTGAAACTGAATACGCAGGATTACTATACGCTCAAAGGCAAAGCAAAAAGCGCAGGAGTAACCATGAGTGAGTTTGTAAGGAAAGTTCTTGCAAAAGGGTGCGTCATTGAACGACTGAACATAGAGCAAGCAGACTTCATCCGTAAGCTGTGTGGCATGGCAAATAATCTCAATCAGTTGGCACATCGTGCCAATACGGAAGGGTTTCATTCAGTTGCTCCTTTCCATAAAACCATTATTGGCAAGATAGATGAAATATTAAATCTGATACGAAGATGATAGCCAAAATTATGAAAGGTTCGGGCTTCAAGGGGGTTATTAATTACATCCTTGACCCAAAGAAAGGAACGGAACTCATAGATAGTTCGGGTGTGAGAACAGACAGTATTAGTCATATTGCCCAAAGTTTCATTGACCAAACGGAACTGAATCCACGAGTGGGTAAGGTTGTGGGGCATATCTCCCTAAGTTTCTCTGCACAAGACTCCCCAAGACTCAGCAATGAGTGGATGGTGAAAGTAGCCCGTGAGTACTTGGATAAGATGGGAATAAAAGATACGCAGTATATCATCGGGCGCCATTTCGATAAGGAGCACCCACATGTTCATATCGCTTTTAATCGGATAGACAATAATGGCAAGACTATTTCTGACCGTAACGACAGATTCAGAAGTGAGAAGATTTGCAAGGAACTAACCGCCAAACACGGATTGTATTTTTCCGATGGTAAGGAGAATGTCAAGGAACACCGCTTGAAAGAACCCGATAAAACCAAGTATGAAATCTATCAGGCGTTGAAAACAGAAATAGCTCGGTGCAGGGATTGGAAAGCTTTGCTTGCTCACTTGAAAAAGCAAGATATTGATGTCCATTTCAAGTACAAAGACAACTCACAAGAAGTGCAGGGTATCATCTTTGAAAAGAACGGTTATCATTTCAATGGCTCTAAAGTGGATAGGGGGTTCAGTTATTCCAAGATAGACTTTGCCCTGCAACAGAATAACAGGGAAAACGAACAGCAAACACAAGGAATGATAAACCTCATATCTAATGTTGCAAGTGTTACGGGCGAAATTACCAACGACCTCATCGAAGGAGGATTGGATTTGTTTCAAACTCATGGTACTGTCCCTGCGGAGGTTTACAACACACTCGATAAAAAGAAGAAAAAGAAAAAACGTAAAATACATTTATAACTATGGCTGATAATAATACATTTGTCCTCTTTGAGGAAATCAAAAACAAACTGGAGACAATTTATAGGGAACTAAAGGAGTTGAAAGAAAAGGAGAATGGTTCTGTTTCCCTCCCTATTCAATCTACACCAGCACAAAGTGATGAGCAGAAAGATCAGGAATTGCTCAATCAGTATGAACAGCGAACGAAAGACGTAATTAACAAGTATATTGGAGTACAAGTACGCATCAAGGACGAGGAAGCCAAATCCATGGACAAATTGGTGGCAAGTGTCTTGACCATGTTGCACGAATGGCAGGAGAAGAAAGAACATCCAATACCGCAGGAACATATTCACAGGCACAGCTTTGATATCAAATCGTCAAGAGTCTTTACTACTGTGGTGGCTGTGTCTATCATCTGTTTTATTTCTTTGGTCGGTAACTACTTCTTGTGGCAAAGTAAACAGCAATACAAGGATGATGCCTTGAAATTTCGTATCATCAGAGTTTGGAGAGGTTGCAGTCCAAAGGAAATCCTATGGCTCAATGATGTATTTGACATTCATCGCAATGAAAAGATTATCAAACTAATCAAGGAAAAAGCCGATGATTACGACATGGAATTGAAGCAAAAGGCAGATAGTTTGATGCAGAATAACCTGCAAAATAAGAAAAGCAAATAGTGTTGAACACATAAACTTTAATAAGAGGGGAAATTTCCCCTCTTAATAAGTCTTTTATACAAGAAAATTTACTATATTTGCAAATAATCATATAATATTTATGGAAAGTCCAACTAATAGAATTAAAGAGGTGCTTATCGAGAAAGGGATTAAGCAAACATGGCTTGCAGAGAAACTCGGTAAGAGTTTCACTATTGTCAACTCATACGTTTGCAATCGTCGACAGCCAAGCCTAGAATTGCTATTTCAGATAGCAGAGATCTTGCAGGTTAATCCAAAGGAATTGATTAACACCCCAGATGAGTAACTTTATTATGGTAGAGCATAAAACATCTATTCGTTTTTTCAACGACCATGAAGTTAGGGCGGTGTGGGACGACGCACAAAACTGTTGGTGGTTTTCTGCAACAGACATTGTGCGTGCCATTAACGATGAGCCCGACTATACCAAAGCTGGTAACTATTGGCGTTGGTTAAAACGTAAGTTAAAACAAGAAGGCATTGAACTCGTGAGTGCTACTCACGGCTTCAAGTTTGAAGCTCCTGATGGGAAGTTACGCGTGGCAGATGTTCTTAATAGTGAGAATGTTATATTGTTGGCAAAGAACTACCCCAACAATCGTGCTAATGACTTTCTCGATTGGTTTACCTACAGCGACAACACCATTGATGGGCAGAGTAAGAAAAAAGCTTATCAGCTTTTTGAAAGTGGTATCCTAAAGACTGTAGACCCAGGTACAATCAAATGTTTACAACAAATACACGCTTATCTCTTTGGAGGACTGTATGACTTTGCAGGACAAATCCGCACGAAGAATATATCCAAAGGAGGTTTTACCTTTGCTAATTGTATGCACTTCCCTGAAACTCTGCAAACAATAGAACGAATGCCCGAAACAACCTTTAATGAGATTATGGATAAGTATGTAGAGATGAACGTAGCCCATCCTTTTATGGAGGGTAATGGTCGCAGCACTCGCATTTGGCTCGACCTCATGCTGAAACGTTCTCTCAAACGATGTGTGGATTGGAGCCAAATAGACAAAAACGAATATTTGTCTGTAATGCGTGAAAGTGTAGCAGATAGCACGTTCATCAAGACTTTGGTAAAGCCAGCACTCACTACAAAGATTGATGACAGAGAAATGTTTATGAAAGGTATTGATTATTCATACTATTACGAGCAGAATGATTAAAAGTTAAAACAATGTTCTATAGCATTATACAACGAAAAAGAAATGAATGGTTAAGTCGTATAGATTGCCCTGTCAAGTCTTTGGTTTCATACATTGAAGGTAAAGGAATGATGCGTGATGCACAAATAGAGGCTATAAAGACTTACTTGTTCTTGAAGATGGAATGTGGCAATAAACCTTTGTGGAGGCTTTTTACGGAGGGCGACTTCTTGTCCCTCAATCTTGATAATATGAGTCTTACCGCTAAGGCAAGGCTTGTTTTGGAAACGGATAAAGCCGCAGCTTCACTTTATGAATATGCTTGTCTCAGTGATGAGAAAGGGAATGCTGCAGCACCAGCATTAAAGAAATACATTGAAGAGAATCCCAATACAATTGATTATGTAGCAGTCTTTAAGAAGTTATTTTACGATGTAGCCTATCCTGACTATATTTTTAGTTTACCAATGGGAGCAGGTAAGACGTATTTGATGGCTGCGTTTATCTATCTTGATTTATATTTTTCATTAAATGAACCAGATAACCCATCCTTTGCGCATAACTTTATGATCTTGGCTCCATCAGGTTTGAAGTCTTCTATTATTCCAAGTATAAAGAATATACAAGACTTTGATCCTACGTGGATTCTTCCAAACCCTACGGCATCTCAAATAAAGAATGAAATTCAGTTTGAAATACTTGATGCACAGAAAACCGCACAAAAAAGCAATCTTGTTAAGAACCCCAATGCACAAAAGATAAATAGCCATTTGACGTCAAATGATATTCGTGGTCTAGTGGCTGTGACCAATGCTGAGAAAGTAATTCTTGACAAATTAGATAAAGATAAAAGCCCATCATTGCTTAGTGATAAGGAAAAGAAAGAATTTGATATATCTAATGAACTTCGTTCTATTTTAGGAAAAATTCCCCATCTTTCTATTTTCATTGATGAGGTGCACCATGCTTCAGACGGAGACATAAAGCTGCGTCAGGTTGTTAATAAATGGACTAAAACAGAAACCTTTAATTCTGTTTTAGGTTTCTCGGGTACTCCTTATCTTTCTACAGCCGAGTCGGTGAAGGTGGGATTAGACTTGTCATTGAAAAACAAGAACCTTTCAAATGTTGTTTATTATTATCCGCTGATAGAAGGTGTGGGTAATTTCTTGAAGTCTCCAACAATAAAAGTGGCAGATGGTGGTTATGAAACTATTATTCGCAAAGGCGTGACAGAGTTTCTTGATACCTATGGTAATTTAGTTTATTCTAATGGTACATGTGCAAAAATGGCCATCTATTGTGGACGTATAGACAATTTGGAGGAGAATATCTATCCCATCGTTGCTGAGCTTATCAGTAAGTTCGGTTTGAATCCTGCTGATGCTATTCTTAAATATCATGGTGGAAATAAAGAGTATTCCGTACCTGAGAGTGCTGCTGTTGAGTTTGCTTCATTAGACACGAATCTCTCAAAGGTAAAGATAGTGTTGTTAGCGCAAATAGGTAAAGAGGGTTGGGACTGTAAGAGCCTAACCAGTGTTATCTTACCACAAAAAGGTGCATGCCCACAGAATATGGTTTTGCAGACTTCTTGTCGTTGCTTACGTCAGGTTGTAAAGAATAATAAGGAAGCAGCTTTGATTTGGCTTAATGAGGATAACGCTAAGATGCTTAATAGGGAATTAGACAAGCAACAAAACACGTCTATTGAGGAACTGAATAAGGGTGGAAATACCAAACAGTACACCTTACAGCGTTTCTCTCGAATGGAAAAATTGCGTGTGCCTCCAATTGACTTCTTCCAACTGAAGGTGTCTTACCTGACATTAGTATTAGAAGATAAGCTGAACACTGCAAAAGAACTGCAAAGAGATGATTTTTATTCTATCAGTGGCTTACAACTAATCCAACAACAGAATCTAAAAGGAGAGATAGAAGATAAATCTACAGAGCTGTTGCAGGATGATGAAAGTGGCAAGGCTATTACATTTAATAGTTGGCTACATCTTATTTGTAAAGAGAGCTTCCGCACTTTGCATATCACTCAATTGAAGACGTACACCACGGGGCTACAAGCTATCTTTGATACCATCACAGAGTTTCATGATGGTATACGCATTCTTAAAGGAGAATACAACCAAATGCAGGTACGTGCCAATGTACGCAAAGCTTTTATCCCTCATCGTTCCATCGAAGTGAAAGAGGAAGTGATACCAGAGACGACTGAACTTCTTCAGATTAAGAACTTCCAATCAACAATAGAGGTTAATGATACTTCTAAATATTTCCCAAACCAAGAGCAGGTGTTGAAAATCGTTGATGCAGATAAAGGCAAGAAGCACTTAAAGGCAGAAATACAAACAACCATTGATACGCTTAAGGCGTTAGGCAATCAGGAGCAAACCATACAAGCATTATTGGACAGTCCCGATAGTTACGAGCCAACGGATAGCAACATTAATGACAAGACCTACCATTATCTACCTTATAAGTTCGACAGCAGTTTTGAAATTAGTTATTTTTCAGATTCTCTCCAAGCTATCATACGTGATAAGCAACTCGAGTTTTATTTCAATGGCGATGATAACCTGACCGATTTCAAAATACGTTGCTATAAGAAGTCTGGTAAGAACTGGAGTCTGCTCGGCAATTACACGCCCGACTTCTTAGTGATTAGCAGAGATGAACAGGGGGCAATCAAACAAATACTTATCATTGAGACCAAAGGCGAAGGCTTTGCTGGCAAGTTTGCCGAACGTAGGCAGTTTATGGAAGAAGAATTTGTGAAACTCAATAACGAGCGTTTCGGTTACAATCGATTCAGTTTCTTGTATATCGAAGACACGATGACACCAGTCGAGCGAGATAAAAAGACTATTACAACAATCAAACAATTTTTCAAATAAAAGAATTCATTATGGCAATCAAATATATTTCTTACGATCCCAATGTCCTTGAAGGACAAGCTATACTCGATAACTTTGTGCGCACGCAGCGCATCCTTCGCTATTGTGATAACGGTAAAGTTTTTGAACGTATTCAGCGTGGTATGCCACTCTACGAAGTAGAAAGTCAAGAAGTGGTGGGCAAGAATCCTAATCATAACCTCGTACTTCGCGGCGAGTGTCTTTCTGCTTGTGCTTATCTTAAAGAGAGAGGGGTGAAAGTAGATCTTGTTTATATTGACCCTCCTTTTGCCAGTGGTGCCGATTATGCCAAAAAGATTTACATACGTCGTAATCCCAAGGTGGCAGAAATTATTAAACAAGATGAGACAGAGATTGATAGCGAAGAACTGCGCAACTTTGAAGAAAAAATGTATGGTGATGTATGGGACAAAGAAGGCTATCTGAATTGGATGTACGAAAATCTCGTTGCAATCAAAGCTGTTATGAGCGATACCGCATCTATCTATGTGCATTTGGATTGGCACATAGGACATTATGTAAAAATTCTTATGGACGAGATATTTGGAGAGGATAAGTTTAGGAATGAGATTGTGTGGCATTACCCTGGTGGGATTAAAGCAATACCAACCTATTTCCCACGAAAGCATGATACCATTTATGTTTATTCAAAAGGAGATATTGTAATCTACAATGTTCAACGTAAGAGTATACAAGAAAATTCTTTATACAATAGATGGATTAAATATAGTGAAGATGGAGAAGCAATAACCTATAAGAACTTTCCCCGCAAAGACAAAGTGAAATTTGAAATGTATGTAAATCGTTTTATCTCTCAAAATGGGCGGAAGCCTCAAGAAAATGATGAACTTTATAGATTTGAAGGAGCTATGATTGATGACGTTTGGAGCGATTGTCCAGCTGTTTTCAGATCATCAGAAGATATAAACTACTCCACCCAAAAACCCGAAGCCCTATTAGAACGTATTATCAAAGCCAGCAGTAATGAGGGTATGCTTGTGGCAGACTTCTTTGGTGGCAGTGGCGTTACGGCAGCTGTCGCAAATAGATTAGAACGTAAGTTTATCCATTGTGATATTGGCATTAACAGCATTGAGACTACACGCGACCGATTATGTAAGGCTGAGGCAGAGTTTGAAGTGATGGAGGTAAAAGATGGTGTTTCGCTCTATCGTAACCCTGTGCAGACGATGGACAAGCTAAAGGGCCTTATTCCCGGACTTCGCAATGAGGATGCGCTCGACAAGTTTTGGGAAGGAAGTATTCATGACACGAAAGATGGTATGCTGCCTGTTTATCTTCCAAACTTAATGGATAGTAGTACTTGTTTGTTAGACACGGCACTGATGAATCGTATTCTGAAAGAAGCAATGCCCGACCTGCCTGACGGAACTAAAAAGGTAATTGTATATTATATTGATATCACTGATATAAAGGAAATAAAGCAATTCATTAAAGAGCAGAACGACACGTTGATAGAAGTTGAACTAAGAGACTTAAAAAACGTGCTCGACAACGTTGTTGTAGAAGACGATGCCGAGTTTGATGTGAAGGAAGTCCAGCCAGAAGGTGAGGCTTTCAAAGTGTGGCAAGTAAGCATCAATTGCTTCTTTAGCGACCGTGTGAATAAAAAGATAGAGGAATACAATCTTAAAGGACAGCAACAAGCGTTGAAGAGTGGCAAAGCGTTTCAGCCCATCACATTGAGTGAAGAAGGTCTGGAAACAATTGAGTTCCTAAGCCTTGATTGTACTTCTGCCGATGCTTCTTCTCCTTGGCGCAGCGACTCTGAAATCCTCATCGATCGCCTTGGTTATGTCCGTAAGAACGGTGTTGATACCAAAACTTTCTGGAATGGTACAATAACCTCTGCCAACAAACCTCTCCGCCTCAAGATTAGAAATATTTGTGGAGACGAAACAATATATCAATTATGATGAAAACAAAAATAGAATTGTACTTTATGTCATTGGGATTATTGTTTGGATTTTTATTAATCAAAGCAATAAAAATTCCAATATGTTTTGATGATGATGCTAAGTTTATAGGCTGTTACAACTTGATAAAAATGAATATACCAACATTGGTTTGTTTTTTTTGTCTTATTGCTGAGTATTTTTGTGTTAAGCGCTTTCTGCATAGTTTAGGCGGATCAAAGGATTTGCCTTGTACTATAAAAAAAATAAAAAATGGGAATTTTGAGTACCTTACATTCTTGACGACTTATATAATTCCATTGGTTTGTTTTGATTTAGGAAAACCTAATGAGTGTATTTTGTTAGTTGTCTTATTAATCCTGCTTGGTGTCATCTTTATCAGAACGAATCTATATTATACAAATCCAGCACTATGTATATTAGGTTTTAATTTGTATGAAGCAGATATTGAGTATAAATCTAAAATATTATCAAATCTAAAAATTTTGTCAAAGATTAAATTAAAAGAAAATGATAAATTTAAAAAATTCGATTTGGAATTTAATGAAGTTATATATTGCAAAGAATTAAATGCGCATGAATAAAGAAGAATTAAAAGAGATAGTGCAGCTATCTATTAATGAGAATGCTGGTATTGAAATTTTTTTAGGGCTTAAAAATGGAGAAATTCGAAAAGCGAACTTTATAGATGAGGTTCAAAAAGAAATAAAGAAGGTTTTTATTGATGATATAGAAAAACGTATAATTGAATCTGAATACCCAATCATGTGCTTGTCTAGTTCAGATGAAAGAAAAGATATAATATATCATTTTGATTATACCTCCCTCCCAGACGATCTTAAATTCTTTGACACAGTGTTAGATCCGATGATAGATATTAAAACATTTTCTTTTGTAGACGATAAACTAAGTAATATCGATTTCTTTTTATTCCTAATTGGAGATGAAACAAATCAAATATTATTATATAAGCAATTAGCTTCAATCAATATTTATAAAAAGAACACTGGAATATTCGTAAGAAAAGCAGATAATGAGTTTGCAAGGGTTAATGATGATTTTCTGAGAATTGTCCCTGGATTTGAAATGTTTAAGATAAATGAAGAATTATATATATTAGATTTAAAATTTTTAGAAAGAAAGTTTAAGATCTATGATGTAATCAGATCAGCCGCTGTAAAAGAAATAGAAAAGATTAATGAGTATGGAATTGTACAGAATGCTGAAAGTTTAAATAATCTTTTGAAAGATACATCATTTGCAAGAAAACTTTCTAAAATATCTGAACATTCCCCTGTTTTAGGAAAAGTCTCTAATAATGCTATTATTTCTTTTACAAAGAATTATCCAAGCTTGAAAAATACATTCAAGTATACAGATGATGATTCCCAAATAATACTTACAACTCAAAAATCAATGATGACTTTCATTAAATTATTAAATGATGATTTCCTTAGTTCTGAACTAACGCGTAATTACTATGATAGCATTGCAAAAGATGTACTTAAGGAAGATACAATATCATAATGGTGATAACATCCAGGATGATTTCTAATCAATACTACTCAAATTGAGGAAACATTTTTGTACCATAAGAATGTAATTTATTGATTATCAGTATAGGATATATTTGAGGAAGTGAAGTAAAAGTGCTAATAAATGCTAATCAAAAATAAGTAAATCCCAGTAACATGATAAGTTGCTGGGATTTTTATTTGTATTAATTAACTTTGGATATATCATAAAAACTTATTCGCTTTATCTAAAGATTGCAAAAGTTTTGTTCCAATCATATCTTTTGTGTGTTTACTTTTGCTATGAAAGTTTAATATTGTCGCAATGTAGAAAGTAGTTTGCTATTCTCTGTTTTAGTTCCAACAGAAATTCTTATGCAGTCTTCGCACGCTGGAGGTAGGTCGACATATTTCACCTTTATACCCTTACTTTGCAAGTATCTGTAAACCTCAAGACTATTAGTAAACTTCACAAGGAAATAGTTTGACCCTGTGGTGTATACTCTTTCGCAATCTTTAAGCAAGGCAAAAGCTTGCATAAGTCTGTTGCGTTCAGGTACCCAAATACGCATCCAACTTTCTTTTTCATATCTATCAGAAAGTACACTAATGGCCTTTGAGGCATTATTTTGACTGATGGTGTGGGGTAGTTGTACTACTTTAAAAAGCGAAATGATATCGGCTTGTGCTATAACACATCCTATTCTTAATGATGCATAGCCCCATGTTCTACTCATAGAGTTGACAACTATGAGGTTAGGGTGATTGTTGATGAGTTGCACACAGCTGTTTTCTTCGCTATAATATCCATACGATTCATCTACAACCACAAGACAATTTGCGTTGTTTAGTAACTCTTTTAGCTCATTGATGTCGAAGAATACACCTGAAATGGCATTCGGACTAGTGATGAAACATATCTTAGTGTTATCGTTTATCTCTTTAAGAATGTCGTTATGCGATAGTTGAAACGAAGCATCGAGGATCATTTCTTTTAGCTCAACATCGTTAACTAAGGAGCAGGTGCTATAAAATGAACGAGTGGGAGATAAGCAAATAACATTGTCTTGCTGTGGAGTACAGAACGAACGAAAAAGCAAATCAATTGCTTCTACACTTCCATTGGTGGCAAGAAGTTGCTGAGATGCTATGCTAAAGGTTTTTGTTAAAGCGACATTCAACTGACTATTGCTTTCGAACGAATATCTACTTAGAGTGTTATTGTAGGGTATTTCGTTCTTATCTAGAAAGATATCATTTTCTAAATCACGTAGTGTTGTGTCGATTTTCTTTTCATTAAATAACGCAAACACATTGGGTCTGGCAAGTTCCTTGATGCTTTTCATTCTTCTTTTTACGTAAAATATATATGCAAATATATCCCTTTTCGCTTATATGTGCAAGAAAAATACTACTTTTGTAACGACTTAGTTATGCAGTTTAAATATTTATTTTTATTGCTGTTCTGCATGGTTTTAGGAGCTTGTAAGCAACAACCAAAAGTGGAAATGACCCCCTGGGGAACACCTTTAACGCAGAATGACGACGCTGTTGGTAATCAGTTTCGCTTGAGAGACATTCTTTCGAGTGGTGAATTGATTATGTTAACCCTCTCAGGACCTGATACTTATTATGATTATCATAGTCGAGGTATGGGACTACAGTATTTATTATGCGAAAAATTTGCACAGCATTTAGGAGTCTCTTTGCGTGTGGAATTATGTAGAGACACGCTCGAAATGGTGAAGAAACTCAATGAAGACGAGGGGGATATCATTGCTTTCTCACTTCCAAAAAATATCAAAAACGTTCAATTTTGTGGTGTTTCAGTAGATAGTTTGAAAACACAATGGGCTGTAAAAGATGGTAATACAGAGCTTTCTGATAGCTTAAAACAATGGTTTAAGCCCACGCTTATTGCTCAATTGCAAAAAGAACAACGTTTGTTGCTATCTAATCGTGGCGTAGTTCGTAAGGTATATTCTCCTATGTTGAATAGAGCTGGGGGAGTAATATCGCACTATGACGCTTATTTTCAACGTTATGCACCTGTTGCAAGACTTGATTGGAGATTGCTTGCAGCACAATGTTATCAAGAATCTACATTCGACCCGAATGCAAGATCGTGGGCTGGTGCTTCGGGATTGATGCAGATTATGCCTAAAACGGCAAAACACCTTGGGCTTGAAATGGAAGATATTTTCAACCCAGAGCTTAATATTGCAGCCGCAGCCAAGTACTTATCAGAGCTAGGAGCACATTTTAATGATGTGAAGAATCCATTAGAAAGAATGTCGTTTACGCTTGCTGGCTATAATGGAGGACCTTTCCACATTCGTGATGCGATGGCTCTTGCAAAGAAAAATGGTAGAGATCCATATCGATGGGCTGATGTTTCGGAGTTTGTTTTGAAGCTTCAACAACCTGAATATTATCGAGATCCTGTTGTGAAATATGGCTATATGCGAGGCTCTGAGACTGTTGATTATGTTGAAAGAATACATAATCGATGGGCACAATATCGTGGAGTGGCTCGTGCTTCTTCTGCTTCTACAATGGGAAGCGGTGTTCCTACACGCTCAAAGCATAAGAATCGCTTTACTATAAAATAGAACTTACTACATACTTATGAATCTATCAACACTGGTGTTGGGCATTTTTACTATCGTGCAGCTCAACTGTGAGAATCTGTTTGATTGTCAACATGATTCTTTGAAGAATGACTATGAATTCTTACCAACGTCTTATCGCCATTGGAATCCTCATAAATACTGGTGTAAGATGAATCATTTATCACAATCATTGGTGTCGTGTGGCGACTGGAAAGGAAGTTGGTCGTTGCCAGATATAGTGGCATTATGCGAAGTGGAGAATGATTCTGTGATGCGAGATCTAACACTTCGTGCTCCACTTAGAACGCTTCGATATCAATATGTCATGACTCAATCGCCCGATTTGCGTGGTATAGATGTGGCTTTGCTATATTCTCCTTTTACATTCTCATTACTTCAATGTCATAGTGTGCGTGTTAATCCTATAAAAGGAATGCGCCCAACACGAGATATCTTATATGTTTCGGGGCGTGTGTTCAATGCTGATACTTTGCATATTATGGTGGTTCATGCTCCAAGTAGAATGGGAGGCGAACATTTTAGTAGGGCTTTTAGGTGTGAAGTAGCTAAGAAAATCAATGAAATAACAGATTCTATTCGCTCTACTTCGGTAAATCCTAATATCGCAATATTAGGAGATTTCAATGATTATGTGGGTAATTTGTCGCTTGAAATGCTATCTAATAATGGCTTGTTCGATATCTCTGCGAACGTAAAAGGATTGAATGGCACAAAGGGAACCTATAAATATAAAGGTGAATGGGATAGCTTAGACCATATATTTGTGAGTGAACCACTGAGGAAATATTGGTTAGATTGCTTTATTAATGACGCAGATTTTCTTCTATGTAATGATGAAAAATATGGTGGGAAACAGCCTTTTAGGTGCTATATAGGTGCAAAATACCATGAAGGATATAGCGATCATTTACCCTTAGTGGCTCATTTTGAATTTAAATAGCGATGCTAAAAGGCTACTTTTTATTCGAAGAAGACGTTGGGTTCCTCTTTTGTTGAGGTAGTTTTCTTCGTTTCTTGTTTCTTAATTGTTGATTTTATATGTCCTTTTTCATCAAACATTCCATAGGTAGTGCGTAACACGATAAATTCAGTTCGGCGGTTTAATTGATTACAAATCTCTTGTTTTTCTTTGTCAAGTGATTGTATGAACGACTCGGTTAATGCGCTATCTTCTTTTAACCAAGGATATTTTTCGGTGAGTTTCTTCTTTATTTTCTTTGGTTTTTCTTTGCCATAGCCCACAGGAGTTAATCTTTCTGAAGAAATTCCGTGTGCAATTAGATAGTTAACAACGGCTTCTGCTCTTTTTTGAGATAGCTTTTTGTTGTATTCTTCGCTTCCTCTGTAATCGGTATGAGCGCTCAATTCTATTGTAACATTAGGATTTTCGTTGAGCAATTTCACTAATTCATCGAGCGAAGTGGTGCTCTCTGGACGAAGAGTTGCTTTGTCGAAATCATAGAAAATGTTATCAATTAGCACCGGAGCAGTGATAGATGCCAATGGAAATTGCAAGACATGCTCTTTCGATTCGCTACTATTAGGAATCTCAATTTCTTCAGTATGGTTCAAGAAACCTTTGCAAGAAGCTAATATAAGGTATTTAACTCCTGGATTAACAGTTATTGTAAACGAGCCATCTGACTTGACTATGATACGCTTATTGGTTCCATCATCACCTATAACATACACTTGTGAGGCAGGAAGTTCATAGCCATCGACTTCGTAGACCCAGCCTTTTATGGTTTGAATGATTTCTGGATACTCGAAACTATAAATGTGATCGTATCCTCGTGCATCGTTTCTATTAGACGAAAAGAAGCCTCTGTTGTGAACGGTTTCAAAGGTAATGCCAAACTCATCGGCTGAAGTATTGAGCGGATAGTTGGGGTGTTGCAATTCATATTGACCATTTTGATTGATAGCTGCAATGAAAATGTCAAGTCCTCCCAATCCTACATGACCATTACTAGAGAAGTATAAGTCGCCATTAGGGCGGAAACAAGGGAACATTTCGTCACCTTCTGTATTGATAGGGTCGCCTAAATTCTCAATGCTTGCTATGCCTGAGGTGGTCAATTGTGCTCTCCAGATATCCAATCCGCCTTTACCTCCAGGCATATCACTTACAAAATAGAGCCAATTTCCATCGGGAGAGATGGCGGGATGGGCGAAAGTAGAGAGTGTATCGTTTGTTATTTTAAGTTGATTAGCCTTCGCCCACGATGCATCACTGCGATTTGAGGTCATAATTTGTGCGTAACGAGGATAAGAAGGATCGCTAGCACATTGTGTTAAGTACATTGTTCGCAAGTCAGGAGAAAAGCAACAAGCCCCTTCATCGTATGCAGTATTGAGCCCACCAACCACTGGTTCGGGCTTACTCCATACACCTTTATCATTCTTTTCTGATACAAATATATCCCCATTCTTTGTTCCTGTAACTCCATTTACATCGTCTCCCATAGCCTCATTGCGTGTAGATGAGAAATAAAGTCGATTGATTTCGTTACCAAGGAACATGGGACAATAATCGCTTCGACGTGAATTAAATATGTCCATGCGCTTAACTATATACTTAGAGCCTATCTCTTTTGCCTTAATAGCTTGTTGAGCCGATTGCAATCCGTTTTGTGCTATAGTGTTTTGAGGTAGCGTATCGAGGATAGCTTTAAACTCTTTGATAGCCTCTTTGTAGTATCCTGCTTTTAAAAGTTGCTGTGCATAGTTGGTTCTTTGCGATATGTTGAGTTGCTGATTATATCGTATTGAGTTGTTATAGGCTGATATTGCCTTTTGAGTGAAATTAATTTTTTGATAGCAAAAAGCCATTTTTGAAGCCGTTTGACCACGCAAAGAGCGGTCTTTTGCAGGTATTTTAGCATAACCTTGACGGTATTGTTCGGCTGCATCATAATACTCTCCGATAGCAAAAAGCTTGTCGCCTTTCTTAATATTGCGTTCTGCTCCACAGGAAAAGCACATGAAACAGAGGAATAATAATATGTAATTGATATAATGTTTCACAGTATTTGTTTTATGATAAAGACGCTTTGGGTTGCTTTTTATTGTGTTGGGGGGTGCTTACTTTTCGTTGAACGGAATGCGATAGTTGCAACCATTTTTCCAATTAGAACAGCCATAGGCACTCTTGCCCTTTATAATAATGCCCTCCTTGCATTGTGGACACACTGTTCCTGTAATGTTTTCTGAAGATGAAGCCTGTACTTTTGAGTCTTTCTTTGCATCTTTTACCTTTTGTGTTGCTTTGACTTTACTCTTTTGAACAATGCGTTTTTTAAGGTCTTCTTTTGTTGTTACGCACACTCTTCGATTAGAATTGTCGCTTAAAACCTGCTGAACAATTTGATTCATTTGCTCCTTTAGCTCCTCAATAAATGATGAGGGATCGTATTTTTGATGTTCAATATCACGCAATTTCTTTTCCCAAATACCTGTAAGTTCAGCACTTTTAAGGAGTTCTTCATGAATAGTGTCGATGAGTTGAACACCTGTTGGAGTGGCAAGAATGTTCTTTCTCTCGCGACGAATATAGTTTCTTTTAAACAAAGTCTCTATAATTCCTGCTCGAGAAGATGGTCGTCCGATTCCATTTTCTTTGAGAGCAAGACGCAATGTTTCGTCTTCTACAAACTTACCAGCTGTTTCCATTGCTCTAAGAAGGGTGGCTTCGGTGTACAATTTAGGTGGAGTGGTATTCTTTTGACTTAAAGTTGGTTCGTGACTGCCTTGTTCTCCTTTGGTGAAAGTGGGCAAAGTGCGTTCTTCTTCACTTTCTTTCTTCTCGTCATCATTGTTTTGTTGCACCTCGTTTACATAGATTGCTCGCCAACCTTCTTCTAATATTTCTTTGCCATTAGCCTTAAACTCGATGTTATTTACAATGCCTAAGACTGTTGTAGTGGCAATTTTACAATCGGGATAGAACACACCTATAAAGCGTTTAGCAATAAGTTGATAAACGTTCTTTTCCATATCACTGAGGTTATGTATAGGAACTCCAGTGGGAATGATGGCGTGGTGGTCGGTTACTTTTGAGTTGTCGAATACCTTTTTGCTTTTGATGAGCTTCTTGCCCATAAGGGGTTGAAGAAGATTTTCATAGCCTTTTAAACCTTGAAGGATATTAGGACACTTGGCATAGATATCATCACTGAGGTATTGAGTATCGACACGAGGATAGGTTGTGAACTTTTTTTCGTATAAGCTCTGTATTAAATTGAGTGTGGTTTCTGCTGAATAGCCATACTTTTTGTTACATTCTACCTGCAAAGAGGTTAGGTCGAAGAGTCGGGGAGGGGCTTCTGTACCTCGCTTCTTTTGTACATCTGTAACCTCAAAGTTATAATCTTCTATTGCAGCAAAAGCCTTTTCGCCTTCTTCTTTATTTGTAAACTTGCCCGAAGTGGCAGTAAATAAGGTGTTACGATATATGGTTGAGAGTACCCAATAAGGCTCACTTACGAATGATTCGATTTCTTTTTGGCGATTGACAATGAGTGCAAGGGTTGGAGTTTGAACTCTTCCTACTGATAGAACCTGCTTGTTTTGACCATATTTGAGGGTATATAAGCGGGTGGCATTCATTCCTAATATCCAATCACCTATGGCTCTTGATAGTCCTGCAAGGTATAATGGACGATAAAGTTCTTCGTCTTTAAGGTTATTAAAACCCTCTTTGATAGACTCTTCTGTAAGAGATGAAATCCAAAGACGCTTTATAGGGCAAGTTGCTTGAGTTTTTTGAATAACCCAACGCTGAATTAATTCACCTTCTTGTCCTGCATCTCCGCAGTTAATAATCATCTCTGCGTCTTTCATTAGCTTTTCAATAACGGCGAATTGTTTGTGAATTCCTTTATCGTCAATGAGTTTAATGCCAAATCGAGTGGGAATCATAGGGAGTGAACTGAGGCTCCAATGCTTCCATTTTTCAGTGTAATCGTTGGGCTCTTTTAAGGTACAAAGGTGTCCAAAGGTCCAAGTTACTTGGTAACCATTGCCCTCCATATATCCATCTCGTGACGAATTGGCTCCTAAAATATGGGCAATATCACGAGCAACGCTTGGCTTTTCTGCTATGCAAACTATCATTAATCAGGTGTGTTATTTAGTGCAAATTTACTAAAAATAGAGCACATTTAGGCTGATTTGGCTTTTTATTAACGCTCAAAACGTTTCTTTTAAGATGTAATGACTAATAATTAAAATCCTATCTTCTTGCTTTTTATTTCTATATCTTTCACTTTGGGCTGTAAAAGGATAGCTTTTAGGAGGTAAAACCTATGATATTTCAAGGTAAAAGCAATGCTTTCTCATTGTTAAAGCAGTGCTTTTATTGGAGAGAAACTTTTTATTTAAAGTAGAAAAATATAATGATGATGTCATATACCTGAAGGATCATCTAGATATAGATGAATAGTAGTTGGAATAAAAATAAAAGGAACAGTTTCTTTTCGACTCGTTTTTATGTCGGAAGAAACTGCTCCTTTCTTATCTAAAATAAAAAATTTGTCTTTCTTTTATTTATTTTTATATCATAAGACTTATTTGTTTGATAATAAACTGATTTTGAGTTGATTATAAGTTTACTAAAAATTCCACCAATGTTTCTTCTTTGGTGCTTCCTGTTTTACTGACAATTGTTCTCTAATGAGTTGTCTATAAGTCTTGTTTTGACTGATCATTCGGTATATCTGCCCCCATTCTGGTAGCCCACCAACATTTCTGTCATCAATGAAAAAGTCAGCCTTTAGTTTTCTAGAAAAGTGATTATTCTTTTCTTTTTCTTCTTCAGGATAATCTTTATTCACTGCATAGAACTCAACACCTCTTGCTCGACACCATTCAACAGCTTCGTCTAAGAGAGCCCCTTCTCTAACACTCCATAGAATTAAACGATGCTGATCTTTGATAAGCATTTTGAGAGTATCTATAGCAAAGGGAACTTCTTTCCCTATTTCTGGATATTTGTGTTCTACAATTGTTCCATCAAAATCAACGGCAATAATCATACTTCTTATAATTAATGTGAATTTATAATTTAGATGACAACTTATAATTTAACAGAAGTGTCGTTTTTGTTTCCGTAATGGCTATTCGCATAATTGCCATATGAGCCGTAATTACCGTATTTTCCATATTTACCATACTTGCCATACTTTCCGTATCCGTAGTAATAGCCGTACTTTTTCTTAGACATGTCAATACCATTGATGACGATGCTCATATTAGGAAGTTTGTTTTCTCGGGCTAAAGCATTAATGAATTTAAAGCTGTCTTTAGGAGTATAGTCAGCACGACATACGTAAACAGTGGTGTTTGCAACACGTGCTATTTGTAAAGTATCGGTAACAAGTCCGATTGGTGCGGTATCGATAATAACGTAATCATAATCTTCTTTCAATAGATTTATAATCTTTTCTAACGAAGGACGAGCGATAAGCTCTGCAGGGTTAGGTGGAATAGGACCTGACATTAATAGGTCTAAGTTATTATTTACCTCTGAAGGAAGAATTTGTCTACGGATGTCTTCTTTTGTTGGATTATCTAAGACTAATACATTTGTGATACCATTGGTGTGATTATCTATTTCGAATAGTTCTGCAAGACGAGGCTTACGAATATCAAGTCCGACAAGAATAACTTTCTTGTTGAGGAGTCCAAAGCTCACTGCAAGGTTCGCTGCGTTGAATGTTTTACCTTCACCTGATGTGGTTGAAGTAAATATTACGACCTTTTCATTCTGCTTTAACATGAACTGTAGGTTTGTACGAATAGATCTAAAGATCTCTTCCATTTGATTATTTTGATTTTCACGAACAACGATATCGCCTCTTGTTTTAGCTGAATCATTAGCTACAGCAACATCTGCAAGGATTGGGAGATTGGTAAGTTTTTCAACGTCATTATGTCCTTCGATCTTGTAATTTAGTAGTTGTAGCAACATAATAATTAAGGTAGGAATAGCCAAACCTATAACTAATGCAATGATAAAGACAATGTTGTTCTTTGGACTTATCTTACCCATTGAGCTTGGAGCATCAACCAATCTACCCTTATCAGCTGTTGCTGCGAGGGAAATAGAGTTCTCTTCACGCTTTTGAAGCAACATTAAATAAAGTCCAGACTTCACATCTTGTTGTCTACCAATTTGTGTCATGATGCGCTCTTGTTCAGGGGTTGCGCTAATTTGACCTTGATAGCGTCCGAATTGAGACGCTATACTGTTGCGTTGAATCTCCATACTTCTACGAGCTTGACTCATTGCACGACGGATACTTCCAATCAAATCATCTAGTTGAGTTGTGATAGTTGTAACCACAGGACTTGTTTCTGAAGCACTACCTAGGCGTCGGTTGCGCTCAAGGACTAGTTCGTTATATTTATTTATAAGTGCAGTAGCACTTTGATCTGTTAGACCCACATTAGATGGAAGAGTTTGATATTTAGTTCCAGATTGATTCATATAGTCGCTAATACTATTTAATAAAGAAACTTGAGTATTAGCTTCAGTAAGCTTTTGTTCGTAACTATCTGCATTACCCATTGCTTGTCCTGCGTTCATGTCAATCTGAACGATGCGGTTTCTCTTTTTGAAACTTTCTAAAGCACCTTCTGTTGCGCCCAATTCTGCATTGATTTTTTCAAGACGGCTATTGATAAATTCTTCTGTATTTCTAGCAATCTCATTCTTATCTTCATTAGCTTGACGATTATATACGTTGATAAGTTGAACTAAATAATCTTTTGCACGTTGTGGATGTTCATCGGTAAGAGAAATTTGTGCAATTGAGGTTGTATTTTCATTTGGTGTGACAGACAATGCACCTGCGTATTTATAAGCTGCTACCGAAGGTGATTGGATGGTTACAAATATTGTTTCACCATTGTTAAGTGAGTAGATTCCATTGTGACGGAAACTAAGAACACCAGCACGAGTGTTAATGGTTTGAGGTAGTTTTGTAAGTATTTTATCTATAGAATATGGACCGCTTTCCTTTTCAGAGCCTATTGGAAGACTAAAAGAACCTGTGACATGATAATTATTTCCGTTGCGAGTTATAGCCAAAGAAATAGGACTTGATAATCTATCAAGGTTTGCTGGATCGATGTCAACGTTGATTGGTTGGTTGCCATAAAGAGTGAGGTTCTTAATTCGTCCGTCTGTATTATAATTTACATACAGCTTTAAATCTCTTACAGCAGCTTCGGCTAAATCGTGTGATTTGATAATTTCTATCTCATTAAATAAACCTGTTGAGTTCGAAATTGTACCGAGACTTGTTGCGCTTTGTATAGCACTTCTGCTACTTCTTGTGCGCTCTTCTTCTTTAATTAGCATCTTTGCTGAAACTCGATAAATTGGAGTTGTGTAGCGAAGATAAGCTTGTGCCAGTCCAAGACATATAAGAACAGAGAAAATAATCCACTTCCAATTAAGGAATAGTGAGGTGGTTAAGGTCTGTAAGTCTAATAAAGAATTCCCTTTTTCTTCTTTAGTTTCTTGGTCAAAAACGATTTTTTCTTCCATAGTTTGTTGTTATTTCTTTTTATTTAGATTCTTCTTTTAGATGCGTGATACTAGCCTTTATAAAATGCTATCATTTTTTTGATAATAATTAGTTAAGTATCGTCGCATTGTTACTACTCATTTTCTTCTTGTTGTATCTATAAATAGTTTTGTTATCTATTTTTTTCTTGAGCCAAATGTAGTAAATATTGGCCGTATTGGTTCTTTATCATTGGTTGCGCTAAACTAATAAGTTGTTCTTTTGTTAGCCACCCATTTAAGTAAGCAATTTCTTCAATGCAGGCAATTTTTAACCCTTGTCGTTTTTCAACAGTTTCGATAAAGGCACTTGCATCGAAAAGACTTTCATGTGTTCCTGTATCTAACCATGCAAAACCTCTCTGTAACGTTTGTACTTTTAGCTTGTTTTGTGCTAAATAATGTTGGTTTACTGAGGTTATTTCTAGTTCTCCTCGTGCGCTAGGTTTTATGTTTTGGGCAACTTGAACTACGCTATTGGGATAGAAATAAAGCCCCACAACGGCATAATTACTTTTAGGATTTTGTGGCTTTTCTTCAATACTTGTACAATTATTATGGTCATCGAATGTTGCAACACCATATCTTTCGGGGTCATTAACATAATAACCAAAAACGGTTGCATTATTGTTTTTTTCTGCTTCTGTAACACTATTTCTTAATAATCCAGTAAAACCAGAACCATAAAAAATATTGTCTCCTAATACCAAACAGACGCTATCGCTACCTATGAATTCTTTTCCTATGATAAAAGCTTGTGCTAATCCATCAGGAGAGGGTTGTTCTGCATAAGTGAATTGTACACCCCATTGACTTCCATTGCCAAGTAATCGTTTAAAAGATGGCAAATCATAAGGAGTGGATATAATAAGAATTTCCTGGATTCCAGCAAGCATTAGTACCGATAATGGATAATAAATCATGGGCTTATCATATATCGGCATGAGCTGTTTGCTTATTCCTTTTGTGATAGGATACAATCTCGTACCTGAACCACCAGCTAGAATTATTCCTTTCATGCAGTGTTCTTTAAATCAGAGTATTTAAAATAATGACGTGATACAATAGTAAATAATCTCAATATTTAATTATTATTAACAATAATGTGCACAAAGGTAATGATAAATTCCGAAAGTATAGTGAATTACAAAGAATTTCTTTTGAATTTATCACTATTTGATTTAATAATAAAAGAAAACCTTCATTGAAAATATTATTTGAATTGAGAAAGATGAAAGATTGGATTGTAATTTTTTTTAGCATTCATGAAAACTGATAAATCTACAGAGAAAGTAGAACAAAAGGGTTGAGTTCTCGAGGTAAAAGCATAGTGTTTACAGTGTAATAGCATTGTTTTTAGGAGATAATAGCACTGCTTTTACCTTTCAATAATAGGCTTCTTTGTGCAAAAAAATGTGATTGTCTGATTGGGTAGAGATAATCCTAGACTTGTATTAGAAGTTGACAATCTTTAGGTTATAAAAATAATGGTGCGTTCTAATACTATAATAATAGAATAAATGAGATTTGATTATTTTGTTTTAGTTAGAGTTTTGGATTGAAAATTTTTATAAATCTGTTATTTATTTCAATGTGTTTGTAGTTTTTCTTATACGTGTAATCTTCTTTTTGGGGGAAATATGATAATTTATTATTTTAGCTTTGAGAGAGAGTTAATGTGTATGAAAATATAGTAATGAGATTTGATTACTATGAAGTTGTAAACAATTGGTTATTAGATTGATGTATTTTGTATAACAGAGTTCCGTTAGATGTCTTTTCTTTCGATGCCTATGAGAAGCGTATTGAGAAAATATCATTTCTCTTGCAGAGTAGTTTGTATAAGGCGTAAAGGATATTTAATAAGGTAAAATAATATTTTGTAGGTTGATTTTTTTATTGTATTTTTGCAAAATAATTGTCCTTAAACGCTTTTATTTATAAGCGTAGTATGTTAATGAAATAAATATTAGATTACAAGAGGTATTAAATTAAAATTATTTATAAATACCGAATATACGAATAAAATATTATATAATAGTCATGGGATTTATATCTAAACTGTTTGGAAGTAAACCAAAAGAAAATAAAACAGGTGGAATGGAAGATTTTATGACATTGGTACGAGTATATTTTCAAGCCTCAATTGCTGCCAATGTCGGTATTACAAATCTTGCAATGTTGCCCGATTTGCGTACTTTTAAAACAACCTTAAAGGTGCCAACGCAGGGTAATAAACTTGGAGTAGGAGAGAAGTCTGCTTGTAAAAAAATGATGCAAAGCATCTATAATACCGATGATACCTTCTTTAAAGAGATAGATCAAAGTATTAGACGTAATTGTCATAAATTACAAGATGTACAAACTTATCTGTTTCAGTTTCAGACATTAAGTCAAGATCTTTTAATGTTAACAGGCAATCTGATGAAGTTTAAGCTTCGTCTTCCATCATTCTTTAAAAATGCCATATATTCAATGACCGAGAAAACCGTTAATGATATTTTTAATAAAAACGATTTTACCGAGCCTGGAATGATGAAAATGGTAGTGGGAATACGTCAAACAAATAAGCGGTTAGGTTACTCACAAAAGTGGATTGCAGATTTCGTTTACCAAGTTGTGATGCTTGCAAAGAAAGAATCTAAACCACAGGCAGATGATAAGGGCAAATAAATATTTTATAATAAATAATTTGTCGTTCTCATATATTTAGCCTATTTTTGTATTCAAAATGTAACATTCATGACTCATAATGAGAAAGTTTTAGCTCAGTTTGCTGCAAGAATACAGCAACTCATTCTCCAATATAAAGACATTAAAAAGGAGAATGCAGAATTGTATGCTATTATTGGGGAACAAGAGGATAGAATAAAGAATCTTGAAGAGCGTATTTCTCAAGCTCAGAATGATTACCAAAGTCTCAAAATTGCACGAATGCTCGAAGTTTCAGATGTTGATGTAGAACATGCACAGAAGAAGCTTGCAAAGTTAATTCGTGATGTAAACAAATGTATTACGCTATTGAGTGAAAAATAGTTTCAATGATGTCTGAACCTAGTCAATATAAAAGAAAAATAACACTTTCTGTTTATAATAGAGAATTTCCCGTGGAAATAGCTCCTGAAGAAGAAGTGTATTATCGACAAGCTGCCAGATTAATTAATGATACTATAGGCTTTTACACCAATAAGTATCAAGATGCAATAGGCAAAGAAGATTTGCTTTATATGGCACTTATTGATGTTGCGCTTCGTTATGAACGTGAGTCTGGTAGGTATGATCAAGGGGAATTGACAAAAACTCTTGAAAAATTGACATCTGATATAGATTCAGCATTGAAAGAAAAATAACATTATGAATAAGCCGTTAATAGCGAATTTACTCGTTATTAATTGTTGCCTTACAAAACAATAATATTATTTTGTTTTTATTCTTATGCCGTTATACATTTTAGTAATTAAAGAATTAAACTAAAAGTGTAAAATAAATGATAGAAACATTGATTACGGGAATCATCGCATTACTTGTAGGTAGTTGCGCAGGTTTTTTCCTTTTTCGATATGTTATAAAAGGGAAATACAATGAAATGATAGCTAATGCCACTAAGGATGCTGAGGTTATAAAAGAAAAGAAACTACTTGAGGTAAAAGAGAAGTTCCTTAATAAGAAAGCGGAGCTAGAGCGTGAAGTTCAGCAACGCAATCAGAAGATACAGCAAAACGAAAACAAGCTTAAACAAAGAGAATTGTCATTGAATCAGCGTCAAGAAGAACTTGGAAGGCGAAAGCAAGAGGTAGAACAAGAGCAAGTTCGTGTAGACAATGAAAAGAAGATTCTTGTTACGAAGCAAGCAGAATTAGAAAAGATGCAAGCACAAGAGCGTGCAAAACTTGAAGAATTATCAGGTTTAAGTGCAGAAGATGCAAAAAATCGTCTAATTGAAAGTTTAAAAGACGAGGCAAAGACAAATGCTGCAAGCTATATCAATGAGATTATGGATGAAGCAAAGCTTAACGCCAATGCACAAGCTAAGAAAATTGTGATTCAGACCATACAACGTGTAGCTACAGAAACTGCAATAGAGAACTCGGTAAGCGTTTTTCATATTGAAAATGATGAGATAAAAGGTCGTATTATTGGTCGTGAAGGTCGTAATATACGTGCTCTTGAGGCTGCAACAGGTGTTGAAATCGTGGTAGATGATACTCCGGAAGCTATTGTTATCTCTGCATTTGATCCTGTAAGACGTGAGATCTGTAGGCTAGCACTTCATCAATTGGTTGCAGATGGTAGAATTCATCCAGCACGAATAGAAGAAGTTGTAGCTAAGGTAAAGAAACAATTAGAAAACGAAATTATTGAAATCGGAAAACGAACAGTTATTGATTTGGGTATTCATGGATTGCATCCAGAACTTGTTCGTATTGTAGGTAAGATGAAATATCGTTCTTCTTATGGCCAAAATCTATTGCAACACGCAAGAGAAACAGCCAACCTCTGTGCTATTATGGCATCAGAATTAGGCTTAAACCCCAAGAAAGCCAAGAGGGCAGGATTGCTTCATGATATTGGTAAGGTTCCCGACGAAGAGAGTGAGTTGCCTCATGCACTCTATGGAGCAAAGCTTGCAGAACGTTATAAAGAAAAACCTGACGTTTGTAATGCAATTGGTGCGCACCATGATGAAATTGAAATGAATACTCTTTTAGCTCCGATTGTGCAAGTGTGTGATGCTATTAGTGGCGCAAGGCCAGGTGCAAGGCGTGAAATTGTAGAAGCTTATATTAAACGTTTGAACGATCTAGAGGCTATTGCAATGAGTTATCCAGGTGTAACAAAAACTTATGCAATTCAGGCAGGACGTGAATTGCGTGTAATTGTCGGAGCGGATCGAATGGATGATAATGAAAGTGAGAAGTTAAGTGGTGAGATAGCAGAGAAGATTCAGAATGAGATGACCTATCCAGGTCAAGTGAAAATCACTGTAATTCGTGAAACTCGCTCTGTTGCTTATGCAAAATAATATTTAAATCCCATGTGTGTTGGTTTTCAATATTCATGGGATTTTTGTTTGATTTATATAGGTATAAAATGTAGCCGTCTATAC
Source organism: Prevotella sp. oral taxon 299 str. F0039 (assembly GCF_000163055.2). Lineage (GTDB taxonomy): Bacteria > Bacteroidota > Bacteroidia > Bacteroidales > Bacteroidaceae > Prevotella. The sequence continues at coordinate 215,208 of NC_022124.1, forward strand.
TTCAGAGATGATTTTATTATGCATAAAAGCAATTTGGAAAGAATGTAGAAGAAATTTGTTCATTTTTTATTATAGTCTTTTTTTTTTCTGTAGGTTATTTCATTGTTATTCACTCTTAGGTTTTATTTATATAATTATGTGTCAATATCAATTTACTTGATATATTTGGATGTAAAGATAATAAAAGTGTGTTTTTTTGCATTTTCTTTTTGAAATATTTGGTTTGTGTTATAAAAAGTTGTACTTTTGCATCCGCTTTCGAGAGTAATCTCTGTTAGCAATAAAGATAGAGTTCTTTGAATAGATTTACATAAACAGACAAGTTAGTACAAGAGTCTTGTTGTTATTTTTTTACAACAGGGTATAAATACGAACCGTTAATTGATTATTCAATAAAGGTTATAAGGATAGTCGTTCTAAGTCAGAAAACATTCTCCTTTAGGGGAATAAATATAAGAAATTTTACAATGTAGAGTTTGATCCTGGCTCAGGATGAACGCTAGCTACAGGCTTAACACATGCAAGTCGAGGGGCAGCATGTTGGTTGCTTGCAACCAATGATGGCGACCGGCGCACGGGTGAGTAACGCGTATCCAACCTACCCAATACTCAGGCATAACCCGTTGAAAGACGGACTAATTCCTGATGGTATGTATTTTTCTCATGATTTATACATTAAAGAACTTCGGTATTGGATGGGGATGCGTCTGATTAGTTTGTTGGTGAGGTAACGGCTCACCAAGGCATCGATCAGTAGGGGTTCTGAGAGGAAGGTCCCCCACATTGGAACTGAGACACGGTCCAAACTCCTACGGGAGGCAGCAGTGAGGAATATTGGTCAATGGATGAAAATCTGAACCAGCCAAGTAGCGTGCAGGATGACGGCCCTATGGGTTGTAAACTGCTTTTATGTGAGAATAAAGTTAGGTATGTATACTTATTTGCATGTATCACATGAATAAGGACCGGCTAATTCCGTGCCAGCAGCCGCGGTAATACGGAAGGTCCAGGCGTTATCCGGATTTATTGGGTTTAAAGGGTGCGTAGGCCGTTTGATAAGCGTGCTGTGAAATATAGTGGCTCAACCTCTATCGTGCAGCGCGAACTGTCGAACTTGAGTGCGTAGTAGGTAGGCGGAATTCGTGGTGTAGCGGTGAAATGCTTAGATATCACGAAGAACTCCGATTGCGAAGGCAGCTTACCGTAACGTTACTGACGCTTAAGCACGAAGGTGCGGGTATCGAACAGGATTAGATACCCTGGTAGTCCGCACAGTAAACGATGGATGCTCGCTGTTGGCCTTTTATGGTCAGTGGCTTAGCGAAAGCGTTAAGCATCCCACCTGGGGAGTACGCCGGCAACGGTGAAACTCAAAGGAATTGACGGGGGCCCGCACAAGCGGAGGAACATGTGGTTTAATTCGATGATACGCGAGGAACCTTACCCGGGCTTGAACTGCAGCTGAACGATTCAGAGATGATGAGGCCCTTCGGGGCAGCTGTGGAGGTGCTGCATGGTTGTCGTCAGCTCGTGCCGTGAGGTGTCGGCTTAAGTGCCATAACGAGCGCAACCCCTTTTCTTAGTTGCCATCAGGTAATGCTGGGCACTCTGGGAATACTGCCACCGTAAGGTGTGAGGAAGGTGGGGATGACGTCAAATCAGCACGGCCCTTACGTCCGGGGCTACACACGTGTTACAATGGCGCATACAGAATGTTGGTTTCATGCAAATGAGATCTAATCTTCAAAGTGCGTCTCAGTTCGGACTGGGGTCTGCAACCCGACCCCACGAAGCTGGATTCGCTAGTAATCGCGCATCAGCCATGGCGCGGTGAATACGTTCCCGGGCCTTGTACACACCGCCCGTCAAGCCATGAAAGCCGGGGGCGCCTAAAGTCCGTGACCGCAAGGGTCGGCCTAGGGTGAAACTGGTGATTGGGGCTAAGTCGTAACAAGGTAGCCGTACCGGAAGGTGCGGCTGGAACACCTCCTTTCTGGAGACGTCTATTATTTATAGCTTTATAGGTTATATGTATTTATAATCTTGTACTTACTTACTTGTCTTGTTTACAAGGGAAAAATGATGCTGGGCAAATCATTAGCCTTGGCACTTGAACTTAACCAGAACGAAGTCCTATAGCTCAGTTGGTTAGAGCGCCACACTGATAATGTGGAGGTCGGCAGTTCAAGTCTGCCTGGGACTACCTAAGATACAAGTTAACCCTTGGGGGATTAGCTCAGCTGGCTAGAGCACCTGCCTTGCACGCAGGGGGTCAACGGTTCGAATCCGTTATTCTCCACATGTATTATGAATTTGATTCGTAATAAATAAGATCTTTGACATATTGATACAAGCAAAACTGTAGATTAAACAAGAAATCAACAGCTGAAAGTATGAGTTAATCTTTTTTTAAGATAACTAAAGTTTAGAAAGTAATTAAGGGCGCATGGCGGATGCCTTGGCTCATGGAGGCGATGAAGGACGTGATAAGCTGCGATAAGCGACGGGTAGGTGCAAATAACCTTTGATCCGTTGATTTCCGAATGGGACAACCCAATTACCATAAGGTAATTATCATATATATGATATATGAGGCGAACCGAGGGAACTGAAACATCTTAGTACCTCGAGGAAGAGAAAATAAACTAATGATTCCCTTAGTAGTGGCGAGCGAACGGGGATTAGCCCAAACCAATGTTGTATTCTGCAATGTTGGGGTTGTAGGACTACGTTGTTGTACTTGAATTGCGAGAAGAATATACTGGAAAGTGTAGCCATAGCAGGTGAAAGCCCTTTATTCGAAGCATGCCAAGACATAGTAGTATCCTGAGTAGCGCGGGACACGTGTAATCCTGTGTGAATCTGCCGGGCCCATCCGGTAAGGCTAAATACTCCCATGAGACCGATAGCGTACCAGTACCGTGAGGGAAAGGTGAAAAGAACTTCGATAAGAAGAGTGAAATAGATCCTGAACCCATGCGCCTACAAGCGGTCGGAGCATTTTATGATGTGACGGCGTGCCTTTTGCATAATGAACCTACGAGTTACCGTCACTGGCAAGGTTAATCCTCTTAAGTGGAGCAACCGCAGTGAAAGCGAGCCTTAACAGGGCGTTGAGTCAGTGGTGGTAGACGCGAAACCAAGTGATCTACACTTGTCCAGGATGAAGTTCCGGTAACACGGAATGGAGGTCCGAACCAATAAGCGTTGAAAAGCTTCTGGATGAGGTGAGTGTAGGAGTGAAAGGCCAATCAAACTTGGAGATAGCTCGTACTCCCCGAAAGGCATTTAGGTGCCGCGTACGATGATTAACGTAAGAGGTAGAGCGACCGATAGGTCAAGAGGGCTTCACCGCCTATCGAGACCTGACGAACTCCGAATGCTTACGCTTTGCAGTCGTGCAGTAAGGGGGCGGGTGCTAAGGTCCGTCCCCGAGAGGAGAAGAATCCAGACCGTCGTTTAAGGTCCCCAAATTCTGTCTAAGTTAGTCTAACGAAGTCTGGTCCCCATGACAGCCAGGATGTTGGCTTGGAAGCAGCCATTCATTTAAAGAGTGCGTAACAGCTCACTGGTCGAGGGTCCGGGCATGGATAATAATCGGGTATAAGGCAGATACCGAAGGCGCGGGATAGTATTTAAAAAAGTATCGGTAGGGGAGCATTCCATTGACGTTGAATGATATAGGACAACTATATCTGGAGTTTATGGAAAAGCAAATGTAGGTATAAGTAACGATAAGGAGGGTAAGATTCCCTCCCGCCGCAAGACCAAGGTTTCCCGGGCAATGTCAATCACCCCGGGGTTAGTCGGGTCCTAAGTCTCAGCCGAATGGCGATGGCGATGGTAGAAACGGTTAATATTCCGTTACTGCTTTAATGAGTGATGGGCAGACGAAGAAGTGACACCACCGCGAGGCGACGGAAGTCCTCGTTAAAGAGTGTAGGAGTTGATGATTGCAGGTAAATCCACAATCAGATCCGAACTTGATAGTATGGTTTTCTCCTCGGAGTAAACCAATAGTGTGGGTAATCCTGCTTCCAAGAAAATGCTCTAAACATATTGTTAAAGCACCCGTACCGTAAACGGACACACGTAGTCGGGTAGAATATACTAAGGCGTTGAGAGATTCATGGTTAAGGAACTAGGCAAATTGACCCCGTAACTTCGGGATAAGGGGTCCTCTTACTGTAATGGTATTGAGGCGCAGAGAATCGGTCCAGGCAACTGTTTAACAAAAACACAGGGCTGTGCTAACTCGAAAGATGATGTATACAGTCTGACACCTGCCCGGTGCTGGAAGGTTAAGAGGAGAGCTTATTCTTCGGAAGAAGGTTTGAATTGAAGCCCCAGTAAACGGCGGCCGTAACTATAACGGTCCTAAGGTAGCGAAATTCCTTGTCGGGTAAGTTCCGACCTGCACGAATGGTGTAATGATCTGGACACTGTCTCAACCATGATCTCAGTGAAATTGTAGTATCGGTGAAGATGCCGATTACCCGCGATGGGACGAAAAGACCCCGTGAACCTTTACTACAGCTTAGCATTGACCTTGGTCATCCGATGTGTAGGATAGGCCGGAGGCTTTGAAGGGGGTGCGCCAGCACTCTTGGAGCCATCCTTGAAATACGGCCCTTTGGCTGTCTGAGGTCTAACTCGTGATTAACGAGGACATTGTTTGGTGGGTAGTTTGACTGGGGTGGTCGCCTCCAAAAGCGTAACGGAGGCTTCCAAAGGTACCCTCAGGTCGATTGGTAACCGACCTATTAGAGTGCAATGGCATAAGGGTGCTTGACTGAGAGGCAGACATGCCGAGCAGGTAGGAAACTAGGGCATAGTGATCCGGCGGATGTGTATGGAAACTCCGTCGCTCAAAGGATAAAAGGTACTCCGGGGATAACAGGCTGATCCCCCCCAAGAGCTCATATCGACGGGGTGGTTTGGCACCTCGATGTCGGCTCGTCACATCCTGGGGCTGGAGAAGGTCCCAAGGGTTGGGCTGTTCGCCCATTAAAGTGGCACGCGAGCTGGGTTCAGAACGTCGTGAGACAGTTCGGTCTCTATCTATCGCGGGCGTTGGAGTTTTGCGTGGAGCCGTCACTAGTACGAGAGGACCGTGATGGACAGACCTCCGGTTTACCAGTTGTTCCGCCAGGGGCACCGCTGGGTATCCGAGTCTGGTTTGGATAAGCGCTGAAAGCATCTAAGTGCGAAGCCATCCGCAAGATTAGAACTCCTTTGAGGGTCGTTGTAGACGACGACGTTGATAGGGTGTAGGTGTAAAGACAGTGATGTCAAAGCCGAGCACTACTAATTGCCCAAAGCTTTCAGACACAGATTATTTTCATCCGTTTTGATTTATTTAATCATACATTTTGCTTGTAGATATGTTATAGATGTTATAAAGAAATATCAGGCGGTTATAGCGGTGGTGTTCCACCTCTTCCCATTCCGAACAGAGAAGTTAAGCCCACTTGCGCCGATGGTACTGCAATGCAATGCGGGAGAGTAGGTAGCTGCCTTTTTTATTAAAGAGAGTTTAATTGAGTAATCAGTTAAGCTCTCTTTTTTGTTTAATGGGTTTTATTGAACACTAAATACCTACGTTCTCATATTTTGCTTCTATCGAAAGAAGATTTTGAAAGAATAAAAGATATGCATAAGAGTATTTTCAAAACAAAGAAAAGGAGGTCTTAGTAAAATATGTAAAGGTTCTTTAGAAGAATAAAGGAAGATCTTTCTATGCATTTATGGCAATCACTTCAGACAAAAGAACCAATAGATTACTTATGCCGATAACCTTGTATAAACCCACAAATACAATTTATCATGCATAAAAGGCTTATCTTAAAGCTGTATAAGGGAAATTGCTCCTTAAATTGAAAAGAATGGCTTACTGGCTAAAGAAATAGCTAAAGAAAGAAATTAATACCTATTAAAACAAATATAAAGAAGATACCAGTAGCAACCTCAAGACTGGAAATAAAAGAGGTGACGGCCTAAATTGACGATAAAAATCTTCATCTAACCAGCAAAACACTTGTATCAATATTTATAGAGTTGTTTTTAAATTGCAAATATAAGCAAACTTAATGATTCGCCATCCTTCTCCACATGTCCTTATAAACGCAACTAATGTTGCAATATATATAAGGAAGAAAGAAGAGACATTCTTTTTATTACAAGGTGTTCCTCTAAAGTAGATATCCTAGACTTACTTGTTAAACTGATTTTATTCGTTTCTAAAGCCTATTATTTTTATTCTGTGTAACCCTCATTCGTGCAGAGTAACCATCTTAAAGAGGGAATAAAATGAGACAGAAGCGATATAAACGATGTGTTGATAGGATATAGATATATGTAAATAAAAAATATGTTTATGTTTTAGCAAGCTTAAAAAGCAAGACGCTTTTATCTACTGAGGAATTTCTAGCATTTATATCTTATGCTTGTATCAAAATTATTTTGCATACTAAAAACTATTTGAAAGTTCTATAAACCCTTATTTAGGCAACTACAAATAGGTATATTCAAAAAGGGATTACTATTGGTTGAAATAGAAATAGTTACTAAAAACTCTTATTTGAATAAATTTGGGACAAATATTCAGAGAAAATACCTCAAATACTACCTTAGGGTATTTTTTATTACAATGAATTAGAAAGAAAAGTTTTATCTGACAGGAATATATAAAAATAAACTAGCTAATATTGAAGAGAGATACTGTTCTATAGACTTTATGGCATCAAAAAACTCTTTAGTAAAGCTATTGCTAGTGACTAAAAGGTAGAATTATATTGCTTGTTAATGTTTTTTATAATAGAATTATAAAAAAACATATATATGTGTGTGTATTATACTAATTATAATTAACTTTGCAAGTCGTTTTATACTATTTTATAATAAAAAGACTTTGTAAAGAAAAATGTATATTAATCTATAATTAAAATAGAAAATTATTTTATCATGGTACATGTAAAGAAAACTCTTACAGGTATTTGTTTGTCATTTGCTATGGTTACGCCTATTATGGCACAAACCTCAGTGCAAGAACAAGCAAAAACGCAAGAACAAGCGGTTAATTATTCACAGAAAGTAAAAAAACATTTCTGGTATCTTGGAGCTAAATATTTTACTCCAATGTACTTTAACAATCTTTCTTCGATTCCAAGTGGCGATAAACCACACTTTGGTTATGGAGGAATGTTGAATGTAGGCTATCAATTCTCTCCTTTATTCTCATTAGATTTGAATGTCGGATATGGAAAAAACAAGCTTCGTCCTTCGAGTTATCAGTATAATTTTCAATTAGGAAGAGAAGATGCTTTTACCTATTATCCTTATACTCTTATTGATGCTGATGAATATTTTTATCCTTATCGTAATAATGATGATGAAATTCTTATCGGTTATCGAGGTAAACGCTTGGAAAACGAATCTGATGGTTTCCCATTTTCACGTCTAGAAAGTAGAGTTAAGCACTGGCAAGTGAACCTAAATGTGGGAATTAATTTAACAAGACTTTTCTATGTTAATCGTTATAGCGAAAAGCCTGTGGAGTTATGGGCTAAACCTGGTTTCTATCTCTCAGGTTTTAAAGCTAAATTAGTCGACCGAGAAACAGGTAATGAAGTGGCTCATGCAGAGCGTCAAAAGCTCACTTGGGGCTTAGGCGGAGATCTTGCATTACGTTTTAACGTGCATCGTTCGTGGTCAATAGAGTTAGGTAACAATGTTATTTGGCAACATAATAGAAGTGTAGATGGCATTGCCAGTGCAAAAATGGGTTACGATGCTTTTGTTTGGGAGCCCTCTCTTGGTGTGATATATAAGTTTAGACGTAAGGTTAAACCTGCTATGCCAGTACTTACACCAGTAGCTCCACCTGCACCAGTTGATGTAGTTAAAGAGCCTACACTTGTAGATTTAGAGTATGCTCCATTGTTGAGTATCGAGCTACCTGTAAAGAAAGAGCGCAGTCATACACTTGCTATTAGACTTACTTATCCGCTTAATAAAACTAATATTGTTCCTACATTGCATAAAAACGGACTTGAGTTAGCACGTATTAATAAAGATATTGCAGAACTAAAAGCCCATCCCGACTATAAAGTTACAGGTGTACGTATTGAAGGTTTTGCATCTCCTGAAGGACCATATGATAACAATATGCGTCTTGCAGAGGGTAGAGCAAGATCTATTATGGAATATGTAAGTGGTAAAACAGGTTGGAATAGAGGTTTATTTGCCTTGGGACGTATGGAAGAAAACTGGCAAGGATTGCAAGATACCTTGAAAGTAGATGCGTCATTGCCAGCAAGAGACGAAGCTCTTAGAATGCTTAATGAAGAAACAAACAAAGAAGTAGTTAAGCAAAACTTAAAGAAACTCAAAGATTATTCTTCGCTTATTGCTAAGGTTTACACTTATTTACGTCTTAGTGCTTATACTGTAGACTATGAACTTCCTGTTTATCCTTTGCAACAAGCAAAAGAAATTATTCTTAAAGATCCTAAGAATCTTAATCCTGAAGAAATCTATGCAGTAGCATTAGATTATGGATTAGATAGTGATAAGGGTATTGAAGCACTAAATATTTTGCAAAAACTTTATCCAGATAGCGAACTTGCACGTTGTTACATGGCTGTGAAGTCGCTTAATAATAATGCGTTAAACGATGTCGTTGCAAAATTAGAACCTGTAATGGTTAAGAGCGATAAAGAAAAAGAATTGCTTGCAACTGCTTATGCAAAACAAGGTAAGTTGAAAGAAGCTTTCGAGTTATTAATAAAGGTTCAGAAACCTAATGATATGACTCGTAATAACATTAAACGACTTTCTGAGTATATAAACAAATAATTAAAAAAGGGAATGAAAATGAAATCAAAATATTATATCCTGTCTTTGGTGCTTGTTAGCTTATTAGGAGGCTTGTCGAGCTGTTATAGAGATGATATCAACTTTCTTTATAGCGAACAATATATAAACGATGGAAATAGAGAACTCATCTTACATCCTAAGCAAGCAAAGTATAGCAATGAGTATTGTCATTATGATGAAAACTCTAATACGCTTTATGTCACACCTTCTTCTACTGTAGAACTTCCTTATACAAAGAAAGGAGACTTACCTAAGATTCTTGCAACACTGCCAAGTAGCTGGACTCATAGTATAGATTATGCTAAAAAAATGATAACCCTTCACACGCCAGACCTTCAACACTTTGTTAAAGAAGCAAACGACGGTGGAGAAGGAGAAGCTTCAAATGCAAAACAACTCTATGGTGCATCGAGCTTGTTATTTACATCGCGTACCAAAAAAGGTATCACCTTTAGTCAAGAAATAAAAGCTGTTATACCCGATAGTATTTATGTAAAACTCTTTTATCGTAGAAGATATGGATTTGCATCAGACCTTAAGGGCTACGATATTATCTATTTTACACCAGGATTACAAAGATATGACACCTTGTATACTAAAGAACTTCCAAGTAAAAAGTATACAATAGAAGTCCACCTGCTAAGTAGTACTCAATCAGGGTTCAGTGATACAGTGATGACAAAGACTCCAGATGAGCTTGTAGAACTTATGAATAGACCTATACAAGCTATTCTCCCAAGATTTAAAGAAGGATATAAGTTTGAAAATATCGAACAGAAAGGCTTCCTTTATGATACCGATTCTACTTATGTTTATGCCGCAAAAAATGGTAATATTACGGATTATTTCCTTGGATCTAAGGTGAATAAAGATGGTACACCTGAGTTATTACCTGGTCCTGCATTAAATACTGATTTGCCAGAACATAAACGTCCTGTGTTTATTCGCCCTATTGGTTGGAATAGTTTCTGTACTGCTGGTAAACCTTTTACCCAACATGATGGTCCAATGGCTTATAGACGACCTTTTGAACGTATATCAATGCACACTCAGTTAGAACTAAAGAATCCACACCGTTTCTTCGGCTTAGATGCTTCTGAAGCCTTTGATGCAAAAAAGGTGGTGTTATATACAGCTGCAAATTTCTTTTATTTAGGAAATATGACAACTCTTCTAAAAATGAGATCGCCTATCTTCCTTTGCAAAGCAGAAAATGTTTGTACTTACGATAAAGCTAAAGATCAACTCTCTGGTGGATTCTCTTGCATACCAGTAAGAGTAAATACAACTTCGCATAACAATAGCCTTATTGTAGAATACACAAAGGCTAATGGCTCTAAAGTGTATAAATTGGTGCATCAACGCAAACAACCAGATGAATATAGTGATTTACTTGCTTCTATCATGGATGGTTGGCGCACATTTAATGTTGATGCTAATCCTGGTAAAGAGGCATCTTCTTATGCAGATGTGATTTATCATGATGATAATGCCAACCAGGGATCGTTTTATAAAGAATTGATAAAAGTGCCTCTTGAAACGTCTGTCTTAGATCATAAAAAAGAGCTTTTTACTCCTGAGTTAGGTGATTTTGATGATTCTGAAAACGATGGAAATAACTCTGGAACATCTTCTATCACTTCTTCTGTAAGAAAGAAACACACTTTAAGATAGTGTTTCGCTTTATGCGATAATAAATAAAATCCTCTCTCTTTAATCAATTGATTGAAAGAGAGAGGATTTTTTGTTCTGTATAAGAGGAATACTTTGTTATCTGTTTTGTTTAATCGGATTTCTTTTTATACTTGTTTATTTACTATATAAGTCTACTTTCCTAAGAAGTGTGTAAGATTAAATTTCTTTTCTTAGTTTCTTATTTATTTTCTCTTTGCTGTTTTTCTAAAAAATCCATTGATAAATTTTCCTTGTCTTGTCCTTCCGTTGCTACACTTTTTCTTGCAAGTCTTTCTTTTCATTTCTATACTTTTTCTTTTAGCAGCGATAGTGTCGTAAGAGTATCACCCAACCATCTTTATTTAGGTTTTCTTTAAGTGGTAGATCTCTTCATTCTTTGATAGAGTAAGTGTCTTTATTGAGTTTTATGTTATTACTCTTTAGGAAAGAGTTTTCGTCGAATATATCATTAAGGTAATGAGATGTGTATATAGGAAGATGTTCTAAATTCGTTCTTAGAATTTTGTTCGTCCTGAAGAGTTTCTTAAATAGCCAATTGATAATTCTACTATTAAATAGAGAAACCAATTGTTCTTCAGAGATAGGAAAGTTCTTCTTTAATACTAATGCATTGGCACTATTAAGTATTAAATTTTGCTTTGTATCGCAGAAAAATATTAAGTGTTCAGAGATGAATCGGTATATAATCTTTTTGGGGGCACAATAGATACTTATAGGAGCCGTTTGTTGGTATTTAGAAAGATCAGGATCTATATATATAGTTGGTTCATTTAGTTTATTTGGAGAGATATCTTTTCCTCTGAAAATAGGCACAAGTCCTTCTTCATAGTTAGGTTTACATTTATTTATGTTATCTCCTGTAACAATGCCTAATCCCCAGTTAGCGTTATTTTTTAATGAGTAGTGAGGTAGTATAAACAGTTGTTGTATAACATTTTGTTCTTCGGCAGTAGTCCAAACATTAAAGATCATCATAGGATTTTGAGAGAAAGAGCTTTGTAATCTTAGGTGGATATAGTTTTCAGAGCATTGTATTTGATGATTTTTATTTGGAGTAGTTTTTTCTATTATGATAGAGTATGCTTTTGATTGTACGCTCTTAAAAGCTTTTCCATAATTTTTTATTTCTTGTATCGAGAACGATAAGAACAGTTGTCTTAGATTTTGAAACCTAGCAACATTTAGAACCGACTCTGGTAATAGAAGTCCCAAACTACCATTTTGTGAAAGTAGTTGAATAGAGGCAAAAGCAAAAAGAGAGCATGTGTCGGTGTTTTTACCTATTTGATAGAGTTGAGAAAAACATTCTTTATGGTTTTTAGAAAGTTTTTTTCCCCATGGTGGATTGGTATATATCAGGTCAAATTTTTTATTCAAGCTTTTAGCCGTAGTTAAAAAATCTGCGCAAATAATGTTTATTGGTTGTTTTCCCGTTTTAAGGAAAACCCTTTGTTTTGTTATTTCTACAGCAATAGCATCTGTGTCGAATCCATAAATGTTTTCTACTTCTACACCTTTTTCTATTGCCTCCATAATAAAGTTTCCACAACCGCAGCAAGGATCTAAGAATGTTGTTTGCTTTGTCACTTTGATATGCTTCAACATATCGGCAATAATATTTTTGTTTGTGTAATAAATGCCTTCCTTGTTTCTATAAGATTCAGTTAAAGAGTTTTCATATCTTTGTCCACTTTCTTCATCAAAGCAGTCACTATTTAAATCTGTTATAGCGGTAGGTTTACTCAGTTCGTAGCTTTTTGTGCTTTTTCTACTTTTGTTTGATCTGGCAATTAGTTTAGAATTTCCTATTAAATTGTCCTTCACAAACTCTAAAGATTGTTTAGAAATATATCCTCGAGCAGTGCTTTCTAATAATCCAGTTTTAATCCAATTGCGAATCGTTGCGCACGATACAGATAAATCTATAGCAGCATCTGCTATCCTAATATTTTCCTTTATAGCTTCTTTCTTAAATGAAGACATTAAAAAACTGATTTCTTTGTTTGTAAATTGTTCTTAGAATTAAATTTGCTTATCCTCGCAAAGATACGAATTAAGCGAGCAAAAACAAAAATATTTATAATCTTATTTACGCTCAATTCACGGTATCGCTTCGGTTTCAGGGGTAGAACATGATACATTGTATAGGCGTATTTTCTTTGTTATCATGACAAACTAATTTTCACACAAGGTGTTTCTTCAAAATTGTTGGCGAAGATTGTTGGTGTGAGCATTTGTTTGTTGTTTTGCTTTTACATAAATAAGGCAAAATGCCCTTACGTGTTTTCTTTATGTGTTATCTGAAAACATTAATATCAAGGGTTTTCCAGAAGAAAGCGCAAAAAGTTTGTTGAGTACTTTGGATGGTGTAGACTACGAACCTATCAAGAAAGAACCAATAAACGACAAACAATATTGGTGCCTCTATTTTGGTAGTAGTAGCGATTTAGAGCAACGTTTTTATTGGCACACCACTCAAGCACACTCAGCAACAGCCATTAAAAGCGGCACTTTATCGACACTTCGTCAAACCATTTGCGCTTTGTTAAAGATAAATCAGAGTGATGCTACAGCCAAACAAAAGGTAGATGATATACTCGACGAATGTTATTGGGAGTGGTATGCTACATCATCAAGTGAAGACCCTAAAACAATAGAGAAGGAAGAACTGAAAAACGGATATTATCCATTGAACATACAAAACAATGAAGGCGTAAGAAATAAGAGCAAAAACGTGAAGCCTTCTATACCAACTCAGCTAACAGACTTGCGTAGAGAGTATAAAAAGTGATGCGTTTTATTTGCCTAATCTACACACGAGTGGGATAATGCCTATAGAACTTGATGTTATTTCCATTTGTTTTTGGAAATAACTTAATCCTCAAAATCGTAATAGAAAATGCGGTTTTGAGGATTTTTTTGTGATGAAGAAATAAGTAAACAGCTAATACCCATCGGTGTTTCTACTGAAATGTTGTGTTTTCGCCATGCGTTTTTACCTCTTTTAAAAGAGATGTTTGTATCGAAAAAGAGTGTAAGTGCATTTCGTTTATCTTTCTATACTACAGAGAATAACAAAAATAAAAAAGCATAGAAAAACAATAGCAATTGGTGTTAAACCTCAATGTCAATGCTTTTGTTGTGTAAAAGTATTGCTTTGGGGATGTAATTGCATTGCTTTTGTGTGCTAAAAGCAGTGAGTTTACAAGTGGATAGAATACACCTCAAGTAGAGCAGAGAGTGTATGTTTGATGCGAGAAACAGAGGGAAGATATCAATGCAACGTGTAAAGAGAAGGCTATAGACCTTGGGTGAAACTTTATTGGTGTTGATTTGAACCCAGAAAGAAGCTTGTTTATGGCATTATTGTTGCCATGGAGATAGTGGGTTGATGATGGGTTGCAAGTTAAGGGCAGAGCAATTGCTCGTTAACGACAGATAGAATCAAAATAAAATGGTGTTCGGTTGCAGTTCTATTAAAAACAAATGCGATAGAATAGAATCATATATAAAAAATAAAAGGTGGTTAAAAACCACCTTTTGTGCGCTTGATAGGACTCGAACCTACACGTCGCAAAACACTAGATCCTAAGTCTAGCGCGTCTACCAATTTCGCCACAAGCGCAAGGTAGTACCCTCATTGCGTTTGCAAAGGTAATGTATAAAAATTAAACTACCAAATTATTTTGCTATAATTTTACGTGCAAATTCAATTAAAGTGTCTTTTTTGCGTTGCAAATCCTCCATTTTTAGGCTCACATTGTGGTGCGGTTCAATTCCGAACTCAGTAGTTTTTTGCTCAGAATCGTATGACGGGATAGCAGAAAAACGCACCGACCAGCCATTAGGCAGCTCGTTAGAGAAAGGCATTCCCGCCCCTCCGCCAGTTTTATCTCCTATAATTGTAACGTTAGGAAGGTTCTTCATATATTTCACAAACTCGTTGGCAGCACTATAAACACCACGATTGGTGATAACAACAACAGGCTTTTGCCATCTAATGCCATTGCTAGGAGTGAGATATTGCGCCTGAAGTGGAGAGAAATCTCGATGTCCCTTACCCGTTTTGTGGCGAATATAGCCCACCAACACCTTTTTATTAGTGAAGCGAGCTGCAAGTTGTTCGGCTGCAGTAACTAAGCCACCGCTATTGTCTCGAAGGTCTATAATTAGTCCTTTGCATGCTAATAGATAAAAAAACACATGATCTAGATTGCCTTCGCCCTTGCCACTTGCAAACGAGGCACAACGTATGTAGCCCGTGTTGTCGGTGAGGATGCGATAGTAAAAACCTGCCGCAATTTTATAGTTCGTCCCTAAATAGTTATCGATGAGTTCTTGTGAGAAGTTCGAAGGGTAGTTTTCACGCCATGCCCAGTATCTTCCCATGTCGAAAGCACTGTATAAATTGACATGACCATCACGCAATTCCGATAGCATATTACTAAGAAGTTCAAACTCTTGCGCCTTTGTTAGCGGCATAGATGCCGTGGGAGCATATCGCTTATACACCTCGTTCCAATCGAGTCCGTATTCCTTTTGCTTCTCATCAAAAAAGCAATAATGCTCGTTAATGATGTTCCACAAAGCCTCGAAATTGCCCTTTGTGGTGTTAGGTGGCTCGTTGTTGTCGATACAAGAGGCGAAACAAAAGCATAAAAGCAACAAAATGCAGATGCGAGATGTTATTTTTGAAATCATGGTTGCAATGAAATAAACTTGAAGTGTTTTACAATTCCAATTGAGAGGGCATGACTATAGGTGTGCGACTTGATGTTATTGACGTTCCATTGTAAATAGTTGCCCACATAACCAATGCGTACTTGGGTTTTGAATAGCATGAAATCGAGTGATAACATTTGTCGAAGAGATGGCTTGTTGATGGGGTGTGTGAACACCATGTTATGGTCGTAGTTACCTTGTGTGAACGCTTCGTAGTAGGATTGACTATAGTTTGGGCAAAACATAAGTCCTATTAATGGTGAAAAAGCTTGATAATTCACCGCCATTGGGTGCTTGCGTAGAAAACGAAAGCGATAGGTGCATGACACAATAGGACCGATATTGAAGTCTGCAAGGGCTTGTGCTGGGTTGTTGCTGTTGCGAGTGTTATAGATAACGCCAAGCGAAGAGTCGATCAAGCCACCACCTCTTATAATAAGGTTGTTATCTAAAAAAGTCCATTTATGCAGTTTGCCCCATTCAATATTATAGACGGCATAAAGCTCAGAACCCGTGTCTTGCTTGTTTAGGGTGCGTGCTATAGCGGCTTGGTGCATGATGTTGGTGCTCCAATCGCAATAGCCTCGTTCTCGAGTGGTGTGTGAAATAAAACGTAACTCCGTTCCTCTATACTTTTGATTAGATAGATAGGTGTCTAGTAGCTCAAGATTTCCAATGGCAAACGAGTGTGCATTGGTGATGAGCTTTTGTTGATTTAAGGCGTTAGAATCGTTGATGTTCAATATTTTTTCTTGCGCTTTTGCATTAGAAAAAAGCATGCAAAAACACAAGAAAAGATTAGCTTTCAGTATTTTCTTCATCATTAAAGAGATTGAGTTGTCCTGTTATTTCATCGATAACATCTTGTTGACTCTTTCCTTTGTCGGGGTCTAAATTCTCAGAAAGGCTATCTTGTTCGTTTATTTCTTCATTGCTTAGAGCATCATCTTCTTGCTCTTCTTCATTGACAATAGGCTCGAGTAGTTCAACAGAATCAATGCTCCAAGTGGCAATGCGTTTTCCTTTAGCCTTAAATCCCTTTACAGAAATAAACTCATTTACATCAATTTCTTGCTCTCCTCTGAATGCATCTTCGCCACCATAAGTAACCTTTACACGTGGATTCTTTTGGTCGGTGAGGACAATTAACTTGTTGTTAGGATTCTCTCCAACAAAATTTTGATGTCGTTTAGTTGCCTCCATGTTAAAGCGTTTGATGTAATGATAATTGTTATTATCTGCATCAATCAGCACAAGCGACCATACCTTGTGTTCGTTCCACTTCTCAATTATAAGAATATTGTCTTCGTAATGGTTGTTAGCATCAAAGTTGGTGATGTAGAACTCGCCATTATCAAGGACGATAAGTATAGAATCTCCTTCGTTAAACTCGCCCAATAGTTTTCCGTGTTCATCATAATTAAGGCGGTTAACATCTGGGTCGAACCACACTTTTCTGCCTCCTAAAGTGCTATGTCCGTGGCTCTTCAATCCAATTCGTTGAATGTTGAACTTAGTTAAGAGGTTTCCTTTGGCTGCTCTTCCTTTGATTAAGATGTCAGAGAAATCTTTTTCTATAAAGATATTACCTTTTTTAGACGCAGGATCTAAAGTGACTTTGATGACCTCTGCCTCTCCATTTGGATTTGCAGTGAAGTACACAACCTTCGAATGAGGGGTGCCATTGGTGAGGTTGTAGTCACGTTCTCGGGTCATAGAAGTAACATTAAAACGTTTAATGTAATAAGGACCCTTCTTGCCATCACGATAAACAGCATTGTAAATGGTGCGCTTATCATTCTTCTTAAATACCTGAACGTGTAGCACATTCTTACCAACGAAAATCTTTTCAGCCACCTTTATAATCTTGTACAATCCATCTTTGTAGAAAATAATGATGTCGTCTATGTCCGAACAGTTACAAACAAACTCATCTTTCTTGAGTGAAGTGCCAATAAAACCATCTTGTCTGTTGATGTAAAGCTTTTCGTTAGCCTCTACAACCTTTGTTGCTTCGATGGTATCAAAGTTTCTTATTTCCGTTAAACGATGATGATCTTTGCCGTATTTCTCTTTTAAGAAGGTGAACCACTCAATGGTAACATCCACCATGTGAGCCAGTTTATAGTCGATATCTTTAATCTCTTGCTTCATTTTAGCAATGAGTTCCTCGGCTTTTTCCTTATTAAACTTCAAGATTCTCTGCATCTTTATTTCTAAAAGATGCAAGATATCGTCACGGGTTATTTCACGAATAAAGTCCTTCTTAAAAGGCTCTAATCGTTCATCAATGTGCTTAATGGCTGCATCTACGTTAGCTGCTTGCTCAAATTTCTTATCTTTATAGATTCTTTCTTCAATGAAAATGCTTTCCAACGATGCAAAAAATAGTTGAGAAAGGAGTTCGTCTTTACGTATTTGTAGCTCCTTTCTAAGAAGTCCCATCGTTGAGTCTACGCTGTGACAAAGTACCTCACTCACAGTCATAAAGCGTGGTTTCTGATCTTCAATCACGCAACAATTGGGCGAAATGTTCACCTCGCAGTCGCTAAATGCGTATAAAGCGTCAATCGTTTTGTCAGAAGAAACACCACTTGCAAGGTGAATTTGAATTTCAACTTCAGCGGCAGTGTTGTCGTCTACCTTCTTTGCTTTGATCTTTCCCTTGTCAATAGCCTTTAAGATAGAATCGATAAGCGATGTGGTGGTTTTGCTATAAGGAATTTCTCGTATAACAAGTGTTTTGCTATCTAGCTTTTCAATCTTGGCACGAACTTTGATACTACCACCTCGAAGACCATCATTATACTTGCTAACATCTATAGATCCGCCAGTGGGAAAGTCGGGATAAAGTTGAAATTCCTCTCCTCTTAGGTAGGAAATAGCCGCTTGGCATATCTCATTGGGGTTGTGTGGGAGTATTTTTGACGACAAACCGACCGCAATTCCCTCAGCTCCTTGAGCCAAAAGAAGTGGAAATTTAGCAGGAAGTGTGATGGGTTCTTGGTTTCTTCCGTCGTAACTTAGTTGCCAATTGGTTGTTTTAGGGTTAAAAACAACATCTAAAGCGAATTGAGAAAGACGTGCTTCAATGTAACGAGGCGCAGCAGCTCGGTCGCCAGTGAGTATGTTTCCCCAGTTACCTTGCATGTCAATGAGCAGATTTTTCTGTCCCATTTGCACCAAAGCGTCGCCAATTGAGGCATCACCATGTGGGTGAAACTGCATAGTATGACCAACAATGTTAGCCACTTTGTTATATCTTCCGTCGTCCATGCGCTTCATAGAGTGCAAAATACGACGTTGAACGGGTTTAAGTCCATCTTCAATGTGTGGCACGGCACGTTCTAATATAACATAAGAAGCATAAGCTAAGAACCAACCTTGATACATTCCGCTGAGGTGATGCACTGCAGATGCATCAAGACGGCTCGCTGGTGTGTAGTCGGAATGACTCTCGTTATTTATTAGTTCTTCTTGATTCTCGCTATTGTTGATATCGTCGTTGTAATTACTCATGCTACAAATGAAAAGCTATTAGTTAACTCTAATTTAACGCAAAAATACAAAGAATATCCGAAAAAAAGGCTTAACTTTGCCCAATAATTTAATTTTTAGAACTGCAATGGCACAAGAAGATATTTTTAAGAAGATTATTTCGCACTGTAAAGAATACGGTTTTGTTTTTCCAAGTAGTGATATTTACGATGGTTTAGGAGCCGTATATGATTATGGACAGAATGGAGTTGAACTTAAAAACAATATCAAAGAATATTGGTGGAAGAGCATGGTGCTCCTTCATGAGAATATTGTTGGAATCGACTCGGCTATCTTTATGCACCCAACGATATGGAAAGCATCAGGACATGTCGATGCATTCAACGACCCTTTGATTGATAATAAAGACTCAAAGAAACGCTATCGTGCAGACGTTTTGATTGAAGATCAAATCGCAAAATACGAAGAAAAGATTGATAAAGAAGTGGCTAAGGCAGCAAAACGCTTTGGAGAAAGCTTCGATAAAGAGAAGTTCTTAGAAACAAATGCACGTGTATTGGAGCTAAACGAGAAGAAAAATGCTCTTCACACACGTTATGCTGAGGCTATGCAGGCGTCTAATTTAGAAGAACTTAAGCAGATTATCATTGATGAAGAGATTGTAGATCCTATTAGTGGAACAAAGAACTGGACCGATGTTCGTCAGTTTAACCTTATGTTCTCTACTGAGATGGGTTCAGTTTCAGATGCTGCAAACAAGATATATTTGCGTCCAGAAACAGCTCAAGGTATCTTTGTTAACTACCTAAACGTACAAAAAACAGGTAGAATGAAATTGCCATTTGGTATTGCTCAAATAGGTAAAGCATTCCGAAACGAAATCGTTGCACGTCAATTCATCTTCAGAATGCGTGAGTTTGAACAAATGGAAATGCAGTATTTCGTTAGTCCTGGCACTGAATTAGAGCACTTTAATAAGTGGAAAGAGCTAAGAATGAAGTGGCATCAAGCACTTGGTTTTGGTGCAGAAAACTATCGTTTCCACGATCATGAGAAGCTTGCTCACTATGCAAATGCCGCTACTGACGTTGAATTTAAGATGCCATTTGGTTTCAAAGAAGTTGAAGGTGTTCACTCAAGAACCAACTTTGACCTTTCACAACACGAGAAATTCAGTGGTAAATCAATTAAATATTTCGATCCACAAACCAACGAAAGCTATGTACCTTACGTGATAGAGACATCTATTGGTGTTGATCGTATGTTCCTTTCAATCATGTGTCACGCTTATACAGAAGAGGCATTAGAAAATGGAGAAACACGTGTTGTGTTGAAACTTCCTGCTGCATTGGCTCCTGTTAAGTTGTGTGTGATGCCTCTAGTGAAGAAAGATGGCTTGCCAGAAAAGGCTCGTGAGATTGTTGATAGCTTGAAATTCCACTTCAATTGCCATTACGAAGAAAAAGATTCAATCGGAAAACGCTATCGGCGTCACGATGCAATAGGTACTCCTTATTGTGTAACTGTAGACCATGATACATTGAAAGACAACAAAGTTACTTTGCGTTTCAGAGATACAATGGAGCAAGAACGTGTTGATATTTCAGAACTTCGCAATATAATTGAAGACAAAGTGAGCATCGTTAGCTTGCTAAAGAAATTACAATAAATAAAAAAATAAACCATTGCCACTATGGCTTTGGTTTATTTTTTTGCTCTTTTTTAGGCGGATAGCAATCGCTTTCAAAATCAAAGGCAAGTTGAAAGGAAACTATAATTGAAGAGATAGAACCCTTTGGGCATTGCCCTTATAAAGAATAAAAGCTAAACTTTTACATAGGAAGATAAGAACAAGCAAGTAGGAGTGAATCCCTCTCAGATCTTATCATAATGTAAGAGTTTAGCTTTTTTATTGTTATCTCATTTAAGAGGGAATAGCTTTCATTCCCCTTTTGATATTTATCTCGATTGAATAGGAATTAATAGAACAATCGAATTAAAAAGTTTCCGCCCAAAACAAGCCAGATGTAAAGGAAGAAAGCCAAAAGGAAAGGACGTAAGCCCGATTGCTTAAACTTAGCAAAGGTAGCATCTAAACCAATAGAAGTCATAGCCATTGTAAGTGCAAAGGTGCCAATAAGATTGATAATCTTCGTGACTTCTGTATATATACCATTCCAACCACCTGAAGTAGATAGCGATGTTAATATTGAGTTGAGCACAATAACACCCATAAAATAAAAGGCAAACCAAGGAATTGTGATGCTTTTCAAGCTATTTCCTTTGGCAATAGAACTACCAGAGCGCACTATTATGCTCAAACATAATAGCACTGGTGCCAACATCATTACTCTGATCATCTTTGTTATCGTAGCCGTTGCCGTAATTGCGGGTGTCATCGCCGTACCTGCACCTAGCACATGCGCCACTTCATGAATGGTAGAGCCTGTGTAAACGCCAATGGCTTCGGCAGAAAAACTATGAAATAATCCCATTCTATAAAGCAAAGGGTAGAGGAACATAGATAAAGTTCCAAATAAAACTACCGTTGCAATAGCTACAACCGTTTTGTGCTTGGGGGCTTGAAGCACAGGTTCGGTAGCCAAAACCGCTGCGGCTCCACAAATGGCACTACCAGAAGAGATGAGCAAACGCTCGTCTTTGTCTAGTTTTAGCCAGCGTCCTAGGGCATTACCCAATAAGAGTGTGCCACAAACAATAATGCAATCAATAGCAACAGCTTTGGCTCCCATCACAAATAAGGCGTTGAGAGTGAGCTTAAAACCATAAAGAACAATACCAGTGCGTAAGAAATGTTTACTTGCTAACGCCAAACCACCATCCCATTCTTTTGGAAATAGAGGACGAACACTATTGGCTAACAGCATACCCACAACCACACCGAGGGCAATTGCACTAAGTTTTATGCTTTCAAAAAAAGGTAATTGTGCCAAGAAAGTGATGCCTAAGGCAAGTAAAGCCACAATAAATAGTCCCATATAAGGGGTGTTAATAAGTCTTTTCATTTATTCTTGAATTAATATAAATGTATGTTTTGTGTGCAAAGGTAGCTTTTTTTTAGGAAGAGCTTTTATTATAGTGGGAATAAAGACCGTAGAAATATTGTAAAATGTAAGATATTTATCTTTTTATGTATTTCAGATGCATTAAAAGAGCATAAAAACGCCTTTCTTATAGATAAAAAAGTGATAAAAGTTCGTTTTTTAATTCTTTATACTTAACTTTGCTTCGAAATACAATTCGTTAAAGTTTTTAATAATGTTCTATTGCGTTTTAGAGCTATTATAGCATAAAATGTGTTGACATGGTAGAAACTTTATTGTAAAATAACCATAAAGCGAGTATTATTTGCTCATAAAAAAGAATACAATAAATGAAGAAGTACACCTTATTATATAGTCTGTTATTTTTTGTGGTATGTTTGTTTGTTACTAGTTGTTCTAATGATATCATAGATGAAAAAGAATATCCCAACTGGAAAGCAACCAATGAGGCTTTTTTTAGCAAGACACTTTCGCAAGCAAAGACAAGTATCTCAAAGGGAGATAAAGCATGGAAGATATTTAGAAACTGGACACTTCCTGGTTTAGATACTAACTATAAAGTGACAGACAATGAACAGGTGGTGGTGAAAGTGCTTAAAAGTGGAAGCGAAACACAGCATCCGTTATCTACAGATAGTGTGTTGGTGGCTTACAGAGCACGCCTTCTTCCCTCAACAACTTACCCTAATGGATGGGCTTTTATGCAGACTTACATAGGTGGTTATAACGCAAAAACAAATGGTTCTATTATTCTTCCAGTTGTAGGAACAATTATTTCGAATAAAAATACACGTGTAGCTTTACCAGAAGGTTATTCAACTGCCATTCAACAAATGGTTGTTGGAGATAGATGGGAAGTGTATGTACCAGCAAATTTGGGCTTCGCTTCTTCTGCAATAGCATCTATTGGAATCCCAGAATACAGTACAATCATATACGATATCACGCTGTTAGAAATTAACCCAAAGAAAAGTATTCGATAATACTATAGTATAAAATATAGAACGAGAGTCTCTTCGCATAACAAAACAAAGGTGCAAAGAGGCTCTCTTTTGTATTCTTTTGATTGAGATACTTTGTTTTGATAATTGAAAGAGGTGGAGAGTGGGTTAGTTGAGTAGATGTAAAGTGAGCTTGCAAGAAAGAGGTGAAGAACCTTTCCCGTTCGTTTGGGTGGTGTTTTCAATAGCTTCTGTCATCAGAACTCAAAGTAGATCGAGAGCAACAATATTTATCTTCTCTTTCAAAAGCATAGCTTTTGTGATGTAAAAACGTTGCTTTTGTGATAGAAAAACAATGCTTTTGCGACACAATATCACTCCTTTTAAATCGATACTTTTCAAACTCCCTGTTTTAATCAGTTGCAATCTTCATTCTTAGTGGCTTTATTCGCTTTAATATCTTAAAGTTCTAGCTTGTTATTTTAGATGCTTTGATGTATGTCAAAAATAACTTGTTTAATAGAAAAAAAGAGATAAAAACACTTGCTGTGTGCGCAAACATTCTTATCTTTGCATCACTAAAGGTTAGTAATAAAAGCCAATAGGAATTGAAGTCGGGTAAAAAAGACTTGTATTTAGAGATTAACAATAGCATCGTGAGATGCAGATGAAATAAATATAAAATTATTTTATAATTTAGGTTTAAAGTTTTAAGATTGTTTAGGTAGATTATTAAGGCAGGTTTCCATAAGTAAAATAGATTGCTTTTCAACGGATATAACAACATTAGATTAGAGAGAAAGAAGAAAATAGAAACCCCAAAAGGTAGAAGTTTACAGCTAACATATCAATAAAATGTTACTGTTAGGACTGAATAGATAAAAAGGAAAAGGATAATATCAAAAGAAGGGTTCAACCTTCTCACTGCATAAAAGCAGTGTTTGTTTGAAAAGAATACCGCTGAGGTGTTAAAATAGAACTATAACGAAAGATATTTCAATGTTCTAGAGGCATAAATAAATGTCGTAACAACCTTGAAAGGGTATTTAAGAAATAGTTGAGAGATGCGATACCATAAAATGGGTATCGTTTTTTCTTGTATAACTATTTCGTTTAAAGTTATATTAAATAATAAAGTACAATAAAGTAATAGTACCATAGGGTTATGTTTAATAGGGGAAAGAACGACGTCCTACTTACTTCTATACGTGAAGGAAAAACGCTTTCACAAGCCGATAAAATAAATTTAGTTATCAGTTTGAGTGTGCCCAGCATACTTGCACAGATAACTAACGTGCTTATGTTTTATATTGACACTGCAATGGTGGGAGCTTTAGGAGCTAAAGCATCGGCTTCGGTGGGTCTAGTTCAGGCTCCAACGTGGCTTTATAGTGGACTAACAACAGCTACAGCGTTGGGCTTTTCTGTGCAAGTTGCACACTTTGTAGGCTCTGGCGACTTTGAAAAAGCACGTCAGGTGGCACGGCATGGTGTTGTTGCTACTTTTTTATTGAGTCTTGTTGTCACCCTTATTGGGGTGGGAATATCACCCTCTTTGCCCTTTTGGTTGCGTGGAGGTAGTGATATTGCAGTTGATGCAAGTACTTATTTCACTATCTATACTTTGGCATTGCCCTTCCTTCAGTTAGGAGTTCTTTCTACAAACTTGTTGAAAAGTACGGGAAATATGGTTGTTCCGAGCGTAATTAGCGTGATGATGTGCGTGCTCGACGTTGTTTTTAACTACATATTTATCTTTATTTTCAACATGGGAGTAGCGGGTGCAGCACTTGGAACATTGCTTTCTATAGTTATTGCCGCAAGTAGTGAAACGTGGTTTGCCTTCTTTCGTTCTTCAATACTTGCTGCAAAACACAGTAAAGAACGCTTTGTTTGGCGTTGGTTGTATATTAAACAAGCCCTAAAAATAGGCAGTCCGATGGCAGTTCAATATATTCTTATGATCTCTGCACAAATCGTTAGTACAATGATTGTGGCACCTTTAGGCAACTTTGCCATTGCAGGTCACACCTTTGCGATAGCTGCAGAGAGCTTATGTTATATGCCCGGAATTGGTATTGGCGAGGCTGCAACAACCCTAGTGGGTCAGAGTTATGGAGCAGGACAATATAAATTGTGTCGAAGTTTTGCACGAATCACCGTTTCGTTGGGTATGATTGTGATGGCATTCATGGGTTTAATAATGTTTATTTTCGCTCCAGAAATGATTGGCTTCATGTCTCCAGTGCCCGAAATACGTGTGCTTGGCGTGCAATCTCTTCGTATTGCATCTGTAGCCGAGGTGATGTTTGCAGCTTCTATCGTAGGAAATAGCGTGTGTGTAGGTGTTGGCGACACATTGAAGCCAGCCGTGATGAACCTTTTAAGTATGTGGGGGCTTCGCTTAACACTAGCTGCTTGCTTGGCTCCAATCTATGGTTTGAAAGGCGTTTGGATTGCAATGTCTATCGAATTGACTTTTAGAGGGTTGTTATTCTTGTTGCGCTTGAGCAAAGGAAAGTGGATGAAACTGGCTCCGGAAGGAGTGTAATGGTCTCTTTAAGTACTTCTGCTTTCATTTCATAACTATTAAATTATCTCAAAAGAGAAACCTTTTATTTGGTTTTTTACGTTAAATATTGTTTCTTTGTATATTGGAAACGTTGATGATTAATTATAATATAACGAGATGGGATTAAAGAAAACACTTTCTTCTTTATATATAAAGGTATTACTACTTGCACTTCCTTTCATTGTATGTGTGGGAGTTTATATTTATAATGACCCCTTTATGGTGATCAAACACTATGATGATTACGATCATCCTGTGGTGATGATACAGAGTGAAGGTCCTATTGGTTGGTATAAATACAAGAATTATCGAGACACAATGCACTACGACTCATTCATTATGGGTTCGTCTTGCACTATGTCATTTCAAAGTTCTGAATGGAAAAAATATATCAAAGGAAGTCCCTTTCGCTTATTTAGTAATAGCGAAGGATTGGGTGATATGCTGTTAAAGTTAGAGGCATTAGATCGTCAACCCAATCAACCCATTAAAAATCTCTTAATCATTACAGAGCCAGTGATGCTGAATCTCACCGTAGAACAACGTGGAGTGATGCATATTATGCCTCCCGAAGTGAGTGGAAGAAGTGTTGCCTATTATCAAACAACATTCTTACAGGGATTTTTCCGTGAAGATTTTTTTGGCGCATATATGACCTATCTATTTAAAAATAAATATGATAGTAGTATGAATCATATTATTAATAATGTAGGACAGAGTCGCACTCGTTACACAAACGATGAGATTTTGCATGTTGAAAACAAGCTAGATTCGCTTGGAAAGAAATTCTATGAAACTCCAGACTGGCATAAGTTGCGTGCAAATCTCAAACCTGCATATGTGAGAGAACCTATTCTTAAAGCACCACAAAAAGAATGTTTGTTGCAAATTCAACGTATTTGTAAGAAGCATAAAACTAATGTTAAGCTTGCAATAGGTCCAGAATTGAAACGTGGGTATTTAAATCCTGCAGATGTAAAGCTCTTGAAACAGATTTTTGGAGCAAATAATGTGGTGAACTATAACGATGCAGCGCATAGTGAATTTGCTCATTATTCGTATTTTTATGACCCTGCTCACTATAATACAAAGGTTGGTTCAAAGATATTATACGATTTATATCGCAATGATAAAACCAACTAAGTGGGTGATAAAGGGAGTAAAATACAAATAGATACAGAACGAAACTGACGTAAGCATATTATTGTGCTAAGAAATATTTACCATATAATTGTTTTTTATTCCTTAACTTGTGCCCATTAAAATGAAATATACTAAATATCAAATACTATAGAACAGAAGATATGAATTTTAAGAATATAGTTTTAGAACCATTACTTTTTTCTTTGACGCAAAGGCATCATTGCAATGCATATTGCATTAAAGAAGAGTTTTTTACCTATGAGCGTTTAGCTCAAGAGGTAGCGAAAATAAGAACACTACTTGCCAATGTAAACGATAAAAACGTAGGACTTGTTGCTAATGATGATATCTATACCTATGCTTCTATTTATGCATTGTGGCTCGAAGGTAAGGCTTATGTACCCTTACATCCAGGTCAACCACTCGAAAGATGCTTGGATATTATTCAACAAGTGGGTATGACTGCGGTGTTAGATTCAAGTAAAAACACTCGTTATAGTGATATTCCTGTGGTAAATACTTCGTTAGAAGCACCGAAAAACTATGTTCTTGAGGCTCCAAAAGTTGCCGAAGAGAGTGATTTGGCTTACATTCTTTTTACCTCAGGAAGTACAGGTCGCCCTAAAGGAGTGCAGATTATGCGAAGTAATGTAGCCGCCTTTGTAGACTCTTTTCATAGCTTAGGCTTTGTTGCAACACCCGAAGATCGTTGCTTACAGATGTTTGATTTAACCTTCGACATGTCTGTTCAATCTTATTTAATACCCATCTTAGGTGGTGCTTGCACCTATACAGTTTCGTATGAGCGTATTAAATATCAAGCCGTGTTTGAACTTTTAGATGATCATAGACTAACAATGGTGTCGCTAGTGCCATCTGTTATCCACTATTTGCGCCCTTATATGGACGAAATAGATCAACCTGAGATGCGTTATTGCTTCTTTGCAGGAGAGGCTTTGCCTACTGATGACACACGAGAGTGGAGCAAATGTGTTCCAAATGCGCAAATATGGAACCTTTATGGACCAACAGAAAACACCATATACTGCACTGCTTATCTCTATAAGCGTGATGAACAAAACAAAGAAACAAACGGAACACTTAGCATTGGCTTTGCAATGAAGGGTACAGAAGTAATCTTTGTAGACGATGATACAAAGCTATTGCCCAGTAATACCAAAGGAGAAATGTGCTTAGCAGGTTCTTGTTTGACCAAAGGATATTGGAAAGACGAGGAAAAGAACAAGCAAGCGTTCTTTGAACATGATGGAAAACGATTCTATAGAACAGGAGACGTCTGCGCAATTGATGATGAAGGCGACATCGGTTATTATGGAAGAAAAGACTCGCAGATAAAGATTCAAGGCTTTAGAATAGAGCTTGGAGAGATTGAACACGTTGCTCGTAGCTTCTATAATGAAGAGTTTGCTGTGGTGGCACTGCCTCTTTATGATGGAGATAACAACTGTTTTATTCATATTGTGATAGAAACTGCAACGCTCAACGATGAAGAAGGATTGATGAATCATTTCAAAAAGCTTCTTCCTCACTATATGATACCTGCTAAAGTGCATGCAGTTGCGAAGTTTCCTCTAAACATCAGCAATAAAATAGATCGTAAGCAATTGCTCCAAAGAATTAAGGGTGAGAACTAAATTCTATACCTTCTTATTCCAAAGCATAGTAACATTCAAAATAATTCCAAACAAATAATATTAAAGAAATGACACAGAATGAGATAATGGATGCTTTGCATTCAATTTTTAGAACAGTATTAAAAAACGATTCAATTACATTAACAGCAGAAACAACAGCCAATGATGTAGATGGTTGGGATTCTGTTACAAACGTGATGATTATAGATGAAATCGAAAAACAATTTGGTGTGAGTTTCAAACTACGTGACATCATCAAGATGAAGAACGTTGGTGATCTTTGCAATAAAGTATTAGAGAAAATTGGTTAATATCATAACCCTGAGTAATTAGATAGAAATTGCATGCTAAAAGCATTCCTTTTTCTATCTAATAGCATTGTTATTGCAGGACAAAAACATTCCTTTTATTACCCACTCTAAAAGCTATTCTTTTAGAAGAGCATAAAGAGTGCATTGTGAAAGACAGGCAAGAGTTGTTTGCAAACAATGAAACCTCAGAATATTAAGCTGTAATCTCATTACAAATAAATATTCAATAATAAAATAAAGCATAATGGAATTTCTATCCATCCCATTTTCTTGTGCAATTATTCTTTCCTTTATTCTTTATTATATAAAGGAAAATAAGAACTGGCAACGATTTGTTTTACTTGCTACCAGTATTGTTTTTGTGGGCTTTTACCATTGGCAATATCTTGTGTCTGCAATCGGAATAACGCTTTTAACCTTCTATATGGGTAAGTGGATTCATAAGAGTTTAGAAACAAAAAAGGCTCCTTATCTACTTGCTTTGGGTATTTCTATGCTGGTTGGAATATGGCTTTACACCCGTTATTGTATCGACTTGTTCCCACTAGGCATTTCTTTTTATACTTTTCAAGCCATCTCTTACCTTATAGAAACATATTGGGAGGAAGAGCCTGAAGACGATATTTTCGACTTTAGCGTGTATATGTTGCTCTTTATGAAATTCCTTTCAGGACCTATTGAGCGTGGATACGACTTCCTACCACAGGTGAAACAAGCCCGAAAGTTTGATTATGAAAATGTAGTTCGAGGCATGTTGACAGTAGCTTGGGGTGCTTTTTTGAAACTAATGATTGCTGATAAGATCTCACCTTCAGTAGATAGTATTATGAATGATGTGCATGCGGCTACTAATTTACAACTCTTTGTAGGTACATTGCTATATCCTATTCAGCTATATGCAGACTTCGCAGGTTACACTCTCATGGCTTTAGGATTTGGAAGAATGTTTGGTTTCAAGCTATCTCCTAACTTCGATCGTCCATTTTCATCACTTACAACAGGCGAATTGTGGAGAAGATGGCACCAATCTCTATCTTTTTGGGTGAGAGACTATGTTTTTATGACGCTTTCGGCATCGCTAAGACGACTAAAAGAATGGGGCGTTTATTTCTCATTACTTGTTACTTTCGTGGTAATTGGTGTGTGGCATGGTGCAGGTTGGGCTTTCGCTATCTATGGATTGATACAAGGATTGCTCATTATGTGGGAGCGTTTTACCGAGAAACCTCGTGCAGTTATTCAGGAAAAGGTACCAAGTGCTCTCTTTAAAACAGTGATGGTGATACGTACCTACTTTTTCTTTGCTCTCTCATTGCTCTTCTTTCGCATTGTAGATGTTAGTAAAGTGTTGTATGTTTATACTCACGCTTTCAACATATCAGGTGCGAATATCAAGGAATTAAAGCTTGGACTTGACGACAAAGAGTGGATTGCTTTTGGTGTAGCAGTTGTGATAATGTTCCTTCTCGACCATTTTAATGCCAAGAAAGATCTTATAACTTCGCTTCGAACAATATCGCCAATATGGCGTTGGATCATTTATTTTGCAATTGTAATCACCATTTTTAGATTTGGTTCTTTTGGCGTTGAGAACTTTATTTACGTGCAATTTTAAAATAAAATCTATCCCCAAGGTTCAAGAAAAGGCGAAATAGCGTGAATGATTTGTGAGTCAGTCAGTTCTGTTTTTTGACCCTTTCGACGCAAAACCTCGAAAAGACGGGGTTATACCAACTTCGGACAGAGCAGCGTTACCAAAACATTACCACCTCCTTTGCAAGTGAGGATTGGGAAAAGCGGTAACGAACAGTGCAAAATCCGACCTGAATTTCGGGGATTACCTCCTGCAAAGGTACTTCGATGAAAGGAAACAGGCAAATAAATTGCGGACTGTTTCTTTACCATTGAACGACAATATTTTGCATAGCAACAAATAATCTGACAATGAATAGTTTTGTAAACCGTAAAAAGTCAGAGTTATGCGTAGTACGTTTAAGGTTCTGTTCTACCTCAAAAAGAACGCCCCCAAGAAGAACGGTTCCGTTCCCGTGATGTGCCGTATCACCATTGATGGTACAATAGCCCAGTTCAGTTGCAAATGCGACATTCATCCCGACTTGTGGGACATCAAGAGCAACCGAGCTTTGGGAAAAAGTACCGTGGCCTTGGAAACCAACCGTTTCTTGGACAAGATACGTGTCGGCATCAATGCCAAATACAAGGAGATAGCCGAGCGGGATAACTATGTCACTGCTGAGAAAGTGAAGAACGCTTTCTTGGGCTTGGAAATGCGGCATGAAACCTTGCTGAAAGTCTTTGTCCAGCACAATGAGGACTTTTTCAAACAGGTCGATGCAGGCTTGCGATGCCCATCCACCTACCACAAGTATTGCACGGTCTATAAGCATCTGGAGGAGTTCATAAAGAACCGCTACCGTGTCAGCGACATTGCTTTGAAAGAACTCACTCCGGCTTTCATTACCGACTTTGACATCTTCCTGCGCACCGAAAAGCAATGCTGTAACAACACGGTATGGATTTACATGATGCCCCTGCGCCGTATGATTACCATTGCCCTTGCGCACGGCTCGTCCGTCCCTCTGCTCCAAATCGGAAGGACGCCACGGCGTGTCCAAATGATGGATGGTGACGACACGTTTTTGGGCATTCACACCCGTGCCGAGCATACTCGTAGAACCGAAAAGCACTCGAATTGAACCTTCATTCATTCCCGCGATGAGCGTCTTTCGAGCCTTGTCGGTCTTAGCTTCCTGAATAAAGCGTATCTCCTGAGCAGGAATGCTGTGATCTTCCGCCAACTTTCGTTTGATTTCGCTGTAAGGATTCCATTTACCGGGCTTATAAGTGCCGAGGTCGCTGAACACAAACTGCGTTCCTTTCTGCTCATTGAACTTCCGGTAGTACTCCGCTATCTTGACGGCACAGTGAGAAGCCTTGTTGTCCACATGATCTCCGTACCTGTTCGGGTCGATGAGCCTCAAATCCAAGCTTATCTTCCTCGCGTAGTCTGTTGCAATAAGCATCTTTGCCCTTTCCTCACTCTCACTCAGAGGTGCACGTCCTAAGATTGTAGCATCGCCACTCTTGGCAAACTCCATCAGCTTGCCGATAAAAACTTCCTGCTCGGGTGTCGGTGGTATGTTGTGCAGTATCTCATTCTTCTCAGGGCGGTCGATACCGATGTCTTTGGCAGTACGAAAATCGCAAATCTCCGCATAGAAAGCAGCCAGCTCAGGCACCTTAATGAATGTCCTAAACCGTTCCTTCTGTATGATGTCGTTTGTGATGGAGAACTCATAGTCGGTAGACTTCTTTGCAAAGACAGCTGCCCAGGCGTCAAAACTGTTGATGCCCTGCTTTTCCAAAGCCTGCGGACGGAGGTATTTGAAGAGCAAATACAATTCTGTCAGACTGTTGGAAATGGTCGTTCCCGAAAGGAAAGTCGCTCCCAAATCCTTGCCGGACCTCTCCTGTATGGTACGAATGGCAAAGAGCATATTCAAGGCTCTTTGGCTACCCTCGCTGTTACCCAACCCTGCCACACGGTCGTGGCGGGTGTTGAACATCAGATTTTTGAACGTATGCGACTCGTCCACGAAAAGGTGGTCTATACCCATTGTCTTGAAATCCACTATATCGTCCTTGCGGTTCTCTATCTTGAACTTGATTTCATCCAGCTTCGCCTGTAAATTCATCTGCCGCTTGACAAGCCCTTTCTCCATCGCACGGGAGATGCTGCGTCCCTGCTGACGCAAAACCTCCAAGTTCTCTTCCACGCTGTCCAGCTCGTCCTGAAGGATTTTTTTGCTGTATCTCGTCCGACTGCGGTATCATGCCGAACTGGTCGTGCGTGAGGACAATGCAGTCCCAGTTGTTGTTCTTGATGTCGTGGAAAATCCGCTGCCGCTTGTCGGAGGTGAAGTCGTTCTTCCCCGGATAGAGCAGCTTGGCGTTTGGGTAAGCCGTTTGGAAGGTCTGTGCTATCTCCTGCACGTTGGCTTTGAGAGCGAGTATCATCGGCTTGTTCGCCAAACCGAGCCGCTTCATCTCATAAGCTGCGGTACACATGATAAGCGTCTTTCCTGCTCCCACCTGATGATCGCAGATACCTCCCCCGTTGAGTTTGAGCATCCAAACGGCATCTTTTTGGCTGCCGTACAAACTCTCGATGCTCAAGCCTTTCAGATTAAGGTCGGGGAATATCTGATGGGAACCATCATACTGGGGAGGCACAAAACAATTGAAAGTGTCATTGTAGAGTTTCTCCAACCGCTGCTTGAACTCATCGCTCTGCTCGTTCAGCCAATCGGTAAAGCCGTTTCGGATCTCGTCGATTTTGGCGTTTGCCATCTGTATGGCTTCGGTGTCCCGTACTTTGACTTCCTTTTCTCCGACCATGATTTTCTTGGTAATGTCGGGCGTCGTATTCAGCAGGGTGTGCTTCATCAGGGCAATGCCGTCGTAGCGACGATGTTGCCCCCGTACACAGAACCTGTCCCAGATATTGGCATTGTGCATCCGTGCCTCCACAGAGTATTCGTCCGCACTTGAATTGTAGCGTATCATCACCTCCGTGTCGAAGAGGTACGAGGCATAGTCTGAGTAGAGATTTACGGGAATCCATCGCTCCCCGAAGTTGAAATCCAAGTCCACGAAGGGTATCGGTTCGGGAATGGCATCTTTCAGTGCCTGCAAGGAGGCTTGCGCCCTTGTGTCTTCCGGATGCTCCAAAAGGTATTGTCCGATACGCTCCGAAGCGGCAACCACATTGCCCGATATGAACTTCTCGGCGATTTCATATTCTCCCTCCAAAGGATTGTAGTAAATCCTGTCGTGCAGCTCGAAGAGCATCTCTTCTTCGGAGATGTCAGGAAGCAAAGAGAGCATATACTCGATGTCCACCGCTCCTAATTTATTGAGTGAAGCCGAGAGAGCCTCTTGGGCATTGCCCCCCTCTGTCACTTCGTGCAGGCTGAAAGAAACGGGCTGATGGAAAATATCGGCTTTGAGCGTTTCTTTATCCACCTTCCGTTCCAAGAAGAGGATTTCCCTGCACATATCCCTACCAGCCAAAGCCAGACGCTTCCGCCACAAAGGAGAGAGCCTGCGAGTGCAAGTACCACCCAAATTGATATTTTGTATCTCAGTTTCATCTTGTCTGATTTTTTTGATTTTATGCGGATTCCAGAGGTGAGGAAGTTGAGTTTCCATTTTAATATTCTCTGTCCTCGTGTTTCCGACATTTTTTTTATGCGTCTTTCCGTCGGGTCGGTCGTTTTCGTTTCAGGGGCGTAAAAAGGTAGGGCTTAGGACAAACAAGGTTTTACGGCGAGAATACTACCTGCAATGAAATGGAAGTGTGGAGATTGTCGTCTAAACGGCTTGCCGCCCCGACCTTTTTTGTCCGTGAAAGCCCGGAACTACCTTTGCCGCTGACAACGAACAACCGATCCCGATGCGAATACTAGAATGGAACGTGGAGAGGAACACCGCAGAGGACAGAGCGGAAAAATGAAAGGCAGCCTGCACAAGAAGGACTGCCATAATCATGAGGAATAAGACGAAAAGAATGAAAACTATTGTCTGAACAGACAACTATTAGAAAAGAAAAACGGAGAAAGTTTCGTCTTTCTCCGTAGATAGTATTACCTTTGCAATAGGTTATTCGAGTTATGCAAAGCGTTGTGTGTCATTGCAGAAGATAGGTCGCTAAATCATTACCTGCTGAAAATCATAACTCATAAGGCTGTTCATAGCCAATTACTTAGACCTAAATGATAGATTTTGTCTATAATTTGATTGAATTTTGCCAATGGCGTTTTCTTTCGGGTATTGTATGTGAACTCAAACTCCGCACAGTATTTGGATAGATGCTCCTTACTTGGTCTGTGGTATGTTCCCATTATTGACCGCTTCAAATGTGACCATGCACCCTCAATAGTATTTGTGTGTATCTTACCACGAACATATTCTTTACGCCCATGATTTACTACATCGTGTACATAGTCCGAGCATAGCTTAGTGTATGCCCACCATTCATCGCTGTTTATACGGGTTCCTTTCTTAACTCGTTTGTGGATAATTGGCTCTAAGGTTTTACGCTTAGCATTTGGTACAGGTGTAATGGATAAACGTCCACCACGCCGCCGTCCACCAACATACGTTTCATCAAGTTCTACTGTACCACGTAGCTGGTTATCGGAGTTACGATGTTCCAGCATATAACGAACCTTGTGTAATAAATACCAAGCGCTCTTTTGCGTGACACCGATAGTCTTGGACAACTCAATAGAGCTGATACCTTTCTTAGACAATGAAATCAGATAGAAAGTAAGAAACCATTTCTGTAACGGAATGTTTGAGTTCTCATAGATAGTACTCGTTGTTACTTTGAATTACTTTTTACAATGTGCGCACTTGAAAGTTTTCCCGTTTTCATAACGGTATATTTTCTGTGCGTTTCCACAATGCGGACAAGTTGGAGTATTACCCCATCTTCGTTTCTCTAAATATTTTCTACAAGAATCCTCATCAGGAAACTGCTTAAAGAAATAGAATAAATTAGCGTTATTACTCATATTTAACCGAATTTTACTTGAAGTTACGAAAAAACGGGTAAATATCCAAGTGTTTGGTTAACAATTTCTTATGTTATTTTTATAGCGATAATCACTAAAATCAAAGCCGTATAAAGGTCTTATGAATGTCTGCAAATATGACCTTTGGTGTAGAAGCATCCACTCACAGACCTAAATACAGACTAATGTCCTACGCACGGAGAACATCCGAAAGCAACATTTACTTCAAACGGCATCACTGTTTCTTGTTGCTGCGAGAAGTTCCGAAAAGACACATTTGGGTTATAATAGTATATAATTACGCTTTATAAAAACGAATTCTAAACATTACAAAGATAAACCATTGAATACACAAAATAAATGATATTGTTTTGAGTCTATTCAAAAATTTGCATTGAATTGTGTTGAGCGAAGATTTTTCCTTAGCAAATAAATTGAGTTAAAATGCATCAACTCCTTGGTTATAAAAAATAATTCATTAACTTTGCATTGTAGTTTAATTTATTAGGATTTACCGCTATGAACAAAGACCTGAATAGGATTAAGATCGTCTTGGTAGAGAAGCACCTGACAAGCAAGTGGCTTGCGGAAAAGTTAGGCAAGTCAACATGTACTGTGAGCAAGTGGTGCTCTCAAAAGTCGCAGCCAGATTTGCAAAACATGAATCAGATTGCAACCCTGCTTGATGTGAAATTGAGCGAGCTTATTGTGGATTAACAGATATCTTTTCAAGTTGATTTAACGCATAACGATGAATATTCCATTCGCAATATCGGCAAGAACAGCACATCTTATTGGCATGGAGAACTTTGCCAATGCAGAAGGGGCTATTGTAGAACTGGTGAAGAATGCTTATGATGCGGACGCAGATACTTGCGTGGTAGTGGCAGATGTCCGAGAAAATAAGGCAGAATCCAAGCTGTTCATAATTGATAATGGTTCAGGAATGACTGATGAAATAATCATTAAGCATTGGATGACGATTGGTACAGATGATAAGCTTCTCAATACCCGTTCTTCAAATAAAAAGCGTGTTAAAAGTGGAGCAAAAGGTATTGGACGATTTGCCTTGAACAGATTAGGAGCTTCTGCAGAGATGTTGTCTTTTGCTTGTAGCGAGTTAGACAAAGGTTATGTATGGAATGTTGATTGGAAAAAATTTGACCAAGCACGTGTACTTTCGGATGTAGAGGCAAATTTAGATGTAATTACTACTGACTTTTTGGTAGGTAGGCTTAATGAATATGGAATTGACAAATTGCCAATATATGACAAATTGATCTCTAAAACTTTTCATGGGACAATTCTTTGTATATCCCATCTGAATGACGATTGGAATGACCATGCGCTGAATGAACTATTAAAGAACCTTGAAATGCTCATTCCTGCTGAATTGCAGACATCTTTTGGGTTGTATCTGTATAAGATGCATGACTTACAGTGGAGTGGGAAGGTCAACCCGATGGAATATGAGGATTATGACTATAAAATTTCTGCTTGGTATGAAGGAGGACGCGAAATACAGATCAAGATTGAGAGAAATGAATTGAATTTGTCTAAACTCGAAACTCTTTACAGCAAAGTATTTCTGCGAGATGCGATGAAAGTGACACCGTATCGTTTAGAGGATTTCCGGAAAAGAGAAGTTTCTCAGACTATTCAAATAAACAACAAGGTTGATGCTGATTTGCTAGAACAAGTCGGCAAATTTGGATTTACGTTCTTTTTTCTAAAAAATACATTAAAAGACGACCGAGACAAGGATGGAAATCAAAAATATCCATACAATTTATTTGACGAATCAGTCCGTACTCATTGGCTCGACAGGTTTGGCGGCGTGCGTATCTATCGCGATGAATTCCGTGTCCGTCCGTACGGAGAGAACGGGGATGACTGGTTAGGTTTAGGTCGCAGGCAGGCAAAGAGTCCTGGTGGGGCTGGTCAAAAGATGGGTGGCTATAGAATCCGTCCAAATCAGATTGCTGGTATCGTTAAGATTTCGAGACTGACAAATGCGGCTTTCGAGGATAAGTCAAGTCGAGAGGGTATTCAGGAAAACGAGGCTTTCGCATTGTTCAAAAATCTGTTATTGCAGATAATCTCAGTTTTTGAACTTGATCGTAATACCGTCATGTACAATCTGTCGGAACTATATAAAGAAGAACATCCACAGACAACACGTGCAAAGGAGATTGCGTATAAAGCTCTTGACTCTAAAGTTGAAAATCTATCTAAAGAAGCGGAAGATTTAAAGATTCTTGCTGCAGATTATAAATCTCTGGAAACAGAACTCAGAGACAAGGAGGCAGAGCTCTCAATGCTTCGCGGACTGGCGAGCCTGGGAATATCTTCTGCAACATTTACTCATGAGCTCCGAAGCGTGATGATTCGCCTTTTACCGAGAAACGAATTACTTAAGAATATTCTTCTGCAATATCTGCCAGAAAACCAGTTTGAAGGAATGCGATTTGACAATCCTTATCAGGAGTTAAGAAATATGAAAATAGAAGACGAGAGGCTTTATAATTGGCTTCTTTATTCTTTAAATTCAATACGTCGAAGTAAAAGGGACTGGGTAGATATTGACTTGTCGAACTACCTTACTTTATTTATCGAATCTTGGAAACCTATTCTATTAAGAAAATCGATACATATAGACCTCCAAATAACAAACATGGATGGCATATTACTCAAAGGATTCGAAATGGATTTGGATAGTATATTCAACAATTATGTAACAAATTCCATATCCGCATTCCTTAATTCAAATAAAAAGGAAAAAAAGATTTCAGTGAGTGTGAGCAATGACCATGGATATGCTATAATAGACTTTATTGATAATGGTATTGGGCTTTCTCAAGAATATAGGAATAACCCTGATGTTATTTTTAATGCTTTTGAGACATCTACAGTGGACAATCAGAATAATAAGATTGGTACTGGCATGGGATTGTTTATTGTGAAAGGCATTATCAGCAAATATCCAGATGCTTTGATTGCATTGCTGCCTGTTGAGACAGGGTTTGGAATAAGAACAATATTTAAAATCAAATGATTATGAGCGATAAAATTAGATTAGTCTATTTAGATGAGGAAGAAGGGTGGCAATCAATAGCCCATTCTCGACTGAAGAATGACTTTCAACTTCACATACCTCAATATATGCCTGATAATATAGAGGACATTTGGCGGGATGTATGCGAATTCGATGCTCAGGCTGTATTAATTGATTATCGCTTGAATAATACCGGCAAAGTATCGTATACTGGCGATGACGTTATACGTGAACTTCATCGACACAATAAACATCTACCAATGTTTATTATAACATCGTATGAGGACAATGCACTGATAGAGTGTAAAGAAGCCCAAATTATCCGTGGTAAAGAATTGTTTGGCGACGCAAAGCAATACGAAAAGCTAAAAAGCATTATTACGGCAAATGTAAATAACTATAACAGCCGTAAAGCATCGGCTGAATATATAATCAAAAAGTTCCAAGATAAAGTCTCCAAGGGGGAGAACTTGACAAATGAAGAGTCTGCAACTAAATTTGAGACTGAACTTTACTTGTCTGAGTTAGATTTGGACAATAGCGTCCGCTCTGATTTGATTACAAGCACATCAAATGATACATTGGAGGAATTATTGAAAGTCGCACAAAGTATTGTTAATTTGCACAAGAAGTAAGCTATGATAGATTTCAGAAAAACAACCCCCATTCGTCGGACATCAGTGCCGGAATATAAGACTCATAACGAATACAAGTCATTGTTGTGCGAAGATTTCCATCAACGCTGCGGTTATTGCGGAGATCATGAATTCTTCAGGGACACTTATTACGAAGTTGACCACTTTGTCCCCCAAAAACTCCTTGTAAACATATCTCCTACAGAGTATTCTAATTTAGTTTATTCATGCCGTTCTTGCAATAATTCTAAACGCGCAAAGTGGCCAACGAAGGATGAGAATATGCCGAATGATGGAAAGCAAGGTTTTATAGACCCTTGCGATGCTTCTTATGCAGAGCAATTTGAAAGACTGACAGATGGATCTATTCACTCTATAACTGATCTTGGTGATTGGATGTGGTCTGCACTTAACTTCGGAAATCCTGCTCATCGTGTGAAGTGGAGGTTGGAAGAAGTCAAAATTCTGCTCAAAGAGCTAGATGAAGTGATAATTGATTCGCTAGAGGAACTGAAAAATAAAGACGAACTAAACAGATTATACCGCAAGTTAGAAGAACAGCTTAGGGGGAAACCAAACTTTTCCTAATTAATGAACTCTCAAATCTTCACATATCTCAAACGAAAACGACTTACAGATACACGGACAGTAAATCGCCTTTTCGTGTCTTCTTTTGTATTGCTTAGTGATTTGATAATTAAGAATAATTATGTCATTAAGAGTTTACTCATAGACAAAGAAGATGAAGATTTTGACTTGTTGCAGGAGTTTGTGTCCAAGATTCATCACTTCCATCCTGCACCGATGACAATAGAAGACATGATTAGCCTTTTCGAATTTGTCATTTCGCCGGCCGATCGCATTGTGACTGGAGCCGTCTATACACCTAAATACGTAAGGGAGAACATCATTGAGACTTGCTTAAAAATACCCAATGAACATTTACAACATATTCGTGTGGCAGATATTGCTTGTGGCTGTGGTGGTTTCTTGATGAATGTTGCATTATTCTTGCACAACAACACAGGGAGGTCATTTTATGATATCTACCAAGAATCTGTATATGGAATTGATATCCAAGAGTATTCTGTGGAAAGAACAAAAATTTTACTTTCACTTTTAGCTTTGCTTCATGGAGAAGATTTGGACTTTGATTTCAATATTCTTCAAGCAAATACATTAAATTTTAACACTACAGAATGGAACCAGGACTACACACATTTTGATGTTATTGTCGGCAATCCACCGTATGTCTGTTCGCGCAATGTAGATGCTACCACAAAGGAAAAGATGTTGCAATATGAAGTTTGCCTGTCAGGACATTCTGATTTGTATATTCCTTTTTTCCAAATAGCAACTGAAATGCTGAATGACGGTGGAAGATTGGGATTCATCACAATGAATAGTTTTATTCGTTCGGTCAATGGCAGAGCTGTGCGGAATTATTTTTCTCGTGGCATTCATGATATTTCAATATTGGATTTTCGTGGCTACCAGGTTTTCCAAAAGAAAAGTACATATACATGTCTTTTCTTCCTCACAAAGAATCAAGCGTCAGATACACTACATTACGCCGTTAATTTGAATGGAGATTTAAGTGCAACGCCAGAATATAATAATATCTTATATAATCAACTTGATAACAAAAAAGGATGGAGACTAAATGATTTTGAAGCAGTACGCCAAATAGAGTCCATAGGAATTCCTATTGGCGAATATTGTCATTTCCGCCACGGTATAGCAACACTCAGCAACAAGACTTACATATTCAAGCCTGTCGCGGAGGATGACAACTATTATTATTTGGAATCTAAAGATAAACGCTTCCCTATAGAAAAGGCAATATGCAGAAATGTCGTCAACTCCAACAAACTCAACTCAGAAGTTTCTTTTGAAAGCATTATCGAGAAACTGATTTTCCCGTACTTCATTAACGAAGATCGAGCCACAATTATTGAGGAGTCAGTCATGAAGACCACTTTCCCTTATACTTATGCTTACCTCTCTTCCCAGCGCAAGCAACTTGCCGAGCGTGACAAAGGCAAGACAGACAAGTATCCCACATGGTATGCATACGGCAGAACTCAGTCGCTCATTATGCCAAGATATAAATTATTCTTCCCGAAGTTCGCAAACAAACCTCTTCATTGTGTTTTGAGAGGCGATGCAGACCTGTTGCTATACAATGGCATTGCATTTGTTAGCGACGACCTTGAAAAACTGCAAGTCCTGAAAAGCATTCTTGATAGTAATGTCTTTTGGAGCTATCTTGTCAAGAATGCAAAACCATACTCAACAGGATATTATTCACTGAGTGGAGTTGATATTAAAAATTTTTGTATTCCCTCTGTGAAATAGGAGAAGGGGGAATATGCCATAGACTAAAAGCTCTAAGAGATCTCATCCTTTCGATTCTTTGGAGATATCCTATTTTTCATACGTCATAACCTTCTCGTTTCATCGGCACAAGACCACACTCCGAGCCGAAGAGTTCGAAGACTTTATTGACCTTATCAAGGCGTAGGGTGGTCTTGCCTTGCTCTAATTCTTGCACGAAACGTAGTCCCACTCCTGCTTTCTCGGAGAGGTCTACTTGTGTCAGTTTATATTTCTTGCGCATCTCCTTTACGTATTGCGCTATGATTGTCCTCGCGACCATTTTATATCAATTGCTTGAAGTACCATACCCTCACAACAATGAACAATAAGATGAAAATAGAATCAGCTGTCTGAATAGAGAGCCGTCAGAAAAGAAAAACGGAGAAAGTTTCGTCTTTCTCCGTAGATAGTATTACCTTTGCAATAGGTTATTCGAATTATGCAAAGCGTTGTATATCATTGCAGAAGATAGGTCGCTAAATCATTACCTACTGCATTTCATAACTCATTCGACTGTTGATAGCCAATTACTTAGACCTAAATAATAGATTTTAGGATAAAAGAGGTTCGATTTATTTTAAACGAGCAAGTACTTTTGTAAAAAAAAATAGAGAATAGTAAGGATACATAGTTTAGAATTAGAGCTAACTATGTATCCTTTTTTATTGATTCAAATTATTATTTGCTATTATTTTGATAAATAAGGTAATAAAAATCAGGTGATTTGTTGTTTGTTTGGGTTGAATACACTTACTTTTGTAAGTGTAATAATGATGTGTTTATTTGGATATTAACTTTTGATATATAAGAAGTAGAAACGAAAATCATTATTAAAAAAGAGAAAAGAATAACAAAAGTATTAATGATGTAAATGTTTAAGAAGATGACACAAGAAAAGTTTTTCGGTTTATTAGGTTGGGTCGGAATGGTGACTGCAGTACTTATGTATGTTTTTTACTTTCCACAAATACAGCAAAATCTTGCAGGAAACAAAGGAAGTTTTATTCAACCATTTATGGCTGGTGTTAACTGTACGCTTTGGGTAGCTTATGGTTTGTTCAAAAAAGAACGTGATTTACCTGTTGCTATTGCCAATTTTCCAGGTGTAGTATTTGGCTTTATTGCTGCATTTACGGCTCTATAAAGACAGAATAAATAAGGTATAATAATATAAGATCATTCGAGTTAGTACTTGATTGGTCTTTTTTTATGTCTAAAATAAAGTTTTTTGTGTTTGAATAAGTCTTTCGTCTTAAATAGAAGAGAAATCGAATTAGATAGAAGTGAAGGTGGGAAAGTAAGTTAAAACTTCACTTATAAATAGAAGAAAGCCCGTTTATAAAACTTCTTCATAATGAGATGAAATGCAAACACATTGCTTTTGCATCTTGATAGTAGTGCTTTTATCTTGTAATAGCAATGCTTTTAGAAAGAAAAAGCATTGTTATTTATTAAGATTTAGATAAAGACGGAGGTCGAAAGAGAGTGGGGGAACAATAAAAAACGACCAGCTTTGCAGTGCAAATACTGGTCGTTATCTTTTAAGTAGGATGAAATAGGTTGTTAAAACTTATTCGACAGCATCTTTATTTCTTGAATTTTCGGTATAATTTCCAACCAAGAATAACGCCATCTATTACGTTTGTTCCTAACGATATTGCGCTTTGAATACGTTGTGTTGGTGTTTTGGGGCCCGACTTTGCAGGCTTAAACAAACTATTCCACAAACGCTTTATTTCCTTTTCGTCAGTTTCTATCTGCTTGTTGAGCGCATCTTTGTATCCTTGTAGATCTCTTAATGAATTGTATTTCTTTATTCCTGTGTCCATTTTTATTGCATTTAAGATTTTATTTGTCGATTAATAAATCTGCTAAAATCCTTACTAAAGGACGCTCTATCCATCTTCTTCTATTAAGAATACATAATAGGAATATAACTATATACACACAAGTAACAGTTAAGAAGGCAAAACTTAAGCCGATAAATGTTGAAAGTGCATAGGCTATTGTGAATGAAAGATAGATAAGAACAAGCACTAAGATAAATGAAAGGGTAAAGAACATTGCCATGATAGTGAATAATTTCACTATTTTTTCAGTGATGTCAATACGCCATAAATCACTTTTTGTGGCAATATATCGCTTTAGCACCTCAACAAGTTGTGCTATTGTTTCTATGTTTTGATCGTTAGAGAACATGCTTTAATTATCCTATAAGCTCTTCAGGAGCCGCATCTTTGATGTCGTCTACCAAGTCTTCTACTTGTTTGCGTGTAAGTTTAATGTTGTGTTTGTCTAAAAAGTCTTCTACTGCTCCAGTGAGTTTAGAGCGAGTATCTTTTCCTTTTTCAGGGGCAACTAACAAACCTAGTGTTGTACCTGCAATGGCTCCGCCAAGGAAAGCACATAAATAACCTAATGTCTTCATTTCTTTTTTCTGTTTAATTTTATTTTTTTTTCTTTGTTATACTGATAAGGCAAAGATACAAAAATAAAGTGTTTGTTGTCCTTGTAAATATAAGTTTTTTACGAAAAACATAGCGATTTATTGTTGTTTAACAAACTTTATGTAGCTATCATTCAGTGTTTTATTATATATTTTGTACTTTCGCAAGAGAGTAAAACGACATTATTAATTTAAATGAGATAAAAAGATTATGAAGAAGAACATTCTATTTTGCGCTGGATTATGCGCTGTTTTAGCTCTTTCAAGTTGTAAATCAAGTGAAAGCGCATATAAAAAAGCTTACGAAAAGGCAAAAGCGCAAGAGCAAGCTCAAAAT
This sequence comes from Prevotella sp. oral taxon 299 str. F0039, assembly GCF_000163055.2. Lineage (GTDB taxonomy): Bacteria > Bacteroidota > Bacteroidia > Bacteroidales > Bacteroidaceae > Prevotella. The sequence continues at coordinate 259,138 of NC_022124.1, forward strand.
AATAGTTCATATAATAACAATACTCCAGTGGTAACACCTGTAGTAGAACAACCTGCAACACAAACAACTGTAGTTACAAATACCGACAATGTTCCTGTAAGAACAGAGCGTGTAACCGTGGTTAATGGTGCTGGTTTAAAGAATTTTAGCGTAGTTGTAGGCTCTTTCTCATTGAAAGCAAATGCAGAAGGCTTGTTAAATAGACTCCGTTCTTCAGGTTATGATGCTCAATTAGGCTTCAATCAAGATCGTAATATGTATCGTGTTATCTCTTCAACATTCGATAATAAAGCTGATGCAGTACGTTCAAGAGACCAATTCCGTGCAACTTATCCAGATGCATGGTTATTGTTTAAGCAATAAGAAATAAGTAGTTTAAAGAATATATTGGCGGTTTGGCGTGTTGCTTTGTGATGTGTCGAACCGCTCTTTTTACTTATTATGTCGAAGTTCTTTAATACTTATATTTCAAATTACGACATATCACAGCATAATTAAAAAGAAATACATTGTCACGAATACTCGCAATAGACTATGGTCAGAAACGAACTGGCTTGGCAGTTACCGACACTTTGCAGCTTATTGCTAATGGATTAGATACCATTCCCACGCATACGCTGTATGAGTTTTTATGTGCTTACATCGAAAAAGAGCCTGTTGAAAGAATAATAATAGGTCTTCCTCGACAAACAAACGGTCTTCCTAGCGAAAATATGAAGCGTATTGAGCCCTTTGTTGCACGTTGGAAAAAGCATCAACCCAATGTTCCTATCGAGTATTACGATGAGCGTTTTACCTCAGTATTGGCGCATCGTGCAATGATTGATGGCGGTTTGAAGAAGAAAGCAAGGCAAGATAAAGCTCTTGTAGATAAGATTAGTGCAACAATTATATTGCAAGACTATCTAGAACACCGCCGATAAACAAATTAAAACAAATAGAATATGATATTACCCATATATGTTTATGGACAACCAGTGCTAAGAAAAGTTGCCCAAGACATCACTCCTGATTACCCTGAGTTAAAAGAATTGATAGCGAATATGTTTGAAACTATGGATAATGCAGATGGCATTGGTCTTGCAGCTCCACAGATAGGACGTAGCATTCGCTTATCAGTTATCGACTTAGATGTGCTTAGTGAATACTATCCTGAATACAAAGGGTTCCGCAAAGCCTTTATCAATCCACACATTTTAGAGGTAGATGAAGAGAGTGAAATGCTGACTTCGGAAGAGGGTTGCTTGTCTATTCCAGGTATACACGAGAATGTTGACCGACGAACAAGAATACATGTGAAGTGGATGGACGAAGAGTTTACCGAGCACGATGAATGGATTGAGGGTTATCTTGCACGTGTAATGCAACACGAGTTCGACCATCTTGATGGAGTTTTGTTCACAGATAGAATTTCACCTTTACGTAAACAGCTTGTAAAAAACAAGCTTACAGCAATGAGTAAAGGTAAATATCGTGCCGCATATCGCACCAAAGCAGCACAACGATAAATAGCTTTCAATGGCAATACGCAAAGTCTTCTTCCTTATTTTATTGTGTATTACAACCTTAAAAACCTATGCACAATTCAATATTAATCGTCTAATAACAAGTGGAGAGATAGCTCTTCACTACGAAGACTATGTGCCTGCCATTCAATATTTCAACAGAGTTATAGCCCTTAAGCCTCATCTTTACGTTCCATGGTATGATAGAGCCATCGCAAAATACTATCTAGACGATAATGTGGGGGCTGAAAACGACATCACAGAAGCCATCAAATTGAATCCATATATCGATGGAATGTACGACTTAAGAGCGATAACTCGAATTCGACAAGCCAAGTATAAAGAAGCAATTGCCGACTATAATAAAGCCATTTCGATCGACAATAGAAACAAAAACTATTGGATGAATCGTGCAATATGCCTTGTAAACGATAAACAATATGATGAGGCTCTATTACAAACTGATTCTATTTCGAAGCGATGGCCAAAGGTTGCAACCACTTATTCGTTAAAAGCTGAGATCTATCTCAATAAGAAAGACACTCTAAAAGCCGAGAAGTGGCTCGATAAGAGTATTGAACTCGATGCTTTCGACGCTTCTAGTTGGCTTACAAAAGCCTATATCTCGTTATCTAGAAGGCAGTGGAAAGAGGCAGATAAAGCCCTTTCTAAGTCGATACATCTCAAGCCTCAGAATGCCACTTTATATGTTAATCGAGCCCTTGCACGCATCAATATTAATAATCTTCGTGGTGCAATGGACGATTATGATAAGGCACTTGAGTTACAACCCGATAACTTCTTGGCGCATTACAACCGAGGATTGCTTCGCATGCAACTAGGAGATGACAACCGAGCGATACTCGATTTTGATTATGTTATAAGTATAGAACCCAACAATATTCTTGCAATTTTCAACCGAGCAGTACTCTTAGACAAGACTGGAGATTTGAGAAAGGCCATTAAAGACTATACCACTGTAATTAATCAGTTCCCTAATTTCTGGACAGGACTTGCTTATCGTGCTCGTTGTTATCGTAGACTTGGTATGACAAACCTTGCAGAACTCGACGAATTTAAGATTTTCAAGGCTCAGATGAACAAGCATTTGGGAATTCAACAGCGATGGAGTTCAGCGAAACTAAAGGCTACTCGTAAGAGAAATGAAATCGACTTAGAAAAGTATAACCAACTTGTTGTGGAAGACGAGAATACTGTTGAACGAGAATACGATAGTGAATATCGTGGAAAGGTGCAAAACAAGAAGACCGATTTGGCATTTATGCCGATGTTCGAGATATCTTATCTGCCTTATAATAATGGTGTAAAGGCATTCACTCCTTTTGTTCTTGAGTTAGAACGGCTCAATAGTCCTCATGAAAATGCGCAACGAATGCAACTCACCTGCAATGCTATGGCATTAACAGAGAAGAGCTCGAAGACTTATTTTGCATTGGTAGATAACTTGTCTTTACAAATAGATAGCACCCGAAACGAGCGCAGTTTGTTGCCAAAATTGTTCCAAAGAGCCATTGCACACAGCGTTCTTCAAAACCCTGAAGCAGCTATTAATGACCTAACAACCATCGTTCAGGCAGATAGTTTAAATTGGTTAGCTTATTGGCAGTTGGCAGTTTGCCAAACAAACCTTAACGGATTTAATGCCACAAAGGGTGTAGACACACGTTTACAAGCCTCCAAAGCACTATCATTCTTCGATAAAGCGGTGGACATTCAACCTAAAAATGCGTTCTTGTTATACGACAGAGCCAACCTATATGTGTTGCTAAAAGAGAACAAAAAGGCGATAGACGATTATACAAAAGCCATTAATTTAGAGCCAGCTCTTGCCGAAGCCTATTATAATAGAGGTCTACTTTACTTGCAAGAAGGCAACATTCAAGATGCCACAACAAGTTTAAGTAAGGCAGGAGAACTAGGACTTTACAAAGCATATAGCGTGTTGAAACATTCGAAAGAGAAGAAAAAGTAAATTTCTTCTCTTTCTTTTTTATTCTCATCACTTTTCTTTCTTCCTCTAAAATCAATTCTTTTGCCTTGCAAACTCATTGCTTTTAGCCTTCAATTGCATTGCTTTTGAAGGGCAATAACAATGATAATAAAAGCATGTTTTATCGTTTAAGCACATTTTTCTTGCAAGTGAGCAATAAAAGTAGTACTTTTGTGCCATTATTTATCATACAAAAATATGGCATACAATTTATTAAAAGGTAAACGTGGAATTATTTTCGGTGCATTGAACGATATGTCAATAGCATGGAAAGTAGCAGAAAGATGCGTAGAAGAAGGAGCAACTATAGCACTAAGTAATACAGAAATGGCACTTAGAATGGGTGAAGTAGACGAGCTTGCTAAGAAACTTAATGCCCCTGTAATTGCTGCTGATGCAACCAACTATGAAGATCTAGAAAACGTATTTACCAAAGCACAAGAACTATTGGGAGGTAAAATCGACTTTGTTTTACACTCTATTGGTATGAGTCCTAACGTTCGTAAACGTAGAACTTATGACGATTTAGATTATAATTGGCTCAACAAAACACTTGATATCTCTGCAATCTCATTTCATAAAATGCTACAAGCAGCTAAAAAACTTGATGCAATTGCAGAATATGGTTCAGTTGTTGCATTAACTTACGTAGCTTCTCATCGTACATTCTTTGGTTATAACGACATGGCAGATGCTAAAAGTTTGTTAGAAAGCATTGGAAGAAGCTTTGGTTATATATATGGTCGTGAGAAAAATGTTCGTATTAATACCATTTCTCAATCGCCAACTCCAACAACAGCAGGTAAAGGTATTAAGGATATTGATGATATGATGGACTTTGCAGATAAGATGTCGCCATTAGGAAACGCATCTGCTGACGATTGTGCAGACTATTGTGTAACTCTATTTAGCGACTTAACACGTAAAGTTACTATGCAAACACTCTTCCATGATGGTGGATTCTCTAACATGGGTATGAGCTTACGTGCAATGAATCAATATAGCAAAGACTTAACTCCATTTGAAGACGAAAACGGAAAAGTGATTTATGGATAATCAACTCTTCTTTTTTATGGCTATTGGATGGTAGCAATAGAATAATAAGAAACTCCACTATGGATATACATTAGTGGGGTTTCTTTTATTTGGTAAATAAGCTGTTAAAAATATAACTCGTTTTTCTTTGACATAAGTTTGATGAATTTGTGAGCAATACTTGTCGTGAAGATGTAGAACAATGTTTCAATCATACGCTTTCTTCTTATTAATTAAAAGTTTATATTGACGATGCTTTTATTTCAACTCGTGATAGAAGGAAGTATTAAAAGTTGTATGAAAGAGAATTGGTGTTGTGAGTCACCTTATAAAAGGAGTTCACTGAAGATAATGGCTTATACAAATGAAAAGGCGAGGGGGTGACAAAATTTGATAGGATGCTATCTGATACATTTCAATGAATAGAGTATACATATCAGTTGTGTCTCTTTCCCTCAAGTATGAAGGGTTAATCAATATTATAAAAATGAATTGTGAAAAGATCTTGCTATCTTTGTAACCAATAAACATTATAAATAAAAAGCAACAATGAAATATCTAAATTCTTTTATGCTCTATTATTAGTAGTATTAATTACATCTTGTGGAACAACAAATAGAGTGCCTATTACTGGAAGAAAACAAAGTCTATTGGTATCGGAACAACAAATTTTATCGCTTAGCAATCAGCAATATAAAGAATATATGTCTTCAGCTAAGCGTTCAACAAATGTGACTAATACTGAAATGGTTAAAAAAGTGGGTCGACGTTTGGCAGATGCTGTAACTTCTTATCTAAATGCTAATGGTATGGGGAGTGAAGTGAAAAACTATATTTGGGAATTTAATTTAGTGCAAGAGAAAAGTGCTAATGCCTTCTGTATGCCTGGAGGAAAGATTGTTGTGAATGAAGGAATATTGCCATTAACTCAAACAGAAGCTGGATTAGCTGTGGTTTTAGGTCACGAGATAGCTCATGCAGTGGCTAAACATGCAATGGAAAGAATGAGTATACAGATCAAACAACAATATGGAGCTAAGATATTAGGAACAGTTCTAGGTGCAGTTGGAACAACATCGGGCGTTTCTAATATTGCGCAATTAGGATTTGGGTTAGGAAGTAAATTGTCTTCTCTTCATTATTCTCGTAAAAATGAAAGCGAAGCAGATTATATGGGACTCGTTTTTGCAGCTATGGCAGGATATAACCCACAAGTGGCAATAGACTTCTGGAAGCGTATGGCAGCATCAAATAATAGTAGTACACCTGCATTTTTGAGTAGTCACCCTTCTGATGCTAAACGTATTGCAGATATACAAAAACTACTTCCATCCGTGATGAAGTATTATAATAATAAAAAATAATTTTGAAAAAAGAGGTCGAAGATCTGTGGTATATTGTAATACTATTGAAGAATTCAAACTAAACCTCATTCTTCGCTATAAAATAATATTTTGGATCGTTTTACCTAATATAAGAATTGTAGAAGTTTTTCAAAAAGTAATTAGAGCGAAAGGAAAGAAAATAGACTTCAATAAAACTAAAAGATTTAGCGATATCAAGTCTTAATAACTTAATTGCTCTTTTGAAATAAATGCAAAAACTTGCTTTTCCTTTAAACTGAAGACGTTCAAGATTTAGCCTTAATGTATTTTACTTTGATAAAATATTGGTATTGACACTTTATGAAGAGAAGAGTCATGAAAATAAAATAATAAAGGATTAAAGCAATAGACGTTGTTATTATATTTCTTGTGTAGATATAATAAATGTATAATAAAATAATGCACTCTCAAAATAAAATACTAATTTTGTGCGTGATAAAAATAAAAACTAATTTGTTATGGTTAAAATTACATTCCCAGATGGCTCTGTTCGTGAATACGAAGCAGGTGTAACTGGTCTTCAAATCGCAGAGAGTATATCGCCAGCTCTCGCTCGTGACGTTGTATCTTGCGGGGTTAACGGCGAAACGACCGAATTAAATATGCCTATAAACAGCGATGCTACTATTGCGCTTTATAAGTTTGATGACCCTGAAGGTAAGAAAACATTCTGGCACTCATCGGCGCACTTGTTGGCAGAAGCATTGCAAGAGCTTTATCCTGGTATTCAATTCGGATTCGGTCCTGCTATTGAAAACGGTTTCTTCTATGACGTAATGACAAAAGATGGCGTTTCTATTAGCGAAAACGACTTTCCAAAAATCGAAGAAAAAATGCGTGAATTGGCTAAGAAAAACGAACCTATCGTGCGTAAAGACATATCTAAGGCAGATGCATTAAAAGAGTTCTCTGCTGATGGACAGGAATATAAATGTGAACACATCGACCTAGATTTAGAGGATGGAACAATCTCTACATACACTCAAGGTGCGTTTACCGACTTGTGTAGAGGTCCACACCTTATGTCGACAGGAGCAATTAAAGCCATCAAACTAACAAGTGTTGCAGGTGCTTTCTGGCGTGGTGATGCTGAAAAAGACCAAATGACACGTATTTATGGTATCACTTTCCCAAAGAAAAAGATGCTTGATGAATATCTTTTAATGATTGAAGAAGCTAAGAAAAGAGACCATAGAAAGATTGGAAAAGAGATGGAACTCTTTATGTTCTCAGACAGAGTGGGTAAGGGTATGCCTATTTGGTTGCCTAAAGGAACCGAACTTCGTTTGAGACTTCAAGACATGTTGCGTAAGATTCAAAAACGTTTTGGATATCAAGAGGTGATGTGTCCTGTATTAGGAGGAAAGAACTTGTATGTAACATCAGGACACTATGCACATTATAGTAAGGATGCTTTCCGTCCAATCACAACTCCAGAAGAAGGCGAAGAATATATGCTTAAGCCAATGAACTGCCCTCATCATTGTGAAGTATTCGCATGGAAACCACGTTCTTACAAAGATCTTCCTTTGAGAATATCTGAGTTTGGAAACGTGTATCGTTATGAAAAGAGTGGTGAGTTGCATGGTTTAACACGTGTAAGAGCATTTACTCAAGACGATGCTCACATCTTCTGTCGTCCAGAACAAGTGAAGAACGAGTTCTTAAGAGTTATGGATATTATTCAAGCAGTGCTTAAAATATTCGACTTTAAGAACTTTGAAGCACAAATTTCTCTACGTGATCCTAACAATAAAGAGAAGTATATTGGAAGTGATGAGGCTTGGCATGAAGCAGAACAAGCTATTATTGATGCTTGTAAAGAAAAGGGCTTGACTGCAAAATCAGAGCTCGGAGAAGCTGCTTTCTATGGTCCTAAACTCGACTTTATGATTAAAGACGCTATTGGACGTCGTTGGCAGTTGGGTACAATTCAAGTAGATTACAATCTTCCACAACGTTTCAAGCTAGAATATACCGACGAAGATAATCAAAAGAAGACTCCTGTGATGATTCACCGTGCTCCTTTTGGATCGTTAGAGCGTTTCACTGCAGTATTAATAGAGCACACAGCAGGTCACTTCCCATTATGGTTAACACCAGATCAAGTGGCAATCTTGCCTATATCTGAGAAGTATAACGACTATGCTCGTGAGGTTGCTAGATTCTTTGATAATAACGGAGTGCGTGCAACAATCGACGATAGAAATGAGAAGATCGGTAGAAAGATTCGTGATAACGAGTTGAAACGAGTTCCTTACATGGTGATTGTTGGAGAAAAAGAATCGGCAGAAGGTCTTGTTTCAATGCGTAAGCAAGGTGGTGGAGAGCAAGCTACTATGACTCAACAAGAATTTGTAGACAGAGTAAATGGCGAAGTTGCTGAAATGTTAGAGGCAACAAATATTCACCCACAAGATTAAAAATACATTAAGAAACATACATATTTCTACCTTATATATAATATAAGAGAGGGAGAGTTACTAAGAACTCATTCTCAAAGAGATATCTATGTTTCTTATGATAATATCTATATAAAAATTTGGACAATAAGAATAAAAGAGTTAACTTTGCACTCGCTCATTATAAAATAGTTGAATGAAGAATGACAAAATGACCAATCAGTACCGCGTGAATGAGCAAATTCGCGCTAGGGAAGTACGTATTGTAAGCGACGGTGGAGCTGAAGTTATGCCTACACGTCAAGCGTTAGAACTTGCAAGACAGCAAGGAGTTGATCTTGTTGAGATATCTCCTAATGCTCAACCGCCAGTTTGTCGAATCATAGACTATTCAAAGTTTCTTTATCAACAGAAGAAACATCAAAAGGAAATGAAGCAAAAACAAGCTAAAGTTGATATCAAAGAAATTCGCTTCGGACCTCAAACCGATGAGCACGATTATCAATTTAAGCTTAAACATGCTAAGGAATTTCTTAACGGAGGCAATAAAGTTCGTGCTTATGTGTTCTTCCGTGGACGTTCAATCTTATTCAAAGAACAAGGAGAAGTGTTGCTACTTCGCTTTGCAAACGACCTCGAAGAATATGCAAAGGTAGAACAATTACCAAAGTTAGATGGCAAAAAGATGTTTTTATACCTCACTCCAAAGAAAGCAGGAGTGGTGAAAAAGAGCCAACAAAAAATGGATCGTGAACGTCGAGAGGCTGAAGCAAGTGCTGCTGCTAAAGAGCAAAAAGAAAATGAAATTGCTGCAAATGGAGGCTTATTCGCTAATGCAAAAGGCGGAGACAGCGCTCTAAAGAAACTTGCAAGCGAAGAATCTGAATAAGAAATTTTATAAAACTAGGTGCGTAACGCCCGGTATATGCGTTGCCACTGTAATATATTAATTCATTAAATAATAAAAAAATGCCAAAAGTTAAAACTAACTCGGGAGCTAAAAAGAGATTTAAGTTCACCGGAACAGGTAAGATTAAAAGACGTCGTGCTTATCATCGTCACATCTTAACAAAGAAGACTAAGAAGCAAAAGAGAAATCTTACACATCAAACAGTAGTAGATAGTTCAGACATAAAGCAAGTTAAAGACTTGTTACGTCTTCGTTAATTAACTTTTTAGTAATCACATTTAAAGAAAGAAAACTATGCCAAGATCAGTAAATCATGTTGCATCTAAAGCAAGAAGAACTAGAATCTTAAAGCTTACTAAAGGTTATTTTGGTGCAAGAAAGAATGTTTGGACAGTAGCAAAGAATACCTGGGAAAAAGGTTTAACTTATGCTTATCGTGACCGTAGAAATAAGAAACGTAACTTCCGTTCATTGTGGATACAACGTATCAACGCTGCTGCTCGTTTAGAGAATATGACTTATTCAACTCTAATGGGTGCTTTACACAAAGCTGGAATCGAAATCAATCGTAAAGTTCTTGCTGACTTAGCGGTTAACAATCCAGAAGCTTTCAAAGCAATTGTTGATAAAGTTAAGTAAAGACACTGACGCTTTCAAGTTACATTGTTAGCGATAAAATAATAAAAGACACTTCATTTTATGAGGTGTCTTTTTTGTTTGTGTTATATAAGTAGTGCCTCTTAAAAGGTATTTACCTGAACTAGGAATAAGTCTCACACAACATTTCTGTTGGTGTTTAGTACTACACCTCGGTAGTGTACTAAAAAGAAAGAGTGTAAGTCCATTACGCCATATTTTCTTATATTTGTATAAGTAAAAAGAAAATAACAAAAATGGAACTAACACATTCACAAATGTCGGAGATTATTTCTGATTACACAAATAGTAGTGAGGGTTTTGTAACTCTTCAGGCTTTAATTATGAATTCTTTAATGAATCATGAACGTAAATTATTTGTTAGAGAACATGCATATGAACAATGTAGTGTCTTTCGTTCTTGCCGTTGATGTAGTCATGACTTTGAGTTTTCTCTTCATATTCCCCGTAGTCGTAGCGGCAATTTCTATTCTGTTCTTTTAGGTTTTATGCGTAGCGAAAGCAAAGAGCGTGCAAAGTTATTCTATCTACTTTATACCAAAGGTCTCCCTACAGAACAGATAGGTGACATATCTGATGTAATTTGTGGACGGACTTATAGTAAACAACAAGTGTCTTATTTGGGCACCAATTACCGTGAAGATGTTGAGCAATGGCTTAATTGTAGACTTTCTTCTCATTATTTAGCCATTTATATTGATGCTACTTTCATTGCAATTCGCAGAGATAAACACGTTTTAAAGAAGCTTATAATACCCTTTTAGAGGGGGGAGAAGATGGAAGTAGGGAGGTGTTAAACGTTCTAAACCACTCCACTGAAGGGGCTATATGCTGGAACGAAGCGCTTGAGGCATTAAAAGAAAGAGTAGTAACTCAAATAGATTTAGTGGTATCGGATGTACTTCAAGGAATAGAGAACGTCAAGTTTCACATCAGTTTTGCGTTGCTCATGTGAAGCTACAAATACTAAATTGTGCCTCTTATAAAGACAAGCCACAGATGTCAGAAGAACTCTATGAGTTATTTACTTTGGAAAATAAATTGTTGAAATCTTTGTCAGGATATTAACAATTTATTACTTTTGTAGCCAGATGGGAAAAAGAATACCCTATATTAAAGAAGTATAAAGAAACATAGCTTACTTTACTTCTATCTGAACTTTCCTATACAAGTACAAAGGTGCATATATACGTACAATTTTAATGAAAAGATATACATCGCTCACTAAGGTCATAGCTAGAACATCATTATTAGCAATTCCTTTTATCTTCCTACTTACTATTTATTTCGTAAAGGATCCCAATATGGTTTTGCGAGAGTATGAAGATTACGACCATCCTGTGCTTAAACAACAACATGTTGGATATATTATGTGGCATAAATTCCTTAAATATAATCCTCAGAAACATTACGATTCTTATATTCTGGGTTCGTCTTCTACAGCCGCTTTTCTCTGTAAAGAATGGAGTAAACACATTCAAGGAACACCTATAAGAATAGCAAGTTTCGAAGAAGGATTATACGAAACTTATGCTAAGATGAAAGCTTTAGATACCATGAAAGGGCAAAAAATAAAGAACGTGCTTATCATAACAGAACCTCGTTTATTAGCTTTTACAAACCCACGAGTGGGCATTATGCATGCCATCTCTCCTGAGATATGTGCTATGAGCAAGTTTGATTTTCAACTAACATATATAAAAAGTTTCTTAAAATTTAATATTTACTATCCTTACATCAAGTTTCTCTTTACTGGAGAGTATGGAAAATCTGGAAGAGACCCAATCAACAATGGAGTAAAATGCTTAATAAAATACACCAATGATGCTGAAGATGCAGGAAGGGTAGATAGATTTATTGAAGAAAAAGGATTTCAAGCTTTCTACGAAACGCATAAAGATAATTTCATAGCTTGCAAAAACAGAACGCCTAAGATGTTACCTGCTATATTAAAGAAGCCACAAATAGAAATGCTAAAAGCATTAAAACGGATAGTAGATAAGCATCATACTAATTTTAAATTTATATTAGTGCCAGGCTTTAATCAAGATTATATGAATGATAAAGACTTTGCCATTTTGCAACAAACATTAGGTAAAGAGAATGTGTTTTCTTACGAATTAAATGTTCATAAAGAACTTAATAAAATAGAAAACTTTTACGATGCAGGACATTTCCGCCAACGTGTCGGAAGATATATATTAAATGATGTATATGGAAATAGAAATAGATAGGGTTTAAGAGTAGATCTTACAGTTTATTATAACGTGAATTCGTAGAACTCACGTTATAATAGATATGATTTTTAGAAAGGATATTAAAAGACAAATAAATAAACAAAAGAAATTGAATCTTATACAATTTTTAGGTTAGTAACCCTTTTGTAAGAACTCTCTCCCTCCTCTTCAAATTCTTCTAAGCAGTTCTTTAAATAAGTTCCATGGGCTTACCATTTTAAACCCTTATTTTCTTATACATAAAAAGCAGTGCTTTTGGCTTACAATCTCATTGCTTTTACCCTTCAATTTCATAGCTTTTACCTAGCAAAAACATAGCTTTTGCACTGCCCTCACATCACCCTATGAAAATAAAGTTCATCATCAATTCTTAAAAAAATAAATATCTAATCCTTGAAGTCTTACAAATTGCAATCTATTTGCCTTATTGTTTTGTGATTAGGATGTTTCTTTCTAACTTTGTATGCACTTTCAATAACATGTAAATAGTAAATAAAAGAATGATATCTGTAGAAGGGTTAAAGGTTGAGTTTAGCGCAAAGCCATTGTTTCAAGATGTGAGTTTCGTTGTGAATGACAAAGACCGAATAGCATTAGTGGGAAAGAATGGAGCAGGAAAGTCAACAATGTTGAAGATACTTTGCGGTCTTCAGAAACCCGATGCAGGCGTTGTTGCCGTGCCAAACGACACAACCATTGGCTATCTTCCACAGGTTATGCATCTTACCGACGACACAACTCTTCGAGAAGAAACACGCAAAGCCTTTGCAGATGTGTTGAAACAGAAAGAGCGAGTTGCCAAAATGGAGCGTGAGTTGGCAGAAAGAACCGACTACGATAGTGAGAGTTATATGGAGTTAGTAGAGAAATTCTCTCACGAACACGATCGTTTTATGTTACTCGGAGCCGACAATTACGAAGCTGAATTAGAACGAACCCTTCTTGGATTGGGCTTTAATAAAACCGATTTCGAGCGTCCCACCTCTGAATTTAGTGGCGGTTGGCGTATGAGAATCGAGCTTGCAAAGATCTTATTGCAACGCCCCGACGTCTTATTACTCGACGAACCCACCAACCACCTCGATATAGAAAGTATCCAATGGCTCGAGCAATTCCTCGTGCAATCAGCCAAAGCACTCGTTTTAGTGAGTCACGATAGAGCGTTTATCAATAACGTAACCAATCGAACTCTTGAAATTTCGTGCGGAAGAACGGTAGACTATAAGGTGAAATACGACGAATATCTCGTTCTAAGAGCAGAGCGCAGAGCGCAGCAGTTGCGAGCTTATGAGAACCAACAGAAAGAGATTGCCGACATAAAAGACTTCATCGAGAAGTTCCGCTACAAAGCAACAAAGGCAGTACAGGTGCAGAGTCGCATCAAACAACTCGAAAAAATCGTACCTATTGAGATAGACGAGGTAGACACATCTGCCCTTCGTTTAAAGTTCCCCCCATGCCTTCGCAGTGGCGATTACCCCGTTATTTGCGACGAAGTGCAAAAGAATTATGGCGCACACACCGTCTTTAGTAACGTCAATCTCACCATTAAACGAGGTGAAAAAGTAGCTTTCGTGGGTAAGAATGGAGAGGGAAAATCTACGTTGGTGAAGTGTATTATGAACGAAATACCATTCGATGGTGAACTGAAAGTGGGTCATAACGTTCAGATAGGTTATTTTGCTCAGAACCAAGCACAGCTGTTAGACGAGTCGTTGTCGGTATTCGAAACCATCGACAATGTAGCTAAAGGCGACATTCGTTTGCGTATTAACGACATTCTTGGTGCCTTTATGTTTGGCGGAGAGGCGTCAGATAAGAAAGTAAAGGTGCTAAGTGGGGGCGAAAGAACACGTTTGGCAATGATAAAACTCTTGCTCGAACCTGTCAATTTGTTGATACTCGACGAGCCAACTAACCACCTCGACCTCGTTTCTAAAGAAGTCCTTAAAGAGGCAATAAAGGCGTTCGATGGCACTGCCATCATCGTTTCGCACGATAGAGAGTTCCTCGATGGATTAGTAGAGAAGGTTTATGAGTTTGGAGAAGGAAAGGTGAGAGAGCATTTAGGTGGTATTTACGACTTCTTACAATCGAAGAAAATTGATTCACTTGCAACGCTAGAACTCAGTAAAAACGTGTCTGTACCCGAGCCAGAGCCTGTAGAAAAGACCGAGAATAAGCTAAATTACGCAGAAAGAAAGGAACTACAAAAGCAGTTAAGCCGAATCGAAAAGGCGATAAAAGAAACCGAAAAAGATATAGAACAATACGAAACACGGGTGAAAGAGCTTGAAGAAATCCTCTTAAAACCCGAACATGCGTCGGACATGGGCTTGATAAACGAATATACAAACATCACTGCCCAACTCGAAAAAGCCAACGAAAAATGGCTCGAATTGTCTGAAGAAAAAGAGCAAATCAATATCGATTAGGCAGAAAGAGCGGGTATCTCATTCGCAGAAATATGCTTACTCCTTATTCAATATTCCGAAAAATAAAAACAAAACAATACGACATTGCCCCGCAAAGGCAGGTTCATTAAATTAGAAAAGTATGAAAACAAAAAGATTAATTGCAGCTATGATGATAGCTTCATCATCTGTTGTCGGTATGGCACAAACGCAGTTAGAATCTGGAATCGACCTCACTAACATGGATTTAACTGCAAATCCTGCAACCGATTTTTATCAATATGCAACTGGTGGATGGCAAAAAAAGCATCCATTACCTGCTGCTTATTCTCGTTATGGTAGCTTCGATCAACTTCAAGAAGATAACAATAAGCGCATAAATGATATCTTGAGTGACCTGCTTAAGAACACTTATGCAGAAGGAAGTATTGAAAGAAAGTTGAGCGACTTCTACAAATTGGCGATGGACTCAACACGCAGAGATAAAGAAGGTGTTGCTCCTGTAACTCCATTGTTAAAGAAAATCGACGCATTGAAGAGCGTTCCCGAGTTCATAAAGCTACAAATGCAATATGCAGCGTTTTCATTTGGCGTGCCTTTTGACGCAAGTTTCAATGCCGATGAGCGCAATGCTTCGATGAACATACTTTATCTTTATCAAGGAGGACTTACCCTTGGACAAAAGGAATACTATCTAGATAAAGACAAAGCAACAGTAGATATTCGTGAAGCTTATAAGAAACATATTGTTAAAATGTTCCAACTCTTCGGCTTTAATGCTGCTCAAGCAAAGGCAAAAGGCGAGGCTGTACTTCGTTTTGAAACTGCTCTTGCAAAGTTTTCAAAGAGTAGTACTGAGCTAAGAGATGTGGAAGCGAACTACAACAAGATGACTTTTGCTCAGTTTAAGGCTAAATATCCAAACCTACCTGTTGAGGCTTTGCTCAATGCAGAGGGTATTAAATCGGCTTATTTCCAAACTCTTGTTGTCGGACAACCAGCCTTCTTCGCTGGCTTAAACAAGTTGGTTACAACATGGAACCTAGCAGATCGCAAAGCATATATGCAGTGGAGTGTTATCAATAGCTCAACAGGTTATTTGAGTAGTGCAGTAGAAGCAGAGCATTTCGACTTCTTTGGCAAGACAATGCGTGGAAAAAAAGAAAATTTCCCATTGTGGAAGCGTTCTACTTCACAAGTAGAAGCGGTGATGGGAGAGGCACTTGGACGTATCTATTGCGAGCGTTTCTTCCCCGCTTCGTCTAAAACTCGTATGGAAGAGTTGGTGAAGAACCTACAAATTGCATTGGCTGAACGTATTAAAGAACAAGACTGGATGACCGCAAAGACTAAAGAAGCGGCTCTAGACAAATTGAATTCGTTCTATGTAAAGATTGGTTATCCTAAAAAATGGAAAGACATGTCGGGATTAACCATCAAGCCATCATCGTCATATTACGATAATGTAATGCAATGTGTGCTCTACTGGAACAACAAAACAATTGAAGAAAAGGCAGGCAAACCTGTTGATAAAGACGAGTGGTTGATGACTCCTCAAACTGTAAATGCATATTATAACCCAACCACAAACGAGATCTGTTTCCCTGCAGGTATCCTTCAAAGACCTTTCTTTGACCCCAAAGCAGACGACGCTTTCAACTATGGTGCGATCGGAGTAGTGATTGGTCATGAGATGACTCACGGCTTTGATGATCAAGGAAGACACTATGATAAGAATGGAAACATGAGCGATTGGTGGACAGCAGACGATGCAAAGAACTTCGATGCACGTGCAACCGATTACGCAAACTTCTTCTCTAATATCAAAGTGTTGCCCGACTTGAATGCTAACGGACGTTTCACTCTTGGCGAAAACCTTGCCGATCATGGTGGTCTTGAAGTGGCTTTCGCTGCTTTCGAAAATGTAAATAAGAAAGAAAATCTACCTGTTATCGATGGTTTAACACCCGAACAACGTTTCTTCGTTGCTTATTCTGGTGTGTGGGCAGGTAACATTACAGAGAAAGAAATACGCAGTAGAACAAAGAGCGACCCTCACTCTCTTGGTCAATGGCGTGTTAATGGTGCTCTTCCTCACATCAATGCTTGGTATAAAGCCTTTGGAGTAAAAGACGGAGATGCGCTTTTCTTGCCTGAAAGTAAACGCTTGAAATTGTGGTAAATCACCCCTAATTTTAGCTAAAACAATACAAGAAGTTCTTCACTGGCTATGTGGCTGGCGAAGAACTTCTGCTTTTTTATATCATAATCTCTGCTTAGGAAGGAGGGGAAAAGTGCCTAATGAGAGGTTGAAAGTTCGTCAAGCTATCTCTATTCTTCTGGTAAATAAAACTCATTTACCCACTTCCTTCAATCTTATATTGTTCCATCTACCATCTCGCTTTTATCCTTTTGAAAATCAAGAGCAATCGAAGCTAAAAGAATGCTTATTGTTTTTACCTTGTAAAAGCAATGATATTGCCCGGTAAAAGCATTGCAATTAGTAATCAAAGTCAATGTTATTACAGGTGAAAAGCATAGCTTTTAGAAACGATGTAAAATGTTGTTGTTAAGTAACATTAGCGTCGCAAATCGAAAAATGTCAGTTTTTTTTCGTAAGTTTGCACATTAGAAGGTCACTATTTAGACGTAGAAAAACAAAGAAAAGAAACCTTTTCTTGAGCTCACAAACGTATTGCAGAGTCCAACTCGTTTTCTTTTAGCACAAAACAAATAACAAATTAAGACAAAAACATTGATATGCGACCACTAGAATTGCTTGCCCCTGCAAAGAATTTAGAAACAGGTATTGCCGCCATAGAGCATGGTGCAGATGCCATTTACATAGGTGCAGAGCAGCTAGGAGCACGTTCGGCAGCAGGAAACTCAGTAGAAGACATTGCCCAATTGTGCCAATATGCTAAGCAGTTCGGTGTGAAAGTGTATGTAACCCTTAATGTTATTGTTTACGAACACGAGATAGATTATTGCCAAAAGCTCATCACACAGCTTTATAATGCAGGTGTCGACGCTCTAATTGTACAAGATATGGGCGTGTTAAAAATGGATATTCCGCCCATAGAGCTACATGCTTCCACTCAAACCGATAACAGAACGGCAGACAAAGTGTCGTGGCTTAAATCCTTAGGTTTTGCTCGTGTGGTGCTAGCTCGTGAACTTTCGCTCGACGCCATCAAAGCCATTCACAAACAAGAGCCTGATGTTGAGCTAGAAGTATTTGTGCATGGAGCCCTTTGTGTGAGCTATTCAGGTGTGTGTTATGTATCTCAGCATAGCTTTGGACGCAGTGCAAACAGAGGAGAATGTGCTCAATTCTGTCGTATGAGCTTTGATCTTGTAGACTCAGACGATAGAGAAATAGAACATCAACGACACCTTTTGTCGCTTAAAGACATGTGTCGTATCAACGAATTAGAACAACTTGCCGATGCAGGAGCAACATCGTTCAAGATAGAAGGACGACTAAAAGACGTGTCATACGTTAAGAATGTTGTTTCAGCTTATCGCAAAAAGTTAGATAAAGTGATTGCGGCTCACCCCGAAAAGTATTGCCGTGCATCGCTAGGAGTAGTGAAACACAGCTTCGACCCCAATCTCAATAAAACCTTTAATCGAGGTTTTACCACCTATTTCTTGCATCAACGAGACAACAAAATCGCTTCGTTCGACACCCCCAAAGCCATTGGTGAGCCAGTGGGAAAGGTGAAAGACGTGCGCAATAACTATTTTGTGGTGGCAGGAGTAGCATCGTTTGCCAATGGAGATGGCTTGTGTTTTATGAACAACGACAACAAGTTAGAGGGCTTTAGGGTGAATAGAGTAGAGGGAAATAAGCTCTTTCCATTTAAAATGCCACGTGATTTAAAGTCGGGAGTTTATCTCTTTAGAAACAACGACGAGGCATTTGAAAAGGTATTGTCAAAGCCCACAGCAGTGCGTAAGATTGCTCTTTCAATGCAGTTTGCCACCACTTCAGGTGGGTTTGCACTCACCTTGCAGGCGGAAGGCTATGACACTGCGAGAGTGGAGCGTGACTTTCAGCACGAAGCGGCACGACAAAACCAGTATGACAACATTGTAAAACAATTGTCGAAACTAGGTAATACCATCTTCGAAGCAGGCAAAATCGATATAGAACACGAAGCGCAAAGTCTTTTTGTTCCATCTAGTTTGCTCGCAGATATGCGTCGTGAGGCTCTAGAACAATTCAAACCACACGACAATAGACGATTAAGACAAAAAGCAAAAGTAAGTGGTTGCAGTGTAAATCTGCAATGGCAAAAAGAATATAAGGCATTCCCTTACACCTATAACATTGCCAACAGCTTGGCAACAACCTTCTATAAAGAACAGGGTTTGAAAGATCCTGAAGAGGCATTTGAGGTGAAAGGTGACAAAAATGTGCCCCAATCGTTATTGATGCAGTGCAAACATTGCATTCGATATTCGTTAGGTCACTGTGTGGTTCATGGTGGGGTGGCTCCTAAATGGAAAGAGCCATTGTATTTGAAGCTATCCGATGGACGCAAATTTAGACTGCAATTCGATTGCTCACAATGTCAAATGAACATCTATGCAAATAGTTAAGAAAATATCAAATAAGGCATCTTTGTTATTGTTTTTATTGGTGTTGCTTTGTAGTTCGTGCTATCATCAAAACACAAAGAATATCAATGAAAACCTATTGGATAGTGTTGGGCAGAATGATAGCTCACATTTTAAATCCGTACATCATTATAGTCAGAACTATAACTTTGTGGTTAAAGCCGATTCTTTGGTACTTTCTAAACAACAACCCGAAGAAACATTGTCGGATTTGCAGTCAGATTCGCTGGTGGTATATAAGAATAATCATTTGGTTGTGGCAGATATTCGCATTATGTCTGTGGATAGTATCGATTCAGTATGGGTGCAAGTGGCTCGAGATCAGCAAACTTTTGGCTGGATACACGAGAGCAAACTTCTTCCAAATGTAGTGCCCGACGACCCTATATCGCTATTTATATCCACCTTTTCAGATATCCATCTTTTGGTATTCTTAGTGATTATAGTACTCATCTCGGTGTATTATATCATGCGAAAGCTATTGAGTGGCAGTCTACCTATCGTGCATCTGCGGGATATTAATTCTATTTATCCCACCTTGTTAGTGCTTTTAGTGGCTACATCGGCAACCTTTTATGCCTCAATTCAGCTCTTTTCACCTCAAATTTGGCATCATTTCTACTTTCACCCGACGCTTAATCCTTTTTCAGTTCCATTGCCTTTAAACCTTTTCTTACTATCTATTTGGGCAATATTATTAATTGGTTTGGCAGCGATAGACGATGTTCGCCACCTTTTACCCTTAGGCGATGCAGTGTTGTATCTATGCGGTTTAGCAGCAGTGTGTGCCGTTAACTATATCGTCTTTAGTGTTTCTACTTTGTATTACATAGGTTATCCACTTCTTATATTATATGTTTATTGGGCAATAAAACGCTATATCAAGATGCCAAGAATAAAGTTTGTGTGTGGAAACTGCGGTATGCCACTCGAAAAAAATAAACGTTGTAAGCACTGCGGCGCATTAAATGAGGAGTAAATCAGGGTGTAACATCCTCATAAAATAGGATCTTTTTAGAGGGTTAAATCACTTATTATCAGTAATATCCTCATAAAATAGGATTTTATAAAGTATGGTATTTTTGTAATTTTGCACCCATATTATATAAACAAAAATATTATTATATGCTTAATTCCATTTTATTATTAGCAAATCTCATTGGGGCAGGCATCCCTAATGAAATGGATACAACTGTTTTTAGGACTGTTGGACTTAACGAAGTTACTATCGTTGAATTAAAAAAGAGTAAAGAGAATCTCGCAACTAATTCTGTTTCAGTTGTTGATAGTGGCTTTATCAAGCATCATGAATTACAAAGTCTTACAGAGTTAACAGCTGTTGTTCCTAACTTCTACATGCCCGAATATGGCTCAAAGCAAAACACTCCAGTTTATATTCGTGGTGTTGGAGCTAAGACAAAGGGCTCTGCTGTAGGCTTTTATGTTGATGGAATACCTCATTTTGAGAACTCTTCATTCGATGTAGACATGTCTAATGTGGCTTCTGTAATGGTATTTCGTGGTCCACAAGGTACCCTTTATGGACGTAATGCTATAGGAGGAATTATCGATGTCAGTACAATTTCTCCTTTAGTATATCAAGGAACACAGTTCAAATTGGGTTATGGTAGTCATAATGACGCTTTATTTCAGTTCTCACACTATGACAAGTTAGGCTCTAAAGTGGGCTATTCTGTGGCAGGAGGATATCATTATAACGATGGCTTTCATCGCAATATATTCACCAATCAATATGCCGATCAGTTGAAAGATGCTTATGGACGTGTGGGGTTGATGTGGCTATTGAATAATAAATGGTTTCTTCGTGTTAATTCAATGCTCGACTATTCTAATCAAGGAGGATATCCTTATGGCAAATATAACCGTCTAACTGGTGAAACTGAAGCTGTTAATTACAATCGATATAGCAGCTATCGTCGTCTACTTTCAACCTCAGGACTCAACATTCGCTATGCGGGTGAGAACGTAAGTTTTAGTAGTCAGACAGCATTCCAATATATACGAGATCGACAAGGCATTGACCAAGACTTTACAGCAAACGATACATACTTTGTAAAGAACCGCTTAATGCAAACCATGTTGAGCCAAGAATTCATCTTAAAGTCGAATAATAACTCACGATACCAATGGCTTTGGGGTGCTTTTGCAATGACTCAGCATATCAATAATACGGTAGAAACACAATATATCACTAAAGATAATGCCTTTCCAACGAACTATCGAATTCCAGTTAATGCACTTGCATTGTATCACCAATCAATAATTAAATTGTTTTCGGGCTTTAGTTTCATTGCAGGGTTGCGTTGGGATTATGAACATTCGACCCTTAATTACTTGAGAGAGACCTACCAATTAAGTACAAATGGGGCACGTAAAGAGGTGAAGAACGTTAATAGTTCATTGCATTTTAATCAAATAACGCCTAAATTTGCCTTGCAATATCAAGACGAACGCAATAATAATACCTATTATTTCTCTGTAACTAGAGGCTATAAGGCAGGTGGTTTCAATCAAACTTTCCAAAAAGAAGAAGAGACAAGCTATGATCCTGAATACAATTGGAACTACGAATTGGGCGGAAAAATGAATATATTGAAAGATAAACTCTATGCAGAAGCGTCACTTTATTATATCGACTGGCGTAAACAACAAGTGAATCAAACTGTTCCAGGCGTTGGAAATGTCATTCATAATGCAGGACATTCGAGCAGTAAAGGATTTGAATTGGCTTTGAATAGCTCGCCTTTGAAGAACTTAAACATTGCTATTTCGTATGGATATACCTATGCAAAGTTCATAGAATATCAGAAATCGGCAAAATTAAACTATTCGGGTAATATGCTTCCAATGGTTCCTCGCAACACATTGTCATGCTCGGCAAGTTACACTTTATATCCTTCTCGCACCCCATTTATCGACAAAATCGTGTTAACTGCAGGTTTAACAGGACTCGGAAAGATATATTGGGCAGAGGATAATGAGGTTGCTCAGAACTTTTATGCATTGCTAAACGCTAAGATAAGCATAACAAGTGGAATATTTACATGGGAATGTTGGGGTAAAAATATTACCGATACGCATTATAATGTATATTGTTTCAAGTCGTCTGCAGACTATGCTCAAGTTGGAAAACCAGCTTATTTTGGTACTTCTTTGCTTGTTAAATTCTAATGAATAGATGAATTCAAACCACACAGAATATATCAATCGGCATCAAGGGAACGTCTTTACGCTTTGTACTTTCTTTTGTTTGTACATTGCACAAGCCGTTCCCTCGAGCTTTCTTTCAACGGCATTACAAGTGTTAATGCGTGAGAATAACTTCTCATTAACCACTATTGGACTCTTACAATTAGTGAAACTGCCTTGGATTATCAAGTTTCTTTGGGCGCCAATGGTCGACAGACGATGTGTAACAGTAAACGATTATAAGCGCACCATCATTGTTTCTGAGTTGATATATGCTGCACTTTTACTTACAATAGGCTTCTTGCACGTTTCAACCGATATTTATTTTATCATTTTTTTAGTAGTGCTTTCACTTGTAACATCAGGCACTCAAGACGTTGCTACCGATGCTTTAGCAGTGCTAACTTTCAAGAAAAGCGATAAAAGTATGGTGAATAGCATGCAATCTATGGGTAGTTTTGGAGGAGCATTGCTAGGAGGTGGAGTGCTATTAATGGCTCTACATCGCTATGGTTGGCAAACCGTTTTACCCTTTTTATCCATCTTTGTGCTTATCGCCTTATTGCCATTGCTTTTCAATAAGAATCTTACTATCAGTGAGAAAGCCCAAGAAACAAAGGCAAAGAAAGTCGATTTTCTTTGGTTTTTCACCCAGAAAGGCATTTGGAAGCAAATCATTTTCCTTGTAATATACTATGCTGGAATCTTCGGTACCTTATCTCTTTTGCGCTCATTCCTTGTAGACCATGGCTATAATATGAAGGAAATAGGCTTGATTAGTGGTGTATTAGGAACTGGAGTAGCCTTTTTTGCATCGTGGGGAGCAGGCTTTTTTGTGCGAAAATATGGAGTTTTCAAAGCCAGAATCGCCTTTGCGTGCGTTATTCTCATCACCACCCTCTACTTTTTCTTAATGCTTTCCGACACCATCACAACGCTTCGGGTTTGCATTGGTGTTGCTCTTTTGTGGGCAACTTACGGCATGTGCACCATAGTAGTGTATGTTTCGTCGATGGAAAGGGTACGACCTGGTAGAGAAGGAACCGACTTTACCATTCAAACAGTTATCACACACCTTAGCGGAATGATGATGGCTGTGGTCTCAGGAGCCATTGCTCAGCACTATGGTTACCGCCTTTTCTTTGCCTTTGAGATAGCAATTGCGCTAGCATCTCTTGTTTATATTCTCTTAGTTTTCAAGCAGAAGGAAACCAATAATGAACGAACAAGTAATTAAAAAATATAATATTCCCGTTCCAAGATACACGAGTTATCCGCCAGCAAACTACTTTAAAGAGCTCAACGACACCGACTATCTCTCGGCAGTAGATGCTTCTAACGATGCAAATAGAAACCATGTGTCTTTTTATTTGCATATTCCTTATTGCAATCATCTATGCCATTATTGCGGATGTAACTCGTATGCGATGGCAAAAGGACAACAAGTAGATAAGTATGTAGAGGCTTTACATCGTGAAATAGATATCGTTGCGGCTCACATCGACAAAGCCAATAGACGCATATCTCAAATTCATTATGGTGGAGGAAGTCCCACATCACTGCCCATTCACTATGTTAAAGAGTTAAATGAGCACATGTTATCGTTGATGCCCACCATCGAAAAACCCGAGATAGCCATTGAGTGTCATCCAGGATATCTCAATGAAAGCGATTGGAATGCATTGTGCGAATGTGGCTTTACACGTTATAGTTTGGGCATACAAGATTTCAATAACGATGTATTAAAGGCAGTAAACCGACTCCCTTCGCTTCTTCCTGTATCCGAAATACTTTCTATTTTAAGAGCACATCAAGCCACAATCAATATGGATTTCTTGTTTGGTTTGCCCTTACAAACCCCTGAAAGCTTCGAAAAAACAATGCAAATGGCAGTAGAAATGCAGCCCGACCGCCTCGTAACCTTTAGTTATGGACACGTTCCATGGGTACATAAGCGTCAATTAATACTCGAGAAGCTTGGCTTACCCACTGCAGATGTAAAGCAAGATATGATGAACCGTGCTATTAACGTATTGCATTCAGCAGGTTATAGAAGTATTGGTATGGACCATTTTGTAAAGCCTAACGACGAACTAAGTGTAGCATTAGATTCTAAACAGCTACATCGTAACTTCCAAGGTTATTGCACTCTGCGCACAACTGGGCAGGTTTACGCCTTTGGAGTAACGGGAATCAGTCAGCTAGGCAATGCTTATGCGCAAAATGGACGCAATATTTCGAAGTATATTGATTCGATATTAAATGACAACAATTTAGATATTGAACGAGGATATATCCTCTCTTCGCAAGAACAAGTGGTGCGAGAAGTGATCGAAACCATGATGTGTAACAACGAGATAGAGTGGAATAAACTTTCAAAAGAATTGAATTTATCGGTAGAAAGCATACAAGCCACCCTAAACTATGATGTACTTAAATTGCAAGAGATGGCGAACGATGGTTTAATAACCATGACAGAACAGGGCATAAGCATGACAACAAGTGGCTCACCATTCGTTAGAAACGTTGTAGCTTTGCTCGATCCGTTGATGAAAAACAATAACAAACAATATTCAAAGCCTATTTAAATGAACATAGAACGAAAAGAATATACGAAAGATATTGTTGTGATTGGGGCTGGCATAACAGGCTTAACCACTGCTTATTGGTTGAAAAAAGGAGGAAAAGACGTTGAGGTGCTTGAGAAAGAAGAGCGTTTTGGCGGTCAAATTCATACCTTTCACGTTGATGGTTACTTGTTCGAAAGCGGACCAAATACAGGTGTTTTATCATCTCCAGAGGCGGTAGAACTGTTCAATAGCATTGCAGCCGATTGCCAAGTGGATATT
Source organism: Prevotella sp. oral taxon 299 str. F0039 (assembly GCF_000163055.2). Taxonomy (GTDB): domain Bacteria; phylum Bacteroidota; class Bacteroidia; order Bacteroidales; family Bacteroidaceae; genus Prevotella. The sequence continues at coordinate 284,379 of NC_022124.1, forward strand.
GCTCGCAGTTCGGCTAAACGCAGATTGGTTTGGAAAAAAGACAGCTTTACAGTCCTTCCCACCTCTCTTTCAACTGCAATAACAACGCCCTTGTTTACAACTTACGACAAGTTGCGTATCTTAGGAGAGCCTTTCAGAGCAAAAGGCAGTGATCCTAACGAGTCAGTAGCCGACATGGTGAAGAGAAGACTGGGCAAATCGTATTATAATTACGCCGTAGATCCATTCATTGCAGGCATCTATGCAGGCGATCCCACAAAGCTCATCACTCGCTATGCCTTACCAAAGCTCTATCAATTAGAGCAAAACTATGGTAGTTTTATACGTGGAGCGATCAAGAAAGCCAAAGAGAAAAAGACTGAAAGAGAGCGTCTTGCCACTAAAGATGTATTTTCTCCCAGTCACGGAATGGAGCAAATTATTAAGGCTTTAGCCAAGAATATTGGTGAAAAAAATATTGTTCTTGGAGCCAATAATCTTAGTGTTGCGCCCCAAGAGGATGGCTCTTATTCAGTGACCTATACCAATTCGCAAGGCAATGAGTGTGTGGTTAGAGCTAATAAGGTCATTACAACTTGTGGAGCTTACGCCCTTCCGCAAGTCCTTCCCTTTGTAACTGAGAAAGAAAAGCAGGCACTTAGTAATTTAACTTATGCGCCAGTGGTTCAGGTGGGCGTTGGAATTAAGTATGTAAACAACCGCACATTGAATGCATTTGGAGGCTTAGTGCCCACTATTGAACGGCAAAAGCTACTCGGAGTGTTGTTTACTTCGGCTTGTTTCGATAACCGTGCGCCCCAAAATAGCACCACGTTGTCGTTTTTCTTGGGTGGAATGAAAGATCAAGATATGGTGAATAAAAGCGATGAAGAGATTGTTTCGCTTGTGAAAGACGCTATTCATCGTATGCTAAAAGTGCCCAATGACATTGAAATAGAGGCGATAAAGATTTCGAGACATCAACGAGCAATACCTCAATATTGGGCAAATACAGAAGAAAGAATAAAGGCTGTGCAAGCTGTTGAACAACGATATAAAGGCTTAATTGTGGCTGGAAACCTTCGAGATGGTATCGGAGTAGCTGACAGAATTAAGCAAGGAACGTTGGTTGCACAAAGTATTTTAGGGTGAATTTGAACTTTTTCAAGTTCACCTTTTTTCGTTCTTCTCTTGCAATAGCATAGCTTTTAAAAAAGCATTCATTCGTTTGGATAGATAATTGAAAAGTAATACTTTTGCAAAATAAAGACAGATTTATATAGAAGAATGAGTAAAAACACCGAATTAGATATACTTCCATTACCATTTTTTAATGAAACAGAGCACCCAACTCTTATAGCTGGACCATGTAGTGCAGAAACTTTAGAACAAGTTTTGCAAACTGCTCATGAGCTAAAACAAATGGGTTGCCGTGTGTTTCGTGCAGGAGTGTGGAAGCCCCGCACCAAACCTGGAGGCTTTGAGGGTAATGGTTGCAAAGCACTTCCTTGGATTTTAGAAGCTAAAAGGCAAACAGACATGCTCACAGCAGTAGAAGTTGCCACCCCAGAACATGTGGAACAGGCTTTGAAATACGAGGTCGATATATTGTGGATTGGCGCAAGAACCACCACTAATCCATTCGCAGTGCAAGCCATAGCCGATGCACTGGAAGGCAATAAAGATATTTGTTTGTTGGTGAAAAACCCTATAAATCCCGACATAGAGCTATGGATTGGAGCTTTAGAGCGTTTCAATCGTGCAGGAATAAAGCATTTAGCAGCTGTTCATAGAGGCTTTTCGAGCTATCAAAGTCAAACCTATCGCAACCTGCCTATGTGGCAAATTCCCATCGAGTTGCGTAGAAGAATACCGCAATTGCCCATCATTTGCGACCCAAGTCACATCGGTGGAAAGCGCAATCTCATAGCACCTCTTTCGCAACAAGCCCTCGATTTAGGTTTCGATGGATTGATGATTGAAAGTCATTGCAACCCAACCGAGGCGTGGAGTGATGCTGCTCAGCAGGTTACCCCTTGCCAATTGCAAGATATTATCAATGGTTTGGTGTTGCGAAACAATTGCGACATCACTGAAGATATTCATTTATTGCGCACCCAAATAGACGAACTCGATAAACAATTGTTGCACCTATTGGCAGAACGAATGGGCATTTCGAGGCAGATTGGTAAGTATAAGAAAGAGAAGAAGATGACTGTTTTACAGACACTTCGATATAAAGAACTGCTCGATAGCAGATGTGCTCAAGGCAAAGCGATGGGGCTTAACGATGAGTTTGTTACCAAAATATTCGAAGCTGTGCACGAAGAAAGTATCGAACAGCAAATGTTATAGACCCTATCCTCAATCCCTTTATTTTAGGCACATTATAGAGTTGTCTTGTAAAAGCATTGCTATTGCATCTCAATAGCGATGCTTTTGCATGTTAATAGCATTCCTTTTGCAAGTAAAAAGCAATGCTTTTGTTTTGTGATTTATTTACAATTAAAATATAATATCTTGTTAATAAGTCTATAATTATACAATCTTGCGTTGTAAGAAAAATGCAAAAATAAGGCATAAAACTTCGATTTACACCATATTAATATGCAATAAAGCCCGAAAAAGCACGTTATAGCTAGTGTATATACATTTTTTCTGAGTTTTATGATCGAATATATCAAAGGAGATTTAGCAGAGATTACACCCGCTTTAGCCGTTATTGAGACTGCAGGTGTGGGCTATGCTTTAAATATTTCGTTAACAACATATAGCGCAATACAAGGTAAAGAAGAAGTAAAACTTTATGTTCACGAGGCTTTAGTTACAGGGGGTAGAGACGATTCTTACACCCTTTATGGCTTTGCAACAAAGCAAGAACGAGAGCTTTATCGTCTTCTTATCACCGTTTCGGGCGTTGGTGCCAATACTGCTCGCATGATTTTGTCGTCTATCTCGCCTGCCGAATTGTGCAACGTGATAGCTAGTGGCGACGAAAGAATGTTGAAAAGCGTGAAAGGTATTGGCTTAAAAACAGCGCAGCGCATTATTGTTGACTTGAAAGATAAGATATTATCGAGCGGTATTGCTACCGAGTTTAAGGTAGGAAACGACTCGAATGCAACCATAGATTCAGCCGTGAAAGACGAAGCTGTGGGTGCTTTAACGATGTTAGGATTCTCTCCTGCACCTTCAGCTAAAGTGGTTTCAGAGATATTAAAGAACGAACCTACATTGCCAGTAGAGCAAGTTGTTAAGCTAGCTCTTAAACAAATTAAATGAGAAAACTAAGGTATTCTTCGATAACAGTTGTAGCTATGCTTGTTTTGAGTATAGCTGCTTATGCTGTATCTATGCCTTTAGCTCAACGACCACACACAAAAAAGCCACAGAAAAAGACTGAAACAACAACCCCAAAGTTGCCGAAACCCAATGCGATCAAGGCGCAACCCATTATTGCAAACGATGATACCATACCAGATTCGCTACTTCATTCTCGTTGGAAAATACAGAAAACAACTCCATTAAGCGAACAAGACTTGTCTAAAAACGCAATGGATTTGAACGTTCCAGCCAATGTTAAGCCCACTATTACATACAACGACACTATCGGTCGCTATATTATCGGTGCAAAGATGGGCGGATCTTATATAACAGCTCCAATCATGATGGGTAGTGACGAGTATATGAAATGGAGCGAAAAGAAAGTAATGGCGGACTTTTTCCGTAAGAAAAACGACGAAATTTACCAACAAAAGGGTAAAGAAAAGTTCGATTTCACCAACATGCACTTTGATCTTGGTCCTGCAGAGAAGATCTTTGGTCCTGGAGGAGTGGTGATAAAAACACAGGGTTCTACTGAAGTGAAGTTTGGAGCAACCGTTAAAAACATCGAAAACCCATCGTTGCCCATTCGTAATAGAAAAACAACTAAGTTCGATTTTGAAGAAAAAATCAATCTAAGTGTTAACGGAAAGGTGGGCGATAAGGTCAATCTTAACCTCAATTACAATACCGATGCTACCTTTGATTTCGATGCTCAGAACCTCAAACTCAAGTATGATGGTAAGGAAGATGAAATCATTAAGTTGGTAGAAGCAGGTAATGTGTCGTTCCCAGCCAATTCTTCTTTGATAAAAGGAGCAAGTTCTTTGTTTGGTATTCGCACCGACATGCAATTCGGAAAGCTTAAACTTCAGATGGTTGCGTCGCAAAAGAAGTCGACAACTAAAAGCGTTTCGTCGAGAGGAGGGGTGCAATTAACTCCCTTTGAGATAGATGCTGCCAATTATGAAGAAAATAAACACTTCTTTCTTTCAAAGTATTTCCACGACAAATACGACGAGGGTATGCGCTCGTTGCCTAACCTTTTAACAGGAATAAAAATCAATAGAGTAGAGGTTTGGGTAACAAACAGACAAGGAAACACCAACAACACCCGTGATATTATTGCCCTTACCGACCTTGGAGAGAACCAAAGTGTGAGCAATAGTATATGGACCACCACTGCAATGGCAGTGCCTTCGAACAATGCTAACACCGAATATGGAGCTATGGTGTCTACTTATTCAGCGGCAAGAGACATCAATCAAACCACAACAGTGTTAGAAGGTATTCCTAATTTCATTGCAGGTAACGACTATGAAAAGCTTGAAAGCGCACGATTACTAACCTCGAGCGAGTATGAAGTGAATACTGCTTTGGGCTATATCTCATTGAAAACCAATTTAACTACCGACCAAGTGTTGGCAGTTGCATACGAATACACCTACGGAGGCGTTACTTATCAGGTGGGAGAGTTCGCAAGTGACGTTACAACAGATACGAGTAAAGCTTTGTTTGTGAAGTCTTTGAAGAACACAGACAATAACCCTTCGCAAGGAAACTGGCGTTTGATGATGAAAAACGTTTATGCCATAGCATCGAGCATCGAGCGTGATAAGTTCAAGTTAGACGTGAAATATCAAAGCGACACCACTGGTGTTTATCTTACATATATTCCTGAACAGCAGGTTAAAAGCACTCCTCTTATCCGCTTATTAGGCGCAGATCGATTGGATAATAACAATCGTCCGCACCCCAATGGCTACTTCGATTTCGTAGAAGGATTTACGGTTAACAACGGAAGAGTGTTCTTCCCCGTTACCGAACCTTTTGGAGATTATTTGTATAAGTATCTTGTTGCAAAGGGAGTTAGTGCGGCAAAGGCTCAGAAATACGCCTTTACTGAGTTGTATGACTCAACTAAAACGGTTGCAAAACAAATAGCCGAGAAAGATAAGTTTATGCTTATGGGACAATATCGAGGCACTAATGCAAACGTAATTAGTTTGGGAGCATTCAACGTACCACAAGGTTCTGTGGTGGTAACTGCAGGCGGTGTTACCCTAAGAGAAGGCACAGATTATAGCGTTGACTATAATTCTGGAGAAGTAACGATATTAAATCAAAGTATTATAGACGCTGGAACAGCTGTAAATGTGTCGTTAGAAAGCAACACAGACTTTGCTCAACAGCGCAAAACGATGTTTGGTTTGAATTGGGAATACAACTTCTCTAAAGACTTTCAACTAAGCGGAACGCTACAACATCTATCAGAACAAGCTCTTACAACCAAAGTAAATATGGGATCAGAGCCTTTAAATAACACTTTATGGGGTGTGAATGTCACTTGGAAAAAGGAAAGTCAATGGCTTACAAATATGCTCGATAAATTGCCTTTTGTACGTCTTACACAACCTTCTTATATCTCTTTTAAAGGCGAATTTGCCCACTTAATAGCAGGACAAAGCCACAATACACAAGACAATGCCTCGTATCTTGATGATTTTGAAAATACAAAAAGCACTATAGATATTAGCTCTCCATCGTCTTGGGTGATATCTTCTGTGCCCTCAACTCTACCCGAACAGGCAGATAGAACAACTCTTGCGAGTGGTTATAACCGCTCTTTAATGGCATGGTATAACATCGATCCGCTCTTTACTCGTCGTAGTAGTTCGCTAACTCCATCACATATCAAAGGCGATTTGAATCAGCTTTCAAACCATTATGTGCGTGAGGTGTATGCAAGAGAATTGTTCCCTAATCGCAATCAGAATAGTTATAGCGGCTCATTGTCTACTTTACCCATTCTAAACATCGCTTATTATCCTAGCGAACGTGGTCCTTATAACTTTACTACCGACCTCAATAGCGACGGAACTCTAAAACAACCTGAACGTCGTTGGGCTGGTATGATGCGTCGATTAGATACCAGTGACTTTGAAACTGCAAACATTGAATATGTCGAATTTTGGATGCTTGACCCCTTCTTGTATAGCAATAAGCAGGCAAATGCGTCAGATTATGGTGGTGACTTCTATATCAACCTGGGTGAAATAAGCGAAGATATCTTACGAGATGGTAAGAAATTCTATGAAAGCGGTATGCCTGTTGATGGCTCAAATAGCTTTACAACAACTCAATGGGGAAAGATTCCGAACCAAGCAACCACAACTTATGCATTCGCAACAAGCAGTGGTTCGAGAGCACTTCAAGACGTTGGATACAATGGTTTGACTGATAAAGAGGAGCAATCGTTCTCTTCTTACCAATCATTCCTTAACGGGGTGCGTTCTATTGTCACACCTGCTGTGTTAGATTCTATACAAAACGACCCTGCAAACGATAATTATCACTATTTCAGAGGATCGGATTTTGATCGTATTCAGGCTCCTATTTTGTATCGATATAAGCGCATTAATAACCCACAAGGAAACTCTCCAGACTCTGATTCACGCAATGAAAGCTATGACACTTCATACAAAACGACTCCAGACGTTGAGGATATCAATCAAGACTACACCTTGAATGAGTATGAAAAGTATTACCAATACCGCATATCTTTGCGTCCTTCGGACATGATTGTGGGTCGAAACTTCATCGTAGACAAGCGAGAAGCATCGCCAAAGCTCCAAAATGGACAAGAAGAGCATGTTACTTGGTATCAATTCCGTATTCCAGTGCGTGAGTTTGAACGTCGAGTTGGCGGAATAAACGATTTCACTAGTATTCGATTTATGCGTATGTTTCTCACCAATTTCAAGAAACCTATCGTTATTCGCATGGGAAATCTCAACCTTGTGCGTGGAGATTGGAGAGTGTATGAGCAGAACTTAGATAACGTTGCGGGTTCTGGTAGAATGAATGTAAGTGCTGTTAGCATCGAAGAAAACAATGATAAAGAGCCTGTAAACTATATTCTTCCACCAGGAATACGCCGTGGACAAGACCCAACTCAACCACAATTGGTAGAGAACAATGAGCAAGCTTTGGATATTGTAGTAAACAATTTGAGTCCCAATGAATCGAAAGCTGTTTATAAAAACGTATTTGTTGATGTTCGACAATATAATCGTTTGCAGCTATTTGCGCATGCTAATGCTTTTGAAAACAATGTAACTTCGCTCGAAGACAATCAACTTGCATTGTTTGTACGCTTAGGAAGCGACTATAAAAGCAACTACTATGAATATGAAATTCCTTTGAAACTCACTCCAAAGGGCAAATATAGCAGTAATTCTACCAACGATTCACGTATTGTTTGGCCAGAAGAAAACATGCTAGATATATCCTTATCTGCCTTAACCAACCTGAAAAAAGAGCGTAATATTGCCAAATCAGAGGGCAGAGCATCGTATAATCAACCCTATTCAACATACGATAGCGGTAAACCTAACAACAAACTCACTATCATGGGTAACCCTTCTTTGGGCGAAGTGAAGACCCTTATTATCGGAGTTCGTAACAAAGCGGGAGCCGTTAAGAGTGGAGAAGTGTGGGTAAATGAGCTTCGTTTGCGTGATTATAACAACAATGGAGGTTGGGCTGCACAAGGAAATTTGAACCTACAGTTATCTGATTTAGGTACAGTTAATATGCAAGGACGTTATGTTTCTGAAGGATTTGGAGGGCTAGAAGAAGGTGTTAATCAGCGAGCAAAAGACAATTCAAAGAACTATAGCATTACAACTAGCGTAGAGTTAGGTAAGTTCTTCCCTGAAAAAGCAAAGGTTTCGGCTCCTCTTTACTACTCTGTTACACATGAAGAGACCCGTCCTAAGTACAATCCGCTTGATACTGATCTTCTATTAAATGAGAGTTTAGAATCAACTAAGAATAAAGTAGAGCGTGATTCGATTGAAAGTATTGCAGTAACGAAGACAGTTAACACCAATTTCTCATTGTCTAATGTGCGTGTAGGCATTCAAAATCAACGCCATCCAATGCCTTATGACCCTGCAAACTTCACCTTTTCGTATAGTCATTCACATAGAAATACAACAGGACACACTACAGTTTATGAGAAAGAAGATAACTGGCGAGGTTCAATGAACTATAATTGGACTCCTGTTTATAAGCCTTTTGAACCATTTAAGAATATCAAGAATCGTTCAAAGTGGCTCGACTTGTTTCGCAGATTTGGCTTAAATTGGTTGCCACAGAGTGTTTCTTTTGGCTCAGAGATGGTTAGAAACTACTATGAATTGCAAGAAAGAGAGATGGAAACCTTATCTTCTACAGGGCTACCGCTCACTTTTAATCGCCAATTCTTATGGAATAGAGATTTTACATTACGTTGGGATTTAACGCAAAATATTCATTTTAATTTCCAAAGTGCTACCAATTCGGAGATTGAAGAGCCCTACACACCAGTGAATAAGGATCTTTATCCAGATCGTTACCATGCTTGGAAGGACTCAGTGTGGACAAGTATCAAGAAATTTGGAAAGCCTTTGAGTTACAATCAGTCATTAACACTTTCTTATCAGCTTCCTCTTAATCTTATTCCTGCATTTAATTGGATCAATAGTGATATTAGTTACAATGCCACTTACAATTGGACAAGAGGTAGTGAGACCACAAATGGGGCTTTTCTTGGTAACACAATTGTTAACACAAGGGTGCTAAATATCAATGGAACCTTTAACATGGAGCGTCTATATAATAACATTCCGTTCTTGAAAAAGGCAAATGATCGATTCAATAAGATGGCAAATCGCTCTGTAGAAAGAAAGAAAAAGATTGACGATAAGAAGCTTGTTAAAGATAAAAAAGATGCGAAAATAGAAGAACTGAAACGCAATCTTCCTAAGAATCAACGTAGTTTTGAGCAAGAAATAACATTGCTTCCCGACACAACCATACAAGTAGTGCACAGCAAAAACACCAAGCGTTTGATGGTAGTAGCACGTACTGAGAACGGAAAGCTATTTAAGTTGAAGTATAGAAAGATAGGCTCTAATGGCTTAAAGATCACCAATAAGGTAGATAGTGCGCAAAAGTTGAAGATCACCATCACACCAAAAGAACCTTTAGATAATAAGGATTGGTATAAAACAACACAAAGCTTAGCTCGTTTGTTGATGATGGTTCGCAATGTAAATATAAGCTATCGCAGTCAATATGGAATGGCATTGCCAGGTTTCCGTCCTACAATTGGAGCTGCATTTGGGCAAACTCGCAATATAGGAGTAATGTCTCCAGGTCTTGATTTCGCCTTTGGAGCCATCGACGACTCATATATTGATAAGGCATTACGTAACAATTGGTTGGTAGTGAATGATTCAATAGCAACACCTGCCACCACCAATAGTACCGAAGACCTACAAATTAGAGCCACATTAGAGCCTATAAAGAATTTAAAGATAGATTTACATGCAACTCGATTGACCAACAAAACGAAGAATATTCAATACATGTATGCAGGCAGACCCACAACAGAAAGCGGCTCATTCACCATGACAACGCTTGCTATTAAGTCGGCATTCGGCGGTAGTGGAAACGCTTCAAATGGCTATTATAGTGCTTCTTTCGATCGATTCTGTAACTCTTTAGATGCCTTCCGTGATAAAGTAGAGGCGCAATATGTGGGCAGTATCTACCCAAGTGGAACGATATATGCAGGTCAAACCTTTAATCCTACCAACGGAAGTGTGAACAAATACAGCTCAGATGTGCTTATTCCAGCCTTTCTTTCAAGCTATACAAGTAGCGGAAGAGGCTCTCTAAAGATATTCCCAACGCTTTCTCAGTTGTTACCCAACTGGACATTGCGTTACAGTGGCTTATCTCAATTGCCTTGGTTTAGAGATGTTTTCAAGAGTGTTAACATCAATCACAGCTATAAAAGCTTGTTTGCTATTGGCTCATACAGCTCGTTTAGTACTTATCAAGAATACATGAACGGACTCGGTTTCATTACAGATGCCACCACAAATGCGCCTGTTCCAAGTAGTAGATATAACGTATCGATGGTGAGTATCAATGAGTCGTTCTCGCCATTGCTGGGTGTTGATGTTACATTTAACAACAACTTAACAACTCGTTTAGAGTATCGTACTACCCGAGTACTAAGTCTAAGCACCACAAGTGTGCAGATTAACGAGGCAACAAGTAACGACTGGGTTTTGGGAATAGGTTATCGTATCAACGATTTTAAGCCCTTTGGATGGGGCGCACCCATACGAAAAAAGACTAAATCAAAGAGCAAAAACACTGCAAATGCAAATAACTCAGGTTCTAAAACCACATCGGGTGTAAACAATAACCTCAACCTTCGATTGGATGTTAGCTATCGAAAGCAAGCTGCAATCAGTAGAGATATCATGTCAAAGACAAGTAATGCGAGCATGGGTAACACCGCTTTCAAACTCAGTTTCATGGCAGATTACACCTTCTCACGCCTCATTACAATGAGTTTCTACTACGATCGACAAACCAATGTTCCGCTTTTGTCTAACAATAGCTATCCAACTACCACACAAGACTTTGGTTTGAGCATGAAATTCTCGCTCACTCGCTAACATCTTCCTGTGTAGATGGCAGGTAATGATTTGTTTTTTATAAAGAAGAAAGTCTTTCAATAAAATGCAATATGATTGAAAATGAATGTCATAAAAGGCATCATTTATTTATTTCTTGTTATATTTGTAACACGACAGCTATATACTTTTAATCTTCTAAACATAGAACAATGATGACACCAGTAAACTATATTACTCAAATAGAAATCGATTCGTTATGGGATAACAATAAACATATTGTGTGGGACCTTAACGAACGTGTGAATATATTAAGTGGAATAAATGGTGTTGGCAAAACAACCATTCTAAATAAGCTTATTAAGTGCATTCTAAACTTTAATAAAACAGGTGCTCTGCAACATCAAGGTGTAAGCCTAAAGGTTGTTCCGAACGATGCAAATACCATTCGTTTTGGTGTAATAAGGTCGTTCGATAAACCTCTTCCGCATGCAGATGAGCTGTTGCGTAACACGGGATTGTGGGTGAGTGAGCTTGATAAACAGCTTTATGAGCTACAAAGACAATATCTCAACTATCAGGTAAATATAGGCAATAAGATGATAGAAGTGTTGCAAAGTGGTTCTGCAACAGCCACAGAAGAGGCGCAACAGCTGGCACAACCTAAAACACTTTTCCAAAATATCATCGACAAATTGTTTGCCGACACAGGCAAAACCATTATTAGAACCGCAAATGAAGTACTCTTTAAGATGGGTAATCGTCAGTTAGATGTGCATTGCTTGTCGAGTGGAGAAAAGCAAATTTTGATTATTTTGCTCACCGTTTTGGTAGAGAACAACAAGTCTTTTATTCTTCTTATGGACGAGCCTGAAGCCAGTTTGCATGTAGATTGGCAACAACAACTCATTCAACTCATTTTGCAACTCAATCCCAATGTGCAAATAATTCTTTCTACACACTCTCCAGCAGTTATCATGAATGGTTGGATTGATTGTGTAACCGAGGTGAACGATATCGTGAAATAACCCTTTGAAGCATGGCTAGAACCCTTCTAAACAATATCAATAGCAACTATTTCAATGCGCTAAATGCTTTGAAAGGCAAGACACATAGGGAACGAATTGTGGCTTATGTAGAGAGTTATGATGATGTTTCTTTTTGGAGAAACATTCTCGATGCTTATGAAAACGATAAGCGTTATTTTGAAGTGATGTTGCCTTCGCATCAGAATTTAACCAAAGGTAAAAAGCAAGTCTTGGCAAATTTATTACAAGAGAATATGGGTGAACACATGATTGCGTGTGTAGATGCCGACTACGACTATCTTCTTCAAGGTGTAACTCCCACTTCTCGCACAGTGGTTAACAATGCTTTTGTGTTGCACACCTATGCTTATGCCATCGAAAACCTACAATGTTATGCCCCATCGTTGCATCGTTTGTGTGTAATGGCAACCCTCAACGATCGCAATTCATTTAATTTCGAGCAGTTTTTAGAAAGCTATTCAAGAATTATTTATCCTCTGTTTGTGTGGAATATATGGCATTATAGAAAGTTAAAGTATAAAGACTTTTCGATGAGCGACCTACTTTCGATTATTGATTTGGGCTCTATTGATTTGCGAAATGTATCGAAGAGCCTCGAACAAGTAGAGCTTAGAGTGAATAAAAAGGTGGAGAGTTTACAACAACATCTGCCCCATGCGCTAAAAGAATATGAGGAATTAAAAGAACAATTGCATCGGTTAGGCGTTAATAAAGACAACACCTACTTATATATACAAGGGCATTTCCTTTTTGATAATATTGTTTTGCCTTTGCTAAAGCAGGTGTGCGCTGAGTTAAGAACTGAGCGAGAACGAGAGATTATGCGTCGAGCTGTGCACGATGTACAATACAATAACGAGCTGTCGGGCTACAAACATAGTGTAGAAGATGTGCAACTGCTTTTAAAAAGAAATACAGGATTTATGCAAAGCGATATTTATCAAAGGATAAACGATGATGTGAGGCGAATATTAAAGATATAAATAGAGGTGTAATATAAAAAGAAAAATCCTTAGAACAACATGAGTTCTAAGGATTTTTTATGTTTACTTATTTATGTTGTCTACTTAATTATAGGCTATAAACAACACCTACGCTAAGAACAAGCTCGTTAGAACCACCAACAAGTTGGATTTTTGGTTCAGCATTTAGCTTAACTTTGTCGTTTAATTGATAGTCAACTCCACCACCAAGGTTTACACCTAGTTTACCAGTGCTTACGTTATTTGCACCTGCAAGCAAATTGTCAACGTGTGCAGTAGCATGTAAATAAGTTAAACCAGCAAGTGGATAAAGGGTAAAGCCGTTACCTACAGGGAAAAGATATTGTGCATTTGCGTTAAGATCCCATCCTGAAACGTTGTTTGTTTGGAAGTAATAGTTGAACGAAGCAGCTCCTCTAATTTCTTTAGTGAAGTTGTAACGACCTTGAACACCAAGACCAAAGTTACCAGAATCTGTTCTAAATAAACCGTGAACTCCAAGTTCTTGTGCGCTTGCAAAAGTGCTAACTAGTGCAAAAAACGCCATGAAAATAATTTTCTTCATTGTTTTTTGTTTTTAGGGGTTAAAAGTATTTATATATAAAAATATCATTTTTTATTGATTTTGTGATATTATCCTGTTGCTAATAATTAAGGAGAAATTTATAAATGTTACATTATAATTCTTCATTATTTCCTCAAAATTCGTTGCAAAGATACATATTTATATCTTATAAACAACTTTTTGTCTATATTTTTTATATAAATACTTTTTGTGAAGCAACATTTATGTTGCTAATAATCATGTTGTGTTGGATATTTATAATACTGATATTGCTAATTTATAGTTTATATCTTAATTATAACTATAAGAAAAAGAAAGCAGATCGCAGTGCTCTTTTTAGTGATGTTTTTTTCTATTGAAAAACAACATAAATAAGGTTATATCAAAAAAGCATTGCTTTTGGGTTACAATAGCAATGCTTTTAGCATGTAAACTCAGTGCTTTTATAAGGCAATAACACTGCTTTTACGTGTGAATGATATTTTCTTTATCTTTAGACTTGATGTTAAATCTTAAACAATACACCAAAACCTAGAATCATTTGGTTATAATGTCTAATTAGTTGAAACTTGGGATCGAAGTTCAATTTCATGTTGTTGTTAATTGAATAGTCGATTCCTCCTCCTAAGTTAATACCCAATTTGCTGTAGTTGCGTGTGTGATAAAAGGTTAAACCCGCAAGAGGGTAGAGGGTAAACTTGCTGCTTTTGGGGAACAAGTAGTGCACATCTGTATTGATATTCCATGCCCAACCTTCGTAGTTTGCAAAGAGATAGTCGAACGAAGCCGCTCCTCTAAATTGTTTTTCGAGCATTGTTCTACTTTTGATGCCTAACCCTAATTGATCTAAGTCGGTGCCATATACCATCTGACCGCCTACCTCTTATCCAAAAGCAAGGCTACTTGTGATGGCAAAAAGTACCATTAAAAGAAATTTTCTCATTATTGTTTATATTTGATTTTTTAGTTATATCACTTTTGTTCTCATTTCAAAGCAATGTGCTTTTTAATATATTGAGTAAACAAAATAATGCTTTTCTACATAATGCCCAATAGTTCTATATCGAAAATAAGGGTAGAATTAGCCGGAATACCAGGCTGAGAGAAGCGTCCGTAGCCACAGTTGGCAGGCAAATAAATCTCCCATCGGTCGCCAACCGACATGTGTCCAAGAGCAATAATCCAGCCTTCAATCAAGTCACTCAGCCGCATTGCCAATGGAGCACCACCTCTACTGCTGTCGAATTTCTTTCCATTGATGGTGTAACCAGAATAATGTGCGGTGATAATGTTGCGTGGAGTGGGGTGCTTATCGTTTTTTTCTGCACTTTTAATTACCTTATAATAAATGCCTTTTGCAAGTGGTTTCACTCCTTCTTCCTTACTCTTTTCTTCCAGCCAAGCAAGGTTTTTAGCTGCATATTCTTTTTTATTTGCCATTGTTATAATTGTATTCGCTGTTCACATCAAACAGATATTATTCACATTAATAACGACATTTTTTGTTGTTTTATTACTGTTTGATAGTGATATAAAGCAAAACCTTCTTTTATTATATGATAAAATAAAAGGTGGTTGTTATATTATAGTTCAGCTTCCTTGTCCCATTCGTCAAGTAGGTTCACTTTGTCCTCTCTATAAGGGCTATCTTCTTTTGTTGGTTTAACTAAGAAATAAAGTAGAATAGCCCCACCTATATAAGGAATCAAGCCAATGAAATAGTAAGTTCCTGGCTTGCCAATGTCGTGTAATCGGCGTACTGTTGCACATATAGAAGCAGGTAATATGCAGAGATAGAATAAGGCTAAGACTACAAGAAATAGTGTACCTGCTGTGCCATCGCTATGAGATCCTGTACCTACAGTGAGTATTGAGAAAGAAATAATCAATGCAAATGCAGCTAAAAAATTGAAGAGTGCGAAGTACCAATATTCACTTCTTGATGCAGTTCCTTTGAGTGTGAACGACTTTCTGAAACAGGTTTGAATAGATTCTGTAAATGTCATGATCGTGATTTTTTATTAATTAATAATTGTTTTTAAGTTCTAAATGGTTTAATCCTGTTATAAATCGTTTACAAAGGAAGGTTAACCCCTCTACATTTCGTTATAAGAAAGACCATTTATTGCGCAAAAATAACAAAAAAAACTAAAACCATCCAATTGAAAATCTACTAATTTCACATTTCTGTTCCTATTCTATTTCTAGAAAAACTCTATATCTTATCAAAGCTATCAAACCACATTTTATACAATACTTGCGTGTAATCGACAATCAAATGCTTTTCTTTCTCGTTGTAAAAGCATTGATATTGCAACCTAAAAGCAATGCAATTACCCTCTAAAAGCAATGCTTTTGGTGAATAAAGTCGATGCTTTTGCTTTGTGGTTATCTATCTTTCTAAAAATAAACAAGTTAGCCATGTCGAGCAATCACAGAAAAAGAGTTTTATTGTAGACGAACCACTATTATATAAAATAAATAATGTATATTTGCAAAACAATACGACTATTATCCCTTATTCGATGCGACGACAAAGAAAAATGATGAAAAACAATTCATAAGATAATAGTTGTAAGATGAAATTGATAAGCCAATATGCTCTTTTAGGATATTGGAAAAATAGTAAAAACAGATAAATATAGAACAATGAAAAAAGAATTTGGAAAATGGTTGATAGATGTTGCAAAGTTAGTTGCAGCAGGTTCACTCATAATAGCATGTGCAGGATTTAGCAATACATCAGTAGTGTGTTTAGTAGTTTTATGCTTACTAAGCATTGTAGTGTTTGTTATAGGTTGTTCTTTGCAAAAAGATAATCGCCCCAAACGATTCGACAATAAGCCAAAGAGAAATAACAATAGAGAGAAAAAGAACAACGCAGAAGGTAACAAGCCAAACCAACAACGCAACAAAAAACGTGCTACCTACACCGAGCATGTGCCCAACGAAATAACAGTAGATTAGTTTTTTAAGATAAACGACACCACTATTGATGTCTGAAAAGTGAAGCGTTCTATGCTTGAGGCATGTTGATTGAATAAAGAGAATAGTGCTATTATGGCAAAAGTAAACGAAAAGGTAAAAGATAAAATAAACCAAAAGATATCCGAACCACGCAAATACAAAATCTTGATGTATAACGATGAGGTTACAACAATGGATTTTGTGGTTCATTTATTGATGCATGTTTTTAATAAAAACAAAGCCGTTGCCTATGAGCTGATGATGACTATTCACCAAAAAGGCAGTGCCCTTGTGGGCGTTTATAGCTATGATGTGGCTCAAACAAAGATGGAACAGGCAAAAGAAATAATAGCTCATTCGGGCTTTCCGTTGGTTATTAAATGCCTAATAGACAAGTAAACAAAGGCAAAAGCCTGCAAAACAAAGTGGCAAAGAACAGCTGTTAAACAATGAAACACTGTGCGTTGCCTTTTGTTTGATGTGATGTTAAAAAGAATGTGGGTGTTAAAAACAAGCTAATAAGCGTATGTCAACTGAACAAGAGAATGTTTTATTTACAGGAAATGTAGACCTCGGGGTATCGAAACTCGCTGCAATTGGAGCCGAAAAGGCGGTTGCTTTGAAACACGAATATGTGCTTCCAGAGCATTTAGTGGTGGAGTTTGTAGAGCATTTGCTGTTGATTTATCCCGAACTAAGAGAATATGTCGACCTGAAAAGCCTAAGAACTCAAACCAAAGAATATTTAAAATCGCTCGAAAAAGTAAAGAAAATCGATATCGAACACCTTGCCATTTCAATGCAAACAAAGACGTGGTTGATTGGAACGGCAGAAGAACTGGTAGAAAATGGCAATGTAATAGATTTTTATCTTGTTCTCTTTCGCAACTTCATGTCGTTGAAAGACTCGTATGCTTTATATTTTTTCGACCAGTCGTTAAATATCTCTCTTCAAGAATTTTATAGTAAACTGAAACACCAACACTTTCTTCAATTTGAAGAAAACGATGATGATAGCGACCCAATAGATTGGGATGAGAACGATGCTTATGCATCTGGTAGTTTCGAGGAAGATATGGATAGCTCCTTTGCAGAGCGTGAACAAGAAGCCAACGACAAATGGGAAAACTATGTAGTGTGCCTCAATGATATGGTAAAAAAGCGCAATCCTTTAGTTGGAAGAACTGAAGAATTAGAGCGAACAATAGAGGTTTTATGTCGCAAAGACAAGAATAATGCACTGCATATAGGGGAGCCTGGAGTTGGAAAAACAGCCCTTATCATGGGTTTGGTGCGTCGAATAGAAGAGAAGAAAGTGCCCCTTCGCCTTTTAAATAGTAAGGTGTATCAAATTGATATGGCAGATATCATTGCTGGAACTCATTATAGAGGCGAGTTTGAAGAACGCTTTAAAAAGGTACTTTCGGGTATTGCTAAAAACGAAAATAGTATTCTTTATATAGACGAAATACATACAATTGTGGGTACAGGAGCGATAGATGACAGCTCGTTAGATGCTTCAAACATACTTAAACCCTATCTTGCAGAAGGCTCAATACGCATTGTTGGTGCCACCACTTACGAAGAGTTTAACCGCTATTTGGCAAAGAACAAGAGCTTGGTGCGTCGCTTTCAACAGATAGATATAAAAGAACCCACAGTTGAAGAGGCTGTAGATATTCTCGAAGGAATAAAGAAAGGCTATGCCAACTATCATAATGTGTCGTATAGTAAAGACATCATTCGATATATAGTAGAGAATTCTCATAAGCACATTTCTAACAGATTCTTACCCGATAAAGCCATCGATTTGCTTGATGAGGCAGGTGCAAAGCTGGCAAAAGGAATGTCGAAAGACGATAAACCCCTTGCCGTTACGAAGCCTTTGATAGACGAAATTATGGCAAAGGTGTGTAAGATAGATGCCAAAGCATTGAAAGACAATAATAATGATAGTCTTATTGACCTAAAAGAACGCATTTTAAGTATGGTTTATGGGCAAGATGAGGCTGTTGAAAAGGTGGTAGAAGCAGTGCATACAGCCAAGGCAGGTCTGATAGATGACGACAAACCACTGGCAAGTTTGCTGTTTGTTGGACCTACAGGAGTGGGAAAAACAGAGGTGGCAAGGGTGCTTGCGCATGAGATGGGTGTTGAGTTGGTGCGCTTTGATATGAGCGAATATGCCGAAAAACATTCCGTTGCAAAACTCATTGGTGCCCCTTCTGGATATGTAGGGTATGAAGATGGCGGACTATTAACAGACGCTATACGTAAGACTCCCAATTGTGTTTTGTTGTTAGATGAGGTAGAAAAGGCGCATAGCGACATCTATAACATTCTCTTACAGGTTATGGATTATGCACGATTAACCGACAATAAAGGCAATAAAGCCGACTTTCGTAACGTTGTTTTGATATTAACCAGTAATATTGGAGCGCAATATGCCCACCAAGCCAACGTGGGATTTGCAGGCAATGTCACTTCGGGTCAAGCCATGTTAACACAGGTGAAGAAAGCGTTTAAGCCCGAGTTTATCAATCGTTTGTCGTCTATTGTGGTATTTAACGATATGGATAAGCCCATGGCAGAGCGCATCTTACATAAGAAAGTGGCAGCTTTGGCTTTGAAACTAAAGGCAAAGAAAATAGATCTTCAACTCGATTCAGAGGCTCAAGAATGGCTTTTGAAGAAAGGAATGACCAAGAAATATGGTGCAAGAGAGTTCGATAGAGTGATAACTCGTGCTCTAAAGCCTTTATTAACTCGAGAGATTTTGTTTGGAAAACTTCAAAAAGGCGGTTTGGCAACTGTGACATTAGAAAACAACGAGTTGGCTATTGTTGTGAAAAAGTCTTCTACAAAAGGCGCAAAAACCTCTAAATAAACAGCTTTGAGTTGCGATGATATTTCGTTTAAATAAAGAAATAGAATTTCCCAATCCACGTTATGGCGAGCCAGACGGATTGTTTGCGGTGGGCGGTAACTTGTCTATTGATCGCCTAATATTGGCTTATAGCTATGGAATATTCCCGTGGTATGGATTTAGAGAGCGTCCAGAAATAATGTGGTATTGCCCATTAAAACGCTTTGTTATATTCCCCGATGAGATACATATCTCTCATTCTATGCGCAAAGTGATTAGAGATAACCGCTATAAAATAACCCTCAACACAGCTTTCGATGATGTTATTCGGAATTGTAGTGAATTGAGAATTAACGAAAGGGGAGCGTGGTTAGGTCCTGATATCATTAAAGCCTATACCGAACTGCATAAAGAAGGCTTTGCAATGAGCGTTGAAGTGTGGGACGATGAGAAACTGGTTGGGGGCTTATATGGCGTAGTTCTCGATGGAGATGTATTTGGAGAGAGTATGTTTTCGCTCGTTCCCAATGCCAGTAAGTTAGCTCTTATTGCACTTGCGAAGTTTGTTAAGCAGATGGGAGGAAGCATAATAGATTGCCAATTCGAAACTCCTCACCTCAAATCAATGGGTGGACGCTATATAGATTACGACGAATATATTGATTTACTGGGCGTTTCTGTTCCGCATGTCGACGAAGAAGAACCCTTAGAATAAATAAACATAAATGATATGAAAGTAAACCTTAAATTTTTATTACACATCTTTTTAGGGGCATTTTTAATGCTTGCAAAGCCTATTGAGGCACATAATGTGTTGCCACAACCACAATCGTTGCAAACCAATAACGAGCAGTTTGTGTTGAATAGCAACACTGTTGTTGCCACAAACCTTAAAGGTGAGGCACGAACACGCATTGCTGACGCTGTGAAAGAATTGTTTCCACAAGTGAAGAAACAAGGAAGTGCAGGTAAAAAACGTAATGTTATCAACATCAAGGTTACAGGAACAGAGCGTGATGTGGAGCAAATAGCTTCTAATAAAACATTCCAATCATATCAATTAAATGTAAATAAGAACGGGGTTTTTATCGTTTCGCCTACTGAGGCAGGCGCTTTTTATGCGCTTCAAACACTTGTTGGACTTCAAAAAGCTCCTAATACGCTACAAGGTTGCGCTGTGGTTGATGAGCCAAGATTTAACTGGCGTGGCTATATGATAGACTGCTCACGTCACTATTGGACTCCTGCTTTTATCAAAAAGCAAATCGACATGATGGCACATTTCAAGCTCAATCGCCTTCATCTACATATGGTTGATGGAGCAGGTTGGCGTATTCAGGTGGATAGCTACCCACTATTGACACAAAAAACAGCTTATCGTACATCGTCAGACTGGAACAAATGGTGGATAGGTGGCGAGAGAACGTTTTGCGAAAGTAATGCACCTGGGGCTTATGGAGGCTTTTATACCAAGCAAGAGCTAAGAGATATTGTGGCTTATGCGGCGAAAAAGCACATCGTTGTTTTGCCCGAAATAGAAATGCCAGGGCACAGTGAAGAGGTGACTTATGCTTATCCTGAATTAGGTTGCACAGGAAAACCTTATACTTGTGCAGACCTTTGTGTAGGAAACGAGGCTACTTTCACCTTTTTAACAAAGGTGTTAGACGAGATTTTAGAGATATTCCCTTCTCACTACATTCATATTGGTGGCGACGAAGCGGTGCAAGAGCAATGGAAAACTTGTCCTAAATGTCAAAAGAGAATGAAGGACGAAGGCTTAAAAACTACCCATGAGTTGCAAAGCTATATGATTTCACGCATGGGAAAATATCTTAATAGCAAAGGAAGAGCCTTTATTGGTTGGGACGAAATTATGGAAGGCGGTCTTGCTGCCAATGCTTCTGTGATGTCGTGGCGTGGATATGAGGCTGGATTAAGAGCTGCTAAATCGGGTCATCACGTTGTTATGACTCCTGTAAACTATTGCTATTTAGATTATTATCAAGACAATCCAACTACCGAACCACAAGCAATGGGAGGATATGTGCCATTAAATAAGGTGTATGAATACGACCCTGTGCCAGACAATATCAAAGGAACCAAGACCGAAGAGTTTATTGATGGTATTCAAGGTAACTTGTGGACTGAGTTCGTGAGCGAGCCTTCTCATCTTGAATATATGACTTATCCTCGTTTACTTGCTATCGCTGAAACGGGTTGGACACGCAACAAACCTTCATTTGATAACTTTAAAAACAGAGTGATTGCTTCTACTTATTATATGAAGAGTAAGAACTTTAATCCTTATAACGTAGAAGAAGCAGATAAACCACGTGTAGAATCGGTTGAACCTATTCAACATGAGGCTATTGGTAAGAAAGTGATTTATGTAACAAAGCCTGCAAGTAAGTATAATGGGGTGGGCGAATTGACCTTAGTTGATGGTAAACGAGGCACTTGGAGCTATACAGATGGTTGTTGGCAAGGCTTTAGTAGTGAAGGTAGAATGGAGGTAATTATTGATATGGGTAAAGAAACTGCTATTCAAAATATCAGCGCAGAGTTTATGCAATTCTTGGAACCATGGGTGCACATGCCTTCTAATATCACTATTTATACTTCGGATGACAATGTGAACTATCAGCTTTTAAGCGATGAGGCAATTGCTCCTAGCGATGAAAAGTATTTCATAAGAAATTATGAATGGACAGGAAATGCTAAGACAAGATATATTAAATATGTGGCAAAAGTGGCTAAACAAGACTGCTGGGTGTTTACAGATGAAATTATAATCAATAAAAAGTAGGTTTTTAAAGGCACCATTTTAGATAAAAAAGAAAGACTCTCCGTTTGCAAAATCTAGCAACTGGAGAGTCTTTTTTATGTCCTATTATTTAGGAAATATAATGTTTTAAAACTTTGTTTAGAATTGAAGTGTGATGTTTAAAAAATCTTTCCGGAGTCTCTAATCACATCGCTATCATCTATAGACAGTGTGGGATTCTTGGGTTTGTTTTTGCCGTCTGAAGCTGCAAGTAAATCCATCTCGTTAAGTAATTGATACACTTCAGAAAGTGGTTGAATGTAATTTGAGTTTTTTCTTTTCATATTTTATTGATTGATAAAATGTATGTGAAATAGTTTGTAAACGTTCAAAAATTATAATTGTACCTAATTATATTATAATGTTATCCTTATTCGCTTGAAAAGTAAGATACAAAGCCACTCTTAAAAGAACTAATCGTGGCTTTGTATTAAGAGAAACGTATGTTACGATTATACGTATGTTTCGAGGAACTTGATATTTCCTGTTACCTTAACTTCGCTTGTTGTTGCTGGGAAAAGAATGGTTTCGCCCTCGCAAAGAGTGGTTGTGTTTCCCTCGTTGTCGGTTATTTCCCCACTACCTTTCAAACCAATGAAGATAACAAAGCTGTCGAGCTCAGAATAATCTAAAGTCATTGGCTCGTTAAGGTCATATACGGCAGTTGTGAAATAAGGACATTCTACAAGTGCAACACCTTCATTTTTCACTGGAGTATACTCGGTTCTGTAGTTTGGTTCTACGTTGTAATCGATACATTCTGCAGCTTCTTCGGTGTGTAACTCACGATAGTTGCCGTCTTTATCCTTACGTTTAAAGTCGTAAATGCGGTATGTTACATCTGAAGTTTGTTGGATTTCTGCCAAGAAACAGCCAGTTCCAATACTGTGAATACGACCTGCAGGTAAGAAGAAACAATCGCCTTCTTTTACCTTATATTCTGCAATCGCTTCGGTAATGGTGTCGTCTTCAACCATTTGCTTGTATTGTTCAGGAGTGATTTTCTCTTTCATTCCTGCACGAAGCTTAGCATTTTCGTCGCTATCCATAATGTACCACATTTCTGTTTTACCACGAAGTTTACCACGTTTTTGCGCAAGTTCGTCTGTTGGGTGTACTTGAATAGATAGTTCTTGACGTGCATCGATGAACTTAATGAGTAGAGGGAAGTCGTTACCAAAACGTTTATAGTTAGCTTCTCCTACAAGTTTTCCCTTTAATTCGTCAACAAGTTCGTTCAATCTTTTACCCTTGAATTCACCCTCAGATACAACGGTTTCGTTCCCTTTTACACCCGAAATTTCCCAGCTTTCGCCAACTTGCGTGAGGTCGCTGTTAAGGTGTTTAAATGGAATAATTTTCTCTCCGCCCCATAAGGTTTGAACAAGTAAGGGATTAAATTTTATTGGTTGCATAAAATGTATGTGTTTTTAATTTATTTTATGAAGTTATATTTCGTTATTTTTATACTGAAATCAAAAGTACTACATTTTTATGAGACGAACAAAGAAAATATAATTATTTAGATATTGAAGGCCGTTTTGTGTCTTCGAATATAACATATTTATAAATAGAAGGGCGCAAGAATTCCATAAAACATAAAAACAGCACTCAAAATAGTAAATAATTGCAACTTTAATAGTCAGTGAAGGGCTAACGATGATATTTTTTTTGCTAAATGATTTTCATATCAGAAAATATTTGTAACTTTGCAACCAAATGATTAGTTTGAAAGAGTTTAATATTGATCTCAAAGCTCTAAGTGACGGAAAAACCGTTCGTAGCTACACAATCAACGATGGTTTCTTTGAAACTCTCGATACTCTTGATGTGAAAGGAGGCAATCTAGATGCCGAAGTTATAATACATCGCACTTCTAGTTACTTTGAACTCGGCTTCAAAATCAAAGGTAATGTGGTGGTGTCTTGCGATAAATGCTTAGACGATATGTCACAACCTATCGACACAGAAGCAAAACTATTAGTCCGCTTTGGACATGAATACTCTGAAGAAGATGAACTCGTTATCGTTGCAGAAGATGAACCTTTTCTCGATGTTTCGTGGTTTATTTATGAGTTTATACAGCTAAACATTCCAATCAAGCATGTGCACGCACCTGGTAAATGTAATCCTGCTATGATCAAGATGTTGCAAGAACACTCCACCACCCGAAGTAGTGGACGGGATGAAGAAGTTGCTATTGACCCTCGTTGGAGTAAATTGAACGAATTAAAAAACAAATAAATTAAACATTAAAACAAAATGGCACATCCTAAAAGAAGACAGTCTAAGACTCGTACACGTAAAAGAAGAACTCATGATGGTGCAGTAGCACCAACACTTGCAGTATGCTCAACTTGTGGTTCTTACTATGTTTACCACACAGTTTGTCCATCATGTGGAACCTATAGAGGTAAGATTGCTATCGTTAAGGAAACCGCTGAATAATGGGAAAGATTAATGCTGTCATTACAGGTGTTGGCGGTTACGTTCCTGACTACATCCTTACTAATGAGGAGTTGTCAAGAATGGTTGACACAAGTGATGAGTGGATTATGGCTCGTGTGGGCATAAAAGAACGCCGAATCCTAAAAGAAGAAGGTCTAGGAACAAGCTATTTAGCTCGTAAAGCAGCTAAACAACTTTTGAAGAAAACTGGAACAGATCCTCAAGAAATCGATGCCCTTATTGTTGCAACAACAACTCCTGACTATAAGTTTCCATCAACTGCATCTATTGTATTAGGAAAACTAGGCTTGACTAATGCGTTTGCATACGATTTAGAAGCTGCTTGCTGTGGTTTTATGTATGCTCTCAGTCAAGCATGTACTATGGTTGAAAGTGGTAGATGCAAAAAAGTTATCGTGATAGGTGCCGATAAAATGTCTTCAATAGTAGACTATACAGATCGCCAAACATGCGTTCTTTTCGGTGATGGAGCTGCTGGAGTGCTTGTAGAAGCATCTGAAGAAGACTATGGTATGCAAGATTTCTACTTTAGAACAGATGGAAAAGGCCTTCCTTTCCTTCATCTAAAGGCTGGTGGAAGTGTATGTCCTACATCTAAATTCACTGTAGATCATCATCTACATTATTTGTTCCAAGATGGTAGACCCGTGTTCCGTTGCGCTGTAACAGACATGAGTAATGATGTGATGGAAGTGCTTAAACGCAATAATCTCACTGCAGATGATATCAGTTGGGTTGTTCCTCATGAAGCAAACCTACGTATTATCGAAGCAGTAGCTAAGCGTGCAGAGCTTTCTCTTGACAAAGTTGCAGTAAACATTGAGCACTATGGTAATACAAGTGCAGCAACTATCCCATTAGCTTTATGGGATTTTGAAAGCAAACTAAAGAAAGGTGACAATATTATCTTCACCGCATTCGGTGCAGGATTCGTTCATGGAGCATCTTACTTTAAGTGGGCTTACGATGGAAATGCTGTGGCTTCAAAGTGATATTAATAATCATAAATAGAATAAGAAACGCATCCTTTATAATAAAGTGTATGCGTTTTTTTGTTCATACGAATTTCTTTATTCTTGTAATATAAATCAAAGTAGAATGCATAAAGCAGGTTTTGTTAATATTGTTGGCAATCCCAATGTTGGTAAGAGTACCTTAATGAACCTCTTAGTAGGCGAGAAGATCTCGATAGCGACATTCAAAGCGCAGACAACTCGTCATCGCATTATGGGCATTGTCAATACAGAAGATATGCAAATCGTATTTTCTGATACCCCAGGAGTACTCAAACCAAACTATCGTTTGCAAGAAAGTATGTTGGCATTTTCAGAGTCTGCGCTCACAGATGCAGACATCTTATTATATGTAACCGATGTTATTGAGAACCCAGAGAAGAACATCGAATTCTTAGAAAAGGTGCAACATCTTGATATCCCCATCATTCTATTGATCAATAAGATAGACATGTCTGACCAAAAGACCTTGGGTTCATTGGTTGAAAAATGGCATTCTCTACTTCCAAAGGCAGAGATCTTGCCCCTTTCAGCACTTAATAAGTTTGGCGTAGACATTCTATTAAACAGAATAAAGGATTTACTTCCCGACTCACCTCCATTCTTTGATAAAGACCAATTAACAGATAAACCAGCCCGTTTCTTTGTTAGTGAAATCATAAGAGAAAAAATTTTGCTTTTTTATGACAAAGAAATTCCCTATTCAGTAGAGGTTCGTGTGGAAGAATTTAAAGAAGATTCTAAACTCATTCGCATTAGAGTTATAATCTATGTAGAACGAAACAGCCAGAAAGGGATTATCATTGGGCACCAAGGTGTTGCGCTAAAGAAAGTTAGTAGCGAAGCAAGAAAGTCATTAGAGCGTTTCTTTGGAAAGAAGATATACTTAGAGATATTCGTTAAAGTGGATAAAGACTGGCGCAGTTCTCAAAAAGAGTTAGATAGTTTTGGCTATAACCCGGAGTAAGAAAGCTCCACAATAAAACATTATAATATGGCAAATTTAGTAGCAATTGTTGGACGTCCAAATGTAGGAAAGTCTACATTGTTCAACCGATTAACCAAAACTCGCAGTGCTATTGTTAGCGATACAGCGGGAACAACACGTGATAGACAGTATGGAAAGGTGGATTGGAACGGTAGAGAGTTCTCCATTGTAGATACTGGCGGATGGGTTGTTAACTCTGAAGATATATTCGAAGACGCTATAAGAAGACAGGTTCTTATTGCTACAGAGGAAGCAAATCTTGTGTTATTTGTTGTTGATGTGCAAACAGGACTTACCGATTGGGATGAAGATGTTGCACAAATTCTTCGTAAGTCGAAAGTTCCCATCATCTTAGTTGTAAATAAAGTAGACAAGAACGAGCAACAATACGATGCTGCAGAATTCTATTCACTTGGTTTAGGCGAGCCTTTCTGCATCAGTTCATCAACTGGTAGCGGTACAGGTGACTTGCTCGACGAGGTGATTAACAACCTTAAAGCAGAAGTAGATGAAAGTCTTGAAGACGGAATTCCACGCTTTGCGGTGGTAGGAAGACCTAATGCTGGTAAGAGTAGTATCATCAATGCCTTCATGGGAGAAGACAGAAACATCGTTACTGAGATTGCTGGTACAACCCGAGATAGTATCTACACACGCTTTGATAAGTTCGGTTTCGACTTCTATCTCGTTGATACTGCAGGTATTAGACGTAAGAATAAGGTTACAGAAGACCTCGAATTCTACTCCGTTATGCGCAGTATCAGAGCCATAGAAAACTCAGATGTTTGTATTTTGATGATCGATGCAACAAGAGGTATTGAGACTCAAGACATGAATATCTTCCAGTTAATTCAACGAAACAATAAGTCTTTGGTGGTAGTGGTGAATAAATGGGACCTTGTTCCCGATAAAGATCAAAAGGTGATCACCACCTTCGAGACCGCAATTCGCAAGAGAATGGCTCCATTTACCGACTTCCCAATTATCTTTGCATCTGCACTCACCAAGCAACGAATATTCAAAGTGCTCGAAACAGCTAAACAAGTTTATCTCAACAGAAAAGCTCATGTGGGTACATCGAAGTTGAATGAGGTAATGCTTCCATTGATAGAGGCATTCCCACCACCATCGGTTAAGGGAAAATACATCAAGATTAAGTATTGCACCCAATTGCCAAACACTCAAATTCCATCGTTTGTTTTCTATGCAAACTTGCCTCAATACATCAAAGAACCATACAAACGATTCTTGGAAAACAAGATAAGAGATAATTGGACAATGACGGGTTCGCCCATCAACATATTCATTCGTCAAAAATAATCGCCGTTCCTTTCGGCATCATTTCACGCCAAACACGCCCCATAACCGCAGTCTTTGGGTTGAAGTGTAGAGCGGAAAGCGTATAAGAACGAATGATGAACAATTTGATTTGAAAAGAGATTGATTCTCAGTTCTTATGTGAATCAACTTTGAAAAGATATAAAATGGACTTCAATAAAATGGAGTCCATTTTTTATTGCTGTTTCTTTGTGAAAGAATAACCCTTTTATTGTAAGATGTTGATATGTAAAAAATTAGAAGAAGGGCAGAAGAAGAGAATAAGAAGCATCGCTTTTACTGCTCAATAACATTGCAATAGCACGCTAAAAGCATTCCTTTTGCACGGCAAAGTCATAGCTTTTAGAGCGTGATGGTGATGAACTTTGATGGGGAAAAGCGAGAAAGACTTGTAAAAAGAGAAAGAAAAAAGGTTTGGTGCAGTGGCATTATCTGCGCCAAACCTTGTGTTGTTACTCCTCTAAGGGGTAAAATGAAGATTATTTTAACACCCAATGAGAGATAAACGAAAGATTAATTGTCGTATAACCAACGATAAACGATGTTGAGTTGGTTGCTCATCGACAAATTACCTGGATTACTTCCTGGTGCTCCTTCGGGCACTTCCATCTTCCAACGAGCATAATATTTCTTCCAATAGTCGGTCACAACGCCCGTGCTATCATGGAAACTCATGGGGATAGGCTTAAAAATAAGGTTGTTAGCTTTGTCCTTATAACATAGTTGAACAAGCTCACTGCAATAAATCTCATCGTCGGTCGAATTGAATTTAAAATCATAACGCTTTCCGATATACTTCATTGCGTTTTGTACCGACGCCTCAATATTGTCCCGATTTTTTAGTCGTCCCACCAAAACGTAAGGTACTTTATTTAGCTTTAGCCACTTTTTGAACTTATCAAGAGGGGTTAATTTCACTCCCATAAAAGAGGCTTCGAGTGCAAAACTACCCGTAGAATCGTTGTGAAAAATAGCCACATGAGTGATCTTCTCACCATTAAAGCCCTGTGTTACATCGCTAATGGCATTTTTATTTTGTTGCACGCAAAATAAAAGGTCGCCCTCTTTTAACTCAGATGTTGTAGTAACATCGCTCATCCTTTCCCCCTCTTGCTTGTTGCATGCTATGCACACGAAACATGAGAGTAGAGCCACTAATAGATACTTCATCATAAGTTTATGTTAAAAGAGGCTCCTGCCATAATCCAAAAGCCAGGTTGTGGAATTCTACCATAGTCGTAATACTTCTTGTTGAATAGGTTGTTTGCTTCAACAAAGCAGCTGTATCGAGGTTTGTCAAGCGACACACGACAATCGAAAACGCCATAAGGATGGTATTTTTCGGTTTGAGTTGGCGAGATGATAACGCTACCAGTGCGGTCGAGATAACGATACATAATGGTGGTGCTCACGTCCTTTAAAGGTGATAGAGATAAGCTTGCAGAGAGCTTATTGCGCAGATATTCGAGCACATAGCGACTTTGCAATTCTGCATCTTTATGCGAATTTTGATGAATATGAGCGTAAGCGAGTGAGAATTTCTTCATCACTTTTTGTGTGGGTAATAGCTGTTGCAAACTCAAATCGAGAGCTAATTCGGTTCCAATGCTATTGATTTTACCAAAGTTAACGCTCTTCCAAACAAACTTACCCATTGCATCTGTAGAGCCAATCCAGTCTATTTGGTTGCGAAGATGATTGAAATACACCTTTGCCGATGTCGTTAATACGGGTGTTTGGTGCTTCACACCCAATTCAAAAGCCGATAATTCTTCGGGCTTTAGATGTTTGTTAGGCTCAAATCCCTTATATTTATAAAACAATTCGGTGGCGGTTGGCAAGCGAAGTGATGAGTTATAAGAGGCGTATACCTTTAGGGTGGGGAGCAATTGGTAGGCGATGTCGATACCAGGATAAACTCTCATTCCACCTTTAAGCCACGAGTTATACGAGCTGATAATGCCCAACGATGCACTGAACTTATCGATAATTAAGTTGTGCTCGAGGAAGATAGAAACGTTGGTTCTGTTAAACTCTTTGGTATAATCACGATTGGTGCCCGATATGTGCTTTGCTTTCGCCATCAATTCGCCAAGAGTTGTGCTCACAAGATCTTCTTGTCTCAAGTCTAAACCGATAGCCGTTTTGCCTGCAGTCCAATCGAAATAAGTATTGATGTTGGTGCCATAAACATTCGAACGAGCATAGTTAAAGGGCACAGGGTTTTCGTTTCCATGGTGCCATTCATATCTATCTTCGTTTCTATCCCAATATATTGCACCATGAAGTTTCATAAATCCCTTTTTAGTGTCAGCCTGCAAAGCGGTGAATGTTTTAAAGGTGTGTTCGTATTGGTCGTCAGATGCGCCGTAAAAAAGATTCGAACCCCAGCCTTTACTACTTAATCCTGCATGCCAGTTTAGCTGAACTAAGTCGGTGTTATATCTACCTTGATAAAAGGCTTTGCCTCCTTCAAAATCCATATTGTGATGACCTTTCGAGCTAACCGAATAACCATCGCTTCGGGTGTAGCTTGCCGATAGGGCATTGGTGAAGTGAGATTGAGAAAGATGGAGTGCTGTTCCGCCTGAAAAGAAACCGTAAGAGCCGGCTTTAGCAAATGCGCTTACGTTGTTGTTTTTGGTTAGTTTGGTAATAATGTTAATGGCTCCTAATAGCGATGAGGTTCCGTAAACTCTGCCTGCAGGGCCTTCTAACACCTCAATTCGTTCTATTTGGCTCATGTCAACGGGTATATCAAAAGCATTATGTCCTGTTTGTGGGTCGCCAATATTAATGCCATTAACAAGTATTGCCACTTGTTCGAAGGTTCCGCCACGTAGACTTATATCCGTTTGAGCACCTATTGCACCACGTTGTCGCACATCAATTGCAATAACATGTTTCAATAAGTCGTTAACACTTTGTGCTGCAATGGCACGAATTTCTTCGCTACCAAGCACCTTAACCATTCTCGATTGCTGAGCAACTGTCAGCGGAGCACGTGATGCAGTGATAAGAACTTCACTGAGATCAACCTCTTTTTCTTTTCCTAGAACTGTAGAATCGGTCTTTGCTTCATTCACACTAATGCTTTGAGCTTTAGCGTTTGTGAGTGTTGCAACACTTAAAGTACCGATAAGAACTTCTTTTCTAAGCACAGAAAAAAGAGAATAGCCCTTGTTTGAGAAACGCTTAAACAAGATGCTATTGCGCTTGTTGAAAATTGTTTTATTCATACTTTGTTTTATAATTGTGCCTTGCACTATTGCAAAAGCACTGCAAAGTTAGCAGTTTTTATTCTATTTGCCAACGGATGTAAATGAAGAATTGAGGACAAAAGAATAAGAACAGCGATGACAAAAAGTATTTAAAACAACTTTGTGGTACTTAAATTTAGGTTCTTTTCCAGAACTCTGGGGTTAGAATAACGAGTACTGTAAATATTTCTAAGCGTCCTACGAGCATCAATGCAGAACAAATCCATTTTGCAAAGTCGGGCAATATGCTCCACGACATAGTAGGTCCAATCTCAATTCCCAGTGTAGGTCCAACGTTACTCATACTACTTAATGCAATGGTAATAGCGTTGGTGTTATCTACTCCTGCTGCAATCATCGCGAAAGCAGCAATTACAGCCAATATTAAATAAATGGCAAGGAAAGCTAGTAGGGTTACTCGTTTGCGAATATTGATATTTACTCCATCAATTTTTAGGGGTAGAACGGCATTGGGGTGTAATATCTGTTTGAACTGATTAGATATAATTTTGAGAATCAATACACCACGAACACATTTCAAACCACCGCTAGTACTACCAGAACAAGCACCGAAGAACATACACAATGCTAAGATAACCCAAGTTACGTGAGGCCATTTTCCTGCGTCATCGCTAAAAAGTCCTGTGGTAGTGATGAAGGAAACGACTTGGAAAAGACTACTTCTGAATGCCTTTTCGAGTGCATATCCATTTTGATAGATAAGCTCGAACATGATAAAAGCAGTAGCAGCTAATACTAAAAAGCAATAAAAGATAAATTCAGCATTGTGAAATAATGTCTTAAAACGGCGTTTAGCCATTGCCATATATAATAAAGTGAAGTTGACTCCTGATGCAAAACAGAAAAAGATAGAAAGGTATTCAATCGTAGAAGAATGGAAATAAAGGATACTACTGTTGTGAGTTGAAAAGCCACCAGTGGCAGTTATAGCCATAGAATAGTTGATACAATCGAATAATCCCATTCCACAAAGTTTGAAACTAGCTATACATGCAATTGTAAGAATGAGGTAGACGCTCCAGATCCATTTCGAGTTTGTACTTAGACGGGGATGTAATTTTGATTGAATAGGTCCTGTAGCTTCTGCCGAGAAGATTTTAACAGAGCCTCCAACAAGAGATGGAAGTAGTGCAATTGTAAAGAAAACGATTCCTAATCCGCCTATCCAATGGGTCATAGAACGCCAGAAAAGTAAGCCATGGGGTAAGGATTCAACATCGTCTATGATGGTTGCTCCTGTGGTAGTGAAGCCCGACATCGTTTCAAAAAAAGCATCGGTGAAATGAGGTATGGCTCCTGTAATCATGAAAGGCAATGAACCAAAGATACTAAAGATAATCCATGAGAGCGTAACAACTAAGTAAGCATCCCGTCTAGACATGCTGTTTTCTGCTTCATTACCTAACGAACGAAAGAAGAAAGCAAAGAAAAGAGTAATTAGAGAGGATACAATAAAAGCTAAAGAATCGAACTCATGGTAAAAAAGAGATACTGCAACGCTACTAAGGAGTAGGGCTGTTTCGATAAATAATAATGAACCTAGAATCTTAAATATAATCTTCCAATTAATCATCTCAATCTTAATTAAAGTATCTTTCTATCTTTGTTATTCGTAAATCGTGACAGAATACCATCACAATGTCGCCTGCTTCAATCTGAGTTCCACCGCTAATAAGCATACCTTCGCCGTTTCTTACAAGTCCACCTAAGGTTAATCCTGTTGGTAAACCAAGCTCGTAGACTTTCTTTTTGGTGATTTTTGAACCTTCTTGAACCTTGAATTCTGCGATGTCTGCATTCGAAGTCATGATGAATCTCATGTTGTTCGCATTGGGATCGAGCATCATTTGGTAGATTTCACTTGCCGCAATGGTCTTCTTATTCACAATTGTTCCGATGTCAAGGCTTTCTGCCATACTGATATAATCAATGTTATCCACCAGCGCAACGGTCTTTCTTACGCCGAGTCTTTTAGCAGTTAAGCAAGCAAGAATATTGGTTTCGACATTAGCAGTTACTGCAACAAAGGCTTGAGTGTTGCGTATTCCTTCTTCTTTTAACAAGCTAATGTCTCTTCCGTCGCCATTAATTATCATTGTGTCGCTATCGAGTAGCTCGTTAAGTTCTTCGCATCTCGCTTCGTCTAACTCGATAATTTTAGCCGACATATAGCTTGGTAGGGTCGAAGCAACACGCACTGAGGTGTTACCTCCGCCCATAATCATAACGTTTTTCACATCGTCGTAGTCTTCTTTACCTACAACTTTGCGAATATAAGGAATGTAATTTTTGGTGGTCATGAAGTAAACAAGGTCGTAAAGTTTTAGTTCATCGTCTCCACCAGGAACGATTGTTTCGTCTCCACGACGTATGGCTACAATGTGATAAGGCTCTTTGTGCTCGCTAATGCTTTTGAGAGGTTGATTCAATATGGTGCAACCTTCTCGCAATTTGATACTAAGCATCACCAAAGCACCATTGTGAATGTCCCAACGTTGACGCACCCAACTCATCTTTAAGCCTGATATAATGTCCTTTGCAGCAAGCATTTCAGGATAAATAAGTGAGTCGACGCCCACTTGTTTGAAGAATTTATCCATGCCTTCGTTAAGATATTCTAAACTATCTATCTTTGCAACGGTTCGTTTTGTCCCCAAGTTCTTTGCCAATACGCATATATTTATATTGACAGTTTCTTGTGGAGTGACTGCTATAAGTAGGTCAGCATGTTCAGCGCCTGCCTCTTTTAATGTTTTTATGCTTGTTGGTTCTGCACAAATAGTAAGTAAGTCGAAATCTCTATCTAAGCGAACAAGGTTATCTTCGTTATTGTCTATTAATACGATGTCCTCGTTATTACGAGATAATAACTCTGCCAAATGAGTTCCAATGGCATAAGCTCCAACAATAATAATCTTCATTTTAACTTAAAATTTCTTGTTTTATTGCAGCTTTATCATATCCTGCAATCTTGCGTAACTCATCAACTGTTCCATGTTCAATGAACCTATCAGGTGCTCCCATCCTTATAATTGTAGGATGGTAATTATGGTCTTTCATCCAGCAGGTAATACTACAGCCCATTCCACCATTTCTTATTGCATCTTCAATAGTGATTATTCGCTTGAACTTTTTACCCACTTCGTGAAGTAATTGTTCATCCAGTGGTTTTAAAAATCGAAGGTCGTAATGGGCAACACTAATGTTATTGCCTTCAGAACTCAATTCCTTTATAATCTGTTGAACGTCGTTTCCTAAAGGACCTAAGGTGATAACGGCAACGTCTTCTCCCTCAGTTAAACAACGTCCTTTACCTATTTCTACAGCTTCTAGAGGGCAACGCCAATCGACAATAGTTCCTTTTCCACGAGGATAGCGTATCACAAATGGACCATGATTAGGCAATTGGGCTGTGTACATTAGTCTTCTTAGCTCATATTCGTCCATTGGAGACGATATAATAAGATTGGGTACAGGCAATAAAGCTGCAAGATCAAACATTCCATGATGTGTTGGTCCGTCTTCACCTACTAAGCCTGCACGGTCGAAACAAAATATAACTGGAAGGTTTAGTAGGGCAGTATCGTGGATAATATTATCGTAAGCACGTTGCGCAAAGGCGCTATATATGTTACAAAAAGGTATCAAACCATCTTTAGCCATACCCGCAGAGAACGTCACAGCGTGTCCTTCTGCAATTCCAACATCAAATGTTCGATCGGGCATTTCATCCATCATGATATTCATTGAACAACCTGTTGGCATGGCAGGAGTCACTCCTACGATCTTATCATTCATCTTAGCAAGTTCTAAAAGAGTTTCTCCAAAGACATCTTGATAACGTGGTGGTGTATTGGTTTCATCGCTAACTATTCGTGTTCCCGTTGCAGGATCGAACTTTCCAGGCGCATGCCACACCGTAGCTTGCTCTTCTGCAGGAGCGTATCCCTTTCCTTTTATGGTGTGAAGGTGTAGCATCTTGGGACCTTTCATGTCTTTTAAACGGCGTAACATGTGAACAAGTTCAATTACATCGTGTCCTTCAAAGGGACCAAAATAGCGTATATTCATACCTTCGAAGACATTCTGTTGACTGCTTAATGCTGATTTTATGGCATTATTTAGTCGTATAATCATTTGTCTACGCTTATCTGTTAGGTAGCCTTTTGAATGTAACCATTGCGAAGCTTTGAACCTTATTTTATTATAAGTCTCATTAGTATCAAGTTGTAATAAATACTTTTCCATTCCACCAACGCTTCTATCTATACTCATGTTGTTATCATTTAAGATAATTAACATGTCATTTGGGGTAGAAGATACGTTGTTTAAGCCTTCAAAAGCTAACCCACCACTCATCGAACCATCGCCAATAATAGCCACGGTATGTTGATCCTTTTTATTCAAACGCTTAGCCGCAACAGCCATTCCTAATGCTGCTGAGATAGAATTTGATGCATGTCCGCATGCAAAAGTGTCGTATTCGCTTTCTGAAGGAGATGGAAATGGGCGAACTCCGTTTAACTTACGATTGGTCGAAAAAACTTCTTTTCTGCCTGTAAGTATCTTATGTCCATAGGCTTGATGACCCACATCCCACACCAATCTGTCAGTAGGTGTAGCAAAAACGTAATGCAATGCCACCGTAAGTTCTACTGTTCCTAATGACGAAGCGAGATGTCCAGGATTAACAGATAGCTCATTTATTATAGTTTGTCGCAGTTCCTTGCATACTTGAGGCAATTGTTCTATGCTTAATTGTCTCAAATCTTTAGGAAATGTTATCTTGTCTAATAATCTTAAATTTTCGTTCTCAATCATCACAATGTTGTATAAACGCCATCTAAAAACTTGCTAATTGTTTTATACTCATAAACTTAAGAAATGCACCTGCTTTGTTATTTCATTTCAATGAGGTATTACATCGTTCTTAATGAGCCAATACTAGCGCCTGCAAAGGTAGTTTAATTTTAGTTGAAAGCAAAATAAAAGGAGTGTTTTTAGGTGGATATCTTCAATAAGATATATATTTATTGAGGCGTTTCAATACTTTTATATCTTACTGATTGAAACGCCTCTTGTTTTTATTTCTTCGTCCATTTAATCTTTGCGAAAACAGGATAATGGTCTGAAGGATTTCTTCTTGTAAAATGTTTTAGATTGATTTGTTGTGGAGCATCTTTTCCTTTTCGTGCTTCCGATGTCTTATCTTCCGTCCAATAGCTATTGGTGAGCACTCCATATCGTTGAACTTCAAAAGGTTTAGTCAAGAAAATATGATCGATTCTACTATCAGTTTTGGTATCAGAGTCAAAATCATTGAATGTGCCATTTTCTGCAAAACGATTTTTTGCGATGGTGTATGAGTCGTTCAATAATCCTGAGTTTACAAATAAATCGTATGTTTCATCTTTTTGATCAACATTAAAGTCTCCAGTAAGAATAACGGGAGCATTTTGTCCTGCTATTTCTTTTATCTTCCTAATAACAAGTTTTGCAGCTTCACGACGTGCAATAACGCCAACGTGATCGGTGTGAAGATTAAAGAAATAGAAAGTAAAACCTGTTGTTTTTTGTTTGAATTTTCCCCATGTGCAAATGCGAACACAAGCAGCATCCCAACCCAATTGTGGCTGATTGGGATTTTCTGCGAGCCAAAAATGACCGTCTTTTAGTTTTTCTATCTCGTTTTTATTATAGAAGATTGCTGCATATTCGCCAGCTTCCTTGCCGTCATCTCTACCAACTCCTATATAATTATAGGTGGGAAGTTGTTGTAACATATCATGCAATTGTTCAACTAAGACCTCTTGAGCACCGAATATATCAGGATTTTCAAATTTCAATTGATCACAAATAACCTGACATCTTTTTTGCCAAACGAATCCCGCTTTAGCATCATTATTGTTTTTATATCTTATATTATAACTACCCACAAATAACGATTGTGCGTAAGTGATTACCCCTGTGGATAATAAAAGTAGGCTTAGAGCTATTCTTTTTGTAATTTTTCTCATTGTTTTATGTTTTTGTTTTTAATTAGTTTTCCCAAATTTTGAGTTTATCAAACACATTACTCCACTTGTTAGACTTAGGTTTATTTCCATCTTCCTTTCCTTTCTCAAGTTGTGGGGGTGGATTGTGTCCTTCTTTATTTATTGTTTTTGTCTTTTCAGGGGGTGTTTTCTCTTTTGTTGTTTGTTTTGATGCGGCTTCTATCTTATTAGGTGTTTCTTTTTTCCATTGTTGAATGAAGCTATATCCTGCATCACTAACATCAAAGTTAATTTCAGGGAGAATGATTTTATCTGTAGGGCGATATGGAATATTACTAATTTCTATAGGTTCAACAATTACGCTTGCCACACCTTTTGATAAGATACCCAAAATATTAGCAGCACTCCATGATAGATCTATTATGCGTCCACGTGCAAATGGTCCTCTATCTGTAACTCTTACAATTACATCTTTACCATTTTCAGGATTGGTTACACGAAGTTTCGACCCAAAAGGATATGTCCGATGAGCGCAAGTAAGACTATCGTGATGAAGCAATTCACCACTGGCAGTGCGAGCACCTGTAGCCCTTTTTGAGTAAAAAGTTGCTTTGCCACGCTGTTGTTGTGCGTAACACAGGTGGCAAAGCATCATGATGCATGTTATAATTACATATCTATAGTTTATTTGCACTATATTTCTTATTCGTTCTACACTATACCTTGCGCCATCATGGCGTTAGCAACTTTCATAAAACCAGCAACGTTTGCGCCCTTAACATAGTTGATATAGCCACTTGGTTCTGTTCCATATTTAACGCATTGTTCGTGAATAGAGTGCATGATGTAATGTAGTTTTTCATCCACTTCTTTTTCACTCCAAGGCAAACGAAGGTTGTTTTGGGTTATTTCTAAGCCAGATGTTGCCACACCTCCAGCGTTAACTGCCTTACCTGGGGCAAACAATTGGTTTGCTTTTAAGAAGAGATCAACAGCTTCGGCAGTGCAACCCATATTTGAAACTTCTGCTACACATAATGGATTGTGTTGTAAAAGGAGTTTTGCATCGTCTTCGTTAAGTTCGTTTTGGGTGGCGCATGTCAATGCAATGTCGCAAGGAATACGCCATGGCTTTTCGCCTTTAAAGAATTGTGCTCCTTCAAATTCGTCGGCATAAGGACTGCAAATATCATTGCCCGAAGCACGTAATTCTAATAGGTAGTCTATCTTTTCGCCAGAAATTCCGTTGGGATCGTAAATAAAACCATCAGGACCACTAATTGTAACGACCTTTGCTCCCAGTTCTGTTGCTTTTTTTATAACGCCCCATGTAACATTGCCAAAACCACTTGTTGTTATTATTTTACCTGCAATATCAATTCCTTTGGTTTGCAACATCTCATTTACGAAGTATAATGCACCATAACCTGTAGCTTCAGGACGTATCTTTGAACCGCCCCATTCAATACCTTTACCTGTTAAAACACCTCCCCATTGGTGTTTTAGCTTTTTATACATACCAAAGAGGTAGCCTATTTCACGTGTTCCTACACCGATATCACCAGCTGGAACATCTTCATCAACTCCGATATAATGGTATAGCTCCGACATGAAAGCATGGCAGAAACGCATTATTTCGGCATCGCTTTTTCCTCGAGGAGAGAAGTCTGAACCACCTTTGCCGCCTCCCATTGGTAGGGTTGTTAATGCGTTTTTAAAGGTTTGTTCAAATCCTAAGAATTTCAAAATAGATGGTGTTACAGATGCGTGGAAGCGAAGTCCGCCTTTATAAGGACCTATTGCACTATTAAATTGCACTCTATAACCAGTGTTTACATGAACTTCTCCTTTGTCGTCTACCCATGGAACTCTGAAAGTTATCATTCTTTCAGGCTCAACTAGTCGTTCTATAAGTTTCGCTTTTTCGAACTCTGGATGAGCGTTATACACTTCTTCGATAGATACAAGTACTTCTTTTACTGCTTGTAGATACTCTTTTTCGCCAGGATACTTTTGTTCCAAACGACTTAATATTTCATCTACATTCATAGGCTTAAAATGTTTAAGGTTAACAATTATTACAAAGATAAGAGTTATTTATATAACTGCCAAAATAAAATGTCATTTTATTTGTTTTATTTTTTGCATTTTTCTTAGTCTTGTAATAGTGTTTTTTATTGGTCTAGATAGATTTATTTTGGGGACTTAAAAGAATGACTTCTTTCATAAAATCATTGCTTTTCTATTTTGAAAATAATGATTTTGTATGGTAAACTTATTATTATTGTATTGTGATATCAATACTTCTTTTGTATAAAAATATAAAATGCTGTAGTGGTTTGTTTTACTACAGCATTTTATCGTTTCTTATTCTATTGTATTTTTCTTGTTCTGAGGAATTTGAATATCTTCTTTTGGAAGTTGTCGGTTTATTTCTGCGTGATAAGAAATAAGCGAATGAGTTCCTCTAAGATTAAGAGGTTGAATCTTATTGTGAATAATATCCATCATATGTTTATTGTTAAATGCATATATTTTAATAAACATATCGAACTCACCAGATGTAAAGTGGCATTCAACCACTTCTGGAATCTTTTTCAATCCTTCAACAACAACTCGGAAATCGCTTGGATCTTTCAAGTTAAGACCTATGAAAGCGCAGGTTTCATAACCAATTTTTTCAGGGTTAATAATGAATTGTGAACCTGTTATCACGCCCAAATTCATGAGCTTTTGTATGCGTTGATGTATGGCTGCACCACTTACATTGCATTCACGAGCAACCTCAAGGAATGGAATGCGTGCATCTTCTGCCACCATTTGAAGAATTTTTTATCTAAATTATCTAAACTATGATGTCCCATATTTGTTTATTTTTGTTGATGCAAAGATAACACAAAAGAAAGAAATAAACAACTTTTTAATGCTTTCTTGTTATAATTGCACACCTTTTTCTTCTTTTTTCAGAAAATATTTATCAAAGAAATCAAATGTGGGGGGTATTCTTTTATTTATTATCCAAGGTGATTTTGTGGTATATAAGAATACTTTTAATGATATCTTGATGCTGTTGATATATCTATTGCAATGTTTTGTTTTTTCTGTTTAAATCAATATAAACAGGTTGATCCAATTGAATTACTTTTGTAATTGATTTTTATTGGCGATGCTTTGATTGCCCTACATAAAACACATTGTCGACCTTTGCCTCTTGAAGAGCTTTTTTAATGAACATAATTTCGTGCATTGGCGTGTGCTCATCTGCCTTTATTAATACTGTGAAAAGATTTTTGTTACCTTGTTTTAGCTGTTTTCTTACCTCGTTTATTGCTTCAGAAAGTTGTTCTTTCGCAACAGGCTTTCCATTCACTTCGATAATTGTTGGTTGTTCTTGAGGGGGTACATTGGGAGTAAAAAGTTTACCAATAGAAATAGAGCATAGTGCTTTCTTCTCATGTAAGTTTGCCAACGACATTCCTTTGGGTAGCGAATAGCGCACCTTAGAGTTGTCGGTTCGCATGTGCGTTACAATCATAAAGAAGAATAACACAGAGAAAATGAGGTCGGGAAGCGATGCTGTGTTCAATTGAGGAACATCGTGTTGTTTCTTTTTAAACATACTCATTGCTCACCTCCTTTACTGTTTTCATATGCATTTTCAACAATTCGTTGAGGCAAATCGTGCGCAATTGCTTCACGTTCGCCTGCATCTGCCAATTCATACTCGCAATTATAACGCTTTAAACACAATTCGTTACGAGCTTTTTGATAAGCCAAAGCAAGTGCATTTTGCAGTTTAAAGTAGCTATTATAGTTGCTCTCGGGATGCGACTGAATGTATATAACATGTTTTTTAGCGTGTTTCAAGATAAAACGAGATGCAACTGATGATATAGAATCAACAACAATGGGTTTGCCTTCAAGTGTAATTTGGTTGTTGGGCAATAGCTCTATCGACATAAACGAGTTTTTGTTCACCTCTGTTTGCTCTTGTTTCTCTTTCTTATCTTTAGGTGGAATTCTGCCTTTTAAGCCTTTGTCGAGGTTCATAGAGGTAGTTACAAGAAAGAATATCAACAGCATAAACGAGATATCTGCTGTTGAAACAGTGTTCAGTTCGGGTACTTCTTGTTTCTTTCTTTTAAATAACATTTATGCTCTTCTATAGCTTTTAATTGTTCCCCACGTTGCACAAGCAATGCCAATGAATAGCAACAAAATAGAAACTGAAATAAACATGTCGCTTGTTTTCAACCAAAACGTGTTGTTAAAGAATATTCCATTCACCTTCAAAGGTGATGAAGAACCTAGTAAGAAGAATAGAATAAGTAGAGTAGGGATGCTTATGAATGTGGCATTACGAATGAATTTCACCTTAATTCCATTCTGAATGCTGGGCATTTGTGCTCCCAATAAGATTTCTTTAACGAGTGCCCATGCTGCAATGGCAATGGATAAGAAAAGAACGATATAAGTAAAGACAAGGACAGTGTTGGTAAGTAGAGGCTCAACCATTCCCTCTTTAGTTAGCGATGGCATATCGTATCCAACTAAAAAGAATAGCGAAAATATCACCAAAGTGAGTAAACAAAGTACTCTTAGGCTGATATTGGCTAATTGCTTGTTGTCTTTTATCTTCAATTTATTCTTTTTCATGCTTTGTTTTATATTGCATTATTGCATCGAGGAGGGTCATTACCGACTCTTCCATCTGCGAAGTGAGATGGTCTATCTTTGAGATGATGTAGTTATAAAATAGCTGTAGAATCAAAGCCACAATGATTCCAAAGATGGTTGTGATAAGAGCTACCTTCATTCCAGATGCTACAATGGTTGGACTTATGTCGCCTGCGGTTTGTATTTGATCAAAAGCAAGCACCATTCCGATAACAGTTCCGAGGAAACCTAACGATGGAGCCATGGCTATAAACAAGCGAATCCACGAGCAACCACGCTCAAAATAGGCTGTTTGAACAGATCCATAAGAAACGATAGAGCGTTCTATTTCTTCGATAGGTTGATCTATTCGCATAACGCCTTCTTTGCAAATGGCAGCCACAGGACCTCTTGTTGCATCACATTGTTGTAGTGCTTTATCTAAATTCTTTGAGGTAATGTTCTGCGAAAGCTCTTCCATAAACTTCTTTGCATTGATTTCTGACAAAGTGAGGAAAATGATTCTTTCAATGCAAAAGGCAAGTCCTAAGACTAAAGCTAATGCTACCAACGACATAAAACCAGCGTTACCCTCAATGAACTTTGTTTTAAGTGCGTTGTGAAAACCTGTTTGAGGTTGGTTAATTGCTTCGTCTTCTTCCACCTCTTCGAGTCCTTTCACTAAAGTCGTGTCTACTGTTTGTGTTGTAGAAGTAGGTTGTTGGACTGCATTTACTGCAGAATCGCCTTTTTGTGCCATTGCACTTAGTGAGCATATCACCAGCAATTGCACCATAATAAATAGTTGTAATAAATATTTCTTCATCTTGTTTATGTAAAAAAGCAACAGCCTTTTTGTGTTGGTTGGGTACTTATTTTTACTTAAGTGTTATACTTCAATGCAAATATTAAACGCAAAATTAGAGCTTTTATTTTAAACATCAAAATATAAGAAAAATTCTTTCATCTTGTTTTGGGATATTTCTTGCGAAACAATTCGATAGCTTTTTCACCTTAAAAGCATTGACTTTGTATGATAAAAGCATTGAGATGATAGAGTAAAAACATATCTTTTGCAATACAAGTAGATACACATTGCCTACCTATTTCGTTATCAATACCTTACGTTTTAGCTAAAAAGCTCTATTCTAAAGGTTGTTCCTACACCTTGTTCTGAGTGTTTTACAAAGATGTGTCCTTTGTGATATTGCTCTATTATGCGCTTTGCAAGCGACAAACCAAGACCCCATCCACGCTTTTTTGTGGTGAAACCAGGTCGAAAAACATTGGCAATATCTGCCTTGCGAATGCCTTTTCCCGTGTCAGAAACATCTACCACAACACCGTGTTTCATGTTCATCACCTCGATAGTGATGGTTCCTTTACTACCAATGGCATCGATAGCGTTCTTACAAAGATTTTCTATCACCCATTCAATCAACAGCATATTGATGCGTGCCACTGCAGGTTTGGCACTCAACTTTGTTTCGATTGCAATGCCACTCGATGCTCGTTTACCAATATAAGTTGCCACTTTCAACACAATATCGTTCATA
Organism: Prevotella sp. oral taxon 299 str. F0039; assembly: GCF_000163055.2. GTDB lineage: Bacteria > Bacteroidota > Bacteroidia > Bacteroidales > Bacteroidaceae > Prevotella. Next base: position 327,717 of record NC_022124.1, read on the forward strand.
TTGCATGGCTCGAAGGTTGGTTGTGAGCCTATTTTCGAGAACCTATCGGCAATGAGTTGAAGGCGTTTCACATCTTCGCCCATATCTGTTATAAATGGATCGTCGGGATATTGTTCTTTAAGTATTTCGTTCCAAGCCATCAAACTCGATATAGGTGTACCCAATTGGTGAGCTGTTTCTTTCGATAAACCAACCCACAAACGGTTTTGTTCTGCCTTTTTGCTCCATAAAAGGGCTAAAAGTGCCAGTGTAATGAAGAGCACTACCACTATAAGTTGTATGTATGGATAAATAGTTAGACGCTTTATTAAGAGAGAATCGTCATAACACACTTCTATAAAATCATTGGGTTTATCGCTCATCTGCAACTTAATGGCACGCCCCTTGCGTTTCAATTGGTGCGCAAGGGCAAGGGCTTGACTATTGACATCTGCCGACTTGGTGATGGTGAAGTTAATGTTTCGGATGGCTTGAACGCTGTCTTTGGCATCTATCACCACAACGGGTATGGTGTTATTGCCATTCACAACCTTTAAAACAAGAGCCAAATCGGTGTTCTCGTCGGCTGTATTCAGAGAGTGAATGGCCTCTGCCCACACTTCCATTTTGTTGCGTTCTTCTTGCGAAAGTGCTTCGGTTATGGTATGAGAAACCCACAATGAGCCTATAGCAATGACGATTGCTATAACAAAAAACATAATTTTTATATAGTGAGTTCTACGTGTCCATTTCATTATATCATATCAACGCAAAAATAATAGCTTTTATTATAAATATCACTTAACTTTCAAAAGGTGCTCACCAATTTTGCCTTTATCTTAACATTCAGCAACAATTGAAATATTCTTTTATGCTCTTTTCAACACAAAGACAATAAAGAATGCTTATTTTTGTAGTTCATTCAACGATAAAACATAATTAAATGATTAAATTTCAAGATGTAACTCTTGCAGATAAAGACACCATTCAATCGTTTACTTTGAATGGTGAACTGCAAAATTGCGACCTTTCTATCGCTAACATCATTAGCTGGCGTTTCCTATATAACACGCAATGGGCAATAGTTAATAACTATTTAGTATTCCGATTCTATGTCAATCAACATCTAGCATATATGCTTCCTGTTCCTCGTCCTACTGAAAACGAAGACGGAAAACTATGTGTTAAGCCTTGCGATGCATGTTCTATTGAAGTGATTAAAGCTTTAAAAGAGGATGCAAACGCATTGGGTCATCCCTTTCTTATGCTGGGTGTGTGCAATTGTATGGTTGATGTTATAGAGCAGTTTATGCCTAACACGTTTGAGATGAAGCCCAACAGAGATTATGCCGACTATATTTATACCCGTGAAAAGTTGGCTCTTTTGTCGGGAAAAAAACTACATGGAAAGCGTAACCACATCAATAAATTCAAGATATTATACCCTCATTACGAATATAAGCCATTGACAAAAGACCTTATTCCTGAGTGTTTAAAGTTGGAAGAGAAATGGCGTGAGGCATCAATCAACGATGGCTCAAACCCCGAACTCCTTGCAAGCGAGTTGCGTTCGATGACTCGTGCGTTTGAATTTTGGGACGAATTGGGCTTAATTGGCGGTACGCTGTGGGTAGATAACAATCTCATTGCCTTTACATACGGCTGTCCGATCAATCAAACAACATTCGATGTGTGTGTTGAAAAGGCAGATGTGTCGTACGAAGGAGCGTTTACTATGATTAATAATGAGTTTGTTCGTCATCTTCCTGAGCAGTATTTCTACATCAATCGTGAAGAAGATATGGGAGAAGAAGGACTTAGAAATGCTAAGCTTTCATACAAACCCGATATCATTCTCGAAAAGAATACGGTGATGGAGCGTCATCCTTTCGTGGCAAAAGACGAGGAAGAACATGTTAAAAATGAGACAAAAGAATTGTGGAAAGAGGTATTTAACGACAAAGAAGCGTTTGTTGAGATGTATTTCAACAGAGTGTTTAGTCACGAAAACAACTACACCATCCAAATAAATAAAAAGGTGGTGGGTGCTTTGCAGGCTGTTCCTTATCAGCTAAAGTGGCACCATCAAATTGCGAAAACGGTGTATATAAGTGGCGTTTGTACATCACCTTCAATGCGAAACCTCAATATTGGCAACAACATCATGCACCAAGCGCATTTCAATAGCTATCATAAAGGAGCGGTGTTCGCTGTGCTTATTCCTGCAGAAGAATGGTTATACACTTGGTATGCTAAGTGCGGATATGTTGAAAAGATGGATTGTGTGGCTTTACCTTTCGACATTTTAAATGCAAATGTCACCGAACTGAATGCTTGGCAACAGCAACAAAGCACCATTTTGCTACATAACGATGAGCAATGGGACATTGCAAAAGAAGATGTTCGCATTGATGGTAGCGACTATTTGGCTAAGGATAAAGAGGCTAAGGGAATGATTAGGGTGATTAATGCACACGAGGCTTTGAAGCTATATGCAAGTATCTATCCTGAAGAAGAGAAAGTGTTGCACATCAAAGGCGACAGAGATATTCCTTCGAACAATGCTTATTACATCGTAAAAGATGGTAAGGCTATAAAAACCGATGAGCCTTTTAGCAACGCAACAACTATCAAGATAGACGAGTTGGCTAACATTTTGTTCAGTAACGACAAACCTATTATGACTATGATGCTTAACTAATGATTTTCAAAGGCTTTAGAACAGCTTTGAAAAAGCATTGATATTGCATAGTAAAAATAATAAATATTAAAAGTAATTCAATTGAGTTTATTTTAAGTTCAATTGATATATAATCAAAAATAAAGAGGTAACCTGTTAAAAGTTACCTCTTTATTTTCTATGTTATAATCGATACAGATTATCAATTAGTTCTTTACAACATAATTGGTGTTCCTATTAGATTGTGGACCAGCAGGCTTATTTTTTGAACTGTTAATCTTTCCATCTAAAGTAGCCTTTTGACTTGCTGTGTAATGAACGGTCATTAGTTGATCTGTACCAGAACTATTTGTTTGTGCTCCAGCATAAACTTCTTTTAAAGCAGTGAGCTTTGTTATGTCAATAGTGCTAAGTTTGCAACTCGAAATATCGAGATATGTAAGCGCAGTGTTATCTCCTAATACGAATGTTGTTATAGGATTGAGAGATGATTTCAACTCTTTTAGCTTTGTATTTGCACTAATATTAAGCTGAGTTAGTTGTGCTTTTTCTGTATAAAGTTTTTCTAATTCAGTGTTACGAGATACATCTAAACTTGCTATTGATGTTCGTTCTAAAGCAAGCTCTTTTAGTTTAGTGTTATTAGATACATCTAAACTTGCTATTTTAGAATCTTTTAATACAAGCTGTTCCAAAGATGTATTCTTAGAAATATCTAAACTTGTTATAGATGTACTATGTAGTCTTAAACCAATTAGATTTGCACCTGTAGCAGTTAAACCTATAATTTTTTTCAATGTTTTTGAATTGTTTATTTGAACTTGGCGCAATTTAGGATTATGACTAAAGTCTATTGATTCTAATTTAATCTCATCTGCATAGAATTCAGCAAGCTGTGGATTTTCACTTAGTCCGGGTATAGAAGTAACACCTTTATCATTCATAGCATTAAGTTTGTCTAATTTGGGTGAACCTTCTGTGTGAATAACAGTTATTTGAGGATTATGATCAGTTATAAGTGTTTTTAATTCAGGTAAGTGTCTTACATCTACTTCTTTCAATATTTCGTTATGGTGAAGTTCAATATACTCAAGATTTTTATTACCTTTAATAAATGCATCAGTCATTCCATTTAAATGATTAGCATAAAGTCTAGTAATCTTCTCAAGTCCAGTGATGTCAATAGAGGTTACAAGAGGACTATTCTCTACCGTAACTTTAACTAATTGAGGAGATTTTTTGAAGTCTAACTTACCTGTAAGATTTTTATTATTTAATAATTTAACTTCGGTTATATTACGATAGTATTGCAACTCGTCGATAGAAGTTAGTTTGTCTTGATTCTCTATCTTTAATTCTCCTTTGTAAGAAAGAATTTTTTCAAAGTTGTCTGCATTGTATATATTAACTTTTCCATCTGCATCTCTAACTAAATCAGGTACACGTTCAGCGATAGCATCAATCAATGCAGTATTTTTTAATATATGGTCTTTAGCCTTACTTTCATCTACTGTAATCTCACCTAAGTCCTTTATTTCACCACGTTTGATAGCAATTTCTGATCGAACCTTAGCTTGTACTACTTTACCATTTTCTAAAATAAAAGCCAAAGTTAAACCTTTTTGAAGTGTAGTTACAGGTAAAGCTACATAATAATCAGTGGCTTCTGCAAAAGAACCTGCTTCAGGCTTGTATGTAAGAACAGGAGAACCTGACTCAACTATATTCTTTAATGTTGATATAGCCTTGTTGTTATCAAATTCAACTTCCGACTTGAAACTTCCAGAAAGAGGTTCTTGATTAATCGAATTCAATGTAACTTGCTTCACATTTGAAGAACCTTTGATTTTGAACTTAAGTAATCCACCTAAATTATAGGCAGTAAAGCTTTCTTCTGGTTTTGGAATTAGAGCCACCGATGGGTTTGCTTGTGGATCGAAAGTCTTGGCAATAGCCTTTTGTGTGTTTGAAAGTGTATATTCAAATTTTGCTTTTGTAGGTGAAATATATTCTATTTTTCCTGTTTCTTGGTAAGGATATATGGCAAAATAAGCGGATTTGTTATCCTCTGCTTTACCATAGAAACGCGCTACGTTACCATTCTTTGAGGTTTTAAAGGGCTTTGTTTTATTTCCGGGAGTTCCTTGATAACCAATGCCAATAACATCGTTTGCATTCCAAATCACGCTGCTACCATCAGTAGCAAGGGCAGTTCTTGTTATAGAATGTCCGTCTTTACTAAAGAATGAAAGGTCTACAAGATTTTCACTTTGCGTGTTTTGATCGAAAACTCCATAGTCATTAGAACAAGAGACCGCACCGAAAACCATGCTTCCGCATAATAAAAAAGATATTATTTTTTTCATTTATGTCTATTTTATAGTTTCTTATTTGAATATAATTACTTTATTAGAAGGGTGAATCATCGTCACTTGCATCTTCTACTACAGGTTTATCTGCGCTAGGAACAAATCCTTCGTGAGCATTTGAACCAAGACTATTCGTCATAAAGTTTGTTCCTGTATCAAATTTTAGTTTTAACGTACAAGGTTTAATATAATTTCTCTTCATAAATTTTGAGTTTTATTTCTTTATCATAAACATAATGAATTACGCTCATTGTGTTCTTATATTTTAACGTGTTATATTTTCTGCTTAAATAATTATTATAGTAAATGATTCTGATATTGAGATTATTTCCCAAAAGCTAATTGTTTTATATGCTGTTTTAATCCATTCTGCTTGATTTTTCTTCTTTCCCCAAAAACATCTTATGGAGTTTAAGGGCGGACAAAAGTACAATATAAACTTTGTAAAAAGATACTCTGAGAAAATAATTTGTTGCGAATTGGTGTTTTTTTTTGATATATATCAACCTTAAGATGTTGCCTTTGAACCTTATGATTTTAATGTTTTTAAAAGGAAAACTATAAACTGAAAGATTATTGAATAAAATGTGTATATAAATTCAACATAACAAATAAAAACAAATAAATTGAAATATTTTTGAGCATTAATGTTTTAGAATAAATAAAAATACATATATTTGCGAATGAATAGAAACTTTTAATGCAGAAGAAAGAGTTCTTAATAATATTATTTATATGATAATAAATGGTGAACTTTGATGTAATAAAAAGCAAAGAAAGAGTGACTTGTTCACAATTGCATTTCTATTAAGAATCATTTACTAACAATTACAAATTATTTTGCTTATGAAGAAAAGATTTTTACCCTTTCTTGTAGGTTCTCTACTAACATTTTTACCCGTTGTTGCAACGCCAACACAACGCCACACATTGCCACTTACAGAGCAAGAGGCTAACGAAAAAGGCTCATTAGTGATCACTCACAAACCAATTAAGCGTGTCGAAGGATTCGTTGGAGAATCTTCTTTGGTTACAACCCTACACATAAAAGCAACCAATATTACATCTGTAGTGAACTTAGAGCTTACTGGTGCAGATAGAACTAACTTTATTTTAGAAAAGACAACCCTTCCTCTTGGAACATGGGAACAAGATGTTAAGGTGAATTACAAACCACAAAAGGTAAAAAGTCACAAAGCTACAATCATTATAGACTGTCCTTCTTTGCCCGAGGCATCAACGACTATTGCTATAGAAGGTATTTCTATTGATAAAAACAATCCACCAACATTCACTGTTACTCCACAGACTTTAGAAACATTTACATGCGAAGAAAAGAAGACAATTACACAAACTATCAATATAACTTCGCAACATTTGGCTGAAAACATACAGGTTTATCCAACTCAGAAGAATGTTTTTAAGGTGAGCAGTGCATCTATCTACCGCAATTCTCCTGGTAGACTTGTTGTTACTTTTGCTCCTCTTAAGGCAGGAGAGTATAAAGATACGATTGTATTCCACACCTATGGCGGACAAGATGTACGCATACCGCTTGTGGGAAGAGCAACAGCTACATCGCAAGTTGTGGAGAAAGAGGGAACTGAATTGGTGTTAGACACATCTAATCCGCTTCTAGTTTTGAACGAAACATTCAGCAATCAACCTAAAAATAAGCCACTTGTATTGAAAGGCTGGGTGAACAATGCAACCAAAGGAACAAGAGCTTGGTGGGGATTTAAAACGCTAAGTTACGACAAAACACCAGATGAAGAGGTGGCAAAGGTAACTGGTTTCGACTCAAAAGTGGAATATGGATCAGAAACTCCTTGTGAAATGCTTCTTGTAACACCTGCTCTCGACTTTAAAAATGCCGCTTCTAAAATCTTTACTATCCGTTTAAGAGGTGACCTGTTACAAGATAATATGACTGATACTTTAAGGGTTTATTATATAGAAAAGGTGGACAATAAAATAGAAAAGTTACCAATAGGAGGCTTTAAGATACCTAACACAAAAGATGAATCGGGTGAATGGAAAGAATATCATATTGATTTTACAGACCTACCTCTTAAAGATGTGTTCTTCATCGGATTTGGTTTCGTAGGTACAAGAGGTGCAACCAGCTCTGCAACTTATTTTATTGACGACATATCTTTTGGTAGAACAGACCTTCCAGTGATAACTCCTTCGGCCCTAAAGTTTGAAGTTACTACCTCATTAGGTGTGCAAAAGAGTTTCAACGAAATTCAAGTTACAACAAAAAACACCAAAGAACCCGTTAAACTAACATTGTCGGGACGCCATAAAAGCAAGTTTAAATTATCTGCAACAGAGCTTCCTAAAGAAGGTGGATCTTTCTCTGTTACTTTCAAATCTAATGTGAAAGGTGTGCATTTCGCAACTATTAAGCTTACATCTCGTGGTGCTGCCGACCAATATGTTGAGCTTGTTGCGCTAAATGGAGATGTTACAGCGATTTCAGACGTGCCTACTCTCGACTTAGAGGCTGTGGTATATGATCTTAACGGGAATGTAGTAACTAGAACAAATAACAACAACATTGATGAATTAAAGGCAAAACTTCAACGTGGAATTTATATTGTAAGAACCAAAGACACAACCTTTAAAGTAAGAGTCAACTAAACAAATAACTTTAATCTGAAGATTTTTTTCTTCAAATATCCGAATCTCTAAGAGACCAATAGGTGAAAGACTTTACGGCAAAACTGCTGTAAAGTCTTTTTATTTTCTCCCTAATTCGGGCTTTTCACAATGTTCTTACAAACCATTCTTAACTCCTTTATTTTTAATAATAAGTTATAAATAGTATGCTTTCTATTTTTTTTGTAACTTTGCACCCATTGTTTTATTGCCAATAGATAATTGTTGGCAACACAATAAAATGAGTATCGTATGAATAGAACATTTCAACAACAATTTAATTGGCAAGCCAAAATTGCAATATTTCTAACAAGTGGATTTGCTTTTTATATGTTTTGGCAACAAAAAGCCATTGTGGGAGCGTTGTTTGCACTATTCGCTCTCTTTATAATGAACTATATTATCAATAGCAGTTATACGTTTAAAACAATTGATAACCAGGAGTTCTTAGAGATCAATCACGGACGTTTTTATCGCAAGAAAATTGTTTCTTTTGCGCAAGTCAATAAGATATCGACCCATAAGATATGTTTTGGACTCATTACTTCGCTTATTATTGAAACAGAAAACAAACAATACATTGGAATACAACCACAGCATCCCGAATTATTTATCAATGAATTTTATAAACGAAAGAATACAAATTATAAAAATGAAGAAGATTAATTGTCGTCTCTACTCTGTCATTTTTATTTTATTTTTACTTCCTCTTCATATCTTTGCGCAGATAGATAATGAGGTAAAAGAACAGCAAATTGAATTATCTGAACTTGACTCTATCGCTATTTCTACAAGTTTAGAGGATAGTGTTGCACAGCCTTGGCCCATTAATAAACAAGTTCAACTTCAGGAACTACTTAATAATAAGATGTTTAAAACATCTCAAGTGGGAATGATGGTATATGATATTACTGCCGATTCTACGATCTTTCAGTTTAATGAGAAACAGCTTTTGCGCCCCGCTTCAACAATGAAACTCATCACTGCCATTACTGCTTTAGATAAACTTGGTGGTAGTTATCAGTTTAAAACTTCGTTATGGAAGACGGGAAATGTTGAGAATAGAGTATTAAAGGGTAATATTTATTGTGTCGGAGGTTTTGATCCGATGTTTAATAACGATGATATGCATGCCTTTGTCAATAGTATTAAGGAACTAGAAATAGATACTATTGCAGGTTATGTCTTTGCAGATACGTCGATGAAAGATGCCGATAAATGGGGAGAAGGCTGGTGTTGGGATGATGATAACCCCACGCTTACACCTTTATTGATAGGTGGAAAAGACCGATTTATGGATCGTTTAATGCACTTTTTACAAGAAGCTGGTATCACAGTAACGATGGGTTGTGAGTTGGGAACAAAGCCTTACGAAGCTGTTCAGGTTGAGAGTAGATTTCATACGATAGACCAAGTACTGATGAAGATGATGAAAGATAGTAATAACCTGTATGCAGAGGCAATGTTTTATCAATTGGCAAGTAGTGCAGGAAAGCGTCCTTCATCGGCTAAAGATGCACGGATGGTGATTAAACAGTTGATAACTAAGTTACGAAAAGATCCCAATAAATACAAAATTGTTGATGGTTCGGGTCTATCTTTATATAACTATGTAAGTGCTGAGCTTGAGATTGAATTCCTAAAATATGCTTATAACAATAAGAACATATTCAGACATCTCGACCCTTCGCTGCCTTCTGCGGGCATAGATGGCACTTTAAAGAAAAGAATGCAGGGCCAATATACTATAAGTAATGTACATGCTAAAACAGGAACCTTAACTGGTGTTAGCTCACTTGCAGGCTATTGCACTGCAACTAATGGGCATGTTTTGTGTTTTGCCATCATCAATCAAGGAATAATTCATAATTCAAGTGGACGTACTTTTCAAAATAAAGTATGCGAAGTGTTATGTTCTCCATAAATAAGAAATACTAATTATATTTTCAAATTAATAATATTCAAATCAAAATGAATGAAATAAAAGACTTTGTAGAGCAACTTATCGAACTAATAGGCATTCATGGTGCAAGCGTTGTGCCTATTCGTTATGTATTATTTTTTATTATTGCAATATTTCTTTCGTGGTTTTCTGGATGGGCAGGGTGGCACATCATTCGTCCTATTATACAGAAAATAACCTCAAAAACACCTGCTAAATGGGGCAACATACTATTTAATGATAACGTTCTACACACGTTTTGTGAAATCATTCCTGCTGTTGTTATTTGGCAATTGTTACCTTTGGTTGTGTTTCAACATGCCACTTTAAAAGACATTGTTGCCCGACTTACAGCCGTGTATATATGTGTTATGGTGGTGAAATTGTTGCTTGCCATCATTAAATCTATTGAAACAACGAAAACAAAGAAGGGATCTAAGATGCAACTTTATGCTAAATCGTTCTTGGGCGTGGTTCGTATTGTTTTGTTTTTCTTAGCTGCAATTGTTATTATTGCCACCTTGTTTAATAAGAATCCCTTAACACTTCTAGCTGGACTGGGTGCTACTTCTGCCATATTGATGTTGGTATTTCAAGATACGATACAAGGTCTTGTGGCAGGAATTCGCCTCAACAGCAATGAAATGGTACGCATTGGCGACTGGATTACCGTTCCTGGTACAGCGGCAGATGGTATTGTTGAGGACGTAGCTTTAACGACAGTGAAGGTTAGAAACTTTGACAATACAACCGTAACGGTAACTCCTACAGCTTTGGTTAATGGTTCTTTCCAAAACTGGAGAAGTATGAAAGCAGGTTCAGGACGTCGTGTAACTCGATTGGTTTACTTTGATTTTAGAAGTATTGGCTTTGTTTCTGATGAGCAAAAACAAGCTCTTATCTCAAAAGAGCTTTTCACTGAAGAAGAATTAAAAGGTAACCACATTAACATTGCACTCTATCGTCAATACATCGAACGTTATATTTCGAGTAGAAAAGATGTGGTTCCCGATATGGGTGTATTGGTGAGAGAAGTTGAAGCCACACAATCTGGCTTGCCTCTTGGATTTCTTTTCTTTGTTAAGAATGATGAATCGGTGCACTACGAACACACCTTGGCAGAGATAATGGAATGGTGTTATGCTATGGCTAATGAGTTTAAACTTACCATCTATCAGCAATATCCCAATCAAAATGAATAAAGGTTCAACTTATCTATAACTCAATAAAGACACAGGCTCAATGAACTTGTGTCTTTATTTTTATCTGTCCTCTTTTTATAAACAATGCTTTTAGCTAGCAATGTCAATGCTTTTACAGACTAATAACATAGCTTTTATGCTGCAAAAACTATGTTATTAGTTCTAGCTAAAAATCTATCTTACAACCAATTTGCTTTTCTTTTTTCTTAATGGTTGTCTCTTTGTTTCCTATCTCATTTCTGTTCTTAATACAAATTAACTTGCAAAAGTAACATTTGTTACTTTATTGCTTGATAGATATTCGTATATTTGTAAGCAATAAGAATGAAACGGCATTGAAGATGTCGAAAAGAACAATAAGAAATAGAATAAAACAAGATACAAATGGAAAATAAAATGAAAGCTAACTTGCCACAAATTGAGCAAGATAAACTTGACAAAATTCTCGAAATAGAAGAGTTATACGAAACAGGAAAGCTTACTCTTGAACAAGCAAAAGATATGTTTAGAGAGCAAGTTGGAAAGATTAAACCTTTTCATATTGCCCTAATTGAACAAACAATGGTTGAAGAAGATGACCACGAATGTATTAGAGTGAACATGAAAAAGACGCTTGAATTGCTCGATGATTTTATGGATTACTCTCGTCCTGAATTACCTTCTGACCATCCTATAGCACAATATTATCGTGAAAACGATGAAATGCGCAAACTGTTGTTGGCTGTTGAAGATCTTATTCAATATCCAATGATTAAAAATCAATGGTTAGGGCTATACGAAAAGATTAGTAAATATCCCACACACTTTAAACGCAAGCAAAATCAGTTGTATCCTGTTTTAGAACAAAAGGGTTTTACACGTCCTACAACGGTGATGTGGACCTTCGATGATTTTGTGAGAGATATCATTCGAGAGTCGGAACAATTGCTCGAAGAAGGTAAGGAAGAGCAATTCATTGCCAAGCAGGAAGAGTTACTAAGCTATGGTCGTGACTTGATGCATAAAGAAGAAGTGATTTTATATCCCACATCGATGGCTTTGATAAACGAGGCAGAATATGAGGATATGAAATTGGGTGATCAAGAAATTGGTTTTGCTTTCTTCACCGTAGAACATACTCCTAAGAAAGAAACCAGCACCACTTCGAACCAACAAGTAGATGGCTTTGCACAAGATTTGCAAGCCTTGTTGAACAAATATGGATATAGCGTGGGAGGTGAAGAGAAGCTAAATGTAACCACAGGAAAGTTAACTCTTGAACAAATTAACTTGATATACAAGCATCTTCCTATCGACATTTCGTATGTAGACGAAAACGAATTGGTTTGTTTTTATAGCGATACCGACCACAGAATCTTCCCTCGTAGCAAGAATGTGATAGGTCGTGAGGTTATGAATTGTCACCCAAAGAAAAGCGCACACATTGTTCGTGAGGTGATAGACAAGCTTAGAAGTGGCGAACAAAGTAAGGCTGAGTTTTGGATTAACAAGCCAGGTTTATTCTTATACATCGTTTATGTGGCGGTAAGAGATGACCAAGGACGTTTTAGAGGCGTGTTAGAAATGATGCAAGACTGCACTCATATCCGTGAAATGGAAGGTAGTCAAACCCTTTTAACATGGGCAAATGAGGCTCCAAAAGAAGAAGTGAAGGAAGAAGAACACGACTCTGAGGAGCAAACTGTTGCTGATGATACTGAAGTTACAATTGATGGAGATACCAAACTCAAAACGCTTTTAAAACAATATCCTTTCTTAAAGAAAAGATTAATAGAAATATCATCTCAATTCCGCATGCTCAATAGTCCTTTAGGAAAGATTATTGCGGCTCGTGCAGACGTGAAAATGATGAGTGAAAAGAGCGGTATTTCGCAAGAAAGACTAATACAAGGAATTAAAGAAATAATTAAAAGCGAATTAGAAAAGTAAGTATTTCTTTTGTGAAATGATGATGGGCGATGGCTACACTTTATTATATATGGAATGAATAACAGCCTACCCATTTGCTTAAAGCCCAAAAAGAAGTGATGGATAATATTGTATCCATCACTTCTTTTTTGTTGTATAGGAATGTCAAGTAGAGGCTTTGGCCTGACTTAGACATTCTACTTATTAGTCGTGTTGTTGGCGATAAGGACAATCTTTAATCACTTGTCGAATGCGTTTCACTTGATCTACGCTCACAGAAGTATTTGTTGAGTGTTCATCCATGATGTTATATGAGTTAAAGAAGTAGCTTGGACCATTCTTATATAAAGGAATAGACTTCTTTTCAATACTTCCATCATCTTTAAAGAACGAGTAGGTGTCTTCGCAGTAGTCAACATCCTTTTCACCTTTGTATAGAGATGAATTGATAGCTGTGGGCAATAAACCATAAAATCTACCTAGCATACGTTCAAAATCTCTTGATGCATAACCCGTTCCTTGCTGAAAAACATCTGCAAAAGCCATTGGGATTCCTGCCTCTTGAGGTTCCAAATTGGTGATGTCTGCTAATGTATTTATCTTTTCAAACTCAATGCCAGGAATGTCTTTAGGGTCTCCAAAAGTGTATTCGGGGTGTACTTTGGTTTCATTCATCTTCCAATATGGCACCGCATTCATTAACCAAACATAAACCACTTTGTCTGCTCCTTTTAGTAAATTCTTTTGAATATACTTTGTAATCTCTTCATGTTCTTCGTCTGATAGCTTAATGGTTTTATATTCTTTCATGTAGAATTCCATTTTAGCATCACAACCATTAGGCGCCTGACCATTTACTCCTGCAAATGCTTGGTTAGCATGTTCAATCATTTGCTTTAAGAGATGAGGTGTAACCGACTCCATTTGCAGTTTTGTTTTCTCGTTGTAAAGAGATACAAATACTACAGGAATTTTTAAAGGAGTTAGGTTTAACTCTTGTGGTTGACGTAAAGCCACCGACACTTTTGCAGATTTTAGGTTATTACAAGTGGCAGTAAAACTCACAGAATCGGTTTTTGCTGTAGTTGAGAAAGCCTCATTCACATTAAAACTTCTACCATCTGAGCTTGTAACTACAATTTTATCTACTGGAACTCGGTCGTCTAACATCTGTACTTCTGTTGAGTCTACCTTATAAAAACATTTCACTAAGAATTTAAGTTTACTTGTTCCGTCGGCATTTAAGGTTAACGAATTGGGATAAATCTCAAAGCGTGTAATCTTATCTTCACCAATTCTTGTAGGCTCAAGAAAGCTTTCTTCTCTGTTACAGCTTGAAAATAATGATACAAAGGCTACCAAACTGGCACTTAGCCATTGAATTTTATAGCGCAAAAGCGCAGAAACAAATGTGTTATTTGTCATAATTGCTATGTGTTATTAAACCATTTACATTTTATTGATAGTTGTCTTTTTACAATGAAATGCAAGATGGGAAGGTTTAAAAATTATTCCATCCAGGATTTTGGTCAATATTATTGTCTTTTAATTCACCCTTTTTAGGGATGGGCATAGTGTATCTAAAATCGTCTTTTGCGAGTTTATAAGCTTTAGGATCTTCTTGCTTGTTGCGGGGTTTTCTGCTTAATTCTACTCCTAAACGACGCATATCGAACCAACGAATATAGGGTTCAAAACAAAATTCCTTACGTCTTTCGTCTAAAATGCTTTGCAATAAATTAGCATGAGTAGGTTCTACATAGTTTGTATAACGAGTAGCGGCAAACTCTTTTAACTCTTTTAAGGCTATATCATTATGTCCTTGACGTGCTTCTGCTTCTGCAATAATGAGTTTCATTTCTGCACCTGAGCATAGATTAAAGCGAATATATGACCAAGGGAAATCGCTTTCAAATTTTATTATACCTTTTCCTTCGGTAAAAAACTCTTTTTTACGAAGATCATTATCGGTGTAAAGAGCATACAAATCGTCAGAAGGATATTGAGGTAATCCGTAGTTATTGTTACCTACAATGTCTTGTAATTTCTGACCATCGCTATATAAAAACATTAAAGGAGCAAACTTCTTAGATGCTAAAACGCCAAAGTCGTCTGCTTTATCAGGTGTTGTTTTAATATCATTAAAGGTAATTCCACTTGCCAAGACTTCTTTTGCATATTGAGAAGCCTTAGCATAATCATTATTATCCTTAGCTCCTGAAGCTGCTTTGTATAAATAAACTTGGGCTAAAAGACCCTTTATAAATGTCTTATTATAGAAAATATTGTATTCAGGCTCTGGTGTTGCACCGAAGTTTAGGGCGGTTTCTAACTCAGAAATGATGAACGCATAGTTTTCTGTTTGCGTTTGTCTTCTACTATCGTAGGTGCCAACTTTATCAGGATCGGTATTTAAAGGCAAGCCAAGTTGGTTGTCTGTGTAAGGAGCAAACAATTGAACTAAGTGGAAGAAACAATAAGCTCTTGTAACTCTTGCTTCTCCTTCTACACGTTCTGCATCAACTTTATTGCTTGTATTGTGCTTTTTTAGCTCTGCCAATATAAGGTTATAGAAACCAATAGCCTTATAATAGGTACCCCAAATGCTTTCGTGGATATCAGGATTTTTCCATGTTAGCGATTTGTTAAAGTCGCCTTTATTGTTTTGTCCCATCCATGTATCGAGGTATTTATCTGTATTACAATCGTCAGAGTAGAAGTTCGTAATAAGGTATTCATCGTAAGAAGTTATTACGTTAGGGACTCCAGATAGATAATTGTTTCCTTCTTGATAGTTTCTCAAGCTACCTCCTAACAAACGTTTTACATCGCTAAAACTATTAATTGTTAGTTGATTGGTAGGTTCTACGTATAGAAAATCTCTACAACTACTAAAGAATGTGAGCGTACAAACAAGTAAAGTCAATGTTTGTAGCTTATATTTTAAAATATTGTTCTTCATATTTTTTAGGATATTAAATAAACTATTTGTTAGAAACCTACATTCAGAGTGATGCTATAACTACGGGTCGAAGGGTAGCTAAGATTGCCCATTGATGCAGGGTCGATACCTTTAAAGTTTGTAAGAGTAAATAGATTACTTGCTGTAAGGGCAATACGAGCACTGCGAATAGATAGCTTTTGGCATAAAGCCTCAGTTAAACGATAACCTAAACTGGTGTAGGTACAACGAAGATAGTCGCCTTTTTCTAATGAAGTGTTGAAGCGGTATTGGTCGTATGCAGTGTTGTTTGTGCCTAAATAAGGGCGTTCTGCCACATCACCAGTTGCTCTCCAACGGTATTGATCAGCGATATAACGATTACCAGAATAATTATAATTGTGGTTCATCGTACTTGAAATAGTGGGTATTAAGTGACCTGCTTGAAATTCAAACTGAGCATTTAATTCCCATTGTTTGTATCTAAATTCAGTAGAGAAACCACCTGTTGTGGTAGGATTGCTTTCTCCTAAATAGTGCATAGGTGGACGTTTAAGTGCCAAAGTCTTATTGTTAAACATATCCATATCTACCTTTGAACCATCTTCAGCATAAGCTAATGTATGGCCAGTGTTAGGGTCTATGCCTGCAAAGTCGTATCCTAACCATGCTCCAACAGAGTAACCTTGGATGTACACATTGTCGTTTTCAGATAGAAGAGAGCTTTTTTGTGGCACTTGTTTGAAATCTTGATAGAATGTTTTGGTGATAATATTCTTATTAAAGCTTATGTTACCACGTAGTGTCCATTCAAAATCTCTAGTTCTAACTGGTGTAAACCCTAAGTCAAACTCCCAACCACGGTTCACCAAATTGGCAACATTTTGTTTAATAGAGTTAATACCAGAAGAGTAGGGAAGTGACTTATTATCTAGCAAGTCTATTACCTTATTATTATAATAGTTAACATTGAATGTTATTCTATTGTCCCATAAGCTCGATTCCAAGCCAATATTAAAGTCCTTTTTCGTTTGCCATTTAATATTAGGGTTGGCATTTTTATAGTATGTAGGAACAATTAAGCCTGCATAAGGACGTGTTTCTGTTAGCTGCATGGTAACAAATGGAAGTGCATTATGGTCGATACTACCCGTGTATCCATAACCTACACGCAAAGAAAGGAAGTTGATGTAGTTTGCTTTCTCCATGAACTTTTCTTTGTAAATATTCCAGCGTCCAGACACATTCCATAAAGGAGTGAATTGGTTTTGGTTACCTATTATGTCAGAACCATCGTATCGTGCAGATGCGTTCACAACGTATCTATCGGCATAAGAATAAGTGGCATTAGCAAAAAATGAAGACATCTTAGACTCGTATTTGCCAGTTCCGCCTAGCCAAGAGAATGGGAAACGAGACATATCTGTGCCTTGTGCCACTTGTGGGAAGCCAACAATGCGGTGTACTTTGTCGTATTGTGGAGAATAATTATAAGAACTATAATTCACATTCGATGTGATTTCTTGTCCCGCCATCACCTCTAAGCTATGGTCGTTACCTATCATCTTATTATAAGAAAGCATGTTTCTCCATGTGTAGGCATCTGTATTATATTGTCCTTCACGTAGAGAACCTAGCACATGGCTTGCTGGAATTTCATTGCCTTGCACATATTGTGCTTCCCAGTTATTACGCATATTGGTATAAGTTCCTTCTCCCTCTTCTTTTCTTGACGATGTGTTAGATACCGATAGTGATGCTTGAGAAGTGTAGATAAGTCCTTCGAGTGGTGTTATCCATTGTAACTTAACGTTTAATGAAGCACCTAAATAGCGTGAAGTATTTTGATTTTCTAGCATCTCACGTTTCATATTTAATGTTTCCCAACGAAGTCCTGGGTGCAAACGACTAATCCTTATGTCGTAACTCTTATCGTAACCATTAGGGTCTTCATAAGGGTTTGCTTGGTAAGCATAGCGCATAGGTGAGATAACCGATGCAGTGCTACGGTCGCTACGATAAGTGGTTGCTAAAATCGTTTGTAGCGTTAGCTTATCAGAAAAGTGATGATATAACTTACTATTAAAGGTTATACGCTTATAATTGTTTGTTAACTCTGTTCCATTTTGATTGAGAAAGGTGAACGAATTATAGAATTGTGTGCGTTTTGAACCACCCGATAAACTTAAATTTACTTGTTGAGTATTAGCAGGACGATAGAGTTCTTTGAACCAATTGGTGTTTCGTGAGCGTAATAAAGCAATTTCTTTCTCTGCTTCTTCTTGTGTAACAGCTCCATTTTTTACTTGGTTAAGAAGATAAGCTACACGTCCTACCGAGTCATATTCTCCATCTAAGAACATTTCTCTTTCAAATCTTATCTTCTCTTCGCTATTCATCATGCGAATATTTGAGTAGGGACGTTCTGTTACACCATAGTATAATGAAGCGTTATAAGTGGCTTTTCCTTCTCTACCATTTTTGGTTTTCACCACAATAACACCATTTGCAGCTCGTGCTCCATATATAGCTGTAGCAGCTGCGTCTTTCAAAACTGTGATAGATTCGATGTCGCTTGGTGCAATATCGCCTATACCTGTTTGGGTAACTAAACGTTGTAAGTCGTTACTATTACTAACACTTGGTGCTATACCATTAAGAGGCATACCGTCTACAATCCATATTGGGTCTGTACTTCCTGTGATTGAATTGGCTCCACGAATACGAATTGAGGCATCAGAACCAGGTCTTCCGTTATAAGACGTAGCAACTCCAGACATTGTACCTCTTAGTACTTGGTCCATAGAACGCACGTCCATTTTGGCAATATCACTACTTTTTATAACCGAAACAGAACCAGTCATGCGAGGACGGCGAACATCTTGAAAACCAGTAACAACCACTTCGCCAATATTATTGGCAGCATCTTCAAGTTTTATATGCATAGCTTTGTCTTCCGTTGCTTCTATAGTGACAGTTTTCATGCCTAAGAAAGACACTTGAAGTTTTGCTTTTTTTATGTTACTTGGTAAACTAAAATAACCTTGAAGGTCAGTTGTTGCTACAATGTCTTTGTCTACCACTCGCACAATGGCACCTACAATGGGTTGTTGGTTATTGTCTAACACATAGCCTTCTACATGCTTTTGAGTTTTTTCAACCTGTGTATTGTTTGTTTGAGCACAAATAATAACAGGAGAAGCACTTAGCGATAAGCATACGCACAAGGCTCTAGCTACGGTGTTAGTGTGCTTGAAAAGAATGAGATTTCTGTTCTTCTTCATGAGCTTCTTTGTTTTTAAATAATGATAAAAAGTAGTGTATGTAGTTTTAATCTATTGCAAATTTATATATAAAAGTGAAAATTCGCAACAAAAAATCAATGAAAATGAATATGAAACGCAAAATAATGCTTTATGAGGCTTTATTTTTTTTATATTTTAGAATGTTGTGTGGTGCCTTTTATATAAAAGAGTTTGTTTCTTTACTCTTTTTCTTATCCTCATAATTGAGTAGTGAAAAATAAGTTTATACCTATAAAAAGGTAGGGTTAAAGCGTAAATGATTCACAAAAAAATAAGGGAGTCGAATATCCCTCAAATGCTTTCACAATGGTTTTTGTCCTTTTGTAGGTACATGTTCGAATTTGCAGTATCACACTCTCTCTTACTTAAGTATATAATTATAAATAGGTATTATCAAAATTATAATTTTTAGGTATAGTATCGTTGATGTAGAATATTTATCTTTGCATCGTAAAATTATGACTCTTTTATAATTAAAAAATATGAAAAAAACGATAGTGATTTATGGTTCTTCTACAGGAACATGCGAAGCAATCGCTCAAAGCATTGCAGAAAAACTTGGAGTTGATGTGATTAATGTTACCGAAATGGATGAAAGCATCATTAAAGAAAATGAAAATTTACTTTTAGGTACTGCTACTTGGGGTGAAGGAGAGTTGCAAGACGACTGGTTCGATGGAGTTAAAGTGATTGAAGAAGTGGGCTTGAAAGGTAAAACTGTTGCTCTCTTTGCTTGTGGAGATTCAGAAAATAATAGTGAAACATTCTGTGGTAGTATGGCAGCTCTTTATAAAGCAGTAACCAATGCAGGTGCAAATGTGCTCGAAGGTGTATCTGCCGATGATTATACTTTTGATGATAGTGAAAGCGTTGTCGATGGTAAATTTGTAGGATTGGCACTAGATGAGATGAATGAGGATGATAAAACAGAACCTCGTGTCAATGCATGGCTAGAACAAATAAAACCCTCTTTGTAGTCTGATATTGATTTTTATAAGTGGAATAATATAATAATTTCATCATTGCTGTCTGGTAAACCTGATTTCTATGCAAATTCAGATTTACTTGATAGCAATGTTATTCTTATACAAAAGCACTACTAGTTTAGGAGATAGTAATACAACAATATTTGTAATTTGCCGTTAATTTTTTTAGACTGTCTAAAAGGAATGCCCAAAATAAATAACCTACTTATATTGATAACTTCTCCCTACTTTCTTTGTGAAATATACAGCATTTTATCGTATTAACAAACGGATTGTTTTTAGACGTGTTGTAAAAGAATTCCTTTTGCTTTGTAATAGCAATGCTTTTGTGTCCTAAAAAGGTTGCTTTTGTGTCCTAATTGTATAGCTTTTGTGAGTCGAGGTCTGTTTGGTCGTTGTCTAAAGAAGTTTTGAAAGAAATAGAATCGGAAGATCTTGATTTTAAAATTGTGTATTTTGTAAAATTGTATAGGTGCTTTCTTTTTTTCATTCTCCCTCTATATAATATAAATAGGTGAAACTCTTTTTGTGGTTGATTTTTCCATTTGTGAATTAAAAAAGTGCATTTTTTTTTGAATTTTCTCATATAATTATTTGGTTTGTGTTATAAAAAGTTGTACTTTTGCATCCGCTTTCGAGAGTAATCTCTGTTAGCAATAAAGATAGAGTTCTTTGAATAGATTTACATAAACAGACAAGTTAGTACAAGAGTCTTGTTGTTATTTTTTTACAACAGGGTATAAATACGAACCGTTAATTGATTATTCAATAAAGGTTATAAGGATAGTCGTTCTAAGTCAGAAAACATTCTCCTTTAGGGGAATAAATATAAGAAATTTTACAATGTAGAGTTTGATCCTGGCTCAGGATGAACGCTAGCTACAGGCTTAACACATGCAAGTCGAGGGGCAGCATGTTGGTTGCTTGCAACCAATGATGGCGACCGGCGCACGGGTGAGTAACGCGTATCCAACCTACCCAATACTCAGGCATAACCCGTTGAAAGACGGACTAATTCCTGATGGTATGTATTTTTCTCATGATTTATACATTAAAGAACTTCGGTATTGGATGGGGATGCGTCTGATTAGTTTGTTGGTGAGGTAACGGCTCACCAAGGCATCGATCAGTAGGGGTTCTGAGAGGAAGGTCCCCCACATTGGAACTGAGACACGGTCCAAACTCCTACGGGAGGCAGCAGTGAGGAATATTGGTCAATGGATGAAAATCTGAACCAGCCAAGTAGCGTGCAGGATGACGGCCCTATGGGTTGTAAACTGCTTTTATGTGAGAATAAAGTTAGGTATGTATACTTATTTGCATGTATCACATGAATAAGGACCGGCTAATTCCGTGCCAGCAGCCGCGGTAATACGGAAGGTCCAGGCGTTATCCGGATTTATTGGGTTTAAAGGGTGCGTAGGCCGTTTGATAAGCGTGCTGTGAAATATAGTGGCTCAACCTCTATCGTGCAGCGCGAACTGTCGAACTTGAGTGCGTAGTAGGTAGGCGGAATTCGTGGTGTAGCGGTGAAATGCTTAGATATCACGAAGAACTCCGATTGCGAAGGCAGCTTACCGTAACGTTACTGACGCTTAAGCACGAAGGTGCGGGTATCGAACAGGATTAGATACCCTGGTAGTCCGCACAGTAAACGATGGATGCTCGCTGTTGGCCTTTTATGGTCAGTGGCTTAGCGAAAGCGTTAAGCATCCCACCTGGGGAGTACGCCGGCAACGGTGAAACTCAAAGGAATTGACGGGGGCCCGCACAAGCGGAGGAACATGTGGTTTAATTCGATGATACGCGAGGAACCTTACCCGGGCTTGAACTGCAGCTGAACGATTCAGAGATGATGAGGCCCTTCGGGGCAGCTGTGGAGGTGCTGCATGGTTGTCGTCAGCTCGTGCCGTGAGGTGTCGGCTTAAGTGCCATAACGAGCGCAACCCCTTTTCTTAGTTGCCATCAGGTAATGCTGGGCACTCTGGGAATACTGCCACCGTAAGGTGTGAGGAAGGTGGGGATGACGTCAAATCAGCACGGCCCTTACGTCCGGGGCTACACACGTGTTACAATGGCGCATACAGAATGTTGGTTTCATGCAAATGAGATCTAATCTTCAAAGTGCGTCTCAGTTCGGACTGGGGTCTGCAACCCGACCCCACGAAGCTGGATTCGCTAGTAATCGCGCATCAGCCATGGCGCGGTGAATACGTTCCCGGGCCTTGTACACACCGCCCGTCAAGCCATGAAAGCCGGGGGCGCCTAAAGTCCGTGACCGCAAGGGTCGGCCTAGGGTGAAACTGGTGATTGGGGCTAAGTCGTAACAAGGTAGCCGTACCGGAAGGTGCGGCTGGAACACCTCCTTTCTGGAGACGTCTATTATTTATAGCTTTATAGGTTATATGTATTTATAATCTTGTACTTACTTACTTGTCTTGTTTACAAGGGAAAAATGATGCTGGGCAAATCATTAGCCTTGGCACTTGAACTTAACCAGAACGAAGTCCTATAGCTCAGTTGGTTAGAGCGCCACACTGATAATGTGGAGGTCGGCAGTTCAAGTCTGCCTGGGACTACCTAAGATACAAGTTAACCCTTGGGGGATTAGCTCAGCTGGCTAGAGCACCTGCCTTGCACGCAGGGGGTCAACGGTTCGAATCCGTTATTCTCCACATGTATTATGAATTTGATTCGTAATAAATAAGATCTTTGACATATTGATACAAGCAAAACTGTAGATTAAACAAGAAATCAACAGCTGAAAGTATGAGTTAATCTTTTTTTAAGATAACTAAAGTTTAGAAAGTAATTAAGGGCGCATGGCGGATGCCTTGGCTCATGGAGGCGATGAAGGACGTGATAAGCTGCGATAAGCGACGGGTAGGTGCAAATAACCTTTGATCCGTTGATTTCCGAATGGGACAACCCAATTACCATAAGGTAATTATCATATATATGATATATGAGGCGAACCGAGGGAACTGAAACATCTTAGTACCTCGAGGAAGAGAAAATAAACTAATGATTCCCTTAGTAGTGGCGAGCGAACGGGGATTAGCCCAAACCAATGTTGTATTCTGCAATGTTGGGGTTGTAGGACTACGTTGTTGTACTTGAATTGCGAGAAGAATATACTGGAAAGTGTAGCCATAGCAGGTGAAAGCCCTTTATTCGAAGCATGCCAAGACATAGTAGTATCCTGAGTAGCGCGGGACACGTGTAATCCTGTGTGAATCTGCCGGGCCCATCCGGTAAGGCTAAATACTCCCATGAGACCGATAGCGTACCAGTACCGTGAGGGAAAGGTGAAAAGAACTTCGATAAGAAGAGTGAAATAGATCCTGAACCCATGCGCCTACAAGCGGTCGGAGCATTTTATGATGTGACGGCGTGCCTTTTGCATAATGAACCTACGAGTTACCGTCACTGGCAAGGTTAATCCTCTTAAGTGGAGCAACCGCAGTGAAAGCGAGCCTTAACAGGGCGTTGAGTCAGTGGTGGTAGACGCGAAACCAAGTGATCTACACTTGTCCAGGATGAAGTTCCGGTAACACGGAATGGAGGTCCGAACCAATAAGCGTTGAAAAGCTTCTGGATGAGGTGAGTGTAGGAGTGAAAGGCCAATCAAACTTGGAGATAGCTCGTACTCCCCGAAAGGCATTTAGGTGCCGCGTACGATGATTAACGTAAGAGGTAGAGCGACCGATAGGTCAAGAGGGCTTCACCGCCTATCGAGACCTGACGAACTCCGAATGCTTACGCTTTGCAGTCGTGCAGTAAGGGGGCGGGTGCTAAGGTCCGTCCCCGAGAGGAGAAGAATCCAGACCGTCGTTTAAGGTCCCCAAATTCTGTCTAAGTTAGTCTAACGAAGTCTGGTCCCCATGACAGCCAGGATGTTGGCTTGGAAGCAGCCATTCATTTAAAGAGTGCGTAACAGCTCACTGGTCGAGGGTCCGGGCATGGATAATAATCGGGTATAAGGCAGATACCGAAGGCGCGGGATAGTATTTAAAAAAGTATCGGTAGGGGAGCATTCCATTGACGTTGAATGATATAGGACAACTATATCTGGAGTTTATGGAAAAGCAAATGTAGGTATAAGTAACGATAAGGAGGGTAAGATTCCCTCCCGCCGCAAGACCAAGGTTTCCCGGGCAATGTCAATCACCCCGGGGTTAGTCGGGTCCTAAGTCTCAGCCGAATGGCGATGGCGATGGTAGAAACGGTTAATATTCCGTTACTGCTTTAATGAGTGATGGGCAGACGAAGAAGTGACACCACCGCGAGGCGACGGAAGTCCTCGTTAAAGAGTGTAGGAGTTGATGATTGCAGGTAAATCCACAATCAGATCCGAACTTGATAGTATGGTTTTCTCCTCGGAGTAAACCAATAGTGTGGGTAATCCTGCTTCCAAGAAAATGCTCTAAACATATTGTTAAAGCACCCGTACCGTAAACGGACACACGTAGTCGGGTAGAATATACTAAGGCGTTGAGAGATTCATGGTTAAGGAACTAGGCAAATTGACCCCGTAACTTCGGGATAAGGGGTCCTCTTACTGTAATGGTATTGAGGCGCAGAGAATCGGTCCAGGCAACTGTTTAACAAAAACACAGGGCTGTGCTAACTCGAAAGATGATGTATACAGTCTGACACCTGCCCGGTGCTGGAAGGTTAAGAGGAGAGCTTATTCTTCGGAAGAAGGTTTGAATTGAAGCCCCAGTAAACGGCGGCCGTAACTATAACGGTCCTAAGGTAGCGAAATTCCTTGTCGGGTAAGTTCCGACCTGCACGAATGGTGTAATGATCTGGACACTGTCTCAACCATGATCTCAGTGAAATTGTAGTATCGGTGAAGATGCCGATTACCCGCGATGGGACGAAAAGACCCCGTGAACCTTTACTACAGCTTAGCATTGACCTTGGTCATCCGATGTGTAGGATAGGCCGGAGGCTTTGAAGGGGGTGCGCCAGCACTCTTGGAGCCATCCTTGAAATACGGCCCTTTGGCTGTCTGAGGTCTAACTCGTGATTAACGAGGACATTGTTTGGTGGGTAGTTTGACTGGGGTGGTCGCCTCCAAAAGCGTAACGGAGGCTTCCAAAGGTACCCTCAGGTCGATTGGTAACCGACCTATTAGAGTGCAATGGCATAAGGGTGCTTGACTGAGAGGCAGACATGCCGAGCAGGTAGGAAACTAGGGCATAGTGATCCGGCGGATGTGTATGGAAACTCCGTCGCTCAAAGGATAAAAGGTACTCCGGGGATAACAGGCTGATCCCCCCCAAGAGCTCATATCGACGGGGTGGTTTGGCACCTCGATGTCGGCTCGTCACATCCTGGGGCTGGAGAAGGTCCCAAGGGTTGGGCTGTTCGCCCATTAAAGTGGCACGCGAGCTGGGTTCAGAACGTCGTGAGACAGTTCGGTCTCTATCTATCGCGGGCGTTGGAGTTTTGCGTGGAGCCGTCACTAGTACGAGAGGACCGTGATGGACAGACCTCCGGTTTACCAGTTGTTCCGCCAGGGGCACCGCTGGGTATCCGAGTCTGGTTTGGATAAGCGCTGAAAGCATCTAAGTGCGAAGCCATCCGCAAGATTAGAACTCCTTTGAGGGTCGTTGTAGACGACGACGTTGATAGGGTGTAGGTGTAAAGACAGTGATGTCAAAGCCGAGCACTACTAATTGCCCAAAGCTTTCAGACACAGATTATTTTCATCCGTTTTGATTTATTTAATCATACATTTTGCTTGTAGATATGTTATAGATGTTATAAAGAAATATCAGGCGGTTATAGCGGTGGTGTTCCACCTCTTCCCATTCCGAACAGAGAAGTTAAGCCCACTTGCGCCGATGGTACTGCAATGCAATGCGGGAGAGTAGGTAGCTGCCTTTTTTATTAAAGAGAGTTTAATTGAGTAATCAGTTAAGCTCTCTTTTTTGTTTAATAGGTTTTATTGAACACTAAATATCTACGTTCCCATATTTTGCTTGTATCAAAAGAAGAGCTTGAAAGAATAAAAGATAAGAATAGATGCAAAAGAGTTCTTTAAAAAGAAGAAGATAAATGAATAAAAATAAAGAGAAGGCGAGAGAGTCTTTACATACTTTTGACACTATCAATATTTGAAAAAAATGAGAAACACATATGTTTTCATATAAATTGCATATTGAGACTCTATTTATGTAAACAAGAAGAAACTAAGTATACTATTTTTTTATGGTTTTGTTTCTCTGAAGTATAGAATTTAGCTCCTAATGAATCTTTTTTATAGTTTATTCTTTATTATGTCATGCTGTGGCAAGGTGTCTTTTTACTTTTGTATTCAGAAAAGAAGAAATGAGAGAAATCCACTTAATTTTTGTAGTTGATTGTTGGTGTATATTAATTTTTTATTTATATTTGCATCGATATATTAGCAACCGAAAGTGGTGTGCTTGCAATGACAATGATATTCAAGGAGTAGAATCTGGTAAATTCAAACTTGAAATTATGAATATGATAAGTCAGAGCGAGTTCACTCCCTGCATAGGGCGTGGATTTCTCTTTCTTCTTTTCTTAATTTCGGGTTTTACCAGAACCTTACTCTTAGAAAATGTTGAAAGTGAGGTTTGCGCCTTTCCTTTTAACCTAAACAAAAATATTACAAATATGCGATTATCGTATTGTTTAAACAATGCATAACTATAACTTAATGATAATGTGGTTTTACAACTCATTATTAATTGTTTAATTTAAAAGAAATAATAATTATGAACGACGACACTAAAAAGACAATTGAAAAGGTAGCAAAAGCAGCTGCAGCGGCTGCACTTACAACTCTAATAACTATCTTAACTAGCAAAAGTGATAAATAAATTATATTAAATGTAAAGACAATTATGCTTATAGCAGAACCAAATGGAGATTGGAAGATGCCATCACAAGACCCGTCTTCATTATTAAAAGTAATAGTAAAAATAATTAAAGTATTTATAGGTAAACGGAGGTAATTTAATAAATGGTTTATTTTTCTTAAGTAGATATGTATATAATATACGTGTCTACTTAGGAAGAGTAAAACTTTAGATAATTCTTATACATTTCAAAATATATGTATCGAGGTATAATTAAATTCGTATGTAACGAATGTGGTCATAAGTTTAAGGCACCTGATATAGAATGGAATGCTACAGTTTGTAGCGTTCCACAGCCTTGTCCGAAGTGTGGAGGAATGCATACAAAACCAGCTCGGTTCTTTAACTTTTTGAGCTTGTTAGAGAATTTCACTTATAAACGTTTATGGAAAGAAATCGATAAAAATAAAAGAAGTGAGTAATATTAAGTTTAATCCTTGGGTGGGTAAGAATTATACCCACTCAAAATTTGGAAAAAGAGTGCTAGTGTTAGGTGAAAGTCACTATTGTGCTAATGCTGAAGAAGCTGTGCCTAGTCTGACACAAGACGTTATTAATGACCTTTTTGATAGCGAAAGCGAGTTTGAAGGCTATAAGAATACCTACACAAAGTTTATTCGTGCTTTGTCAGGTACAGATGTATCACGTTTTGATGTTAAGCCAATTTGGGACGAGGTGATGTTTTATAATTATGTACAGTTTCCCATTTCAGGTGCAAGAGTAGAACCAACATCTAAGGAATTCGCTGATTCAGAGCCTGCCTTTTGGGAAGTTATGGAGCAATATCGTCCTAATGTGGTGATTGTTTGGGGCAAACGTTTGTATAATAATCTACCTAAATCGGGCTATCAAGGACATGATTGTGCGGAAAGTGAAACATGGGTGTATCAACTGAAGGATGGTAAAGAAGTAAGATTATTACCTATTTGTCACCCTTCTGCGGCTTTTGACCCTCATTATTGGCATAATGTAATTTCCGCTTTTATAAATAATGCAGAGTAATTATCACTCTGTATTATTATAAAATGTATGTTGACGAAACAGTCATAATCTCTATTTATTCTTTAATTTGTATACAACTATATTCATGGACAGGCGTTTTAGTTTTTATCTATGGTTGCTTTATGCTCTGAAACATAAAAGCTTAACCTTAAATGAAATCAAAGAAAGGTGGTCTAATTCTTCACGAAACATAGATGATAAGGAACTCACAGACAGAACTTTTCACAGATATCGTGATAATATTGCAACAGAGTTGGGAATCTTTATTGGCTGTAATCAGTCTGCAGGTAATGTGTACTATATAGAGCATACATACCAAGACAATCCAAAGATGAAAGATTGGCTACTCAATTCTTTTAAGTTGTCGATGTTAGGACAACGATTACAGAATCGTAATGTTGTTATGTTAGAGGATGCTCCACAAGATACTGCCTTCTTAGATGATGTGTTAGATGCAATTGATCATAAGAAATATATTAAAATAGAGTATCAGAATCCTTATGGAGTAAGGAGAATATATACCCTTATCCCTTTGTTTGTTCGACTATTTAAACATCGATGGTATATCATTGGACAAGACAAAGAGAACAGTAAAATTTGTATTTTAGCAATAAATAGAATTCTTTCTTCAGAAATCTTAGATGAATTTGTTTCGGAAGAACTTAATGCAATTGTTCCAGAAGAATTCTTTAAAGATAGCTATGGTATTATTAAGTTGGATAATTGTAAAGCAGAAAAGATTAGATTAAGAGTTTTTTGGCCACAATATCATTTCTTAGAAGAGCGTCCATTGCATCATTCTCAGAAGATGGTTAAGGATTCAGGAGACGGTGAATATCGAGAATATGAAATCAGGGTGCAACCTACTTTCGATTTAAAACAAGAGCTTTTGAGTAATGGGCGAGGATTAGTTGTTCTTTCTCCAGAATGGTTTCGAAAGGAAATGATAGCAACATTACAAGATATGGTGAGTGGATACACCACAGGAAAAGATTATAGTGGGGAAGGTTTAGGGTATGATGCAGAACCAGAATAAATAGCTCAATATATAAATACTCGTCTTCTTAAGTATTTTCTTGATTTCTGATTTAGCGGAGATCTCAATAAGTAAAGGTGATATAAAACTTGAAAATGTTGTTTTATATCACCTTTCTTTTATTTCAATTAAAAGAGTAAATTTTTTACAATATTTCCTATATAGAAATGAAATCAACTAGAACTTAATTCTCTTTGACAGCAACAACCGTCTTTATGTCTTTATCAAGATAGAATGTTTGGGTGTGCTTCTTACCATCAGCAGCAACATAGTCCACCTTAATAAAAATAAGTTTATCACCATCTTTATATGCAGGGAATTTATAGTTGCTGTTATATATTTGCTTGATTGCTTTGTTTTCTAGCATCTTTGCAATATCCTTTTGCTTGAGATAGAATGTTGAATCGATCTTAGAAAAGTTGATATTGCTATAATCTTTATGGATAGAATAAGTTTCAATAAAATCTTTAATCACCTTCTCGCTTTGTGTTTTTTCACCACAAGAAGAAAGGGTAGCAGCAGCAATTACTGCAACTACCCCTTTTAATATATCCTTAATTGATATTTTTTTCATTATTCAGGAATATTTTTTAGAATGTCTAATAGATGATCCCAAACCATTTGAACAGTTGGAATTAACAAGCGTTCTTCTGGTGTGTGGACATATCTTAGAGTTGGACCGAATGAAACCATATCTAGATTTGGATACTTTTCAGAGAATAATCCACATTCAAGTCCAGCGTGAATACCAAGTACCTTAGGTTCTTTGTTAAATAGTTTCTTATAAGAATCTACAGCGATCTTAGTTAAAAGGCTATTTGGATTCATCTTCCAAGCAGGATATCCGTCACCACCTGTTACGGTTGCGCCAGCTAGTTGGAATGTAGCTCTAACAGTGTTAGCCATGTTTTTAAGGTTACTTGAAACGTTAGAACGTTGGCTAGCCACGATGTTCATTTCCTTTTCGTCTGTTGCAACGCTTGCAATGTTACTTGAAGTTTCAACTAACCATGCAAGAGTTTCGTCTTGACACATTGTGTAAATACCATTATCTACAGCTTGTAGAGCCAAGATAATCTTGTCGGCAACGGCTTTTTCAATAACTTGTGTAGCAGTTGTGTCTTCAATGTTATTTACAATGTTAGTATCTGTAACGTGGAATTCTTCCTTAACATCTTCGAAGAACTTATTCCATGCAGTTTTAACTGCCTCTTTATCTTCTGCTTTTACAGCGAATATAATTTGTCCATCTCTTGGAATAGCATTGTGCATTTTACCTGATTGGAAGCTAGCAAGACGCAAACCATATTCTTGATTGATAGTATACAAGTAACGAGAAAGCAATTTTATAGCATTAGCACGTTTCTTGTTGATGTCATCTCCAGAGTGGCCACCTGTTAAACCTTTCACAGATGCTTTGATAAATGCCCAACCTTGTGGAGCTTCTTCACGATTAAAGTCAAATTTCGCATAGCTAGTTACGCCACCAGCACATGATACAAAGATTTGACCTTCATCTTCAGAGTCAAGGTTAATAAGCATATCTCCCTTTAAGAAGCCAGGTTGAAGATTCTCTGCACCAGTTAAACCAGTTTCTTCGTCCTTTGTAAATAGACATTCAATAGGGCCATGTTCGATATCGTCACTATCAAGAATTGCAAGCTCAATAGCCACTCCAATACCATCGTCTGCACCCAATGTAGTCCCTTTTGCAGTGAGCCATTTACCATCGATATATGTTTGAATAGGATCATTCATAAAGTCAAACTCCACATCAACAAGTTTATCGCAAACCATGTCGGTGTGACTTTGAAGTACAACAGTCTTTCTATTCTCGTGACCCTTTGTTCCTGGTTTTCTAATAAGTACGTTTCCGCATTCGTCAACTAGTGTTTCTAAACCACGGCTTTCACCAAATTCTTTTAGGTAAGCAATAATCTTCTCTTCGTGTTTTGATGGACGAGGAATTTCATTAATCTTTGCAAACTGCTCAAAAACACGAGCAGGAGTTAAGTTTGTTTTATCCATTGTTTTGTTCTTTTTATTTATTTCTTTTTGTTGTTTACGTGTTTTCTATTATCTTTGCACCATTCTAAATGATAAATCACATAGAATATAAAATATAATAGGTATACTGCAAATATACAAAAAAATGGTAGAAACTTTAATTATAAGCGTGTTAATAATTGCTATTGCAGTAGCTTTATTGAGCGTAAAACTTATATTTAAGAAGGATGGAAGATTCTCTTCACAACATATTCACGATAGTGAAGCATTGAGAGAGAAGGGCATTCATTGTGTGATGGATCAAGATAAAGCTGCCAGAAAACAAGGCAAAGCTTATTAATCGAAAGTATAACAAGATAAATTAAATACATAATAGTATGAAAAAGAAAATGCTTTTTGGTGTTATGTTGTTGGCTTCTGCTATAACATTATCAATGTCTTCATGTGATAAATCAAAAACACAAGAACCTCAAACTCCACAAACAGAGAAAGCAACACCTACAGATGGTATGAAGATTGCTTATGTAGAAGTGGATAGTATTATGACAAATTACACCTTTTGTAAAGACTATTCGTTGATTCTTCAAAAGAAAGGACAGAATATTCAGAATACTTTAGAGGCTAAGCAACGTCAACTTCAAGCTGCAGCAGCTAACTTCCAACAAAAGGTTCAACAAAATGCTTACACTCAAGAGCAGGCTCAATCTATTGGAGCAGGTTTGCAAAAGCAACAAAACGACTTGCAAGTTTTGAATCAACGTTTAAGCAATGAGTTCCAAGTTGAAACAGAAAAGTATAACAAAGCTTTGAGAGATAGTATTCAACACTTCCTTGCAGAGTATAACAAAGACAAAAAGTATGCTCTTATTTTGAGCAAAGCAGGCGACAATATCTTATATGCTAATGAAGCATACAACATTACAAAAGATGTGATTGCAGGTTTGAATAAAGCTTATAAACCTTCTGCCACAATGAAAAAAGAAGAAAAGAAATAAGTTCTTTAATATAGAAAGATTGTTACCGACTATCCTTTATACTTTAAGGATAGTCGGTTTTATTTTTACTGAACAGCATATTATTATATAAATGTGTTCTTTTATTGCAAAAAAAAGAATGTAATTGCGATATAAAAGGAGTGCTTTTATATGGCAATTACATAGTTTTTAGGTCTTTAAGTTTGTCCTTTTTTTGTATAAAAGTTTAAGAATTTAATACTTTTATCATATAAAAAAACTTGTGAATGATTAGATTGAACTAATGTAATTAAGTTTAAACTAACTCAACCTCGTTGATATTTTGTTCAATATCACAATAATGGCATCTCAATGTTTGCTTATCCTCACCAATAGTATGAAAGATTGTTGACATAGGTTCATTGTTTGTTATGCATTTAGGATTGTTACATTTGATTATTCCACGTAGAACATCAGGTGTTTCAACCATTCTTTTTTGAGTAACTTCAAAGTTGTGAATGCTGTTAAGGATAATCTTTGGCGCAATAACCGATAAACGATTGATTTCTTCATCGGTAAAGAATTTGTTTGAAATCTTTACGATTCCCTTTCTACCTAGTCTGCTCGAAGGGTAGTTATAGCCAATAGTTACAGGAGAGAGAGTATGCTCTAGACCTAGAAGACTAACCACTTGGTAAGTTTTCTCGGCAGGAATATGGTCGATAACAGTTCCGTTTTCAATAGCGGCAACAAGTCGTTCTTTTTTCATAATCATTATTTAAGAATTGTAGTGTCATTTTTAATATCTTCTAAAGAGTATCCCAAAACATGGGCAAAGATAGCCTCTCGGGCATAAAGACCATTTTGAGCTTGTTGAATGTAATATGCATGTGGGTTGTCGTCTACCGCATATTCAATTTCGTTCACACGTGGAAGCGGATGCAAAATCTTCATATTCTCTTTTGCTTTTCCAAGCATGTCGTTCTTAAGAATATATACATTTTTCACTTTTTCGTATTCCATAAGATCAGAGAAACGTTCTTTCTGAACTCGTGTCATATAGATGATGTCGGCATTTGCAATGACATCTTCGTCGAATTTGCAGTGCTCAAAATACTTGATATTGTGTTTTTTGCAATAAAGTTTATACTCGTTAGGCATTGAAAGCTCTTTAGGAGCTATGAAGTGGAAAGTTGGGTTGAAATGTTTCATCGCAGTGATGAGTGAGTGAACTGTTCTTCCATATTTTAAATCTCCAACTAAATATATGTTGAGATTATCGAGAGTGCCTTGTGTTTTGTAAATAGAGTAGAGATCGAGAAGGCACTGTGAGGGATGCATGTGCGATCCATCGCCAGCATTTACAATAGGAACAGGAGCTACTTCGGCTGCATATAGTGCTGCACCTTCTAGGAAGTGGCGCATAACAATGATATCGGCATAGTTCGATACCATAAGAATTGTGTCTTTAAGAGTTTCTCCCTTGGCAACACTTGATGCTTTAGCATCAGAAAAACCGATAACCTTTCCGCCTAATCTGTTGGCAGCTGTTTCGAAACTAAGGCGTGTTCTTGTTGATGGTTCATAGAAAAGTGTAGCAACAATTTTTCCCTTCAAAAGCTCTCTGTTAGGGTGTTTCTCGAACAAAGAAGCCAACTCTATGAGATGAAGAATTTCATCTCTTGATAAATCTGCAATTGTAACAAAATCATTCTTTGCCATAATGTGATGTGAATAGATGATATTTATTTGAGCACTAAGGTAATCATAATTTTATGGATAGCATATTTATTTGAAAAGAAATATGTACTTTTGCACATATTTTTATATTAAAAAACATGCGAAAAGCAATTGTACGTATATTGTGGGCATTATTAATAGGAATAATTCTTATTACATTTGTTGCTTTTACAGCTATTTGGTTTGGCTGGATAGGTTATATGCCTCCTCTAGAAGATTTACAAAATCCAATAAGTAGATATGCAACTCAGGTTTATTCAGCAGATGGAAAGGTTATGGGAACGTGGAACCTCAATAGAGAGAATCGTATCTGTGTGCCTTATTCTAATTTGTCTCCATATCTTGTAAAAGCATTAGTTGCAACCGAAGATGCTCGTTTTTATGAGCATTCGGGTATTGATTTCTATGCTCTAGGGAGAGCAATAGTGAAAAGAGGAATATTAGGACAAGAGAATGCTGGTGGAGGTTCAACTATAACTCAGCAGTTAGCAAAACAATTGTATAGCGATGTTGCCCATAGTAGCTTAGAACGTTTGTTGCAAAAACCTATAGAATGGGTTATAGCAGTGAAGTTGGAACGTAATTATACCAAAGAGGAACTTATTGCATTGTATTTAAATTACTTTGATTTTTTGCATAACTCAGTAGGTATAAAAACTGCTTCTAATACCTATTTCAATAAAGAACCCAATGAATTATCTGTGGTTGAGGCAGCTACCTTGATTGGATTATGTAAAAATCCATCTCTCTTTAATCCTGTAAGATATCCAGAAAGATGTTTAAATAGACGCAATGTTGTGTTGTCTCAGATGCAAAAAGCTGGTTATTTATCAAAAGCAGAGTATTATCAATTGTGTGACGAGAAACTGCAACTTGATTTTCATCGAGTAGATCACAAAGATGGTATTGCAACTTATTTTAGAGAGTTCTTGAGAAAATATATGATGGCTCGACGTCCTGATTTGAATGATTATCCAACATGGAACAGACGTCAATATGTTATAGATTCAATTGCTTGGACAAACGATCCCTTGTATGGATGGTGCAATAAGAACTTTAAACGCAATGGAAAGCCATATAATATATATACAGATGGCTTGCGAATTATAACCACCATAGACAGTCGAATGCAGAAATATGCAGAGGAAGCTGTATATGCGCAAGTAGCAAAGAATTTGCAGCCTGCATTTAATCGTGCTAATAAATCAAAGCACAATGCTCCTTTTTCTGATAATCTTACAGCTCAACAGGTGAGAGAAATTATGCATAGAGCTATGGTTCAGAGTGAAAGATATCGAGTCTTGAAAGCTAAAGGATTATCAGAAGACGAGATAAAGCAATCGTTTAGAACCAAAGTGGATATGACTTTATTTTCTTATCATGGTGACATCGACACCATAATGACACCTATGGACTCTATTCGTTATGTCAAGTCATTTTTAAGAACAGGCTTTATGAGCATGGATGGACTAACAGGTCATGTGAAAGCTTACGTGGGTGGAATGAATTATAACCACTTTATGTATGATATGGTAATGGGAGGTCGGCGTCAGATGGGTTCAACCATCAAACCTTTCTTGTATGCTTTAGCAATGGAGAATGGCTTTAGTCCTTGTGATAAAGTAAGGAATGTGCAACAGACTTACATGGTGGCAGGTAAACCATGGACACCTAGGAATGGTAGTAAAAGTCGTTATGGACAGCTTGTTACCTTAAAGTGGGGACTAGCACAGAGTAATAACTGGATATCGGCTTACTTGATGAGTAAACTCAATCCCAATCAGTTTGTAGATATTCTTCATAGTTTTGGTATTGATAATCCAGATATTCATCCTTCAATGTCCTTAGCTTTAGGTCCCTGTGAAGCCTCTGTTGCAGAAATGGTAAGTGCTTATACAGCATTCGTTAATAACGGAATTCACATATCTCCACTTTTCGTAACACGTATAGAAGATAATCAAGGAAACGTTATAGCACGTTTCCAACCTCGTATGAATGAGGTGATTAATGCTGAAAGTGCTAATAAAATGCTTGTACTTTTACAAGCGGTTGTAAATGAAGGAACTGCTGGACGTTTGCGTTATAAATTCGGATTGAAGAACGAAATCGGTGGAAAAACTGGTACAACAAATAAAAATTCAGATGCGTGGTTCATTGGGTTTACACCTCAATTGGTGAGTGGTTGTTGGGTAGGAGGAGATGATAGAGATATTCATTTCGATTCAACTTCAATGGGACAAGGCGCAACTATGGCTCTACCTATATGGGCTTATTTTATGAAGAAGGTGTATGCTGATAAAGCATTAGGCTATGATATTAATGCAACCTTTGAACTTCCAGCTAATTTTGACCCATGTTATAATAGCGAACAGGGTTATGATGAGTTTGGAATAGACGAGGTGTACGAATAGAAACGCTTTGAACATTATATAAAATAAGTGTAGAGTTTCGAACTGAAAGATGATAAGAAAAGCAATAGACAGCGATTTATTAGAAATTAAAAAGATTGTTGCTAAGGCTCGAGATATTATGAAGTCCTCGGGTAATGTTAATCAATGGGTAGATGGTTATCCAACTCGTGAGGTGTTATTAGCCGATGTCCGTAGTGGCAATGCTTATCTATTACTTCGAGAGAATAAAGCAGTTGCCTATTTTGCAATGCTAGATGGACCAGAAATAACATATAACTTAATTGTAGAAGGATGCTGGTTGAATGACGATTCCTATGGAGTTTTGCATCGAGTAGCATCTAATGGTAAGGCAAAAGGAGTGTTTCAAGAGATTCTTCTTTATGCTTCTAGTCATTATGATAATATAAGAATCGACACACATCACGATAATAAAATAATGCAAAGGTTGTTACAAGAAAATGGATTCGTACATTGTGGCGTTATTTTTCTAACAGATGGAAGTCCAAGATTAGCTTATCAGCGAATAAAAGGCTAATTTGTTAAGTTAGAATTGGAAAACCCTTAAAATAAAATAGTTAGCTATGGGGCATCCCAATAAAAATTATTACCTTTGCACCAGAAAATATATTATAAGATAAATAACACAAATGATAACAGTAACAAATCTCACTATTCAATTTGGAAAGAGAGTTCTTTATAAAGATGTGAATCTAAAATTCACAAATGGAAATATCTATGGAATCATTGGAGCCAATGGTGCTGGCAAGTCAACTCTATTGAAAGCCATCAGCGGAGAATTGGAACCAAACAAGGGAACCGTAGAACTTGGACCTGGGGAGCGTATGTCTATTCTTGATCAGGACCACTTTAAATTTGATGAATATCGTGTTATTGATACCGTTTTGATGGGTCATCAACCCTTATGGGAGAACATGAAAGAACGTGAAGCACTTTATTCTAAGCTTGAAATGACCGAAGAAGATGGTAATAGAGCAGCTGATTTAGAAGATAAGTTTGCTTCAATGGATGGCTGGAACGCTGAGAGTGATGCTGCACAAATGCTTTCTAATGTTGGAATTAAAGAGGAGTTACACACAAAACTTATGAGTGAGCTCTCTAATAACGAGAAAGTACGTGTTATGTTGGCAAAGGCTTTATTCGGAAATCCAGACAATTTGTTGCTCGATGAGCCAACCAATGACCTTGACCTCGACACTGTTACTTGGTTAGAAGAGTACTTAGGCAACATAGAACAAACCGTATTGGTGGTAAGTCACGACCGCCACTTCCTCGATTCTGTATCAACTCAAACCGTAGACATCGACTTTGGTAAGGTAACTATGTTTGCAGGTAACTATAGTTTCTGGTATGAAAGCTCACAATTAGCACTTCGTCAGGCTCAGAACCAAAAGCAAAAGGCTGATGAAAAGCGTAAAGAACTAGAAGAATTCATTCGCCGTTTCTCTGCAAACGTGGCTAAGAGTAAGCAAACAACAAGTAGAAAGAAAATGTTAGAGAAGCTTACTGTTGATGAAATTCGTCCTTCTAGCCGTAAATACCCAGGAATTATCTTCCAAATGGAGCGTGAACCAGGAAATCAAATTCTTGAAGTTGAAGGTCTAAAGGCTGTAGATACTGATGGAACCGTACTTTTCGAAGATGTAAATTTCAATATCGAAAAGGGCGAAAAGGTTGTTTTCTTGAGCCATAACCCAAAGGCAATGACTGCTTTATTCGAGATAATCAATGGAAATAGACCAGCAGATGCAGGTACATATAAGTGGGGTGTAACTATCACTACAGCTTATTTACCACTTGATAACACTGAATTCTTCGATTCTGATAAGAACTTAGTAGAGTGGTTAAGTCAGTTTGGACCAGGTAATGAGGTGCAGATGAAGGGATTCTTAGGTAGAATGTTATTCTCAGGAGAAGAAGTATTGAAGAAAGTAAACGTTCTCTCAGGAGGAGAGAAAATGCGTTGTATGATTGCAAGAATGCAGCTTAAGAATGCAAACTGCTTGATACTCGATACTCCAACCAACCACCTTGACCTAGAAAGTATCCAAGCTTTCAATAATAACTTAATCGGATTTAATGGTAATATCTTGTTCTCAAGTCACGACCACGAATTCATTAACACTGTAGCAAATCGTATTATAGAGTTAACTCCTAAGGGAACTATCGATAAACTCTCAACTTATGACGATTATATTTACGATGAACAACTTAAAGAACAACGTGCTTCGATGTATCTTTAATCAGTGATATAACTTGATAGTAGATATATAATATTTAATGAAAGGAGCCTGTAAAAGGGCTCCTTTGCATTTTTGGCAAGCTTTTTGCTTTCGAATAGCTAAATAAAATAATAAATCAAATGAGTAATACAGAACAAAATACAGAAAAAGAAATTCTGAATGGAGAGTCTTTAAATAATGAAGAGACTACGAATACAGCAGAACCACAAGATGTATGTAACGATACTACTTCTGAAGAAGAATCTGTTGAAACAGTAGAAACATTGAAAGCAGAACTCGAAATACTTAAAGATAAATACTTAAGAGCTGTTGCTGAGTTCGATAATTATAAGAAACGTACTCTAAAAGAGAAGACAGAACTTATCTTAAACGGCAGCGAGAAAACCGTAACAATGTTCCTTCCAATTATTGATGATATGGAAAGAGCAATTACAAATGCGGGGAAGTCTACTGATATAGCTGCGGTAGAAGAAGGCTGGGAACTTATTTATAACAAGTTTATTAAGCAGTTAGATAGTATTGGAGTGAAGAAAATTGAAACCAATGATGCAGATTTTGATGTAGATTATCATGAAGCTGTAGCAATGGTTCCAGGTATGGGAGATGATAAAAAAGGGAAAGTTATCGACTGTGTTCAAACAGGTTATACCTTGAACGATAAGGTTATTCGTCATGCCAAAGTGGCGGTTGGCCAATAATTCACATATTGTTATATTAAAGAAAATAGGAGAATTCACTTGTGGCAAAAAGAGATTACTACGAAGTTCTTGGTGTAGAGAAAGGTGCTTCGGCTGATGAAATAAAGAAAGCATATAGAAAATTAGCAATAAAATACCATCCCGATAGAAATCCCGACAATCCTGAAGCAGAAGAA
This sequence comes from Prevotella sp. oral taxon 299 str. F0039, assembly GCF_000163055.2. GTDB lineage: Bacteria > Bacteroidota > Bacteroidia > Bacteroidales > Bacteroidaceae > Prevotella. The sequence goes on from NC_022124.1 coordinate 366,876, forward strand.
AAGTTTAAAGAAGCTGCTGAGGCTTACGATGTATTGCATGACGAACAGAAAAGAAAACAATACGATCAGTTTGGCTTTAATGCTCCAGGAGGTGGCTTTGGAGGAGGTTTTGGTAGTGGACAAGGCTTTTCCATGGACGATATTTTCTCTATGTTTGGTGATGTCTTCGGAGGTCATTCGGGCTTTGGAGGCTTTGAAGGCTTTGGTGGTTTTAGTTCAAGAGGTTCACAACGTCCACAATATAAAGGTGCAGATTTGCGATTAAAGGTGAGTCTTTCATTACAAGAAGTTTCAGAAGGAGTAACCAAGAAGTTTAAAGTGAAGAAAGATGTCGTTTGTGATCATTGTCATGGACATGGAACAGAGAGTGGTAAAAGACCAGATACATGTCCAACTTGTAATGGTAGTGGAGTAGTTATGAAAACTACTCGTACCATGTTTGGTATGATGCAAACCCAAGTAGAGTGTGCACAATGTCACGGAGAAGGTGTTGTTATCAAAGATAAATGTCACAAATGCCATGGAATGGGCGTTGTAAAAGGCGAAGAAGTGATTGAAATCAAGATTCCAAAGGGTGTGGCAGAAGGCATGGTTGTTAATGTTCCAGGAAAAGGAAACGCTGGTCCTAGAAACGGAGTAGCAGGAAACATTCAAGTATATATCGCCGAAGAACAGAATAATACTTTTGTGCGTGACGGGCAAGACATCATATATAATCTTCTACTCACATTCCCAATGGCTGCTCTTGGTGGCGAAATAGAAATTCCTACTATTGAGAATACAAAGGTAAAGATTAAGATAGAGCCAGGAACTCAGCCAGGAAAGACTCTTCGTTTGCGTGGAAAAGGTTTGCCTGCAGTGCAAGGTTATGGCAACGATATTGGTGACTTAGTGGTAAATATAAGTGTTTACGTTCCTAAGACACTCACAAAAGAAGAGAAAAAAGCTATTTCCTCGTTTGAAGAAAGCGACAATTTTAAAGGTGATAATGAAACTAAAAAGTCAATTTTTGAACGCTTTAAAAACTATTTTAGTTAATTACTTATCCGTAAATAATTAATCAATAAAGGTGTAAAAGGTAGATTATTGTAGCGTAAATAGTATTTGTTTACATGCAATATAATCTTTTACACTTTTGTTTTGATAGATAGAACATCCTCTATATCATATTATTTAGCACGAAAAGATGAGAACATATCAAGAAACAATTGAGTATTTGTTTAACAGTATGCCTGTTTTTGAGAAGGTAGGAAACAGTGCATATAAACCAGGATTATTTAATTCAGAATCGCTCGATAAGCATTTCAACCACCCACATCGAAACTATCGAACCATACATGTTGCTGGAACGAATGGCAAAGGCTCGTGTTCTCATACCCTTGCAGCAGTCTTACAGAGTGCAGGATATCGTGTTGGACTGTACACTTCTCCTCATCTTGTTGATTTTAAAGAGCGTATAAGAGTGAATGGCGAATGTATTTTAGAAGATTATGTGGTGGATTTTGTGCATCAAAATGTTTCTTTCTTCGAACCTCTTTATCCTTCTTTTTTTGAATTAACAACAGCTCTTGCTTTTAAATATTTTGCCGATTGCAAGGTAGATGTAGCGGTTATTGAAGTGGGTTTGGGTGGAAGACTCGACTGCACCAATATTATTTCCCCCGTGTTGTCGGTAATAACCAATATTAGTCTCGATCATGTTGCTCTACTTGGTGATTCTTTCTCGAAGATAGCAAGTGAAAAAGCAGGAGTGATAAAACCTCAAACACCTGTTGTAATAGGAGAGTATAATGAAGAAACCCTACCTGTGTTTAGAGCAAAAGCGTTAGAAGAAAATGCCAAACTGATACTTGCAGAAGACCAGCTAGAAGTGATTTCTTATGCTCAAAATAAAGACAATGCATGGGAATACACAACTCAACACTTTGGAATAGTTGAAGGACAATTAAAGGGAAACTATCAAGTAAAGAATTCAAACACCATTTTAACAGCGGTAAAAGAGTTGCAAATACTTGGATTTAACTTGTCTATTGATAATGTGAAAGAGGGTTTCAAGCATGTTGAGACATTGACAGGACTCGCAGGGCGTTGGCAAACTCTGTCGCAAACACCTCACGTTCTTTGCGATACAGGACACAATGAGGCAGCTTGGATCTATCTTTCTAACCAGCTAAATGAATTGGTTTGCAATCAATTACATATTGTTTTCGGAATGGTTGACGATAAAGATATTGATGCGGTGATACAACTTTTGCCAGAAAAGGCAGTGTACTATTTTACCAAAGCATCTTGTAAACGTGCTTTATCTGAGTATTCCATAGAGCAAAAAGCAAAGAAACGAGGACTTAAAGGCACTTCTTATTCTTCGGTAAAAGAGGCTTGTTGTGCTGCACTTTCTGCTATGTTGAACAACGATTGCTTGTTTATTGGTGGCAGCAATTATATTGTTTCTGAGGTGTTAATATCTCAACCTTGGTTAAAGAAATAAGTAACTGATTTATTTTTATTGTATTCACTTATCCGAATCAATACTATTACTCTGCATTTACAATGTTTCTGCAAGGTAATAGTATTGTTTTTATATGTCAATTTTGATGTATACAAAAGTGTGTGAAAATGTATTTAATGTGAATTCATCAAACGCATGTTATTTTATGTTTTCAGAAGATAATAGAAATTTATGAGATTTGAATCTAAAATCGGTGAAAAAGAGATTGAATGGACGCATGTTTTATATTGATTTTGTACTTGCTTTAACTTGTTTGTTTATCTCTAAGTATTATAATAATTTGTTCCCTAAATTGTATTCCTTTATTTTCCTGGTCGTACATTAGGTCTTTGCATGGTGATGAATTACTGTGAAAACTTGTATATTTGTTAAAAACTAGGTGTAATACTTTGCTTTATTATGTGTTTTTTCTAACTTTGCAAGAAATTATGATTTTAAGAAACGCTTAAATTAACAAACTAAAAGGCGAAATGAAACAATATCGTTTAGTAGACAATGCGTTGGGGTGGGTTGTATTTTTTATTGCAGCATTTGTTTATTGCTCAACCATTGAACCCACAGCAAGCTTTTGGGATTGTCCCGAATTCATTACAACAGGTTATAAATTAGAAGTTGGACACCCACCAGGGGCACCTTTCTTTATGCTCACAGCTAACCTCTTCACTCAATTAACTAGCGACCCTTCTCAGGTAGCAAAGATGGTTAATATCATGAGTGCATTGTTTAGTGCGGCAACAATCCTATTCCTTTTCTGGTCAATAACACACCTCGCACGTAAGTTAGTTATCAATACTTGGGAAGAACTTACTACTGCTAAGTTTATTGCAGTTGAGGCTTCAGGTGTTGTGGGAGCGCTTATTTACGCCTTTAGTGATACCTTTTGGTTCTCTGCAGTTGAGGCAGAAGTTTATGCTTACTCGTCTGCTTTCACCGCAATCGTATTTTGGATGATTCTAAAATGGGAAGACCAAGCAGACCAGCCACATAGCGATAGATGGCTTATACTAATAATGTACATGACAGGGTTGAGTATTGGGGTGCATCTTCTAAACCTCTTGTGTCTTCCAGCAATCGTCCTTGTATATGCATATCGCAAGTTCCCTACAATTGATGTAAAAGGTTCTTTAGTGGCATTGTTTGCTTCTTTCGTTATTGTAGCAGGAGTGTTATATGGCGTTGTACCTGGAATCATCACCGTTGGAGGTTGTTTCGAGCTTTTCTTCGTAAACGTATTACATTGTCCTTTCAATACAGGTGAAATTATTTATATCATCCTTCTTATAGCAACAGTTGTGTGGGCGGTTTATGAAACTTACCAAGGTAAGAGTGACAAACGTGCCAACTTGCTTTTTGTTGCATCAGTAGGAATGCTCGGTATACCTTTCTATGGAGATGGAGTAAGTGCTGCTATCATTGGATTTGTTGTACTAATTGTACTTTATTTCGCTCTAAGCTATGGCAAAATAGTAGATAAAAAGCGAGTTCCATTTGTGTCTTTGCGCATAAAGAATACAATGCTTCTTTGTATGTTGATGCTTATGATTGGCTATTCTTCATACGCAGTGATAGTTATTCGCTCGTCTGCCAACCCTCCAATGGACCAAAACTCTCCAGAAGATATCTTCACATTAGGTAACTATCTAAGCCGTGAACAATACGGAGATCGTCCTTTATTATATGGACAGGCTTATGAATCGCAACCAGCTCTTGATGTAAAAGATGGTATGTGTATTCCTCGTGTAAAAAAAGGAGCACCTATTTATCAAAGAAAAGAAAAAGAATCGAAAGACGAAAAAGATACTTATTTTGTTGCAGGTACCAAAGATAAGTACATATATGCACAAAATATGCTCTTCCCACGTATGCACAGCTCACTTCATGCAGGTGCTTATGAATCGTGGATGGGTGGTGTTGAAGGTACAGAAGTACCCTATGATCGTTGCGGAGAGAGTGTGATGGTGAAGATGCCAACTCAATTAGAGAACCTAAGATTCTTTGTTTCATACCAATGCAACTTTATGTATTGGCGCTATTTTATGTGGAACTTCGCAGGAAGACAAAACGATATTCAAGGAAATGGAGAATTAGAACATGGAAATTGGATCACTGGTTTCAGTTGGTTTGATAACTGGCGTCTTGGCGATCAAAGCAAACTTCCTGATACACTAAAAGAAAACAAGGGACACAACGTGTTCTATTGTCTTCCACTTTTATTGGGCTTGATTGGTTTATTCTGGCAAGCTTATAAAGGAAAACGTGGTATTCGTCAGTTCTGGGTCGTATTCTTCCTATTCTTTATGACAGGTTTAGCCATTGTAATTTATCTCAACCAGACTCCAATGCAGCCTCGTGAACGAGATTATGCTTATGCAGGTTCATTCTATGCGTTTGCTATTTGGTGTGGATTAGGTGTTATTGCGCTTTACGATCTTTTAACTCGTAAGTTGAATAAGGATAACACGCTTGTTGCTGCTGTCATCAGCTTGCTAGCATTGATGGTGCCCATTCAAATGGTATCTCAAACATGGGACGACCACGATCGTAGCGGAAGATACACTTGTAGAGACTTTGGTGATAATTACTTAATGACTCTTCAAGACGAAGGTGCACCAATTGTTTTCACTAATGGTGACAATGATACATTCCCATTATGGTATAATCAAGAAGTAGAAGGAAAGCGCACTGATGCTCGTGTTTGTAATCTTAGCTACCTACAAACCGATTGGTACATTGATCAAATGAAGCGTCCAGCTTATCAATCACCAGCTCTTCCAATCTCTTGGAAACGTCTTGATTATGTAGAAGGAACCAATTCATATATCGAAGTACAACCATCTGCAAAAGCACAAGTGCTTCAATTCTTTAAAGAACATCCAGAAGAAGCACGTCAACGCTTTGGAGATGATCCATTTGAAGTAAAGAATATCATGAAATATTGGGTACTTTCAAAAGATAAAGACATGCGAGTTATTCCTACAGACACACTTTATGTGAAAGTTGATAAAGATGCTGTTCGTCGCAGTGGAATGATGCTTCAAGGAGATTCTATTCCCGATAAGATGGTTATTTCTCTTGCGGGTAAGCGTGCATTGTATAAGGGAGACCTTATGATGTTAGAGATTATTGCTAACAGTAATTGGGTTCGTCCTGTTTATGTAGCAACTACTGTAGGACAAGAAAACTATATGAATCTTGGCGATAACTTTGTAACAGAAGGACTTGCAAACCGCATTACTCCTTTCACAACAAACAAACCAGGAGCTAAGAACTTCGACACTGAGAAGGTTTATCGCAACATGATGACTCGTTATCGTTATGGCGGACTATCTAAGAAGGGTATTTATCTTGACGAAACAGTAATGCGTATGTGCTACACTCATCGTCGTTTGTTTGCTCAATTGGCAACTCATCTAATTGCAGAGAACGACAAGGCTCGTGCAGCAAAAGTCCTAGAAAAGGCTGATAAGGAAATTCCTGCATACAATGTGCCACTCACTTACATCAGTGGAGCAAGCGAATTGGGTCGTGCTTATGCAATTATTGGAAACAAAGCAAAGGCAACTGAATACTTAAATGGAGTGTGGAAAGATGCTTATCAATATCTTGGTTGGTATCTATCACTAAATGATAATATGCTTTATTTATCACAAAACGACATCGCAACACAATTCCTTATCTTAGAAGATACTTATAAGGTAATGGAAATGGTTGATGGTAAGATTGCCGAAAGATGGGTGAAAGACCTCCTTGCAATGCGCAGTATGGCTACAAAACGATTGGGTTCTAATGCCTCTCGAATGTGGGGTGGTGCTCCAACTGCACCTCAAATGAATGCAGTTAGCGACTCGACAAATTAATATAGTTGATGATTCTAACACGAAGCAATTGTTCTTAGAGCTCAAAAGAATATCCTTCTTGTTAGAATCACCAACCTTTTTTATGCTCAGGAATAACAAGTTTGGTTTTACTAGCTACAAGATGAATGTTGAAATAATATAAGCCTATATATAAATAGGTGGTATTTTATAAATCATGCAATTATCAATTTAGCTCATAAGAGTATTAAACTCTGATCCCAAAGTTGCTTCTTTGAGTTTTTCTAAATACGGAAGCAAGAAATAATTATATATGTTTATAGAACAGCCCGCAAAATGGTTAAGGTGGATTTATCCACGTGCAACATGGCGAATGAACAAGCACGAGCATGCTGTTTATTTGACATTTGACGATGGTCCCATACCAGAAGCAACTCCTTTTATACTCGATGTTCTGAAAGAAGAAGGGGTAAAGGCTACTTTCTTTATGGTTGGCGACAACGTCAGAAAGCACCCTGAGCTGTATGATAGGATTATTTCTGAAGGACATCAGGTAGGAAATCACACTTATAATCATATAAGTGGCTTCCGACATTCCATTAAAGAATATAGTTACAACACCGAAAAGGCTAACGCATATATACGTTCACACCTATTCAGACCCCCACATGGTTGGATGAGATTAACCCAATATGCATGGTTAGGCCGTAAATATCGCATTGTGATGTGGGACCTTGTAACTCGTGATTACTCAAAGTGGATGACCGCAGAAGACGTTCTTCTCAATGTAAAAAGATATGCTCGAAATGGCTCTATCATTACTTTTCATGACTCATTGAAAAGCATTGAGAAATTGAAATATGCTTTACCCGAAGCTATAAAGTGGTTGAAGGCACAAGGATATGAATTTAAAACTTTCGAATGATATCAAAGCCGAGGCTCAACGTCTTGGCTTTTTTGCTTGCGGAATAGCACGAGCAGAACGAGTAGATGAGGCTACTCAAGAGCATGTTCGTAGTTGGTTAGAGGATAAGAAGTATGCAGGTATGGAGTATATGAACAACAATACCGAGAAACGACTTGATCCTCGACTACTTATGCCAGGCTTAAAAAGTATCGTTTCGTTTGCTATTAATTACACTCCTCATTCTTTTATTCCTGAGGACGAGTATCAGTTGGCAGCTTATGCCTACGGACTCGACTACCATGATGTGGTGAAAGCAAAGCTACGTCAGCTGGCTTCTAATCTTCATTTCGTTCCTGCTGAGCCCGAAGGTGAGCCTATCTTGCGCACAGAACAACCTCGATTTAGAATCTTTTGCGACACAGCTCCTGTATTAGAACGTTATTGGGCTGCTAAAGCAGGCTTGGGGTGGATAGGCAAAAATCGCCAACTAATCATTCCAAAGGCAGGTAGCATGTTCTTTCTTGCAGAGCTTTTCTTAGATGTAGAGTTAGAGTATGACGAGCCAATGGAAAGCCGATGTGGACGATGTCGATTGTGTTTAGATGCCTGTCCTACTAAAGCTATCAAGGAAAATACTGAAATGGACGCTGCTCTTTGCATCTCTTATCAAACCATAGAAAATCGAAATGACATCTCAACAGAGGTTGCCTCTAAGCTTTCTAACAATATCTATGGCTGTGATATCTGTCTGCGAGTGTGTCCATGGAATAGAAAAAGCACGCCAACAACAATAGAAGAGTTTTATCCTAAAGCAGAATTGTTGACAATGACCAAAGAGAGTTGGAGCAATTTAACCATAGAACAATATCAGAAGTTATTTAAAGGAAGTGCCGTTAAGCGTGCAAAATATTCAGGTTTAATGCGAAATATCAAAACAATAGAAGAAAATGAACAAAGCAGAAATGAGGAAAGAACGCCTTAAAAGTAGTTCTCTTTATCTTTTAATGAAAAGAATATCGGTAGTACTCGATAAGTATTATTTAGATGGAGTAATTGGATTTTTACCTTATGGAATTGGAGATATGGTGGCAGCCATGTTCTCTTGCGTGCACATATACTTTGGTTTAGTAAAATTACGCTCGCTACCTCTAACGCTTGCTATAATCAATAACGCTTTGCGTGATATCTTCTTAGGACTTTTGCCCTTCTTTATTGGAGATGTAATTGACTTCCTTCATCAGTCGAATAAGCGTAATATGATACTTATAGATGGTTTTATAAATAACGATGCCTTTATAATTAGTAAGGTGAAACGTGAAGCCTGGAAAGCAGCATTAACCATATTGGCACTCATTGTAGCAATAGCTTTATTGTTAATGATGGTCTTTAAATTTACTGCTTGGGTGCTTTCACTCCTTTTAAGTGGAATGTAAAGGGGAAATAAGTAAGTTACAATATCTTTCTTTTGTTTAAATAGGAGAGTAGTAGAAAGACTTTAAAACGAATACATATTGATATGTAAATATAAAAGCAATGTTTTTAGCCTCTAAAAACATTGCTTTTGTTGTACAATAACATTGCTATTAGGTTGCAATATCACTGCTTTCGTTCCGAAAGTTATTTGTGGTTTTTAAGCACTCGATGTGGAATATCTCCATGAGCAACCATTTCTATTGGGCAACCAAAGTGTTCTTCAATCCAATCTTCGGGCACTTCAGTATTAGAATGGTAGTGTAAGTGCTTGTTCATACAAGCGATATTTTTGACGTTTTGTAGAATTGTTCCAATGTCGTGGTTGGTCATAACAATAGCGCAATGCTTGTTAATGTTGTTCAACATCTCATACATTTGGTCTTGAAAACGTCGGTCGATGTACGTGTTTGGCTCGTCTAATACAAGTAATTTTGGCTTTGAAACAATGGCACGGGCAAGTAGAACACGTTGCAACTGACCACCACTTAAAGCCCCAATATGGCGTTGAGCGAAAGACATTAGTTGCATTTCTTCGAGTGTTTGCTTCACTTGTTCGTGTTGTTCTTTGGTGTATGATCTAAAAAGAGGTTTGTTTTTACTTAGTCCAGAGAGCACCACTTCGTACACAGAGATAGGAAATTCTTTATCTATCTTACTATATTGGGGAAGATAACCTATTGCAATGTTATCGCAAGGAACGCCATTGTCGAAAAATGATATGGTGCCTTTATAGGGTTTTAGTAGGCCAAGAATGGTGCGAAGAAGTGTTGTTTTTCCGCCTCCATTGGGTCCAATAATACCCAAAAAGTCGTTCTCAAAAACAGTGAGCGATATGTTTTCGATGATAGTCTTGCCGTTATAACCAGCGGATAAATCTTTTATTTCAATGATAGGTGTCATCTTTTTCCCCTTTCTTATGTTGTGAGAGATGTTCGTATGCTGCGTTGTTCTATTGCAAAGCCTTTGCAATCTTCATCATTTCGTCGTGCCATTGATAGCTTAGTGGGTTGATATCCACTTGTTTAACGCCTGCTCCCTCAGCCACAACTTGAGTGTTTCTGTTGGCAAACTCTTTCTGAACAAACATAATCTTTGTGTTGTTCTTCTTGGCAAAGACAATCGTTTGTTTTAATTGTGCTGCGCTTGGCTCACGTCCTTCCTCTTCAACTGGAATTTGAATGAGCTGATAGTTGTGCGCAAAATAGGTGAGGGTAGGGTGGTATATCAAAAATGCTTTGGTGTTACTCTTATACAACATTCCCTTAATTGCTTGATCAGTTAGATTGACCTTGGCAATGAAACGATTTAAATTCTGATTGAAATAGGTGCTGTCGGCAGGCTTTTGCTGTTTAAAAGCATTGCAAATGTGTCGTGCAATAACGATAGCATTGTCGCAACTCATCCATGTATGGGGGTCGTCTACATGCTCTGACGATTCAATTGGGCTGATTCCTTCAGATGAATCTATGAACATTGTGTTGGGAGCACTTTGATGTAGTCGTTCATTCCATGTTCTTTCAAAGCCAATATTGCCCACTTTAATAAAGATGGGACATTGCGAAAGACGCATCATTTGCTTCGCTGTAGGTTCGTAAGTCTCAGGATTTCCGCCCTTAGGAACCATTGTTTCCACCTTAAACTTATCGCCACCAATTTCATTAGCAAAGTATTTTAAAGGCTCGATGGTAACAAATACGAGCGAAGAGTCTTGTGTATTGTTTTGTTTGCAGGCAGAAAAAGCCATTAAACATATCAGTAAATAAAAGAAAGTTCTTTTCATATTCTTAAAAAAATAGGCTTGCACCATAAACTAAAAGTACATAACGTAGGAACTTTCCTACTGTTATTGAGGTTACAGAAATGGCTATATTGGCACGTGTTAAGCCCAAAACAATGGTAATTGCGCTACCAACAATGGGTACAAATGCAAAGAAACCCATCCATGCTCCACGTCCTTCCATAAAGCGTTGGGTGCGTTTAAGCTTCTCTTCTTTAACGTGTAAATACTTCTCAATCCAGTCTATTCTACCGAAAGTGCCTAACCAATAGTTAAACATTCCACCTAAGACGTTTCCGATTGTTGCGTAGATGATGAGCTGCCAAGAATCTAACTTAGCTGCAAGAAGAGCAACCATAACGGCTTCACTACTAAAAGGTAGGAAGCTTCCAGCAAGAAAAGCTGAAAGAAGCATGCCCCAATAACCATAGTTTACGAGAAGATCTGTTATGGCATCCATAAAGTATAAAGAGTTAATGCCACTGCACTGAGAGTGAAAACAATAAACGTTATATTGGTTAAACGAGTGCGAGTGAGCGTGATAAAATGCCCAATAAAGGGCGAAGTGTTAATGATAATAAGTCGAATGAGGAATGAATAATGCTGTGGTTGCAGTATAAGAAAAACAATGCAACCAATGTTTATAACCATCAAGGCTTCGTAAATCATTCGTGTTTTTATTTTGTCGAGGAAGCTGTTGCGTAGGAAATGAATGGTTCCTACTAAGGTTAAAAGCATTAAGAATCCAAAGAATAGATAGGCTTTAAACTCTATCTGATTATAAATGCAGATGGGTTCAAATTGTGTTAGCTGTGCAATATAATCGTAGCCAACCGACAATTCGTCTTTATAAACCAAGTAACCGCCTATAATCCAATAAGGAGTTAGGTAGCCTAAGATCGATGCTGTGAGTGTTTTAATGCTGCCTGCCAGCACTTTAGAGAAGAGAATTATCCATAAAAGAGGTACTAAGAATACGATTTGTGGAAAGAATATTCCTGCTATTCCCAAAGACATAAAGGCATAAAAGACCCACCCTGGCGACTTTTTATTTTGATAAGCACGGAAGAGAAAGAGGTAAAAGAAGATGAAACAAATTTGCACAATGCCTTCTTCTAAAGAGTAGATGAGTTGAAAGTGAGCAATGGTGAGTACCAAAAAGCTACACGACACCATTCTACTAAACTCTCTTATCAAAGCATAAGCATTGTTGAGCTCAACCATGAGCAAGGTAGATGCAGCGATAATGGCTAGCTGCACCCATATCGTTCCTGTTGTTATGGCTGTTGGAAGTGTTATTGCCAGGGCATAAAGAGCCGTGAACAATAACGACAATCGGTTGTTTGCAATTTTGTTTTGTAATCTTCTTATTGCCATTCTATAAGTCTTTTCCTATGTCACTTCTAAAGTATTTGCCTTCAAAAGTAATGGTATTGGCAGCCTTAAAGCTCTTGTTTAAAGCTTCGTTCTTATCTTGTCCGTATGAAGAAACTGCGATAACACGACCTCCGCTAGTAACAATTTCGTTATTGTTAGAGGTAGTTCCTGCGTGGAAAACAACGCTATCTTCAACTTTTTCAATATCGTTGATAACGAATCCTTTATCGTAATTTCCAGGATAACCGCCACTTACAAGCATTACACATACAGCAGAACGCTCGTCGAAAACAATCTCTTTGTTTTCAATATCTTCGTTAGCAACGCCTTCGAGCAAATCAACAAGGTCGCTCTTAATTCGTAACATCACGCTTTCAGTTTCGGGATCACCCATTCGACAGTTATATTCTATCACCATAGGGTTGCCCTCTACGTTGATAAGACCAAAGAAAATAAATCCTTTATAGGTAATGTTTTCGCTTGCAAGTCCTTCTATAGTAGGCTTAATAATGCGCTCGTCAACTTTCTGCATCCATTCTTTTGTTGCAAAAGGCACAGGAGTTACGCTACCCATTCCACCTGTATTCAAGCCTGTGTCGCCTTCTCCAATGCGCTTATAGTCTTTTGCTTCGGGAAGAATCTTGTAGTTCTTGCCATCTGTAAGCACAAAAACAGAACATTCAATACCGCTTAAGAACTCTTCAATAACAACGGTGGCAGAGGCATTTCCAAACATTCCACCAAGCATTTCTTGTAGTTCTTTCTTAGCTTCTTCAAGTGTTGGAAGGATTAAAACACCTTTTCCTGCGCACAATCCGTCAGCTTTAAGAACATAAGGAGCCTTTAATGACTCTAAGAAAGCAATACCTTCGTTAAGTGTTTCGGCTGTAACTGTTTTGTAACGAGCCGTTGGTATGTTGTGACGTTGCATGAAAGCTTTAGCAAAATCTTTGCTACCTTCGAGCTGAGCACCTTCTTTTGAAGGTCCAACAATAGCGATATGACTTGTTGAAGGGTCGTTTTTAAAGATGTCATAAATACCCTTTACGAGTGGATCTTCGGGTCCAACAACAATCATATTTATTTGCTTTTCAAGGGCAAAAGCTTTGAGCTTATCGAAGTCGTTTACGCCTATTGCAACGTTAGTTCCTACATTTTGAGTTCCAGGATTGCCTGGAGCAATGAACAATTGTTCTACTTTTGGACTTTGTGCAATCTTCCATGCTAAGGCATGTTCACGTCCACCGCTTCCTAAAAGTAATATTTTCATATGCTGATCAGTATATTATTTATTCGTTGTTTACTATTATTTAGCTTTTAAAGGCTTGAGATAATCTTCAAAATATTGGGTAATTCTCTCATGAAGATGTACGCTTGAATGACCTCTCATGTTATGTCCTTCACCTGGATAGATGAAGAAGTCAGGTTGAGTTCCTGCGTCGATACAGCTCTTTAAGAAGTTTTCTGCATGTTGAGGAACCACAATAGGATCGTTCATACCAGTGATTATCTGAAGCTTACCCTTAAGGTTTTTAGCCTTATTCAATAGGTTGCTGTTGTTATAACCTTCCTTATTGTCTTGTGGAGTGCCCATATAACGCTCGCCATACATCACTTCATACCACTCCCAATTAATGACTGGACCACCTGCAACGCCTACTTTAAACACCTCAGGATGGGTAGTTATGAGGTTAGTTGTCATGAAACCGCCAAAACTCCAGCCATGAACTCCGATGCGATTCTTATCGACATAGGGGAGAGAGGTTAAGAAGTCGACACCCTTCATTTGGTCTTTCATCTCTTCAACTCCTAGCTTGTGGAAGGTAGCTTGCTCGAATTCGAGTCCTCTATCGCTTGAACCTCTGTTGTCTAAGATGAACAACAAGTATCCTTTTTGTGCCATATAAGTTTCCCAACCCCTGCTACTATAGTTCCAACGAGCCTCTACATTGCGTACACCAGGACCGCCATAAACATATATTATTGTTGGATATTTCTTGTTAGGGTCGAAGTTTGTAGGCTTAACCATTCTGTAGTAAAGGTCCGTTTGGTTATCTGCGGCCTTGATACTACCGCTTGTAAACTCTGGAATGGTGTAGCCTTTCCAAGGGTTTGGAGCTGTAAACCAAGTTAAAGTCTTTTTATTTTCGGTGTTGATGATATTGATGTTGCGAGGCACTTTGGGCTCACTATAATTATCAATGATCCACTTTCCTGACTCAGATACAGCCAAACGATGCTTACCATTCTCACCATATGTGTTAGCATGGCAACCCTTTCCGTTGTCAAGAAGAGTGCGTTTGCCACTTGCTATATCCACTGCAAAGATATTGTTTTGTATTGGATTGCATTCGGTTGATAAGATATAAGCACATTTTTTACTGCTGTTAAAGCCCATAAGGTCTAATACTACCCACTTACCAGAAGTGATTTGGCGTTGTAATTCACCATTAGTATTGAATAAATAGAGGTGATTATAGCCGTCCTTTTCACTTTGAAGAATGAACTGATTCTTATTCCAAGGAAGGAAAGTGATAGGTGTTACAGGGTGTACATACTTGTTACTTTCTTCGGTATAGAGGGTTTTTATCTTCTTACCAGTTGCAGCATCATAAGCATCTAACTGCATTTTTGTTTGCTTTCTGTTCAACTCAATGAGATAAAGGATCTTGTTGTCGGGACTCCATTGTATGTTGGTGAAGTAGCGATTTGTAGGATCTCCTACTGCAAGATATATTGTTTTGCCTGTTGATGCGTTATATATTCCAACAGTAACCTTATGACTTGTGCGGCCAGCCATTGGATATTTGTCGGGCTCAAGCGTTGCTATTGGGGTGAAAACATTTACTTGTGGGTAGCTTTCAACCATACTTTGATCCATACGATAGAATGCCAATTGTTCTCCATCGTTACTCCAAAACAAACCTTTATATATTCCAAATTCGTCTCTGTGCACTGTTTTTCCGTACACAATGTCACTACTTCCGTCGGTAGTTAATTGAGTTTTATTGCCCTTTTTATCGCTAACAAAAAGATTGTTGTTAAGGATATAGGCTGTAGAAAGAGACTGAGCATTCCACGATTGTACATCGGTTGTTTCTTTATTTTGAATCCATTCAATCTTTTTCTTTACCCAATTGTAGAGCAGATGTTGTTTACCTGTTACGATATATGCAAGAGTTTTATTGCTATAAGGAAATGTACAGCTCATCAAATGGTTTACTTGATGACTTTTGTCGCTATCTAATAGGGCATTTACATCTTTCAATTCGAACAATACTTGCTCTTTTCCTGTTTGTTTATTAACAATATAACAAGCTTCAACATCACCCTTAATGAGTTCATCTCCCCACCAATTAGTATAGCGAGTTTGAACTCTCATGTTGTAAAAGTTCGTTCCTCCGAAGTTAAGATCTTCTAATGTAAATGTCTTTTGTCCCATAGATGTTTGCCAACTAAAGCACGTTAACGCTACGATGAGCAGTGATTTAAAGATTTTTCCTTTAAACATCATAGTTTAGGTTTTATTTTGTTGTAGGTTTATTGCCACGCTTTGATGAGCCAAATATCTTGCGACGTTGCTCTTGACGATCCTTTCTATTACTGAATTTATCGGTATTTGAGAATCTTTGTCCACGTCTTTCATGGTGTTCATCGTCGTTTTTGTCACGGAAAGATGAAGGTTTTTTGCGCTCAAGAGAATGGAACTTGAATGAGCGAATATCTGAAACTTCGTTCTCTTCCTCTTCTTCTATCTTCTTCTTAAATTCTCTATTCTTCTTGAAACGATGCTTCTCAGCCATCTGCTTCTTTTCACTTTCGGTCTTAACAATTCCGCCTTCTTCTCTGAATTCTTTCATTCTTCCGCCAAAAAGAGCATACTTTCTGAACTCGCATTCTAGTGAACCATTAAATACTGGTATCTTAATTGAAGGTTTAAGACCTATTTGTTCGAAACATTCTTCACGATAACTCAACACCCAAGCGTCGTTACCTACGAATTGATGTTTAAGTCTTTCGCCAATCATCTTATAGGTTCCAAGAAGGTTTGGAGTAGAGATACGCTCACCATAAGGTGGATTTGTTATGAGAATTGAAGGGTTTTCGGGTTGTTTGAAGTTCTTGAAATCAGCTTCTTCGATAGTGATATCCTTTGTAACTCCAGCTGCTCTAGCATTTAAACGAGCAGTGTTTACGGCTTTTATGTCGATGTCATAGCCATAAATATGATGCTCAAATTCACGCTCTTGGCTATCATCATTATAAATATTGTCAAATAATTCTTTGTCAAAATCATTCCAACGTTCAAACGCAAACTCCTTTCTAAAGACGCCAGGGTTAATGTTTCTTGCGATAAGAGCAGCCTCAATGAGTAGAGTTCCAGAGCCACACATTGGGTCAATGAAGTCTGTTTCGCCCTTCCAACCGCTCATTAGAATCATACCTGCAGCCAAAACTTCATTTAATGGAGCTTCGGTTGTTTCTTGACGATAACCTCTTCGGTGAAGACTCTCACCACTTGAATCGAGCGAAAGAGTAGCTTTGTTGTCAGCAATGTGAATATTTAAACGAATGTCGGGATTCGAAATAGAGATGTTTGGACGTGTTCCTGTGCTCTCTCTGAACTGGTCTACGATGGCATCTTTAACCTTATAGGTTACAAAACGAGAGTTTCTAAATTCTTCAGAATATACAACTGAATCAACAGAGAATGTCTTTCCTTTTTCAATATATTGGCTCCAGTCTATTTTTTTTATTTCTTCATATACGTCATCAGCAGAATTTGCCTTGAAATGTTTGATGGGCTTTAATATTCTGATGGCTGTATGTAGTTGGAAATTTGCACGATACATAAGCTCTTTGTCTCCCGTAAAGGCAACCATTCTCCTACCTATGGTGATGTTATTTGCGCCTAATTGAGTGAGTTCTTGTGCCAATACTTGTTCCAATCCCATAAAGGTTTTGGCAATGAGTTCAAATTCCATATTCGTTTTTCTTAAATATTTTGATAATGTATGTATTAATCTATTTTATCTGATGCGAGCAAATCGATCCTTTTAATTGGTTTTTCTACTTGCTTTTTATGCGGTTTTGCCTTGTGAGAGTATATTAAAATGTATGTGTTTGAATGTTTGTTTTGCTCATTTTACAATCTTTTCTTTCACAAAGATCCTATCTGGTGCAAAGTTAACACATTATATTTAAAATATAGTAGACTTGAATCTATTATTTATTTAGGATGTAAATAATCACAGGTTTTATGCTTATTAGACGTGAAATGAACGTTTGTGGAGTAGGGATTAGGTGATGTGTGGGTAAAAGCATAGGAATTGCATCGTAATTGTATTGCTTTTAAGGTGCAATGTCAATGCTTTTATAATGTAATGTCAATGAGTTTATAGAATAAAACAAAATAGTTCTCTGTACTTCTGATGTATCTTGCTTACAGCTTTCATTTGCTTTTGATTGTTGTCTTCTTATAATATTATTAAAAGTGTAATATTGAAATAATATAATTAATTATATCTTTTATCTAAACCTAGTGAATAATAAAGAGCTGAAACTTTCTTCTATTGTATAAAAATATTATTTTTTTGATTCAAAAGATTAAAATTAGAATGTAACTTGATGTGATCCTGGTGAATTATAAGTGCTTAAATTTTTACAAATTAGAGAGATTTGTAAAAATTTTATAATATTGATATTCAATTAATTGTAGGAGAAAAAATACTATATTTAATGAGGATAAAGTTTTTACTTCGCTCAAGGAAACTCCAGAAAGATTTTGTATGAAAGAGGACTTTTCAAGTTTCTTGATGCTATGACAGCAAAATATATGCTAAAATCTATTGGAAAAAGAAAAAATCATCAAAGTTCCATCATGTCAAAGGCTGAAAGTTATGCTGATAATAATTCTTTTTCATAGCTCTGGTTATCATTGCTTTAAGCATTTCTATCTTGAAAAAAGATGTAAGTATCTTCTATGTCTGTGCCCAAAAGTTGTTTCTTATAATTGTTTAGTAGAATTGGAAAGGGGTGTATCCATATCCTTAACCTTGTTTATCTCGAAAATCCTGCAGTGAAAATACACCGGTTGTTTTGTTCTGAATTCATTGAACTCATGTTAAATATATAATTATATATGTAATTATTTTATTCCTCTATTCTAGATTGAAATGAGAACTTTTAATCAATATAATTGAAAGAGATATAAGAAAAATATTATCTGTTTTATTTGGTAATAATAAATTAAATATGTATCTTTGCACACGATATATCAAAGGATAATAAAAAAATATATAATAACAAATTTGGTAAAAATGAAAAAAATCGGACTTTTTTTAGCTGCTACGATGATGGCAGTAACTGCTTCTGCGCAAAATGTTGAAAGAAGCAAAACTTTTGACAACATGTATGTTGGAGTTAATGGCGGTGTTATGACTTTTACAACAGGTCATAAGTGGATGAGTGATCTTAACGCTAACGCAGGCTTGCGTATTGGTCGTTGGTTCACTCCTGTGTTTGGTGTTGCTGCTGAAAGTAATGCATACTTCGCAGATAAACCTATTAGAGATAATAATGTAGTAGTAAAATTGCTTAATACATCTTTATTAGGAACAACTAATTTTTCTAATTGGTTTGGTGGCTATACAGGAAACCCACGTGCTTTTGAAGTTATTGGTGTGTATGGTCTTGGATGGTTGCATTCATTTAATAGCTATAATGCAAAACCTGATAATGCAGCAACTGCTAAATTAGGTCTTGACTTGACATTCAATTTAGGTTCTAAAAAACAATGGCAGTTCTATGTTGAACCTTCTATCACTTACGCATTGAACGATTTTGATGGTATGGAGACTGTACGTCTTGATGTTAGACGTTCGTTTGTTCAACTGAATGCAGGTTTTGTTTACAAATTTAAAGGTTCTAACGGATCACACAACTTCACACTTGCTCAATTACGTGATCAAGCTGAAATCGATGGTTTGAATGCAAAGATTAATGGTCTACGTAATGACTTGAACGTGAAAGATGCAGAACTTAATGGTAAAGATGCACGTATTGCAGACCTTCAAAAGGCTCTACAAGATGCTAATAACAGACCAGTTGCTGTTGTAAAAGAAGTAAAAGAAACAACTGTTACTAACTTGCAACCAACAGTATTGTTCCGTCAAGGTAAGTCAGTTATTGACCCAGCACAATACGCTCCAATCGAGTTGATCGCATCTTACATGAGAAATCACCCAACAGCTAAGGTTGAAATTAGAGGTTATGCTTCTCCAGAAGGAAACGCAGAATTCAACCAAAAACTTTCTACAGCACGTGCTGAAGCAGTTAAGACAGCTCTTGTTAAGAGATATAAGATCGCTGCTAGCCGTCTAACAACAAAGGGAATGGGTGTAACTGATACTCTATTTGAAGAAGTATCTTTCAACCGTGTTGCTACATTTAACGACAACGCAAAATAAGAATAATTATAAATTACAATATTTTTAATTAAATTGAATAATCCCGATGCTTAGAAAAGTGTCGGGATTATGTTTTTATATAATCGAAGTGTTTTGCACATTATATGCTCATAGATACTTAATAGAGGGTGGTAGTTGTACAGAAAGAAGATAGAACTTACTATTTATCTCTTAATCTCTTCCCTTTGACTTCATTTATATATAAGATAGAAGTAGAAAAAAGATAAAGAGAAAATCCTCATATCATGATGGGGAAAGAAGTAGAGAGTTAAAGTATTGAATTATGGAAAATAAAAAATTGCCTAAGGTAGGTCGATATTTATTCTTGGCTGAGCCATTTCATTGTAATTTCAAAGGAATGCTTTTCCCTGGTCATTTAGGTAATCACATGCTGAATGCTGCAGACTTTCATTCTGATGAAAGAGGTTATGGAATGAGCAAACTATTACCGCAACACAAGACATGGGTTCTTTCTCGCTTGGTATTAGAGATGCAAGAAATGCCCAAAGTGTATGATAAATTTTATATTGAGACATGGGTTGATGGAATTATGAAATTTTTTACAACTCGTAATTATTCGGTTGTTAGTCCAGAAGGAAAGATATTTGGCTATGGAAAGAGTATATGGGCATTGATTGATACCGATACCCGTAAACCGTCAGACTTGCTCGACTTGAATGAAGGAGCTATCTTAAACTATGTCGAAAAAGAGAAAAAATGTCCCATAGACAATCCTTCTCATGTTAAGATCGGCAAGCAGGCTAATCGTATTAAATCAGTAAAAGTATCTTATAGCGATATAGATATGAATGGACATGTCAATAGTATGAAGTACTTAGAACATGCCCTTGACATATATTCTTTAGATTATTGGGACAAGAAAGCGCTTCGTAGATTGGAGATTGCTTATATTATAGAGGCTTATTATGGTTGTACCTTACATTTTTATGAAGAAGAAGTGTCTGCGGACCATTACCATATTAGAGTGACAAAGAGCGATGAATCGTCAGAAGAAGAAACCGACGTTTGTCGTATAGCCTTTATCTTTGAAGATAATAAGTAAAAGGGTATCGATATAAAAGCTGTCCTTTTATACTCTAAATACAGCTCTTTTACGCACCAAAGTCAATCCTTTTACCTTGTAAAAGCAATGCTTTTGCCAGATAGAAACTATGTAGTAGTGAGAGTCGAAGGTGCTTATTGTATAAAAGAGTATTCCTAAGTTCTTTCGGATTTACATCGAATAAGAAAAGAAAAATCCCTCAAACAGTATTTATTTGTTTGAGGGATTTTTTATAATCGAATTAAAATTATCTTTCTTATTTTGCTGATTCGAATTCCTTTAAGAATCGAGTGTCATTCTCAGAGAATAATCTTAAGTCGCTAACACGATACTTAAGGTTGGTGATTCTCTCAACACCCATACCAAAAGCATAGCCAGTATAAACACTACTGTCAATGCCACATGCTTCCAATACATTAGGATCTACCATTCCACAGCCAAGTATTTCAACCCAACCTGTGTGTTTACAGAATCCACATCCTTCTCCACCACAGATGTTACAAGATATGTCCATCTCTGCAGAAGGTTCGGTAAATGGGAAATAACTGGGTCTTAATCTAATCTTAGTATCGGCTCCAAACATTTCACGAGCAAAAGAAAGCAACACTTGTTTCAAGTCTGTAAAGCTTACATTCTTATCAACATACAATCCTTCTACTTGATGGAAGAAACAGTGAGCACGTGCACTTATTGCCTCATTGCGGAACACACGTCCTGGACAAATTACTCTAATAGGAGGCTCATGTGTCTCCATATAGTGGCTTTGGTCGTTAGATGTGTGAGAACGAAGAATGACATTGTTGGTTACTCTTTCATTATCTGCTTCAATAAAGAAAGTGTCTTGCATATCTCTAGCAGGGTGATCTGCTGCGAAATTTAATTTAGTGAAGACGTGAAGGTCATCATCTATCTCAGGACTACTTGCGAGAGTGAAACCCATTCGTTGAAATATTTCGATGATTTCGTTCTGTACAAGCATTAGAGGATGGCGTGTTCCGAGTTTTATTGGATATGAAGTACGAGTGAGATCGAGCAGACTATTCTGTGTTTGTGCAGAGCATGTATTTTCTTTTAACTCGTTAATCTTATCAATAGCTAGTTGCTTTAGTTCATTAATTTTCATACCAACAGTTTTCTTAAGTTCTGCAGGTACATCTCTAAAGTCGTTCATTAGCAGTGAAATCTCACCCTTCTTGCTAAGATATTTTATGCGTAGTTGTTCTATTTCTTCGGCGTTGTTGGTAGACAATCCCTTAACTTCTTCAAGAAGTTTCTCTATCTTCTCTGTAATCATATGTTTTATTTTTTCAATGCAAAGGTAATATTTTACTATGTAAATACGAAATATATCGAATTAAAATTGTAGTTTTGCACTTGTAAATAAGAAGAGATTCGAGAGTCTCTGTTTTGCTATTATGATGAGAAAGTTTTTATTTTTTATCCTTTTCATAGCTATTGTCTCAGCTATGTTTTGTCCTTTTGTGGGATGTTCTAATAAGAAACCAGTTTCTGATTCAATCGTAACTGATACTGTAAACGTTGATACTGTGGCGCAAGACTCCGTAGAGGAGGTTATTGCAGAGACGCCTGTACCTAAGGCTGCCGATGAACTTTTCGATGATTTCTTTTTCAATTTTTGTGGAAATAAAAAACTTCAGTATAAGAGAATACAGTTTCCTTTGCCTGTAGTAGAAGCAAATAAGACTACAATGTTGCAGAAAAATCAATGGAAAATAGATCATTTCTTTATGCGCCAGGAGTTTTATACGCTTATTCTTGATAACATACGACAGCTTGAGTTGTCGAAAGATACAGCTATAAAGCATGTTGTTGTAGAGAAAATTTATCTAGAATCCAGTATGGTTAAACAATATGTTTTTAACAAGATAAATGGTCAATGGATGATGACTTCTATTCTTGTGAAAGCAGTTGGCAACAACCAAAACTCTTCTTTCTTAAGCTTTTATAAGAAATTTGTATCTAATGAAGCTTTCCAGCAAGAAAGTATTAATAGCCCATTGATATTTGTTGGTCCTGATCCAGATGATGACTTTAAGAACATTACAGGCTCTTTAGAACCTGAACAATGGTCTGCTTTTGCTCCAGAACTGCCTCAAGGAATTCTTTATAATATCCTTTATGGGCAGAAGTATACTGAAAGTTCTCAAAAAATCTTTTTAATTAGAGGTATTGCAAATGGTTTGGAAACAGAGCTCACCTTTAAGAAAAAAGCAGGAAGATGGAAGCTAACAAAACTTAGTACATAAGCAATTGTTATGAGAGACCTTCGAAATTATAATTTATTATCACATAATACATTTGGTATAGACGTTGAATGTAAACGTTTTATAAGCTTCGAAACAGCTGAGGAAATACATTCTTTTATTGCGAGTAGAACAAAATCTGACTTTCCAACTCTTGTAATTGGAGAGGGTAGTAATTTATTATTCACTCAAAACTATCCTGCAACTATTTTACATTCAGCAATAAAAGGCATCGAAACAACATCTTGCTCAGAAGGCATCTTGGTGCGTTGTGGCTCAGGAGAGCATTGGGACGATGTGGTAGATTTCTGTGTCTCGAAAGGTTGGAGTGGCTTAGAAAATATGTCATATATACCTGGAACGGTTGGAGCAAGCGCTGTTCAGAATATTGGTGCTTATGGTTCCGAGGCAAAGGATGTCATCTATCGTATCGAAGCCATAGATCTGTCTAATGGTGAAAGTGTTGTTTTAAAAAATGAAGACTGTAACTATGGCTACAGAAAAAGTAAATTTAAGACTATTTGGAAAGGTCGTTTTTTTATAACACATGTAACCTATTTGGTGAAGAAAGAGTTTCAACCTAACGTGTGTTATGGTAATATTAAAGCCGTTTTAGCCGAGAAAGGAATAGAAGTTCCAACGCTATCGCAACTTCGTGAGGTGATTATTGAAATAAGAAAGAGCAAGCTTCCAGAACCAAGTGAAGAAGGAAATGCAGGTAGTTTCTTTATGAATCCAATTGTATTACGCTCTACTTTCGAAGCACTTCTTGCCCAATATCCCGATATTCCTCATTATTTTATTGATGAAGAACACGAGAAAATTCCTGCAGGTTGGCTTATTGAGCAATGCGGTTGGAAAGGAAAAACACTTGGAAATGCAGGTGTTCACGCCAAACAAGCATTGGTGTTGGTAAATAAAGGTGGTGCAAGTGGAAACGAGATTCTAACACTTTGCAACACAATATGCAACGATGTGCAAAGTAAGTTTGGGATAACCATTCACCCAGAGGTAAACATCTTATAGTTATTCACGATGTTTGCTCATTAAATAACTTCAATTTTAATGATGATAAAATTACGCTTTTTGGGTACAGGAACATCGAATGGGGTACCTGTTTTAGGTTGTAATTGCGCTGTTTGTAAAAGTCGTGATAGTAAAGATAAGCGTTATCGCACATCTGCTTTGATAGAAACTGATAACACAAGAATAGTGTTAGACTGCGGACCTGATGTACGAATGCAGCTTCTTCAGGTTCCTTTTAGACCCATTAATGCCGTTTTAATATCTCATATTCACTACGATCATGTAGCAGGAATTGATGATCTTCGCCCCTTTTGTCAATTTGGTGACATTGATGTTTATGCCAATTCATCAACAGCCAAGGCGTTAAAACAAACCATGCCTTATTGTTTTACCGATGAACTTTACCCAGGAGTACCTCGCTTAAACTTGCATACTATCGAGAGTGGAAGGGCTTTTAAGGTGAATGAGGTAGAGATATTGCCCATCAAAGTATATCATGGTAAATTACCTATACTGGCTTATCGATTTGGAGAAGTGGCTTATATCACCGACATGAAGACGATAGATGATGCAGAAAAAGAATTATTGAAAGGTTTAAAAGTGTTGGTGGTAAATGGATTACGATGGGAAAAAGAACACCATTCTCATCAACTAATAGACGAAGCCATAGCTTTTTCAAAATCTATTGGAGCAGAGAAAACATTTTTAACTCATGTCACTCATGAGATTGGTTTGCATGTCCAAGCATCAAAGTGTTTACCAAACAATGTGTATTTTGCTTATGATGGACTTGAAATAGAGATATAATAACGTTTTTCTGGTTGTTATTGCATCAAAATTAAGGATAATTTGAGTATAAAAATAATTCTGAATTTCATCCCCTTATTATATAAACCTAAATATTGTTTTTTTTCTTTGAGAAAAAATGCTGAATGTAAATGATAAATTCATGATGAAAAAGACTCTATTTAGTAGTGTATCGGTAAATACCTAGAGTTTTATAGGCTTGATAAAATCTAAGGATATATAAAAAAGGAATTGTGTTGATTCACAATTCCTACATAAAGAGTGGGGTGGTAGATGGGACTCGAACCCACGACATTCAGAACCACAATCTGACGCTCTAACCAACTGAACTACAACCACCATGTAAATGCTTTCTTGTTGAAAGCGAGTGCAAAGTTAAGGGATTTACTTGAAACTACCAAATAAATCCCTATATTTTTTATAAAATTTCTATTTCTCAGGTGTTTTAGGTGTTTGTTGAGTTGCTTGAGGAGCAACATCACCAGTTGTAGGTTTTGTATTTGCTGTTGAAGTAGCACCAAATCCAGGAGTTGTATTTGGATTTGTTGCAGGAGCTTCAGTAGACATTCTTTCTACAGCACTCTCTTCTGTTGCAGCTTTTGGTGCCACATAAGCACATATTACACTAAGAACTACCATCGAAGCAGCTAAAGTCCAAGTTGTTTTTTCAACTACATCTGTTGTTTTACGTACTCCCATAATAGAGTTGCTAGATGAGAAGTTAGAAGCTAGACCTCCGCCTTTAGATTCTTGTATCAATACAATAGCAATCATAAAGAAAGAAGCTAACAGGATTAGGATAATAAATAATGTGTACATCTTTTATTTGTTTATTTATTTTTATTATTAAGTATCAATTTTTCTAAGAAACGTAATTGATCTGCAAAGTAAACATTTTTTTTTGGATAATTCAAATATAAACGCTTAATTATTTCAATTGCACGTTCATATTGTCCCTGTTTTATATATATTTTTGCAAGAGTTTCAGTGAGATAGCCTTCTTCAGAGAGTGGTTTACTTTCGTCGTTACCTTCTAGTTGTGGGGTGTACTCGGGTTCATCTTTAAGCTGAATGCGTCCAGGTTCTTTATTGATAAACTTATCTATCAAACTTTGACCCTTCATTATAGATTCACCTTCTTTCTCATTCTTTTCTTCTTCGCTTTCTATTTCTAGAAGATATGAAACGTAATCAACAGCAGCATCGGCAGGAGTTGGCTTTCTTTGAGGCTCTTTTTTCTCTTCTTCTTCGGGAATAGACTCTAAGAATGTGTCGATAAGACTAATTGTTCTGTTATTGTCTTGAATAGTTTCTTTCTGATCATTTGCCTGCTTTGATTCTTTCTTTAAACAATAATGAACTGCCTCTACTAATTCAAAAAGAATCTTTTTATCAGTTAGGTAGATTGCAGAACGACGCAATTCTTCATCAAAAGCAGAGTCATGAAGAATATAAAGATTTTTTAACATCAATAAGCGGGCAGGCTGGTAATAAGGGTAAATGGCAAGAAAACTACGTAAATCATACAGAGTTTCCCTACTCATTATTTCTGGATGTTCTATTAAATAACTTATATCCATTATTCAATTTCTTCTTTCTTTATTACCAATTAGCCACTGTGGCATTAAATATTTGTTCGGTTAAGTCTTTTACCATTTGCGTAACTAACTCTTCTTGAACGGAACTTAGGCTGCGGGTTGTTTCATAAGACTGAGATGCGGTGAATTGTCGTTCGAAGTCTTCGCTGTGATTTTTATTATTGGTAAAGCGCACATTTACAGTGATAGAAAGTTCTGTTTGAGCCGAATAACCCTCACTTGAAACCGACTTATTACGTTGTGAATATTGTGTAATTTCTCCTTCGATCTTTAGATCTCCATTTCTTTTCACTTGAATAAGACGGGTATGATTAGCATAAATATCTTTTAATTCATTGTTAAAGATAGATGCCATTGGTCCCCATACGTAGGTTGAACGAATTGGGAAATCATTAATTTGAATGGTCTTTGTCTTTGTATAATCTATACTTGCACCATTAAATTTATAAGAAACAGAACATGCGAGCAATAAGACACAAGTTAATAATAAGGGAAGAATAGCAAATAACGCTCCTCTTAAACCTTTAGTTCTGTTTATGTTATGCTTCATCAAGTCCATATTGTCTTATTCTTCTATATAATGTTCTATCTGAAATACCCAAATCTCTCGCTGCTTTCTTTCTATTTCCTCCATTCTTTTCGAGAGCTTCCTCTACCATTTTACGTTCAAAATCATTCAGATTTAAGCTCTTAGACTCTGCTATTTCCTCTGCCTCAGCATCTTCAATGGGTAAAGGATTCAAGGTTACTGCATGATGTCTTACAACAGGATGTACTTCGGGTGCAGGGAGATGTTCTTCTTTCGCTACATTTGAAAGCTTTGCATTAAATCCTCCAACACCATTTAGATGTTGCGTTTCATCTAATTGTTTTCGCAAATTAGCCATTTCTTGACGTAAATCACTTACATTTCCACGCAGTTCATAAAGAATCTTATACAGGATTTCACGTTCACTTTCATACGAATGAGAACCATTTTTTGATATTGGAGCTAACTCTGTGCTTTCTGGGTCTTCAGGGATAAATTGAGTTAAATCCTTAGCATCAATTTCTCTTTCTGCACTAAGTACCGACATTTGTTCTGTTATGTTTTTAAGTTGCCTTACATTTCCTGGCCACTTATAACGCAACATTATTGCCTTAGCATCTTCTGTTAATGTTATTTTAGGCAAATGATAGGTCTCTGCCATCTGCATAGCAAACAAACGGAAGAGTAAAAGTATGTCATTACCTCTATCTCTTAATGGTGGAATTTGAATAGGAATCGTGTTTAAACGATAATAAAGGTCTTCTCTAAATCGTCCTTCGCTAATTGCTTTGCGCATATTTACATTGGTTGCTGCAACTATACGTACATCTGTTTTTAATATCTTTTGTCCTCCTACTTTTATATACTCTCCTGTTTCAAGTACTCTCAACAAACGAGCTTGAGTAGCAATGGGCAATTCTCCCACTTCATCTAAAAAGATTGTCCCTTTATTAGCGATACCAAAATAGCCTTCACTTTCTCCAATTGCTCCAGTAAAAGAGCCTTTCTCGTGTCCAAAGAGTTCACTATCTATTGTTCCTTCAGGTATAGAACCACAGTTAATTGCAAAGTATTTCTCTCTGCGTCTTGTTGAATTATCATGAATAATGCGTGGAATAATTTCTTTACCCACACCACTCTCACCAATAATAAGCACAGAAAGGTCTGTAGATGCGACCTGCAAAGCCACATCCAAAGCTCTATTTAAACCATCACTATTTCCAACAACATTGTAGCGTTGTTTTATATTTTGCAAATCTGAAGTGTTCATTTTGTTACAAAATTACGCATTTTATTTGAATTAGAGATTTAGAAGATAAGTCTTTTTCTCTTTTTAAGAGAAGAAAATTTACTATGGTTGCATATATAAATATCAAGAGTTCCCTACTTTCTTTGATTTCATATAAAATCTAAATCTCCACTAAAACTAGCCTAGCAATATTCCTATTGATAGTAATAAGCCGTAAATAAAGATGTTTCTAGCTGTTTTTCCCAGAATTTTGTTTAACTCTTTTCCTTTATCAATAGTTTTCATTTCAATGAAGGTAGATATATGAAAAGGCAAAAACAATAGAGGTAAGAAACAAGCCATAAGGTTTGAATGGATAAGAAAAAAAACTCCGAGTAATAAAACAGTGATTCCAATTCCACAATATAAAAACAATGTATTTTTTTTGCCAATGTAAACCACTAGTGTTTTCTTTCCTGCCGCCTTGTCATTCTCGATATCTCTAAAATTATTTACAATTAAAAGTAAATCTATTATCAGTCCACAATTAATGGCTGCAATAAGAATATCAAGATTAAACAGTGTAGAACTTGCTAAAGAAACTAGATAATATGTGCCTAAAACAGGTACTAACCCGAAGAACACAAGAACAAGCACATCACCTAATCCCCAATAAGATAGATGTGTTGTGTATAGGAAACAGAAGGCAATACAAGCTAATCCCAGCAGAATAAGCTGATACCCTCCAAATAAAATAAGAGGAAACCCAATTGTACTTGCTATAATTGTAGTTAGAATTATTGCACGAAACATACTCTTAGGTTTTATCCATCCTTGTGCACAAGCACGCTTTGGGCCTAATCGATTCTCGTTATCATTACCTCGTTTGAAATCGAAATAGTCATTAATAAAATTTGCATCAATCTGCATAACAACAGCAAATGCAAAACAAAGAATCAATGGTAATATATTTATACGATGCCCTCCATGCACAAAAGCCCATGCTGCTGCAATATAAACGGGAGTTATTGCACTTATTAAGGTTTTGGGACGAGTGGCAAGTAGCCATGCTGTCCAAGAGTTTACTGCTATTCTTTGTTCCATAATATTGCAAAAATAAACATTTAATTGTATATTTGCAAAATAATAACGGCAGATTTATGAGCAGTAGAGAGGTAAACTTAGAGCTAATGTCATTTGTAGAAAGTAATATTCTTCCACAATATAATAGCCTTGAATCACATCACGGATTAAGTAAAATTCTAAACGTAATAAAACAGAGTTTACAGCTTGCAAGAATTACAACTGCTGATATTAATATGGCTTATACTATTGCTGCCTACCATGATTTAGGGCTAAATGGACCTAAAGCGATACATCACATCACAGGAGGAAAAATATTATCTAAAGACGCACGCTTGTTAAATTGGTTCTCAAAAGAACAAATTACAACAATGAAGGAGGCCATTGAAGACCATAGAGCATCGATGGCTCACGCTCCAAGAAGCATATATGGTTGCATAATAGCGGAGGCTGTACGAGATTTAAGTCTTGAAACAGTGTTTAAAGATACTATTACAGTAATTCGTAAACAAAATCCTAATGCAAGAAAAGAAGAAGTTTTTAGAATCTTCAAAAAACATATCACTGCCAAATATTCTATTAATGGTTACATTCGTTTATGGATACCTTATTCTAATAATGCCAAGGGGTTAAAAGAAATTAGACGTATTATTGAATCGGAAGTAGAACTTCAAAGCTCTTTTAATCGCTACTTTATTTTATAAGCATGAAAGAGTAAGGGAAAATGTTATTGACTTTATTATTCAAAAATAATGTTTTTAGAAGGTAAAAATATTGAGATTGTGGTATAAAAGCATCACTTTCTCAAGACTAAAAGTTCATATATACTGGCTCTGTCGAAAATCTTCCTGCCTCTGTTATAGTGAACAATAATTTTCAATATACTTGAGGATTACTATAATATTAATAGGTCTCGTCTTGAGAAATGGTATAATCTCAATGTGCTAATTGTGAATCTTCTGTTGTAAAAAAAATAAATCCTAGGAATAACATATAGTTCTCTCCTAGGATTTATTATTGTTTGTTTGGAATAAGTTTTATTTATAAATTAAGCTTCAGCGTCAGTGTGAGGGATTACTGAGACATAGCTCTTATCTTTGCGACCCTTACGGAAGTTTACTACTCCGTCTACAAGTGCGAAAAGAGTATCATCTTTACCAATACCTACATTTAAGCCTGGGTTATGTTTTGTACCACGTTGACGTACAATGATGTTACCAGCGATAACATTTTGACCGCCCCATACTTTAACGCCTAATCTTTGTGAAGCTGATTCACGGCCGTTCTTTGAACTACCAACACCTTTTTTATGTGCCATTCTTAAATCCTCCTGTGTTTTAAGCGATAACTTGTTTAACTTCTACTTGAGTGAATTGTGCACGATGACCATTCTTTTTACGATAGTCCTTGCGACGTTTCATCTTGAAAACGATAACTTTGTCACCCTTTACAAGTGGATTCACTACTTCAACTACAACTTTTGCTCCGTTTACAGTGGGAGTTCCAACTGTGACAGTACCTTCTTTATCTATAAGAAGAACTTTGTCAAACTCAACAATTGCTCCTGTTTCTACATCTTGGATGTGGTGAACAAAGAGTTTTTTACCCTCTTCAACTTTGAATTGTTGACCTTTAATTTCTACAATTGCGTACATTATATAATAATATAAATATTATTTCCGCAAGGCGAATAACAGCTCTGTTATTACTTGTGCGAGCCTATACGAACTAAATTGTTGCAAAGTTAGTAAAAATATATCGAATATAGGGTGTTTTGTTTTTTTATACTAGATTGTTTTATGATAAATTAATAAATAAAGTCCCATCATATCATTGATATAATGGGACTAATTCTAAGTTGTTCGTATTAGTTACTGAACTTCACTAATTATTTAACTGAATCTGTTGCAGTTGTATCAGCGCTTGTTGTGTCAACTTGAGCAGTTGTATCATTTGCTAATGAATCAGTACCAGCTGCTTTTTCAGTTTTGTTACCACAAGAT
This sequence comes from Prevotella sp. oral taxon 299 str. F0039, assembly GCF_000163055.2. Classification (GTDB taxonomy): domain Bacteria; phylum Bacteroidota; class Bacteroidia; order Bacteroidales; family Bacteroidaceae; genus Prevotella. The sequence goes on from NC_022124.1 coordinate 397,804, forward strand.
GCGAATGAGATAGCTGCGATAGCTACGAACATTAAAACTAATTTCTTCATTTTCTTTGCCTTTTAATTTACTGTAAAACAATCATTTGTTTATTAAAACATTGCAAAGGTAAGACTTTTTTTTTTACTCAACTCTTTTTAAGCTGTTTTTTTTTAGTGTCTTTTGTAACTAATCTGTAATTGATTGTTTATCAGTGTTTTGTGAATGTTAAATAAAAGTTAAAAATTTTATTGTCTTGCTTTTATCTTATTTCTTTAGTCGATTTTGTGCGCACACAATATAAAACTTGCAGCTTTCCCATATCCATTTCGGGCTAAATGTTGTATCTTTGTAAGCCAATTAAAATAGGTTATATATATAATAAGGTGAAAGAGTGCTTCAATAGAAGTTTCTTTTCATAATGAGAGTAAAATAAAAAATGATAGATACATCTGCTTTTCAAGGTAAAACAGCAGCATATTATACCTTAGGTTGCAAATTAAATTTTTCTGAAACATCTACTTTTGGTAAAATGTTACAGGGCATGGGCGTTCGAACAGTTGAACGTGGAGAACGTGCCGATATATGTTTGATCAATACATGTTCGGTTACTGAGGTGGCAGATCATAAGTGCCGCCAAGCAATTAACAGGATGGTTAGAGAAAATCCAGGCTCTTTTGTTATTGTAACAGGCTGTTATGCGCAATTAGAATCTGAGCGAATAAGCAAGATGGAAGGTGTTGATTTGGTCTTAGGAAGTAACGAAAAAGCCAACTTAATTCAGTATCTTTCAGACGCATGGAGCAATGGCGAGGAAAAGAATATCAATGATTCGTCATTCCATTCGGTTAAAACAAAAGATATAAAGACTTTTGCGGCATCATGTTCTCGTGGTAACCGTACTCGATATTTTTTGAAAGTACAAGATGGTTGTAGCTATTTTTGTACTTATTGTACGATTCCTTTTGCTCGAGGTTTCTCACGGAACCCTTCTATTTCTTCATTAGTTGAGCAGGCAGAACAGGCCGCAAGAGAGGGAGGAAAAGAGATTGTACTTACTGGAGTGAATATTGGTGACTTTGGAGTAAGTACAAATGAAACCTTTTTTGATTTGATTAAAGCCCTCGATAAGGTTGAAGGCATCAAAAGATTTCGTATTAGTAGTTTAGAACCAGATTTACTTAGCGATGAAATTATAGAATACTGTGCTAATAGTAGAGCCTTTATGCCGCACTTTCATCTGCCTCTTCAAAGTGGTTCTAACGATGTACTGCGTTTAATGAAACGTAAGTATGATAGGGAGCTATTTGCAGATAAGGTGCATAAAATAAAGACTTTAATTCCTAATGCTTTTATAGGAGTAGACGTGATGGTTGGAAGTAGAGGAGAGAAGCCTGAGTTTTTTGAAGATTGTTATAATTTCCTTGATAGCTTAGATGTTACACAGCTCCATGTGTTCCCATATAGTGAGCGTCGTGGAACTGCAGCTCTAAAGATTCCATATATCGTGAATGATAAAGATAAGAAGTTGCGTTCAAAGCGTTTACTCGATCTTTCTGATACTAAAACACAGGCTTTTTATGCAGCTCATTTAGGTAAAACGGCTCAAGTCTTATTTGAAAAGAATATAAAAGGAAAGGCAATGCATGGCTTTACTGATAACTATATTAGAGTAGAATTGCCTGCTAATCTTTCAAAAGAAGAGTATGATAATCAAATAATGGCAGTGCGACTAGTAGATTTTAATCACGATAAATCTGCTGTAAAAGTGGAACTCTTATAATAAATAAGGTGAAATGAAAGTTGCAGTTATTATCTTAAATTGGAATGGTCGTGAGATGTTAGAGCGCTATTTACCGCAAGTTATGCAGTATTCGAGCTCTGATGCAGAGGTGTTTGTTGCCGATAATGCTTCAACGGACGATTCGGTTGAATTTGTATCTCAACATTTTCCTATATGTAAACTTATTCAATTAGATAAGAATTATGGTTTTGCTGGAGGCTATAACAAAGCTTTAGAACAAGTGAATGCCGACTATTATGTTTTATTGAATAGTGATGTTGAAGTAACTCACGAATGGTTGGTACCTTTAATAGAGTTTATGGATAGCCATCAACACGTTGCTGTTTGTCAACCAAAGTTATTATCGATTGTTGATAAAGATTCTTTTGAATATGCAGGGGCATGCGGAGGCTTTATAGATAAATACGGATATCCTTTTTGTAGAGGTCGAGTTTTTGATACAATAGAGCAAGATTTAGGTCAATATAATAATGTAATGCCCATCTTTTGGGCAACGGGTGCTTGTCTTATGGTGCGTAGTGAGTGTTATTGGGCAGTGGGTGGACTAGACGATTCGTTCTTTGCTCACAACGAAGAGATTGATTTTTGTTGGCAACTTCACCAACTTGGATATGATATTTATTGTGTCCCTGATAGCGTAGTATATCACCTTGGAGGGGGAACACTGCCTAAATCTAATCCTAGAAAGACTTATCTTAATTTCCGAAATAATCTTGCAATGTTATATAAGAACTTGCCCAAAGATGAATTAAAGTCAATAATGAGAACTCGTTTCGTTCTCGATTATATTGCAGCATTTAAACTCTTATTATCTGAAGGAGGATGGAAGGACTTTCAAGCTGTTGTGAAAGCTAGGAAAGATTTCAAACAAATGATCCCTCAATTAGCAGTTAAACGCAAGTATATACAAGCAAATGCTGTGCAAAAAACGATCAAAGAAAGAATGTCTTTCTTCTTGTTATGGCAATATTATGCAAAGAAACGAAAGTTATTTTCTCAACTTGAAACAGTAGAGAATTAACGGATTGTCTTCCTCTTCTTTTGTCTTTGTCAGTTAAAAGAAGGTAAGTCATAAATAAAATAAGGGTTCTATTCGCTAAAACAACAAAGAGAAAATTTCGAAAAAGTTCGACTTTATCATTGTAAATATCTTTTGTTGTACTTGTGCAAATGCCCATAATTTAGTAAATTTGCGCATTAATTGTGTATACATAAATAAAAAAATATAATGAATATTTCTTACAAATGGCTGAAAGAGTATGTAGATTTTGAACTTACTCCACAGCATGTTGCGGAAGCACTTACCTCATGTGGACTTGAAGTAGGAGGCTTAGAAGAAGTACAAACCATTCGTGGTGGATTAAAAGGATTATATGTAGGTAAAGTTTTAACATGTGAACCACATCCTAATAGCGACCATTTACATATTACAACAGTAGATCTTGGTAAGGGAGAACCACAACAAATTGTTTGTGGCGCACACAATGTGGCTGCAAATCAGAAAGTGATTGTAGCAGACTTAGGCTGTGTTTTGTATGATGGAGACAAAGAATTTGTAATTAAAAGAAGTAAGCTAAGAGGCGTGGAGAGCCTTGGAATGATTTGTGCCGAAGATGAAATAGGAGTAGGAACAAGTCATGATGGTATTATTGTTTTGCCAGAAGATGCTCCAATAGGAATGCCTGCGGCTGAATATTACAATTTAGAAAGCGATTGGGTGATTGAAGTTGATATCACTGCAAATCGCTCTGATGCTTTAAGTCACTATGGGGTGGCTCGTGATTTGTATGCATGGCTAAAGCAAAATAATTATCAAACAGAGCTTCATAAGCCCAATTGCGATGCTTTTAAAGTTGATAATGAGTCACTAACAATTGATGTAGAAGTAAAGAATTCTGAAGCTTGTAAACGTTATGCATGCGTTAGTATCAGCAATTGTGAAGTGAAAGAAAGTCCAGAATGGCTACAAAATAAATTGAAGATAGTTGGAATTCGTCCTATCAACAATATCGTAGATATCACCAACTACATTATGATGGCATACGGACAACCTATGCATTGCTTTGATGCAGATATGGTTGCAGGTCATAAAATTGTTGTTGCCACTCAGCCAGAAGGCACCAAATTCATCACATTAGATGGCGAAGAGCATATCTTAAGCGAAAGAGATTTGAGTATATGTAATGCAAATGAGGCTATGTGTATTGCGGGAATCTTCGGCGGAAAGGGTAGTGGTACATATGAAAATACACGCAATATAGTTTTAGAAAGTGCGTATTTCCACCCAACTTGGATAAGAAAAAGCGCAAGACGTCACGGCTTAAGTACAGATGCAAGCTATCGTTTTGAACGTGGTATTGATCCTAATGGACAGGTATATGCTTTGAAACAAGCCGCAATTCTTTGCAAAGAGTTAGCAGGTGGACAAGTATCTATGCAAATAAAGGATGTTTATCCTGAACCAATCGAAGGCAGTAAAGTGGTGCTTACTTATGATTACGTAAACTTACTCATTGGAAAAGAGATTGGAAAAGATACTATAAAAAGCATCGTAACCAGCTTAGATATGAAGATTGAAGCAGAGAATGAAAATCAAATAGAACTTCTTATTCCTGCTTATAGAGTAGATGTTAAGCGTCCATGTGACGTTGTTGAAGATATACTTCGTATCTATGGTTATAACAATGTAGAAATTCCTTTGCAACTAAAAGGTACCTTAACCATTCCAACAGATGAGGATAGAAATCGTAAATATATCAATCTAATCTCAGAACAGCTTGTTGGAGGCGGATTTAATGAAATCCTGAATAACTCTCTAACTAAAGTTTCTTATTATAAAGACCTCAATTGTTATACAGAAGAAACAACAGTTAAGATTCTTAATCCTTTAAGTGCAGACCTTGGAGTGATGCGCCAAACTCTTTTATTTGGAGGTTTAGAAAGTATTGTTCGCAATGCTAATAGAAAGAATTCTAATCTTAGATTCTTTGAATTTGGTAATTGCTATCACTATGATGAGTCGAAGAAAGAGGCAGATAAGTTGATAAAAGCATATACACAAGATCAACATTTAGGACTTTGGGTTACAGGAAAGAGAGTTGAAAATAGCTGGACTCACCCCAACGAAGATGCTTCATTCTATGAGCTAAAAGCTTATGTTGAGAATATCTTAGTACGACTTGGACTTTCACTTCAATCAGTTACACTTGCAAAAGGCGAAAATAATATTTTCGAGGATAGTATTTCTATCGTGACAAAGGCAGGTAAGATGATTGCAGAATTGGGAGTTGTTGCATACAAACTAACAAAGAATATGGGTATAACCAACGAAGTATTCTTTGCAGATATCTATTGGGATAATTTGTTGAAGGCAGTGAAGAAATACGTAGTAGAATATAAAGAAATTAGCAAATATCCTGCTGTAAGTCGTGATTTGGCATTGCTCGTTGACAAAACTGTTGAGTTCGAACAAATCAAAGAAATAGCTTATTCTACAGAAAAGAAACTCTTAAAGGCTGTAGAACTATTCGATGTGTATGAAGGAAAGAATCTACCTGAAGGCAAAAAGAGTTATGCTGTTAATTTCATCTTACAAGATGAGCAGAAGACTTTGAATGATAAACAGATCGATTCAATCATGAAAAAGCTCATAGATAACCTCACTAAGAGATTAAATGCCGAGTTAAGATAATTGTAATAATAAATAAAATAAATATTATTTCCTATGGGAAGAGCATTTGAATATCGCAAAGCTGCGAAAATGAAGAGATGGGGACACATGGCAAGAACATTTACCAAGATTGGTAAACAAATTGCTATTGCAGTGAAAGCTGGTGGTCCTGAACCAGAAAACAACCCTCATTTGCGTGCTATTATACAGACTGCAAAGCGTGAGAACATGCCTAATGCAAACGTAGAAAGAGCCATAAAAAATGCAATGGGTAAGGATCAAAAGGACTTTAAAGAAGTTACTTATGAAGGATACGGACCTCATGGTATTGCAATATTTGTAGATGCAGCAACAGATAACACTACAAGAACAGTTGCAAACGTACGTGCTGTGTTTAATAAATATGGTGGAAATATGGGTACTCAAGGTAGTCTTTCATTCCTATTCGATCAAAAATGCGTCTTTACTTTCAAGAAAAGAGAAGGTTTAGACATGGAAGAATTAATCTTAGATTTAATCGATTATGGAGTAGAAGAAGACTTCGATGAAGACGAAGAGGCTAACGAAATAACCATTTATGGTGATCCTAAGAGCTTTGGTGAATTGCAAAAACACCTTGAAGAGGCAGGGTTTGAAGTTACAGGTGCTGAGTTTACACGTATTCCTAACGACTTAAAAGAGGTTACAAGCGAAGAACGTGAGATCATAGACAAGATGGTTGATATCTTAGAAGATGATGAAGACGTTCAGAATGTTTATACAAACATGAAGCCTGAAGAATAAAATAAAGAAATAAAAGACTTTATATTCCAAACAAATAATCTGCAAAGAATGATACTTCTTTTCAGATTATTTGTCTTTTTATGATTAATGGATATTTGGTAGGCTGGTTATTCTAGCCTACTTTTGTATTTATGAATTCATCCATAATCTTCTTTTATTAGTCTCATTCTATCAATTAGGTAAGTGGTGTCCTAAAAATAATATGGGTTTGCACACTTTTGAAGTATACAACCTATTCAATCTCCTTTATATCAAATGTCTTACAACAGATTAGCTGGATTTCCTGTTCAATTCTTTTATTTTATTATTACATCAATTAATTAACATTCCACAGGTAAAAAGCAAAAGGCGGACTTCACAGCCAGCCTAATACATATTATACAAAAACATTATGAATACTTTATTTAGCGAACAAGATCTAAAAGTATATCCTATTTATTAAATAAATTAATTAATTAATCAGGTTTCACAACCTAAGTGTATATCTCCTTTATTGTATTTTGTGCAAGTATAGCATTTTCGTTTGCAATATCTTTCACATTGAATACGTATATCATATCCAAGTAAAGCACCTAGAATAAAATCTTCTTCAGGAGATAATTGATTTAAAGGGCGATTAACCATAAGTTTAATAGCATTGATGCATTCTTCTTTTCCGAAGAAAATATTGATATGTTTACTGCCAACGGGTTGTGTGACAAATGAAATATCTTGGTTTGTTAGTCTTGAAGTTGCAAACTCTTCATATTGCTTTTTGCAAGTAAATAGTACCATAGGACGAACACCTTTTTGATATTCATAGATATGATTTACTAGTACTTTTAAGTCGGCAGGCATATTTGCAAGATCGGACATGTTGTTATTAATCTGATGATTAATCACCTCTTTAATTATAATTTTTAAAGACTTGATTTGATATTTTCTAACCAAGCATCGATACGTCCTTCAGTTTTGTCGTCTTCATTTACATCATCAAGAGCCAAACCTACGAAGTTTCCGTCTACAACTGCTTCAGAATCTTCAAATGTATAACCATCTGTTGAAACAGAACCGATTACATTTGCGCCACCTTCTTTGACAACATTGTAAATTTCTGCCATAGCTCCACAAAAAGTATCGCTATAACTTTCTGCATCACCACATCCAAACAAGGCAATAGTTTTTCCAGAAAGGTCAGAACCTTTCAATACATCTAAACCGTCATACCAATCATCTTGCAATTCGCCTGCACCCCATGTTGAAGTTCCAAGCAAAAGATTTTCGTTTGCAGCAACTACGTCTGCTGTTAAGTTTGTTACTTCTAAAGCGTCTACACCTAGCTTACTTGCAATTTGTTCAGCTATGCTTTGGCAGGTTCCTGTTGATGAACCATAAACAACTACTGTTGATTTCATATCCTTATATTTTTTTATTACTTTTCGGTATGTTGATATTGCAAAGGTATATACATTTTTTTGATTTGCCAATACCTAAAAGTAGGGTTTTTAGTAAAATACCTACAAATGATTAGAGAGAATGTTTTTATACTTTGCTTTATCCCTAAAAAGAATGATATATTGTCTTTTCTTCCTTAAAATATGATAAACAAAAACTTATTATAGTATCTTTCTTATAGTTTTATACCTAATTGTTATGATGTATAAAAGCAGGTATGAGGAGAACCCCAAGAAAATATTGGATATAAATGAATGTGAATTCGATGATTATAAGTGCCTGTAAGTTTGCTGATCTGAATTCGTTGTAGTCACTTTATTTTAGTAGATCTGGACGTAAACGTTGAGTTCTTTCCTGTGCTTGCTCAAGTTCCCACGCCTTAATTTTAGCCTCGTTTCCGCTTAAAAGAATTTCAGGAACCTTCCAACCATTATACTCTGCAGGACGAGTATATATCGGAGCAGATAATAAGTTGTCCTGAAAACAATCTGAGAGAGCACTTTGTTCATCACTAATAACACCAGGAACAAGGCGAATAACCGCATCTGCAATGATGGCAGCAGGTAGCTCTCCTCCTGTAAGAACAAAGTCGCCTACTGATATTTCTTTTGTAATAAGATGTTCTCTAATACGTTGGTCTATTCCTTTATAATGTCCACAAAGAATAATTAAGTTTTCTTTTAAGGATAAATTGTTTGCCATTGGTTGGTCAAATTGTTCGCCATCTGGAGATGTAAAAATCACTTCGTCATAGTGTCTTTCTGCTTTTAATGCAGAAATACATCTATCAATAGGCTCGCAAGTCATCACCATTCCTGCAAAACCACCATAAGAATAGTCGTCTACCTTTCTGTGTTTATTAGTAGAATAATCACGAAGATTGTGCAAATGAATTTCTGCCAATCCTTTTTTTTGTGCTCTTGCAAGAATCGATTCTTGTGTAAATCCTGTAAGCATTTCAGGTAAAACGGTGATAATATCTATTCTCATAATGGGCACAAAGTTACAAAATGTTTTTTATTGCACTTAATTAAAAGCACGTCTTCTTTATAATAAAATGAGGAAATCAATCTCTTTAGAGTGATTTTTAGTCATCATGAGTACGAACAAAGCCCCTTTTCTCCTCCTACAATCTATTTTTTTTTATAAGATGTGCTCCTTATTGCCTATATATAATAATGTATAAATAAAAGAGAAGTCTTAGTTGTTGTACTAATGAGTGTGAAAGAAGGTTTTAAATATATTCTTGATTAAGAACAAGAATATACCTTAATATTGAATTTAACAACATTTTATGTAATGAATTCAATAAAAATCACTACTTTTGCGCATCATTATATCTTATCAATAATTAATTTATGAAAAAATTATTACTATCTGCTGCAATGCTTATAACAAGTATTTGCGCTGGAGCACAAAACGTTCAGTTACATTATGATTTAGGTCGTGCATTGTATAAAGACATCACCGACCGCCAAACTGTTACAACAACAGTAGAAATGTTCAAGTTAGATAAGTGGGGAAGTACTTTCTTGTTCACTGACCTTGACTATCATCGTGATGGAGTTAAGGGTGCTTACTGGGAAATTGCACGTGAGTTTAATCTTTCAAAAAACAAACAATGGGCTGCTCATGTCGAGTATAATGGTGGTTTAGGATCAAACAAAGACTTAACATATACTGCACGTTATCAACACGCTTTCTTAGCAGGTGGAGCTTGGAATTGGGTAAGTAGCGACTTTAAAAAGAATTTCTCAATTCAATTAATGTATAAATATTACTTCAAAGGTCAAGGACTTGCTCGTCCATTTAGCGGTTTCCAATTAACAGAAGTATGGGGACTTACCTTTGCAAACAACCTTTGTACATTCAATGGTTTCTGCGATTTATGGTATGATAAGAACGTAAATGGCAAGCTAATCTTAATTTCTGAGCCACAATTCTGGTTCAACTTGAATACATTAAAAGGTATGAAAGATGTTAACTTGAGCCTTGGTACAGAGGTAGAGATCAGCAACAACTTTGTATATAACAACAAAGGAATGAACAATAAGTTCTATGCAATTCCAACAATTGCAGCAAAATGGACTTTCTAAGATAAATATTCGAGCTTAGTTCTTCATTCTTTGAAGAATTAAAAAAGAATTACTATTTTTGTAGATTCATGAGTAGGAGGGCAGAAATGCTTGTGGTTGAAAAACTATAAGTCATTTGTTTCACTTCTATTCATGAATTTTTCTTTTAAATAAACATAGCAATAGCACAATAATAGTATGACAACCGAACAAGAAAGAATAATAGAACTGCGCAAAGAACTGCATCAGCACAACTATAATTATTATGTGTTGAACGCCCCACAAATCGACGATTTTACCTTCGATGCATTGTTGCACGAGCTACAAAGTTTAGAGAATGCACATCCTGAGATGTATGATGCCAACTCACCAACGCAACGAGTGGGAAGCGATTTGCAAGAGTCTTTCGAGCAAGTGGTACATGTTTATCCCATGCTATCACTCTCGAATACCTATAATAAACAAGAAGTTGCAGATTTTTACAACACCGTTTCAAAGTTCTTGAATGGTGAAGAGTTCGAAATTTGTTGCGAGTTGAAATACGATGGCTTATCTATTTCATTGCGATATGAAGATGGAAAGCTTGTAAGAGCAGTCACTCGAGGTGATGGAACACGTGGAGATGATGTCACAGCGAATGTAAAAACCATCAAAACCATACCCCTTGTGTTGCAAGGAAACGATTATCCAGCAGTGTTTGAGATGCGTGGAGAGGTGCTAATGCCATGGAAAGTATTCGATAAACTCAATGAAGAGCGTCGCCAACAAGAAGAGCCTTTATTTGCAAATCCACGCAATGCGGCCTCGGGAACACTTAAAAGTTTAAACCCAGTATTGGTTGCAAAGCGTTCATTAGATGCCTACTTATATTATTTATTGGGCGAAGATATCAACATAGATGGTCACTTTGAGCGTTTAGAAGCAGCCAAACGATGGGGCGTTAAGATAGGCGAAGGAATGAGAAAAGTGTCTTCTTTAGAAGATATATATGCCTTTATCGATTATTGGGACGTTGAAAGAAAGAACCTACCAGTGGCAACTGACGGTATAGTTCTTAAGGTTAATTCGCTCAAACAGCAACAAAGTATGGGCTTTACAGCAAAGAATCCACGTTGGGCTATTGCGTATAAGTTCAAAGCAGAGCGTGAGTTAACGAAGCTAGAGAGCGTTTCTTATCAGGTTGGACGTACGGGAACGATTACTCCAGTGGCTAATATGGAACCCGTTTTACTTGCTGGAACGGTGGTGAAACGTGCCACATTGAATAACGAAGACTTTATTAAAAGCTTTGATTTACATATTGGCGACTATGTATATGTAGAGAAAGGCGGAGAGATTATACCTAAAATTGTGGGTGTAGAACTAAGTAAACGCACAGAAGGAATGCAACCAATAGAATTCATTAAGACATGTCCTGAGTGCGGAACTCAGCTCGTTCGATATGAAGGACAGGCTGCTTATTACTGCCCAAATGATATGGGTTGCCCTCCACAAATAAAGGGAAAGATAGAACATTTCATTGCTCGTAAGGCCATGAATATTGATAGTTTAGGTCCTGAAACAATCGATTCGTATTATAACAAAGGATTGATTAAAGATGTTGCCGACTTGTATTGTCTTGCAATTGACGATATTAATGAAGGGGGAGCGCATCAAAAATCAGCAAAAAAGGTGATAGATGCTATCGAAAAGTCGAAGCAAGTGCCCTTTGATAGAGTGTTATTTGCCTTAGGAATACGTTTTGTTGGTGAAACTTCTGCACGTTTATTGGCTCGAAAATTCAACGATATCAATTCCTTACGCAACGCAACTGCAGCTCAACTACTTGAAGTTGAGGGAGTAGGAGATATCATTGCGACAAGTGTTGTGACCTTCTTTTCCGACGAAAAGAATATTGCTTTGATAGAAAGATTAGAGAGTTACGGACTGCAAATGGCTATGCCTGTGATGGACGAAGGGCCTAAAGGCAATGTGTTAGAAGGCAAAACCATTGTTATTAGTGGGATCTTTACACACCATTCTCGTGACGAATACAAAGCAATGATAGAGCAATTAGGAGGTAAAAATACAGGAAGTATTAGCGCAAAAACCAGTTTTGTGCTTGCAGGAGACAATATGGGGCCATCTAAATTGCAGAAAGCAGAGTCGCTTGGAGTGAAGATTTTAAGCGAAGATGAATTCTTAGAAATGATTAAGTAGAATATTTTTCATTCTCAATTAGGTAGAATGAATCTTATTTTATGGTTATTTATTTTTCAAGTGCTAGTTCTGGTGCTTGTAATGCTGCTCCTATTGCGGTGCAAAACTCGCTGTGTTTAGGAATATGGAAACGCACATTATAGAGCTTTTCCATTGAGGTGTAAACCTCTTTGCATTGAGGTAGCAATGTAAGATTACCGATTAAAACGTAATCTTTAATGCCACTGCCAAGACTAGAGAGTATAGTACTACTGCCAATGGCCTGAATTACCATCCAAGTGATGCCCAATGCTATGTCTTCTCTGCTAGCATTACTCTTTGTTTTACCAAACAATGAGGCTGTTGCACTTTTGGGTAAGCCAGGTAATGCGTGTGGACTAATATCGCCAATCAATACGTTTACGTTTGCAATATCACCCTCGGCAGCCAACAAACTAATTTGTTTAATATCGTCAGTTTTAAGCATAACCCTTGCAAGACCTTGCAAAGTGCCGCCTCCAATACCAATACCTCCAATATGTCTGATACCTTCTTTGTCGCATTGAACAAGCGAAGTACCAGTTCCCATACTCACAACAATCATGCTATCGAGGTTGGTTTGATATTTAGCTCCTAATCCATCAGCAATAAATTCCTCTGCCTTTGTCGTGGGAAGACCATATATTGGGTTGTCGATATATGCCGAACCAACTCCTGTGAGCATAACCCTTGCCACATCAGTAAGTTTTATTTTATTGTCGTGAAGATACTTTCCAAAGGCTCCATATAATGAAGTTACAGGGTCAGTGGCTTTTATTCGTATTGGAGAAATCACCTTTCCGTCTTTATTGATACCAACAATTTTGGTGGTACTAATACCAACATCTATTCCAATTATAATACTCATGTGTGTTGATGCTATGATTATTATTTTGATTTGTTTTTTCGTTTAATGATTGAGAATCAGCTGTGTTTGAGCTGATACGCTTGCAAAATTAATAAAAAATATGTGCCTTTATACCTTTGTGTCGATAAAAATGCATTTAGATGTATTTTGATATATCATTTGAATGAATTTCTTCTCATTTCTAAACTCAATGTAAATGGCTTGTAAAAGCATTGTTTTTCTGTTACAATGTCAATGCTTTTGGGATACAAACTCAATGCTTTGAAAAGTGTGATAGTGCAGAGCTTGAATACAAAGGAATTTAGAGAAAGAGGTGAAGAATGGAAATGATCTGTGCTTTCTACTTGTTTTTTTACTCTAAACGAAAGGAAAGAAATTTTAAAAGCATAGTGGCAACGACACAATTCAAAAAATATCATTAACTTTGCACTGAATAGAATTATTATAAATGTTCTTCTTTTACAATGGTGTTAGAACTGTTTGTTAAAGAGAAATTTGCTCTCGAAAAATGCAAAAGAAATGACAGTGCAATGCAAAGCATCAATTGATGGAGTGAAAAGGCTCTAAAAAGATGATGAAGAACAATAGAATTATAAGAGATAACGTTATCGATGAAAAGAAAAATAACGAACATTTTAATGCTCATTACATTGGTGCTTTGCCCTATCAATCTGCTAGGTCAAGCAAAATGGAATGCAATTTTTCAAACATATATCGATCAATATAAAGATATTGCCATAGAAGAAATGTTGCGATATAATATTCCTGCAAGTATAACTCTTGCACAAGGGCTTTTTGAAAGTGCAGCAGGTCAGAGTCGATTAGCTCGCTATAGCAATAATCATTTTGGTATTAAATGTCACGATTGGACAGGAAGAAGTGTGAGACATGACGACGATGAGTTGCAAGAATGTTTTAGAGTGTATGACAATGTGCGTGAAAGTTATGAAGACCATAGTAAGTTTTTGGTAAATAAACCACGCTATCGCAACTTGTTTTCATTGCCAAGAACCGATTATAGAGGTTGGGCTAGTGGCTTAAAGGCTGCTGGTTATGCCACTAATCCACAATATGCTTATAAACTTATTGAGATAATCGAACTATATAAGCTTTATCAATTCGATACAGCTAACACTTACGACAAGTTTATGGTGAAGCGTTCTACTGTGGATAAGCCTGCAGTTAAGGGCGAAACTCTTCATCCGATATATGCTTATAACAAGAATTATTATTTAAAAGTGCGTGCAGGAGATACTTTTAAGAGCATTGCTGCAGAAGTTAATATTTCTGTTCGTAAATTAGCAAAATATAATGAACGTGATAAGTATGCGTCATTAGTAGAAGGTGATATCATATATCTTAAAGCGAAAAGAAGTAAAGCAGAAAAGCGATTTAAAGGTAGACTACACGCAGTTAAGCCTGGAGAAAGCATGTATTCTATAGCTCAGCAATATGGTATCAAGGTTGAAAGTCTTTATACTAAGAATCATCTATTACCTGATTACAATATTAAAGTAGACGATAGATTACGTGTTTATTAATATCATCACATAAAAGAAAAAACAATGGTGAATGTAGTAGTAAAAGAACAAAATATTATTAGTGCCGCAAACGAAGGCATGGATGCCTTTATCGAAGTGTTTGTGGAGGCAATAAAAAATGCCATCGGAGGCGAGTTAACTGCTACAAACATGGCAGAATTGAATGCTTCGCAAATAACCCTTTTAGCTTATTACGTCCTAAGAGAAGAAGTTATGGACGGAGGATTTATACAACTGATTCATAATGGATATGGAGGCTTTATCTTCTTAAATCCTTTTTCGGCAATGATGCGTCGTTGGGGATTAGGCGATTTATGCTCACTGATCAATAAATGCCATAAGAGTTATAAAAAACATCGTGAGGTTTTAGAAGCAGAATGTAGTGATGAAGAGTTTATGGCACTATTTGAAAAATATCCAGAATTTGACGATTTTGATGATAAATTTGTAGAATACGAAGAATATTGGACAACAAAAATGGCAGAATATGTAGACGAACATATTGCCGACTTCGCTGTTGTTGAATCTTAGAAAAACATTGCAGCACAGCAAATAAATGCTGAAAAATAAAACAAAACTGCATTATGGCAAACGAAAAGAAAAACTCAGATAAAAAGAGTTCAATACAAATAAAAAATAGAAAAGCATCTTTCGATTATTTCTTTATCGATACCTTTACCGCAGGAATTGTGCTTACAGGCACAGAAATAAAGTCTATTCGACAGGGAAAGGCCTCTTTGGTTGATACATTCTGTTATATTCATGATGGAGAAATATGGGTGAAAGGAATGAATATCACCCCTTATTTTTATGGCTCTTTTACCAATCATGAAGCCAAAAGAGATAGAAAGCTGTTATTAAAGAAAAGAGAAATACGCCGATTAGAAGAGGAAACGAAATCTGTGGGTGTAACAATTGTTCCGATATTGTTGTTTATTGACCAGAATGGACGTGCGAAAGTGAACATCGCTTTGGCACGAGGAAAGAAAGAATACGATAAACGTCAAACACTAAAAGAAAAAGAAGACCGTCGTGAAATGGATAGAGCCATAAAACGATATTAATGTAGTCGTATCTTTTCTGTTGTAAAAATACGAAAAAGAACAATGCAATATAAGTATGCAAAGTGAATGATTTTTGCAGAAAAAACACTAACTTTGTAGTGAAATTCATCGCTGGTTATACCAGTAATATTAATAAAGAGAAACATGAAGTCTATAAAAAGAAGATGGACTCTCTTGCCGGGAAAGGATATAACCGAGCTTGACAAGAAGGTGATGTATTGGGAAAGTAAAGGTAAAGAAGTTCCTACTCGTGACTTAATTAAAACTCCCGAACAGATAGAAGGTATTAAACGAGCTGGTGTTATCAATACAGGTGTGTTAGACGAAGTTGCAAAACACATAAAAGCAGGTATGAATACACTAGAAATAGATAAGATATGCTACGACTATTGCACCGCTTATGGCGCAACTCCAGCATGTTTAAACTATGAAGGATACCCCAAAAGCGTTTGTACAAGCATTAATGAAGTGGTGTGTCATGGTATTCCAAAAGAAGAAGATGTGTTGGAAGACGGAGACATTATCAATGTCGATTTTACAACTATTCTCGATGGTTATTATGCAGACGCATCACGTATGTTTATAATAGGTAAAACAACTCCAGAAAAAGAGCAGTTGGTTAGAGTGGCAAAAGAATGCTTAGAAATAGGTGCAGAGGCTGCAAAACCATATTGTTTTGTGGGAGATATTGGTTATGCAATAGAGCAACATGCTAATAAATATAATTATGGTGTGGTGCGAGATCTATGTGGTCATGGTGTAGGATTGAAGTTCCATGAGAAGCCAGACATTACACATTATGGTAAAAAAGGTACAGGAATGCTTCTTGTTCCTGGTATGGTATTTACTATTGAACCTATGATTAACATGGGAACATGGCAGGTATTCTTAGATTCGGAAGACCCATTTGGATGGGAAATTATCTCTGGTGACGAGTTACCTTCAGCTCAATGGGAACACACCTTCGTGATGACTGAGCATGGAGTAGAAATCCTTACCTATTAAATAATAATACTATAATGAAAGAAAAAGATATTTATATATTAGGTATAGAAAGTAGTTGTGATGACACTTCGGCAGCTGTTTTGCGCAATGATGTGCTTCTAAGTAATGTAACATCTTCGCAAGACGTACATAAAGCCTATGGTGGTGTAGTGCCAGAGCTTGCCTCTCGTGCGCATCAACAAAATATTGTGCCTGTAGTTGATCATGCTTTAAAGAAAGCAGGAATAACAAAAGAACAATTAAGTGCAATCGCTTTTACTCGTGGTCCTGGTTTAATGGGTTCGCTATTGGTAGGGGTTAGCTTTGCAAAAGGATTATCGCAAGCTCTAGGAATACCTTTGATTGATGTGAACCACCTACAAGGTCACGTTATGGCTCACTTTATAAAAGAACCTGATAACGATAATGCTATTCCTCCATTGCCTTTCCTTTGCTTATTAGTAAGTGGCGGAAACTCTCAAATAGTGAAGGTAAACGCTTATAATAATATGGAGGTATTAGGACAAACCATAGATGATGCGGCAGGTGAAGCCATTGATAAATGCTCAAAAGTGATGGGCTTAGGTTATCCTGGGGGACCAATAATCGACCGCTTAGCACGTCAAGGTAATCCTCATGCATATAAGTTTGCAGAACCCAATATACCAGGATTTGATTATAGTTTTTCTGGTCTTAAAACCTCATTCCTATATAATATGCGTAAATGGATTGCAGAAAATCCAAATTTTATCGAAGACAATAAAGAAGATATTGCAGCAAGTTTAGAATTCACAATAGTGGATATCTTGATGAAAAAGCTAAAGGCAGCAGTGAAAGAAACAGGCATTAAGCATGTTGCAGTTGCTGGTGGTGTATCTGCAAATAATGGGTTGCGCAACGCATTCAAAGAACATGCAGAGAAATATGGATGGACAATCTATATTCCTAAGTTCGGTTATACAACCGATAATGCAGCAATGATTGGAATAACAGGTTATTATAAGTATTTAGATGGTGCGTTTTGCACAATAGATAAACCCGCATTTAGTAAAGTAACATTTGAATAATGGAATTAGAAAGTAAAGTTTTAAGTAAGCAGATACAAGAGTATCTTTACAATTATGATGGCACACAACGTTCTTTAGGAACTGCAGAGAGTTGTACAGGAGGTAGAGTAGCAGAGACAATAATGTCGGTTCCTGGCTCTTCTAATTATTATAAAGGAAGCGTAATAGCTTACTCAAACGAAGTAAAAGAAAATATATTAGGAGTTGAAGCACAACTAATTGAAGAAAAAACAGCCGTTAGTGAAGAAGTGGCAATTGCTATGGTGAAAGGTGCTTGCAAAGCTCTTAATGTAACACATGCTATAGTAACAACAGGAATTGCAGGTCCTGCTGGTGCTTTGCCCAATGCCCCTGTAGGAACAATATGGATTGCTTATGGAACAACCGATAATATCCGAACATTTAAGATCGAGGAAGATAATGGGCGAGATTTGAATATTACAGCAGCAACTCAAAAGGCATTACAATTGTTCCTCGACTTTCTAAAAGAGGAAATAATGGTTGATGAAGAATAATTTCTAGTCAATACTTAAGCAAAATACTCCTTTAAAAGAAAAAAAAACTTAATTGGAGACTTTAAAAGGTCTATTCTTTTGTATTTTCGATAAATATTTGTAATTTTGCAAACTGTTTGGAATAAGTATCAAAAAACGAATACAAAATTTAAAGATAGCAATGTCTAAGATTTGTCAAATCACGGGAAAGAAAGCCCAAATAGGCTGCAACGTATCTCACTCAAAGCATCGTACAAAGCGTAGTTTTGACGTGAATCTCTTCAAGAAGAAATTCTATTATGTTGAAGAGGCATGTTGGATTAGCCTTAAGATCAGTGCAGCTGGTCTTCGTCTCATAAATAAAGTTGGTCTCGATGCAGCCTTAAGACAAGCCGTTTCAAAAGGTTATTGTGACTGGAAAGACATAAAAGTTATAGGAGAATAATCAATTATGGCAAAAAAAGCAAAAGGTAATAGAGTACAAGTGATACTCGAATGCACTGAGATTAAAAGTAGTGGATTGCCTGGAACAAGCCGTTATGTTACGACAAAGAATCGTAAGAACACTCCAGAGCGTCTCGAAATGAAGAAGTATAATCCTATTTTGAGAAGAATGACTCTTCACAAAGAGATTAAATAAGAAGTTATTCTAACTCAATTAAATATTTAGAATTATGGCAAAGAAAGCGGTCGCATCTCTCCATGAAGGTTCAACGGACGGACGCGCATATTCAAAAGTAATCAAAATGGTGAAGAGTCCCAAAACAGGTGCTTACGTTTTTGATGAGAAAATGGTAGCAAACGAAGCTGTTAAGGATTTCTTCAAAAACTAATGATAGAATTCTTTTCGTAGGAAGTAGACTAAATTATATTGATATATAGTTTAGTCTACTTTATTATTTATAGGACAACTAAATAGCAAGTGTTGAAAAGAGTAGAGTATGCTTCCTTGGTTATATCTTAAATAAAATGTGTTTTTATAAGGAAACCTACATTCTTTTTCGTAACTTTGCATAAATCTAATTATAAATAAAAAATGGGAAATAATAAGGATAAATATATAGCTGTTAGTTATAAGTTATATACAGTAGACGGAGACCAAGTTTCTTTAGTAGAAGAAGCACCAGTAGATAAGCCTTTTTCTTTTTTAAGTGGATTTGGATTAACCATCGATGCTTTTGAAAGAGAAGTTGCAGGACTAAATGAAGGTGATACTTTCAACTTCACATTGTTGCCTTCTGAGGCTTATGGTGACCATCTTGCAGATCGTGTTTTAGATTTAGAAAAGGAGATTTTTACAGTAAATGGTCACTTCGATCACGACAATATTTTTGTTGACGCCATTGTTCCTTTACAAAATGAAGATGGACATCGCTTTAATGGTCGTGTGCTTGAGATTACCGATGACATTGTAAAAATGGACTTAAATCATCCTCTAGCAGGTAAAACTCTTAACTTCAAGGGCTCTATTGTTGAAGCTCGTGAGGCTACAAAAGAAGAAATTCAAGAAATGATTAATCGCATTTCGGGTGATGAAAGTTGCGGTGGTGGATGCTGTGGAGGTGGCTGTGGACATAATGAGCATGGCCATGGACATAGTTGTGGATGTGGAGAACATGATCATGACCATGAGCATAGTTGTGGATGTGGACATTAGTTATTACGAAAAGATACTGATAGATAAGTGGAAGAATAAGATATATTAATTGTCTATTTATTCCACTTATTCTTTTATTAGGATAAGAGGAAAGTATTTTATGAATTGTATTTGTACTTTTGATGATATTTTATAAGATTTAAATAGATAAATAATAAATGTCAAGCAATAGTTTTGGTAATCTTTTTAAACTCACTTCGTTTGGTGAAAGTCATGGAGAAGTTATTGGTGGAGTAATAGATGGTATGCCTTCTTGTATTGATATTGATATTGATTTTGTTCAAGCAGAATTAAATCGCCGTCGTCCAGGGCAGAGTTCTTTATCGACCTCACGCAAAGAAAAAGATAGAGTGCAATTCTTAAGTGGTATTTTCAATGGACAATCAACAGGTGCTCCTATTGCTTTTATTGTTCCAAATTGCACACAAAATAGTTCAGACTATGAATCGTTAAAGAATATTTTCCGCCCTTCTCATGCTGATTTTACTTACTTTAGAAAGTTTGGAATTCGTGATTATCGGGGAGGTGGCCGTTCCTCTGCCCGTGTAACAATAGCTCGTGTAGTGGCAGGAGCATTGGCAAAACTAGCTCTAAGACAAATTGATGTAAGTATAGAAGCCTATGTTTCCCAAGTGGGAAATTTGTGTCTAAATAAACACTACTCAGAATTGAATCTTACTAATATTGAAACCAATTCTGTGAGATGCCCTGATGAGCAGATGGCATTAGAGATGCAACAGCTTATTAAAGAGACAAAAGCAAGTGGAAATAGCGTGGGCGGTGTAGTCACTTGTGTGGTAAAAGGTTGTCCTATTGGACTTGGTAATCCCGAATTTGCTAAACTTCATGCTCAATTAGGTTCTGCTATGTTGAGCATTAATGCTGCTAAGGGTTTTGAATATGGTGCGGGTTTTGCTTCAGCTAGAGCTTATGGAAGTGAGATGAATGACGAATGGAGTAGGATAGAGGATAAGATTAGTACTCGAACAAATAGTAGCGGTGGAATACAAGGTGGTATTAGTAATGGAGAAGATATCTATTTTAATGTGGCGTTCAAACCTATAGCTACAATTCTTCAAAAGCAAAAAACGATTGATAGTGACGGGTGTAATATTGAATTTACTGCAACAGGTAGGCATGATCCATGTGTAGTTCCTCGTTCTGTTCCTATAGTAGAGGCCATGGCAGCTATGGTTCTTCTTGATAATTATTTATTGAATAAAGCTACTAGAATGTAATTTTTACCAGAAAGAAATGATTTAACATACAGATTAGGTAAACTCAACGACTAAATAAGATATTTATGAATCTTATTTAGTCGTTCTTAAATCTGTTAAGAAGTAGGAAATGGTTTTATTTTATCATTTTTTCTAGGAAGTAATTATGGATACTTGCGTCATTTCCTAGTTCTGGGTGGAAAGATGTAACCAATTGATTTGCTTGCTTTGCTGCAACAATATGGCCATCAACCTCTGCTAATATTTCAACATCTTTTCCTACTGATTTGATATAAGGTGCTCGTATGAATGTCATAAGAAAGCTATCCGATACATTTTTCATCTTTTCATTGGTCTCAAAAGACCCTAATTGACGTCCATATGCGTTACGAACAACCTCAATATCCATTGTTGCAATACGTTGAACATTATTCTCTCCCACTACGTTTTGAGCAAGAAGTATAAGTCCTGCACATGTTCCAAATACGGGTAATCCGTTAGATATTGCAGTTTGAATGTCGTTCAACAAATCGAGTTCGTGTAAAAGTTTTATCATTGTGGTACTTTCTCCACCAGGGATAATAAGACCGTCTTTATGTTGTTGCCAGTCTTCCTTCTTGCGAATTTCAAATACTTCAACGTTACCAAGACTTTTAATCATCTCCTCGTGCTCAATAAAAGCACCTTGAAGGGCTAGAACTGCAATTTTTTTCATTTGCCTCTTTCAGCCATTAACAACTCAATCTCTTGCTCGTTGATACCAACCATAGCTTCTCCTAAATCTTCAGAGAGCTTTGCAATCATCTTAGCGTCTTTATAGTTAGTAACAGCTTTCACAATTGCATCAGCACGTTTCTCTGGATTTCCGCTCTTGAAGATACCACTTCCAACGAATACACCTTCTGCTCCTAATTGCATCATCAATGCTGCGTCTGCAGGAGTAGCAACACCACCAGCAGCAAAATTAACAACAGGTAGCTTACCATTATCGTGAACATACTTCACTAATTCATAAGGAGATTGTAGTTGTTTTGCTGCTTCGAATAACTCACCTTCGGTTAATGACACGATACGACGAATCTCACTTTGCATCATACGCATATGACGTACAGCCTGAATGATATCTCCTGTTCCTGGTTCTCCTTTGGTTCTAATCATTGTTGCGCCTTCTGCTATTCTGCGAAGAGCCTCTCCTAAATCCTTAGCACCACAAACAAAAGGAACTGTAAACTCATTTTTGTTGATGTGATAGATGTTGTCTGCTGGTGAAAGAACTTCACTTTCATCGATATAATCTATCTCAATTGCTTGAAGTATTTGAGCTTCTGCAAAGTGGCCTATACGGCATTTTGCCATAACAGGAATACTAACAACTTCTTGTATGCTCTTAATCATTTTTGGATCGCTCATACGTGCAACACCACCAGCTGCTCTAATATCTGCTGGAATACGTTCTAGCGCCATAACTGCACATGCACCTGCGGCTTCTGCAATACGTGCTTGTTCTGGAGTTGTTACGTCCATAATAACTCCACCTTTTAGCATTTGAGCTAAATTTCGATTAAGACTTTGTCTGTTTTCCTTCATAATTCAATATTTATTTTTTCTTTCTAAAATTACTTGGGGGAACTCCTACTTTCTTTTTAAAGAACTTCGTGAAATGTGCTTGTGATGAAAAGCCATTTCTATAGGCTATCTCTTGAATAGTAGAAAAAGAATTCTGTAAATCAAGTTCTATCTGTTCTATAAGATAATCTTCTATAATTGTTTTAGGAGTTTTGTTGCTAACGGCCTTTGTTACCTGTGATAAATATCGACTGCTTACATTGAATAAGTCGGAATAGAAGCGTACGTCACGATTGTCTTTGTAATATTTCGAAACAGCATCTATAAACTCTTGGTATAAAAGGTTGATACGCTCGGAAACTACTCTCTTTTCTTTTTCTTTCTCTGCAGCAAACAAATAGGCATTATTGATGGCATCTTCAAGAGAATTATTCTTGCTTAAATAAGATGCAACGGCTGAAGAAAAATAGTTATTTTTTCCGTGGAAGAAACTGTCTACCAATACAACTTCTTTGCAACCAAAGGTTTTTAATTGCTCTATTGCTGTCGTTTTATCCTTGTCAGACTCAATGGTTATACCTAAAATATACTCGGCATCGATATTTCTTATTACAACAATGGTTGATAAAGGCAATAAACGATTCTTTATTTGAGATATGACATCTTGACTCATAAGCTCATCACCATTACTAGAATAAACGATGGGATTGTATATAACTGATTGTATGTTATATTTCGAAATCATATCACAAATGACCTTTAGGACATTCACATTTCTAATCATACCAAGCTTTAATATCTTTGCTTGGGTATCGTTTACAAGTGCTTCTATTTGAGATTCAATGATATTTGATGGCAGATCGAAGAATTCTTGAATACCCAAAGTGTTCTGAACCGTAATACTTGTTATTACGGAAACAGATGGGATACCTAGCTCTTCAAATACCTTTATATCAGCTTGTATGCCTGAAGTACCCGTGCCATCAGAACCTGTTATAGTTAAAACCGGTGTTAGCTTGTTGTCAATCATAAGATATCACCTACAAAGTAAGTTATTTTTATTGAATAAAAAAAATGATGTTCCCTTATAGACAAAGAAAACACCATTTTGTATAAATTATTTTATGAACTTTATAAGATAAACTTATAAACTCTAGCACCATAAGGGTCAATCCCCACTTTGAAAGGTTTCTCAGAAGAGAACATTTGGATAGTGGTTTCACCTGTTAATAAATCAACAGCATTTACTTGTCCTTCTGATAATGAAAGATATTCGAAGGCGTGTCGAGGAATATTAATAGCGCATTGCATTTCTAAATCTGAGAAATTGGCAATAACTAACAAAATTTCTTGTTTATATGCACGAATGAAAGCGTACAGAGAGTTTGAATTGAAGTTAGAAGTCAACGGGTTGGCATACATCAAATCAAAGAAAGAACCAACAGAGACCACTTTCTCTTTGCTCGCAATACGTAATATAGTATTATATTTATCCCATATAACTTTTTCTTGAGCTGTTAATGCATTCTTCTTATAGTAACCTCTATAAAGTTTATCAATTTCCCAGTAATCAAAGATGGTTGTTCTTCCATCCCTTCCACTGAATCCTTCAGAATCCATTCCTGGCTCACCTAGCTCTTGTCCCGCATAAAGCATAAAAGGATTAGGTAATAATAGAGAGCTAACAACAACTCCTGGGAACCCCTTTTCTGCATCATTTGCAAAGAAAGGAGATGCAATTCGTTGTTCATCATGATTCTCTAGGAAATAAAGCATTTTGTTTTTTATATGATCAGTAGCTTGCCATTGTTTGGTAATTTCTGTTGGGTTTCTTGTTCCTGAGATAATACCTCTAATGCAATCATACATTCCAACCTTATCATATAGATAGTCGAATCCGCTTTGTAAATAGGTTTCATACAATGAAGGATTATACACTTCACCAATAAAAAGAATATATGGAAATTCGTTTTTAACTTCTTTTATAGCGTAAGTCCAGAATGCCGATGGGACCATCTCTGCCATATCGCATCTAAATCCATCAACTCCTTTTCTTGCCCAGAATAGAAGTATATGGATCATCTTCTTCCATGTAGAAGGAATAGGATCAAAATGTTCCGTCCGTTCTCCGCATGGATTGCAATAATCTACACCATAATTGAGTTTAATGGTCTCATACCAATCGTCTTTATTAGGTGCATTATCAAAGCAATCGTTACCTGTTGCTTTTGCTGGTTGCTCAAAATAAGTTGTGTCTGTAGCTTCGGAATACAAACTAAAAGATGGGGCAAAAGGAAGACCATTACAATAATAAAAATTATTGCTAGTATCGAAGTTCTTTGTAGTGTCATCATTTTCACCTAAATCTTCAACTCCTTCTGGCTTTGTTATTGATTTGTATTGGCGTGCAACATGGTTGGGGACAAAGTCTATAATGGTTTTTAATCCAACCTTACTTGTTCGAGAAAGAAGAGCTTCGAACTCTTGCATTCTGTCTAGAACGTTTTCTGCTAAATCTGGATCTACATCATAGTAATCGACAATCGCATATGGAGAACCTGCCTTACCTTTTACAATTGCTGAGTGTTGTGTTGGGATTCCATACTCTTCGTATGAAGTTGTGCTTGCGTGTCTTATTATACCGGTATACCAAACATGGGTGCATCCCATGCTTTTAATGTGTTTCAGGGTTGATGTATTAAAGTCATTCATCTTACCAACGCCATTTTCGGCAATCGAACCATTTACAATGTTGTTGTGATTGCGATTACCGAAAAGGCGAGTAAAGACTTGATAAATAATTATTTTCTTATTCACCTTTATATCGTCTTCTATTCTTTTACGATTTATATTATTCTACTCCGTGGGAAGCAACAGTTTTATCGATACGACCAATCATTCCTTGTAGTGCTTTTCCAGGTCCACATTCTGTAAAGTCATCAGCTCCATTTGCTATCATGTTGATGATAGTTGAGGTCCAACGTACAGCTCCTGTTAATTGAGCAACTAGGTTTCTCTTAATTTCTTCTGGATCAGTGTGTGCTAATGCATCTACGTTTTGATAAACAGGAATACGAGGAGTATTAAAAGTTACACTCTCAATTGCAGCTTGAAGTTCCTCTTTAGCAGGTTGCATTAATGGGGAATGGAATGCACCTGATACTGGAAGAGGAAGTGCTCTTTTAGCACCTGCTTCTTTCATTTTCTCACATGCTAGATTGATTGCATCAATACTACCAGAGATAACCAATTGTCCAGGACAATTATAGTTTGCTGCAACTACGGTATTTTCTGGTGTAGATATAGATGAACAAATTTCTTCTACCTTTTCGTCAGCTAGTCCAATGATTGCGGCCATTGTACCTTTTGTAGCTTCGCAAGCCTTTTGCATTGCGTTAGCACGTGCTGCAACAAGTCTAAGACCATCCTCAAAAGAAAGTACTCCTGAAACAACTAAAGCAGAAAACTCACCTAAAGAGTGTCCTGCAACCATTTCTGCGTCAAGCTTATCTTCTAGAGATAATGCCGTTATAACACTGTCTAAGAATACGGCAGGTTGAGTTACTTTAGTTTGTTTAAGTTCCTCATCTGTACCATTAAACATTATTTCTGTGATATTGAAGCCAAGAATTTCATTCGCTTGATCGAATAGTTCCTTAGCGAGGATACTTGAATTATATAAGTCTTTGCCCATTCCTACGTATTGAGCTCCTTGTCCTGGAAAAACAAATGCTTTCATATTCTATTTATTTATAATAATATTTGATACAATAAATATAATGTATTGTTCTTAATTTTGTTTAGATGAAATAATATTTATAGAATAAAAAATCCCGAAAAACATAACGTCCATCGGGATATTTTATATTACTACAACTGTATAGTTATAATTGTTACAATAAATTATTATTTCTCAGCTGTTTCTTTCTCTTCTTTTGTAGCCTCAGCTACGACCTTAACAGGTACGATTGCTTCAACTTCTTTGTGAAAGTGAACAGTAGCTTCAAAATCACCTACGTGTTTGATATCACTCATTGTGATAATCTTACGATCAATTTCAAAACCTTTTTTCTTTAATTCTTCTGCTACGATTGCTGTATTTACAGATCCATAAGTTGCACCTGTTGCAGATACTTTAACTTCGATAGTTAGTTCAACGCCTTCTAATTCTGCAGCTTTCTTCTCAGCATTAGCTTTAATTGCAGCAAGTTTATGAGCTTGTTGTTTAAGGTTTTCTGCTAAGACTTTTTTTGCTGACTCTGAAGCAATAATAGCTTTACCTGTAGGGATAAGGTAGTTACGACCATAACCTGATTTTACGTTTACGATATCGTTCTTATATCCTAATCCTATAATATCTTCTCTAAGTATAATTTCCATTTCGTACCTCCTTTTATTTCATTAAATCTGTTACATAAGGAAGCAAGGCAATTTGACGAGCACGTTTAACTGCTTGTGCTACACGTCTTTGGAATTTCAAAGATGTACCTGTAATTCTACGAGGTAAAATCTTTCCTTGTTCATTTAAAAACTTTTTCAAGAACTCAGGATCCTTATAGTCGATATACTTAATACCACTCTTTTTGAAACGACAATATTTCTTTTTCTTATTGTCAACAGATGGTGGGGTTAAATAACGAATTTCGCTTTGTTGTTCTGCCATGATTAAGCCTCCTGTTTTTTAGCGTATTTATTTTTTCTCTTGATAGCATACTCTGCAGCATACTTGTCAAGTTTAACAGTAATGAAACGGATAACTCTCTCGTCACGACGATAGCCAATTTCGAGAGTGTTAACAATTGTAGGCTCAGCCTTGAATTCTAGCAAGCAATAAAAACCTGTAGATTTTTTGTCGATAGCATAAGCCATCTTTTTTAATCCCCATGCCTCTTCATTCAAAATTTCAGCACCATTATCGGTAAGAAGCTTTTTGAATTTAGCGACCGCTTCCTTCATCTGTTCATCAGATAAAACGGGAGTTAAAATGAAAACGGTTTCGTAATGATTCATACTACTTTTAATTTATAAAAAATATGTTTATTAATTCGAGATGCAAAGTTAGTGTTTTTTTATGAATTTCAGATATTATATTTTATAAGAATCGAATAATTATCTTTAATTAACAAATAAATGGTTCATTAATTTTTGGCTATCCCAAGTGATAATTATATTTTTGTGCTTTATAAGAGATTATGATATAGAATGAAACAATATTTATATAAAGATTCGGGCTTATACCTTATATATATAGGAGTAATGTTGCAGATTTCAAGTGCTTTTCAATTCATGAAAGAATATAAGGATGCTTTAATCATTATAGGCCTCTTATGTATTGCTAGCGGATTTATTATCTATCTTCAATTCAGAAAGAAGCAAAATTAAGGTGATAAGAAATCTTCCCAATGAAACTTTTTTTTGACCTAAGAGGTGTGAGAAAATAAGAGTTGGAGATAAAATAAAAGTGATATCATCTTGCTATATTTAAAATCATAGAAAGATGATATCGCTTAGTCTTAAGGGGATCTTTATTATTTACGAATTATAAATCCCATCCTACAGCAGATGCTCCTAATACTGCAGCAGAAGAGCCTTCTAGTCCACTAATTAGGAACTTTGCTTTGTTCTTATAAATTTTCAAGACATGTTGGTCAAAGCTTCTTTTCAATGGTTCCATTAATAAATCGCCAGCTTTTGTTAAGCCACCAAAGAAAATAAATGCTTCTGGAGAAGAGAAAGCTGCAAAGTCTGCACATGCTTCACCAAGCATCTCTCCTGTAAAATCGTATACTCTTTTTGCAAGTTTGTCACCTTTGCTTGCTGCGATGCTAACATCTAAAGAAGTAATGTCTTCTGGGTTTAATTCTCGTAATAAAGAGTCTTCGTCAGAATTTTGTAAAAATTCACGTGCAGTTCTTGCTACCCCTGTTGCAGAGCAATATGTTTCTAAGCAACCTGTTCTACCGCATCCGCAAGAACGTCCGTCTTCTCTACGGAATGGAACGTGACCTAATTCTCCTGCGAAACCATCGCATCCATAAACTACCTGGCCATTTATAACTATTCCAGAACCAACACCTGTTCCAAGAGTTATAACGATGAAGTTCTTCATTCCGCGTGCAACTCCGTATGCCATTTCACCAATAGCAGCTGCATTCGCATCATTAGTTAAACCTACAGGAATATTATTTAGACGTTCTGAAAACATTTTTGCTAGAGGAATTTTTCCATCATGTGCCCAAGATAAGTTTGGAGCAAATTCTATTGAGCCACTATAGAAATTTCCATTTGGGGCACCTATACCCATAGCTTTAATTGTATCTATACCACCAACTTGTTCTATTATTACATGGAGAGCTTCGATAGCTCGTTCAACATACTCTTCCACACTATTCGAAGCTGTCTTTATTGCAGTTGTAGCTTTAATTTCTCCTCTACTATCTACAATTCCAAAAACAGAGTTTGTGCCTCCTAAATCAAGACCTATTACATAAGGCTTTACTAATGGTTCTTCATTCATATTGTTATATTTTAATATTGTTTATTGTTGATTATTTAAAGATTAGAGATGTTTCGCAAAGTTATTAAAAATATGCAAGCTCACAAACTTTTGAATAGAAAATTTGTGCAATCGATGTTTTTTTTGCAATTTTGCATTTATGTTGCTGAATATTAATCACATTGATATATTAGATTTAATCTTAAAGGGAATATTAATTGGTATAATTGCATCTGCACCAATGGGTCCAGTTGGTATTCTTTGTATACAAAGAACACTAAATAAAGGACGTTGGTATGGATTTGCTACAGGATTAGGAGCTGCTATAAGTGATATGCTATATGCCTTAATTACAGGTCTTGGAATGAGTTTTATTATGGATTTTGTGAGTAGCCCTCAGGCTCTTTTTATTCTCAAAATCAGTGGCAGTCTTATTCTTATGGCTTTCGGAATATATTCTTTTAAAAGCAATCCAACCAAGAACCTTCATAAAAGTGTTAAAAAGAAAGGAAGTTTAATATATAATATGATGACAGCTTTAGGGGTAACGATATTTAATCCTTTAATTATTTTCCTCTTTATAGCCTCTTTTGCTCAGTTTGCATTTATACGTCCCAATCATCCTTATGAAATGGTTGTAGGTTATTTCTGTATTTTTGGAGGAGCACTTATGTGGTGGTTTGGACTCACATGGCTAATAGATCAAATTAGAGAAAAATTTGATACATCTGGGATTTTATTGATAAATAAGATTATTGGATGTATTGTTATCATTTTTTCTGCGATTATGTTAGTCGGAACTGCATTTAATTTATATAGTATTTCAATATAAATTTTATCCTTATTCATTTAGAATAAATACCTAATTATTATGTTCATATCACAAGAATTAAGAAAAAAAAATATCGCAGAATATCTATTATATATGTGGCAAGTTGAAGACCTTATCAGAGCTTACCAATGTTCCTTGTCTCGAATACAAAACGAATACATATCTAAATTTGATTATTCGGAAGAGAAAAAGGCAGATTTAATAGATTGGTATGGTGATCTTATTCGAATGATCAATCAAGAAGGTAAACGTGAAAAGGGACATCTTTCTATTAATTCTATTCTTGTAGAAGATTTAAAAGATCTACATAATCAATTACTTCAAAGTTCTAAGTTCCCTTTTTATAATGCCGAATATTATAAAGTACTACCATTTATTGTAGAATTAAGAAATAAAGGAGATAAAGATATCAATGAAATAGAAACATGTTTAAATGCTCTTTATGGTGTAATGATGCTGAAACTACAAGGCAAGCCATTGTCTGTAAATACAGAAAATGCCATCAAAGAGATTACTATTTTTATTGGTATGCTTTCTGATTATTACATAAAAGATAAAACAGAAGGATTGATTTTTGAATAATTTTTCTAGTTTTAGAACATAAACATCATAGATATGAGAATTTTAGTAACAGGTTCTAATGGACAATTAGGAAGCGAAATTGTTGCACTTCAAGCACAAGAATCCCACCACCAATGGTTTAACCTAGATATAAACGAATTAGATATTACTGACAAAAAGGCTATAGAGCAATTTGTTATGAGTAATAGTATTGATGGAATTATTAACTGTGCAGCTTATACCAATGTAGATAAGGCAGAAGAAGATATAGAGGTTTGTTATAAGGTTAATAGAGATGCACCTCAATATTTAGCACAAGCCATTGAGAAAGTTGGTGGATTTATTATTCATATTTCAACCGATTATGTTTTTGATGGCATCAGTAATATTCCCTATACAGAACAAGATAATCCTAATCCTGTAACTATTTACGGAAAAAGTAAGATAGCAGGGGAACAAAATGTTTGTAACTCTTGTAAACGACATGTTATTATTCGTACTGCATGGGTTTATTCTTCATTTGGAAAGAATTTTGTAAAAACAATGATAAAGTTAGGTAAAGAGAAAGCAAATCTTGGTGTAATATTTGACCAAATAGGCTCTCCAACTTATGCTAGAGATTTGGCAAAGACTATAACTACAATTATAAATCAAGGTATAATACCAGGAACTTATAATTTCTCGAATGAAGGTGTTATTAGTTGGTTTGATTTTACTAAACACATTCATCAACTTGCTAAGATCACTTCGTGCAAGGTGATTCCTATTCATACTGCCGACTACCCAACCCTTGCGAAACGTCCACATTTCTCTGTACTTGATAAAACGAAGATAAAAAAGACTTATAATATTGAGATACCTTATTGGAGAGACTCGTTAGAAGAATGTATTCAATTACTTAAGCAATAATATTATAATAGAATAATAAATAAAGTATAGATATGCTTAACGAAATAGAAAGAAGAAGAACGTTTGCAATTATATCACACCCTGATGCTGGTAAGACTACTCTTACGGAAAAATTCCTTCTCTTCGGAGGTCAGATACAAGTTGCAGGAGCCGTAAAAAGTAATAAAATTAAGAAAACAGCAACTTCAGACTGGATGGAAATTGAGAAACAAAGAGGTATCTCTGTTTCTACATCTGTGATGGAGTTTGATTATAATAACTACAAAATCAATATTCTAGATACACCAGGTCACCAAGACTTTGCTGAAGATACTTATCGTACTTTGACCGCTGTTGACTCTGCAATTATTGTTGTTGACTCTGCAAAAGGTGTAGAAACACAAACCCGAAAGCTAATGGAGGTTTGTAGAATGAGAAAGACACCTGTTATTATTTTCGTTAATAAGATGGATCGAGAAGGACGTGATCCTTTTGATATCCTCGACGAATTAGAAAAGGAACTACAAATTAAAACCTGTCCATTGTCGTGGCCTATCAATCAAGGAATTAAGTTTAAAGGTGTTTATAATATATATGAACAGAAGTTAGACCTCTTTACTCCTAACAAACAGAAGGTGACAGAAAAGGTAGAAGTTGATATCAATAGCAAGGAATTAGACTCACGTGTGGGTGATAGTGATGCTTCTAAATTGCGTGACGATCTAGAACTTGTTCAAGAAGTATATCCAACTTTCGACAATGCTTCATATAAAGCAGCAGAAACCGCACCTGTTTTCTTTGGTTCTGCATTGAATAACTTTGGTGTACAAGAATTGCTAGATTGTTTTGTTGAGATTGCTCCTTCTCCTCGTCCAACTAAAGCTGAAGAGAGAGAAGTGAAACCAGAAGAACCTAAGTTCACTGGATTTATCTTTAAAATTACTGCAAACATCGACCCAAATCATCGTAGTTGTATTGCTTTCTGTAAGATCTGTAGTGGTAAGTTTGTGCGCAATCAACCTTACTTACATGTGCGTTTAGGAAAGACTGTACGCTTTTCTTCTCCCACACAGTTCATGGCTCAACGTAAAAGTACTATTGATGAGGCATATCCAGGTGATATTATTGGTTTACCAGACAATGGTATCTTTAAGATAGGTGATACTATAACCGATGGAGAGCAATTACATTTCCTTGGGTTACCATCATTCTCTCCTGAGATGTTTAAATATATTGAGAACGATGATCCAATGAAAACAAAGCAACTTAATAAGGGTATCGACCAGCTAATGGACGAAGGTGTTGCTCAGTTATTTGTTAATCAGTTTAACAATCGTAAGATTATTGGAACCGTAGGACAACTTCAATTCGAGGTAATTCAATATCGTTTGGAAAACGAATACAATGCAAAATGTCGTTGGGAGCCTGTCCATCTTTATAAAGCTTGTTGGATTGAGGCTGATAGTGAAGCAGAATTAGAGAACTTCAAGAAACGAAAATACCAATATATGGCAAAGGATAAGGAGGGAAGAGATGTGTTCCTTGCCGACTCAAGCTATGTTTTGAGTATGGCACAACAAGACTTTGAGCATATAAAATTCCACTTTACATCTGAATTCTAGTAGTTCTTTTACTAAAGAAAGAATACTATATAAATAAAAGAGGGTGTGTATTGCAATATACATGTCCTCTTTTTTGTTTGAGTTACTTTATTGTCAGCTTTTTAGAATCTTATATGTTCTCTCCTAATAGCATTATTTTTGCGATACAAAAGCATTGTGTTTACATCTCAATTGCATTGCTTTTTGATAGAAAAAGCAATGAGTTTTTCTAGCTATCATTTTGTGTGCGTGTTTCAATATAAAAATATTTTATAAGCATTATTTTTTGATTCATTTTAGAATATTGAAGTTCGGTAAAACTTTTCTCTTTTATTCATTGTAATAAAGAAAACCCTTAAAAGTACTATTTTTTTTGTATTCTTCTCTGAATATTTGCCTTAAGTTCATTTAAGTAAAAGTTTTTGATAACTATTACTATTTGAGAGCCAAAGTAAGTCCCTATTGGTTATATGAATCTGTAGTGTCGAGAGATAAAGGCTTATAGAACTTTCTATCAGTTTTTATCGGATAGTAATAATTTTATAAGTAGGTAGTGTACTAAAGAAGTTTGTGTTTACGCACTTTCTTAGCACATTATTCTTTTAGGATAGTACATACCCAACGTTATTTTAATGTGCAGATATAATTATCTTTCTAAAAGATTTGGTATCTTAGAATAAAAATATTATTTTTGTATTGTTATCCTGAATACAATCTTTTTACCTTTAAAAACTAATACCTATTGGTTCAAATGCCTAGCTCTGTGAAGAGCTAGGCATTATTCATCGTAGTAAATGTATGGAACAATAAATATTTGTCTAGGGTAAGCATGCATTTAATGGTAGCATACTAAAATATGAGCTTATACACTTTTATAGTATACACCTACCAATATTATGTAAAGAATGAGATATTGTTAGTTTAATCTTGATACAAAAAAAATATAAGGAGGTATTAAAATACCTCCTTATATTTTTCATATTGTAATTGAATCCCTATCCACCACAGAAGAAGAGTACAATTAGTTGTGCTGTAAATATTCTAAGAAACATTGTTAATGGATACACTGTTGAGTAACTAATAGATGCTGCCTCCCTGTTGCTAATTTGATTTGCGTATGCCAATGCAGGGGGGTCTGTGTATGTTCCAGCAAGCATTCCCATAATGGTGAAATAATTAAATTTGTATTTCATCCGGGCAATTGTTCCTATGATTAGGATAGGAATGATAGTTATAATAAAGCCTGTGTAAACATATTTTAATCCGTCTCCTTGTACAACTGTATCCCAAAAATGTGCTCCAGCTTTGATACCAACGCATGCAAGGAAAAGAACTAAACCTATTTCTCTTAACATCATGTTTGCGGATGTAGTGGTGTAGGATACCAACTTAAACTTATATCCAAAGCGACCTATAAGGATTGAAATAATCAATGGACCTCCTGCGATACCTAATTTTAGTGGAACTGGCATGCTGGGAAGACTGATAGGAATACTTCCAAAAATAATACCAACAATGATTCCAATAAATATCGTTACAATATTTGGTGTATCTAGGTGTCGAGTTGAATTTCCAACTAATGTACTTACACGATTTACATTATCTTCAGGACCTACAACCATTATTCTATCGCCAATTTGAAAGCGATGGTTTCGAGTTGCGAATAAGTCCATTCCTTGTCGAGTTATACGTGTTACATTTACGCCATATATACATGAAAAATTCAGACTTCCAAGGGTCTTACCATTTATTGCAGGACTTGTAACAATTAATCTTTTTGATATCATCGGTTGAGCTTGATGATCTTCTTTCCATTCAGCTTCAATTTCAGGACCAATGAATGCCTGAATAGCTTCATAGTCTCCTTCTGCACATACAATAAGAACCTCGTCTTCTAAGTTGAAAATGGTTTCTTGGTTAGGAATAATAATAGTTCCATTTTGTAGCATTCTGGTACAAACCATTTCACGATTCAAAAACTCTGAAATTTGTTTAAGAGTTCTTCCTACGATGAAAGAATTACGTACTTGTAAGTACATTTGATGAGGTTTTGCATGTGGGTTGTCTATTTCTGTCTCTGCGAGTTGCTTGTCTTCTTTTTCAAGATTGATCTTACAAATGTAGCGAATCGCAATAGTTGCTCCAATAATACCAAGTACTCCGAGAGGATAAGCACAAGCATAACCACTTGCAATCATTGGGCGTGTAGCTTCATTAGGGAACACAGAAACCAAAGCTTCATTGGCAGCACCAAGTCCAGGTGTGTTAGTTACAGCTCCAAAGAGTGTTCCTACCATCATTGGAAGGTTGTTGGGGTTAGATGTGTCGAAGAAAAGATAGTAGCAACCAAACATCACTAAAATGTTCAGCAGAATTGTTACAGTTGATAACATGTTCAGAGTAACTCCTCCTTTTCTAAAACTTTCGAAGAAACCAGGACCAACTTGTAGACCGATACAGAATACAAATAGAATCAAACCGAAGTCTTGTACAAAAGTAAGAATTGGAAGAGGAGCTGTAAATCCGATATGTCCTGCAATGATACCTGTAAAAAGTACAAATGTTACGCCTAGTGAAATTCCTGCAATTTTTATTTTACCTAATAACACTCCGATAGAGATTACAAGGGCAAATAACAATGCAATATGGGCAACCGACTCAGTATTGGTAAATAGATTGTTTAACCATTCCATAGTTTGCTATTATTATTTATATTATTAGTAACTTCTTGCAATGATCACACGATATTTAGATGGTTTACCAGAAACCATGTCTATTCCTTCTGTTTGCTCGTAAGCAAAAGGTACACAACGAATAGTTGCTTGTGTATCTTCTTTGATTTTAGCTTCTGTTTCGGCTGTACCATCCCAGTGACAAAGGAAGAATCCACCTTCTTTTACCTTTTCTTTGAACTCTTCATAGTTCTCACATTCATACACTCTTTCATCTCTATACGTGCGAGCTTTTTCAAATATATTATTTTGAATGTTGTCTAATAGCTGTATAATGTGTTCTGCAATCCCATTTAATGAAACAGTTTCTTTTTCAAGAGTATCACGTCTCATAATTTCCACAGTGTTGCTTTCAAGGTCTCTTCCTCCCATAACAAGGCGAACAGGAACTCCCTTTAATTCGTAATCTGCAAACTTGAAACCAGGACGTTTGTTATCACTATCATCGAATTTTACGCTGATTCCGTTTTCTCTTAGTTTTGAAATAACTGGTTGAAGTTTTTCTGTGATAGCAGATAGTTGTTCTTCTCCCTTTGCAATAGGAATGATAACAACTTGAATAGGAGCAAGTTTTGGAGGAAGGACTAAACCATTATCGTCGCTATGAGTCATGATTAAAGCACCTATAAGACGTGTTGACACACCCCAAGATGTAGCCCATACGTATTCTGCTTTATTCTCTTTATTTAAGAATGTTACATCAAATGATTTCGCAAAGTTTTGTCCTAAGAAGTGAGAAGTACCACTTTGAAGTGCTTTTCCATCTTGCATCATCGCCTCAATAGTATATGTGTCAAGAGCACCAGCAAACTTTTCACTTTCACTTTTCACTCCTTGAAGAACAGGAACAGCCATCCATTTTTCTGCAAATGTCGCATAAACACTTAACATTTTACGTGCTTCTTCAACTGCTTCTTCTTTTGTTGCGTGAGCAGTATGACCTTCTTGCCATAAAAATTCAGATGTTCTTAAGAATGGACGAGTACGCATTTCCCATCTCATTACATTGCACCATTGGTTGCACATCAAAGGAAGATCTCTCCAAGATTTAATCCAGTTTTTGTAAGTATTCCATATAATGGTTTCAGATGTAGGACGAATGATTAGTTCTTCTTCTAATCTTGCAGATGGATCAACAACTACTCCTGCACCGCTTTCACTATTCTTTAGACGATAGTGAGTAACAACTGCGCATTCTTTTGCAAATCCTTCAACATGTTCTGCTTCTCTACTTAAGAATGATTTAGGAATAAGTAGGGGGAAATATGCATTTTGAGCACCTGTTTCTTTAAACATCTTGTCAAGTTGTTGTTGCATTTTCTCCCAAATAGCATATCCATATGGTTTGATAACCATACAACCTCTAACAGCAGATTGTTCTGCTAAATCAGCCTTAATGACAAGATCATTAAACCACTGACTATAATTTTCTGCTCTTTTTGTGAGCTCTTTTAGTTCCTTTGGCATAAGTTATTTCTCTATAATTATAGTGTTTAATTTGGCTACAAAAGTACAAAAAAATGTTGGTAAATAAATGGGTTGTGATAAAAAAGAATTACCTTTGCACTGCGTAATATTTAATTTTATAGGTAATTATGAAGAATGTAAAGATGATAACACTTGGTATGTGTTGTTTAACTATATTAAGTTGTCAAACAAAACAAGGGACTGGTGCGCTTATTGGTACTGGAGGCGGTGCCGTTTTAGGTGCTATTATTGGGAGAATTGCAGGTAATACAGCCGTAGGAGCAGCAATTGGTGGAGCTGTAGGAGCAGGTGCTGGTGCAATAATTGGACGTCATATGGATAAAGTTGCCCAAGAAACCGCAGCAAAAGTAAAGAGTGCAAAGATTGAAGAAGTTACAGATGCTAATGGTTTAAAGGCCGTTAAAGTAACATTTGATAGTGGCATTTTATTCTCAACAAATAAGGCAGTATTAAGTCAAACAAGTAAGAATGATCTTGCAAAGTTTGCAACAATATTGAAAGAAAACAGAGATTGCCATGTTGATATCTATGGACATACAGACTCTACAGGTAACGATGGAATCAATATTCCTTTGAGTAATAGTCGTGCTCGTAGCGTTGTTAACTACTTAGAGTCATGTGGCGTAACAGGCTCTCAATTCAAAAACGTACAAGGTAAAGGTAGTTCTGAGCCAGTAGCAAGCAATTCTACTGCTAGTGGCCGTCAACAAAACCGTCGTGTTGAAGTGTATTTGTATGCAAGTCAAGCAATGGTTAATGCTGCCAACAATGGTACTTTAAGATAAGAAGAATAAGAACTTATTTATAAAAGCATTTAAATGGGGAGCACCATAGCGAGTGCTCCTCTTTTATTATTATGAGACAAGTACAAAAAATTATACGCTGGATACTCGCTTTGTTCTTTGGAAGTAGTATTCTTGCAGTAGTTTTATATCGTTTTATACCCGTATATGTCACCCCATTGATGATTATACGCTGTATACAGCATTCTGGAGATGAAGGAGGAGCAGGCATACATCACTCTTGGATACCTCTTTCTGAGATGTCAAAGTATATGCCTGTCGCTGTTATTGCAAGTGAAGATCAACGTTTCATGATGCATCATGGATTTGATTATGATGCAATAGAGAAAGCGGCAAAACACAATTTAAAGAAGAAAGGCAAGAAGTTGGGCGCAAGTACCATATCTCAACAAACTGCAAAGAATGTGTTTCTTTGGCCTGGTCGTTCGTGGATAAGAAAGGGATTTGAAGTGTATTTCACCGCATTAATTGAACTAATGTGGAGCAAACAGCGTATAATGGAAGTATATCTCAATTCTATTGAAATGGGAAAGGGAATTTATGGGGTTAGTGCTGTTGCTAAATACCATTTCGAAGCCAATGCAAACGAACTAACAAGAAGTGACTGTGCTCTTATAGCAGCAACGCTTCCTAATCCCATTAAGTTCAATAGTGCTCTGCCAAGTGCATATATTCGTAAGCGACAAAGACAAATTTTAGTTCAAATGCGACATGTTCCTTTGATGCCAAAAGAAGGAGAAGACCCAAAAGAAAAATAGTTATTACTTATAATTTGAACTGTTCTTGAAACTAAAAAATAACATATAAAAGGATGAATCTTTTGAATGAATTAAATGAAAAGCAAAGAGAAGCGGTTGAATATATATCAGGACCACAGCTTGTTATTGCAGGAGCTGGATCTGGAAAGACACGTGTTCTAACCTATAAAATTGCCTATTTGATAGAAAAAGGCTTTATGCCTTGGAGTATCTTGGCTTTGACTTTCACCAATAAAGCTGCTAATGAGATGAAAGAAAGAATAGCAACTCTAGTGGGAGAGCAGTCTGCACGTCAATTACAAATGGGTACTTTTCATTCTGTTTTTTCACGAATTCTTCGAAACGAAGCAGCTACAATAGGCTATCAGCGTAACTTTACTATCTATGATGAAAGCGATTCACGTTCCTTAATTAAAACTATCGTGAAAGAACTTCAATTAGATGACAAAGTGTATAAGCCCGCAACTATATCTTCAAGAATAAGTATGGCAAAGAATATGCTTATCTCTTCAGAACAATATGCGTCGGATTCTGAACTTATTGACCGAGATAAAAGAGACAATATTCCATTGACATACAGTATATATAAGATTTATACTCAACGATGTGTTAATGCCAATTGTATGGATTTTGATGATCTATTAATGAACACTTATAGATTATTTAAGGAGCATGAAACAATCAGACAAAAGTATGCAAACCTTTTTTCTTATATCTTAGTAGACGAGTATCAAGATACCAATTCAGTGCAACAACATATTGTTAGCTTGTTAACCAAAGAGAAACAACATATTTGTGTTGTTGGAGATGATGCGCAAAGTATCTATGGTTTTCGTGGTGCTAACATAGATAATATATTGAGTTTTCAGAAAGTTTATCCCGATTCAAAACTCTTTAAGCTTGAACAAAACTATCGTTCAACACAGAATATCGTTCAAGCAGCAAACGGATTGATTAAATATAATAAACATCAAATCCCCAAAGATGTTTATAGCATGCAAGAAAAAGGGGAGAAGCTCGTAGTAAAAGAAGCGGCATCAGATAGAGAAGAAGCATCTATTGTTTGTAGAGATATTAATAAAATACGGAGAAATTTTGACGATGAATATAAAGATTTTGCCATTTTATATCGCACGAACTCACAGAGTAGATCTTTTGAAGACGAGCTGAGAAAAATGCAAATCCCATACGTTATTTATGGAGGGCTCAGCTTTTATCAACGAAAAGAGATAAAAGATGTTATTGCATATTTTAGACTTGTTGTTAATCCTTCTGACGAAGAAGCCTTAAAAAGAATTATTAATTATCCTACTCGAGGTATTGGAAACACTACAATTCAAAAGGTTATTGATGCTGCTCGTTTACATAATGTAAGCCTTTGGAAGGTAATTTCTTCACCAGCAAAATACAATGTATCTCTTAATAAGGGTACAATAACAAAACTCTCTGGATTTGTTAACTTAATAAGAGGATTTATAGAGCTACTCGATAAAAAAGATGCTTTTGTATTAGGAATGCAGATTATCAAAGAAAGTGGAATTACTGCAGACATATTTTCGAGTACAGGTGTTGAAGGTTTATCACGTCAAGAGAATATACAAGAATTCATTAATAGTCTTCAAGAGTTTGTAGATGCTCGTAAAGAAGAAGGAGAGGGAGATTCAATTGGATTGCCTGATTTCTTGCAACAGGTTGCTTTATTGTCTGATTCTGATTCAAACGACGATACAGATAATAAAGTTTCATTGATGACGATACATGCTTCAAAGGGATTGGAATATCCCAATATCTTCATTGTTGGATTGGAAGAGAACATCTTTCCCAGTCCTATGATGTGCGATTCTTTGCGTAAGTTAGAAGAAGAAAGACGTCTTTTATATGTTGCTATCACACGAGCAGAGAAGCGTTGTACTATTACTTTTGCTAAAAATAGATATCGCTTTGGTAATGTGGAGTTTAACAATAGAAGTAGATTTGTAGAAGAATTGGATAAAAAATATATCGAATTTGATGATAATAGCAATGCTTTTAGCTCATTAAAGCATAGCTCTTACAATGCAATGTCAATGCAAAATAATTCGAGAATGAATGCTCAAAATAGTCATCCTGTGGCTTCTCAGTTTATGGCAGATGCAAAACCACGTATTGTTGGCTTACGAAAACCAGAACAAAAGGTCGATCCTTTCTCAGAAAGATTTAAGCAACGCTTAGTGAAAGAGGGTGGAAGATTGGTTAAGGTTAATCGTCTGATCAATCCAAGTAATGCTGAAACAAAGGTAGAAAGTACGTCTACTTCTGCAGGTAACTTGAAACTTGGGACAATAATTGAGCATCAACGATTTGGAAAAGGAAAGGTTTTACAATTAGAAGGAACAGGTGAAAATGCCAAAGCAACAGTCGAATTTGCGAATATAGGAACCAAACAATTGCTACTTAAGTTTGCCAAATTCACCATCATAGGTTAATTTTTTTACTTTCATTCTATTGGTTTAAGATTGTAAAGACTAATAGAAAACCACAAATAATGGTATAAGAAAAGTAGAAATAACTTTGTTTCAGTTGAAAGTTTATAGCTACAAATACTTATACTATTAAAATAATTTGCTATATTTGCATTATTATGTGCAGGTTAAAGCATTTCTTTTCAATTTGCACTGTTATAAACTTCTACATCATTTAATAGAGCATAAAACAAAAAGTATATGAAAAGTTTCTTCAAATCAGTACTTGCCACTATTACTGGACTAATTATTTTTAGCGTTATTGTATTTATAATATTAATGATTTCCTTTGTGGGAATGGTTGCGTCGTCTAGTTCTAAGATGGCAATTAAAAATAATTCAGTACTTGTACTCAATCTTTCAGGTACAATAGAGGAACAAACTAAGGAGAATATACTTGGACAAATAACAGGCAATACGGTCAATTCTTTAGGGTTAGATCAACTACTTTCTGCCATTCAAAAGGCTAAAAGTAATGATAATATAAAAGGTATTTATATCGAAGCAGGATTACTAAGCTCAGGTTATGCAACTCTTCAAGAAGTTAGAAATGCTCTTCTTGACTTTAGAAACTCAGGAAAATGGATTATTGCTTACGGAGATGAATACACTCAAGGAGCTTATTATGTGGCTTCTGTTGCTAATAAAGTACTGATAAATCCAGAAGGAATGCTCGACTGGCATGGTCTTGCTGCTCAGCCAATGTTTATAAAAGATGCCGTTGCTAAAGTGGGAGTGAGATACAATGTTATAAAGGTTGGTAAGTATAAGAGTGCAACAGAGATGTACACCGAAGACCAAATGAGTGATGCAAACAAAGAGCAAGTAGGTCGTTTCCTCAATGGGACATGGCAAGTTTTATGCCAATCTGTTGCAAAGAGCAGAGGGGTAGAGGTAGACTCCTTAAACGCTTATGCTGATAGACTTATCGCTTTAGAAGCTGCAACACAGCTCTTGTCTTATAAACTTGTTGATGGTCTTGTTTATACCGACCAAATTAAGCCCATCATTAATAAACTATTGGGACAAGAACCTACAGATGTTATTAATCAAGTGGGTATATCTGATATGCAGCAAATTGAGAACTCCACAAGTGATAATAATGAAATAGCTGTGTATTATGCTCAAGGAACAATTGTACAAAACCAGGCAGTAGGACTCTTTGCACAAGGAGGTGATATTGTTAGCCAAACAGTGTGCACTGATTTAGAGAAGCTTATGAAAGACGATAATATTAAAGCTGTTGTTATACGTATTAACTCTGGTGGTGGTGATGCATATGCTTCTGAACAAATATGGCATCAAGTTACAGAACTCAAAGCAAAGAAACCAGTTGTTATTTCTATGGGTGATTATGCTGCTTCTGGTGCGTATTACTTAAGTTGTAATGCCAATTGGATTATAGCTCAACCTACAACACTAACAGGAAGTATCGGTATTTTCGGAGTTATTCCTGATTTTAGTGGTTTAGTTAATGGCAAACTAGGAGTGAAGTTCGATGAAATACAAACAAATAAGAATAGTTCTTTTGGTAACGTTTTTGCTCGTCCTTTAAATCAAGATGAGGTAAAATATTTAACTGCAAAGATACAACGAGGATATTCTTTGTTTAGAAAAAGAGTGGCGGAAGGGCGTCATTTAACTATCGAACAAGTCGAAAAGATTGCACAAGGACATGTATGGTTAGGTTCAGATGCACTTAATATTCATTTAGTAGACCAACTCGGAGGATTGAATGAGGCTATTGCTAAGGCTGCACAGCTAGCAAAACTAACCAATTATACTACAAACAACTATCCAGCACAAGCTTCTTGGTTGGATATGTTCAAGGAAGCAGAAGGACGAAATAACTATATTGACGAGCAATTGCGTTTGACCTTAGGTGACTTATACGAACCTCTTGCTATGGTGAGGGTGGCAAAACAACGCCAAATGATGCAGGCTCAACTTCCTTATGTTTTAAATATTAAATAGTCAGAACTATGAGAATCGAAGGTGATTTTATAAAAATAAACGACTGGCTTCTGCCTTTTAGTTGGTTATATGGGCTTGCAGTTCGATTCAGAAATCAACTATTTGAAATAGGAATTCTTAAAAGTAAGACCTATAAGATACCTATTATATCTATAGGAAATATAACAGTGGGTGGTGCAGGTAAAACTCCTCACGTTGAATATCTTGTTCGTTTACTTAAAGATCAAGTGAAAGTGGCAGTATTATCCCGTGGGTATAAGCGTAAAAGTAAAGGGTTTCAGCTTGCAACAAAAGATTCTTCAATCTTTGAAATAGGAGATGAACCATTTCAGATGAAAGAGAAATATCCTGATGTTTACGTTGCAGTAGATAAAGATAGATGCAATGGTATAGACCAAATTACAAGTGAAGAGGAAACAAAAGATACTGATGTTATTCTTTTAGATGATGCTTTCCAACATCGATATGTGAAACCTGGTATCAATGTTTTATTGATAGATTATCATCGATTGATTATATATGACAAGTTATTGCCTGCTGGTCGATTAAGAGAGCCACAAGAAGGAAAGTCGAGAGCGGATATTGTTATCATAACAAAGTGCCCTAAAGACCTTAAACCAATGGAGTTTAGAGTTCTAACAAAAGCAATGGATCTCTACCCATATCAAAGCTTATTCTTTACAACAATTGATTATTGCGACTTAAAATTATTGTTTAAAGAGAAACAACAGCCTCTTGATTCAATAACAAACGATACCAATGTACTATTATTAACGGGTATTGCTTCGCCAAAGCAAATCATAGTTGACTTGCAACAATACACCAATAAAATAAAATCTTTATCGTATAGTGACCATCATCAATTTACTGATAAGGATTTACAGGAGGTGATAGCGACCTATAAAAGTATGCCTTCCCCTAAAATGATTATAACAACAGAGAAGGATGCCACACGATTGAGACATTTAGAATCAGAATTAGAAGAGTTGAAAGATTCGTTATATGTGTTACCAATTATGGTATCTTTTATGCTTGATCAACAAGAATTATTTAATAACAAAATAACAAGTTATGTACGAAAAAATTCAAGAAACAGCATCTTGGCTAAAAGAAAGGATGACAACAAGTCCAAAAACAGCAATAATATTGGGAACAGGACTAGGACAATTAGCTTCAGAAATAACTGATACTTATAGTTTTTCCTATAACGATATACCAAATTTCCCAGTGTCAACTGTAGAAGGACACGCAGGAAGACTTATATTTGGTAAACTTGGTGGCAAAGATATTATGGCTATGGAGGGTAGATTTCATTATTATGAGGGATACTCAATGAAAGAAGTTACCTTCCCTCAAAGAGTCATGCACGAGCTTGGAATTGAGACTCTTTTTGTGTCAAATGCAGCTGGGGGTATGAATCCTGAGTTTCAAATAGGCGATCTTATGGTGATAACAGACCA
Source organism: Prevotella sp. oral taxon 299 str. F0039 (assembly GCF_000163055.2). Taxonomy (GTDB): domain Bacteria; phylum Bacteroidota; class Bacteroidia; order Bacteroidales; family Bacteroidaceae; genus Prevotella. The sequence goes on from NC_022124.1 coordinate 442,318, forward strand.
TATTAACTTCTTCCCCGAACATCCTTTAAGAGGAAAGAACTTCCCTACTGGCCCTCGTTTTCCTGATATGCATGAGGCTTATAACAAAGGACTTATAGAACTAGCAAATAGTATTGCTAAGGAAAAGGGTATCCGTTTGGTTCATGGTGTCTATATGGGTGTAAGCGGACCAACATTCGAAACACCTGCTGAATATCGTGCATTTTATCGTTTAGGCGCTGATGCTGTGGGTATGAGTACTGTTCCTGAGGTTATTGTTGCATGTCATAGTGGTATTAAAGTGTTTGGTATGAGTATTATTACCGATCTTGGATTGGAAGGAACCGCTGTTGAAGTGAGTCATGAGGAAGTGCAAATTGCAGCGAATAAGGCTCAACCTTTGATGACAGAGATTATGCGTGAGATGATTCGTCGCTCATAATCAGTTGTTCTTCTATAATACAAAAAGAAGTCAAACCATAAGACATAAAAACAAGAACCAACCTCAAATGATTAAATATAGTAATCTATTGAGAGGTTGGTTCTTTTCCCTATTTATGACAAATAACAATAAGTTTTCTTTATATAGCAATTTTATAATATAATTAAGTAATTGAATTAATGACAGATATTTCAAAACTTGGTGAGTTTGGATTGATCAATCACCTAACAAAAGATATAAAACCACAAAACGAATCAACTCTTTATGGTATTGGAGATGATTGTGCGGTATTGCATTATCCATCTAGCGAGGTTCTTCTTTCTACTGATATGTTGATGGAGGGTGTTCATTTTGATCTTACTTATATAGATCTTCAACACCTTGGATACAAGTCGGCTATGGTTAATATTAGTGATATCTTCGCCATGAATGGCACACCAAAGCAGATTACGGTTAGCTTGGCACTTAGTAAACGTTTTACTGTTGAGGATTTAGAGATGTTCTATAGCGGAGTAAGAGCAGCGTGTGAAAAGTGGAATGTGGATATTGTTGGAGGAGATACAACCTCTTCTTATACAGGTTTAGCAATTAGTATCACCTGTATTGGTGAGGCCAATAAAGAAGATATCGTATATAGAAACGGGGCTAAAGATACTGACTTGATTTGCGTTTCTGGAGATCTTGGTGCTGCATATATGGGACTTCAGTTGCTAGAAAGAGAGAAAGTGGTTTACTATCAGCAAGTAGACGAAGCGAGAAAGAACAACAATCAAAGTCTGCTTGACGAGCTTCGAAACTTTCAACCCGATTTTGCTGGTAAAGAATATCTATTACAACGACAGCTACAAACAGAGGCTAGGGGAGATATTATTAAGCAATTAAAAGAAGAAAATATCCATCCCACTGCAATGATTGATGTTTCTGATGGTTTAAGTAGCGAGCTTATTCATATCTGTAAGCAAAGTAATTGTGGCTGCAGAGTATATGAAAAAAATATTCCTATCGACTATCAAACTGCTATAATGGCTGAAGAGTTGAATATGAATGTTACGACTTGTGCTCTTAATGGTGGTGAAGATTATGAACTATTATTTACTGTTCCCATTGGAGATCATGAGAAAATAAGTAACATGCAGAATGTAAAAATTATTGGACACATCACAAAGCCTGAGTTTGGAATGCAATTGGTTACACGAGATAATAATGAGTTTGAATTGAAAGCACAAGGTTGGAACCCGATAAAAGACTAACAATTCTTTTGTGGTTAGTTGATTATGTGTTTTTATAGTGCAAATTAGGATTCTTTTTTATTCTATATTTGGAACTTTTTATAGGCTTAAATCTCTTTATATACTAAATTATTTTTATAAAGAATTGTATTTTAGAAGAAATAACAATGCTATTCTAAAGAAAAAGTAATGCTTTTACAATGTAGAAGCATTACTTTTATTGTATAAAATCATTGATTTGTCAGCTGAATTTATATCCTGAATTTCTTTAATAGGGTAGAGTTACACTAAAATAAGGATTGTCGGTGTGTTCTTTTTTAATGATATCTATCATTTTTTTTACTATATCAGGATGTATACTGGCAATGTCTTTATCTTCATGAATATCATTTGCTAGATTATAAAGATGAGGTTTTCCATTTTTTACCACTAACTTCCAGTCGCTCATTCTCACGCCAATTTGATTGGTTTCATCAAATTCCCAATATAAAAAGTCGTGCTTCTTTTGTTCTTTTTCTCCATAAAGAGTAGGCAGAATAGATATTCCATCAAAATAATCAGTTTGCTTTTTGTTGCCATATTTCTTTTGAACATCTTTGATTCCAATCATTTCACAGAATGTAGGCATAATATCATAGAAAGCAAATGGATGGTCGTTTATAGTGTTTGGGGTAACTTTTTTAGGATAGCTAACAATAAAAGGAATTCTAATTCCACCTTCATAGCATTGGCGTTTTAATCCTCTTAGTTTGCCATCTCTTCCAAAGAATGTTGGATCTGCACCTCCTTCTTCGTGGGGTCCATTGTCACTTGTAAATACAACCATTGTATTTTCGTATAATCCCTGTTTTTTTAGCACCTCAATAATTTCTCCAACATACGCATCTAAACGAGTAATCATAGCTGCAAATTGTGCATGTGTGTATACTGACGGGTTATATCTAGAGTCTTCTTGACCTCCCCAAGTTTTGTCATTAAAAAACTTCTGTTTATAATGAGCTACGATAGAGTCGTCAGGTTGCACAAGTTCTGCGTGTGGTAGGGTGTAAGTGAGAATGCCAAAGAAAGGCTTATTGTTATTTTGATTCTTTATCCATTCAAGAGCTTTTTGATGGATTAAGTCAGCAGAATATTGTGGTCTTTTAAAATAATCCTTCCCGAACATCGGATATTTAATATTTTCTTCTAAAATAACTCTTGTGGTTTCCTTATCTCCAAGTTGCTTACTAAACCTGTTTAAGAAATTTGGATAATAGAGATGAGCTTGAAATTGGCATATAAAACCATAAAATTCATCAACTCCTCGCTTATCCGGTGTTGATGAAGAACCTTCGTATCCGCCTGCCCATTTGCCAAACATTCCAGTATTATAGCCATTGTCTTTCATTATTTCGGGCAAGATAATGTGGTCTGGATTGTAAGGGTGTTGTCCTACAACAGAAAAGTCTTCATTATCAAGATACTTTATTTTGGGAACATTCTTCCAATACTCTTTATTTCCACGAACTTCACAATGACCAGTATGTTGACCTGTCATTAGGGATGCACGAGATGGTGCACTTACAGGACTTCCTGCGTATGCTTGTGTGAAACGCATTCCATTCTTTGCTAACCTATCAATATTAGGGGTAGAAATATAAGGTTGTCCGTAGCATCCAAGATCACCATATCCCATATCATCACACATTATAAAGATAATATTAGGTTTATTCTTTACTTTTGAATAGGTACTTTGAGTCAATAAAGACAATCCTCCAAGGAAAAATATTATTTTAGTTTGTTTCATAAAATAAGTATAATAGAACATATTTGGTGTATAAAGATAGTTATTTATTTTCTTTTAGAAGTTTTTTGAAAGTGTTTTTATTATATTTATTCATTTATATCCATAAAAAAGAGACTTCTTCTGCTCCCAAAGGAAGCTAGAAAAAGTCTCTTTAATGCGCTTAAGCAATACGAACGATTATCGACGAAGACCTAAAGCCTTGATAATTGCACGATAACGTTCAATGTCTCTGTCATAAAGATAGTCAAGTAAAGCACGACGCTTACCAACTAACTTTGTCAAAGAACGTGCAGTTGTATAATCTTTACGGTTCTTTTTAAGATGTTCCGTCAAGTGGGAAATACGGTATGAGAACAATGCTATCTGGCTTTCTGCTGATCCAGTATCAGTGTTAGACTTTCCGTATTGTCCAAAGATTTCTTGTTTTTTTGCTTGATCTAAATACATAGAACTTTTAATTAATAATTTGTTATTTTGTAAAATGCGACTGCAAAGGTAATGATAATTATTTAGAATCAAGCAAATAAAAGTGTTTTTTTTATCCATTATGGATTAAAATAACTACCTTTGCAACGAATTTTATATGGTAAAATCAATGCAGGATATAAGAAATATTGCAATTATTGCACACGTAGACCATGGTAAGACAACTCTTGTAGATAAGATGATGCTTGCCGGAAAGCTATTTAGAGAAGGACAAGATAACAGTGATCAAATTTTAGATGCTAACGATTTGGAGCGTGAAAGAGGTATAACTATTCTTTCAAAGAATGTTTCCATCAATTGGAAAGGCACTAAAATTAATATTATAGATACCCCAGGACACTCGGATTTTGGTGGAGAAGTAGAGCGAGTATTGAATATGGCAGACGGTTGTATTCTACTTGTAGATGCTTTTGAAGGTCCAATGCCACAAACAAGATTTGTTCTTCAAAAGGCTCTAGAGATTGGTTTGAAACCCATTGTAGTTGTAAATAAGGTAGATAAACCAAACTGTAGACCTGAAGAAGTTTACGAAATGGTTTTTGATTTGATGTTTTCTCTTAACGCAACTGAAGATCAATTAGATTTCCCTGTTGTGTATGGAAGTGCAAAAAATGGTTGGATGGCTGCCGATTGGAAGCAATCTTCAGACAATATAGATTACCTTCTTGATGAAATTGTTAAGCACATACCTGCTCCAAAGCAACTTGACGGAACTCCTCAAATGCTTATTACTTCTTTAGATTATTCTAATTATACAGGAAGAATCGCTGTTGGACGTGTTCATCGCGGTACTTTAAAAGATGGAATGAATGTAACCATATGTCACAGAGATGGTTCTAAGGAAAGAACTAAGATTAAAGAGCTTAGAACTTTTGAAGGAATGGGACACGCTAAGACAGAAGAAGTGAGTTCTGGAGATATTTGTGCAGTAGTAGGCCTTGACAAATTTGAAATTGGAGATACTATTGCTGACTTTGAAAACCCCGAACCTCTTCCACCATTGGCTATCGACGAGCCTACGATGAGTATGCTCTTTACAATTAATGATAGTCCTTTCTTTGGTAAAGAAGGTAAGTTTGTAACAAGTAGACACATTAATGATCGTCTTCAAAAGGAACTTGAAAAGAACCTGGCTCTACGAGTTCGTCCATTTGAAGACAGTACAGATAGCTGGATTGTTAGTGGACGTGGTGTGCTTCACCTATCAGTTTTAATTGAAACGATGCGTCGTGAAGGATACGAACTACAGGTTGGTCAGCCTCAAGTTATTTACAAAGAGATTAACGGAGTGAAGCACGAACCAATCGAAGAGCTAACAATCAACGTTCCTGAAGAGTTCGCAAGTAAGATGATTGACATGGTTACTCGTCGTAAAGGTGAGATGACTTCTATGGAAAGTCAAGGCGATCGTGTAAATATTGAGTTCGATATATCATCAAGAGGTATTATTGGTTTGCGTACAAACGTGCTTACTGCAAGTCAAGGAGAAGCTATTATGGCACACCGTTTCAAAGAATATCAACCTTTTAAAGGTGAGATTACTCGCCGAGTTAATGGTTCTATGATTGTTATGGAAACAGGAACTGCCTTTGCTTACTCACTAGATAAGCTTCAAGATCGTGGTAAGTTCTTTATCGATCCAGGTGAAGATGTTTACTACGGACAAGTCGTTGGTGAGCATGTTCACGATAATGACTTGGTTATCAATGTAACTAAAGCAAAACAATTAACTAACGTCCGTGCTTCTGGTAGCGATGATAAGGCTCGTGTTATTCCTAAAACAGTAATGAGTTTAGAGGAATGTTTGGAATATATCAAGGCGGATGAATATGTTGAGGTAACTCCTTTAAACATGAGAATGCGCAAGATTATTCTTGACCATAACGAAAGAAAGAGAGCTAATAAAGATATGTAAATTCTATGAATAGGAATACTATCACTTGCTAGGAGCAGTGTATTGATAATGCATTAGCACTTAAATTCTCTTTGGTTAGATTGTTCGCTTTCTTTTATTTGCGAAAATATGCTTTATAAAAGAGATCTTTTTGGTTACTAATATTATTGTTATTATTACCTAATAGCAATGTTTTTATATAGTAATGTCAATGCAAAACTAGCACGTTCATAGTGTACATGTAAGGTGTAGCTTAATTGCTTAAAATGTAGATAATAATATTTTTTTTATTAAGTTATTACTAATATGTATATATAGGGATAAATCCTAAGGAACAAAAGTGATAATAAGATATGAGAAAAGAAAAGAGTTCTTTGTCAACTAATTGTTGAAAAGAACTCTTTTTATTTATTTTCTATAATGAATTATAATCGTTACTTTGTTTTATCTTAACTTCTTAATGAGTGGCTTTCCACCAACTGGTAGTTCTTTTAGTTGTCTTTGCAGAATATACTTGCGATTCATTAGGGTCGCTAATTGTTATTCCAGAGAACGAATTGATGTAAATATATTCCGAATCAAGTTGGCCCATAGCAGTGTATATTCTATTAGTTGATGCGTGATAAGGAGTTACTTGATTAAGCATATTGTTGAAACGATTCTTTAAATTTGTATCAGGGCAAAGTCGATCTACATAACTCTTCATATCATAAAATATTGTTCCGCTATATCCATCGAGCTTTTGTAAATGAGTGGTGTCGGCAACATTGAAAGTAAATTGTTGATTAATCTCTTTCATGAGATTTGCCATTTCTTCCGTCTTTTCGCAGTTTGTAACACCAATAGCACCGCAGTTGTATTGTGGAGCTTGGTAGTTTGAATAGAAATCGTGGAAGATATTTGTAATGGTTTGGTAATTGGGATTGAGTGAAGATAATTCTTGCCACATCTTATGATAAGGCATCCCGTATGCCATAATCTCGCTAGTGCAACCAATGAGATACGATGTTACATTACGTAATTCGTATGCTGTTTCGATATTCGACATATAACAATCATCGAACATGATATATTGCATCTTTATACCCGTTGCCTTTATACTATTTGCAAGAGTGCTTATGTTGGTTTGGTATTCTGGAGTAGTTCCTCCAAAGAAACGAGTTCTCGAGCGAGTTGTTGGTTCTGCAGGAAGCCAACCCACACCATGTGAGCCAATAATCATTGAATATTTTGAAGCAGGAGCAAATCTAACAACATCTTTTAGTATTGTTGTTAATCCTTGTTCTGTGGTATATGAAGTACTGTTTTGCGGAGTATATTGTTTTAATATATTCTTGATAAATAGTCCATTCTGATATTTTAGCTCATACATTGTGCCGTATTTGGGGGCTAAAGAATCGATAAAAATCACCAAACGACTATTTCTCAATCCTCCTTCTTCTGATATTGCACTCTTTATATCTTCAATATTTTGAATAAAGTTGTCGTGTAAGCTATTTGCACTATTTGTAGGACTTGCAGTCCAGGGCATATAAACAAAAATAGTTTTACCCTCTTTCTTCACCATTTCATCTTCAGTATTGTCGTTACAAGCAACCAAAGATAAGGCAAGAAAGATAGCATATATACCTTTATATGTATTTTTAATTATGTTCATAAATAGAGTTTATTAGTGTTGTTATCCGAAATACTTAGTATCAATAAACGACAGAGCATATTAAAATGCCTGCCGTTTACTGGTTTTATGAGAGTTTTATAGGTTCTTGATGTCGTTGCTATACACAGACAGCAAACATCATTTTTATTCTTATTTTTGTTTTAGTTCTGCGATAGATTGTTTAAGAGCTGCAATCTTTTCTTCAGAGTCTTTTGCTTTTTTCTGTTCGAGTTCAACCACTTCCGCAGGAGCATTCGCTACGAACTTTTCGTTGGATAGCTTCTTTTGAATACCTGCAAGAAATCCTTCTAGATGCTTAAGTTGAGCTTCTTGTTTCGCAAGTTCAGCCTCATGGTCAACCATATCGCCAACAGGAATAGCAAATTCGTCTGTTCCAATCATAAATAATGCGCAATTAGCAGCCTTTTCTTTAACTTCAACAACGTTGTTGAGGTTAGCCATTTTCTTAATAACAGAATTATAGGTAGCATATCTGTTTTGAGAAATGGTGTGTAACTCTAGTTCTACTTTAGGCGAGATATTCTTTTGATTACGCACCGCTCTAATGTTGGTTACAATGAGTTTAACGTTTTCAATCTCGTCAATTAGATGGCTATCTTCTGTAGAAAAAGCATCAAGAGTAAGCTTTTCGCACATAATTGATTGACCTTCTTCTCTTGTGTAGATGTGTTGCCATAACTCTTCTGTAATGAAAGGCATGAATGGATGCAACATTTTTAGAAGTGTTTCGAAGAATTGTAGGGTAGCTTCAAATGTCTTCTTGTCGATAGGAGAACCATAACTTGGCTTAATCATTTCAAGATACCAACTTGAGAACTCGTCCCAGAATAATTTATAAACAACCATTAAGGCTTCTGATATTCTATATTTAGAGAAGAGATCGTTAAGCTCTTGGTTTGCTTGGCGAAGCTTAGCTTCGAACCATTTCACTGCAATTGCATTGGTTGCGGGTTGTTCTTCCTCAGAAGTAGACCAGCCTTTGATGAGTCGGAACGCATTCCATATCTTGTTATTGAAATTTCTTCCTTGTTCACAAAGAGTCTCATCGAAAAGAATATCGTTACCAGCTGGAGCAGATAACATCATTCCCATGCGCACACCATCAGCACCATATTGTTCAATAAGATCAAGAGGATCGGGTGAGTTTCCAAGACTCTTACTCATCTTTCTACCCAACTTGTCTCGAACAATACCTGTAAAGTAAACGCTCTTGAATGGCATTTCGTGCTTGTATTCATATCCTGCCATAATCATTCTGGCAACCCAGAAGAAGATAATGTCTGGTCCTGTAACAAGAACACTTGTTGGATAGTAATATTTTAGCTCTGCATTATCAGGATCGTTGATACCATTAAATACAGAAATAGGCCACAACCAAGATGAGAACCAAGTATCAAGGCAGTCTTCATCTTGTGAAAGTTGGTTTTCTGTTAATGTGGTATTGTATTTATTTTCGATTTGTTTTAATGCATCTTCAATAGATTCTGCCACAACAAAATCACGTTTTCCTTCTATCTCAAAGTAGTAAGCTGGAATGCGATGTCCCCACCAAAGCTGACGAGAAATACACCAATCTTTGATGTTTTCGAGCCAATGGCGGTAAGTATTCTTATATTTTTGTGGATAGAATTGAATGTTATCGTCCATAACAGGAGGCAGTGCCATGTCTGCAAAGTGCTGCATTGAAAGGAACCATTGTGTAGATAATTTAGGTTCAATGGGCACGTTTGTTCTTTCAGAGCATCCTACCTTATTAGTATAGTCTTCAATTTTCTCCATTAAACCTGCATCTGTTAGGTCTTGAGCAATTTGCTTTCTAACGTCCATTCTATCTTGTCCAACGTACATTCCTGCAGCTTCAGAGATTGTTCCGTTGTCGTTAAAGATATCAATAGTATCAAGATGGTGTTTAATTCCTAAGTTATAGTCATTAATATCGTGTGCAGGTGTAACCTTTAAACAACCTGTTCCGAATTCAATATCAACATAGTCGTCTTCAATGACAGGTATCTCACGATTTACAAGAGGTACAATTACGTGCTTACCTTTAAGACATGTGTTCTTAGGGTCGTTTGGATTAATACACATTGCGGTGTCACCCATAATTGTTTCAGGGCGAGTTGTTGCTACGATAGCATATTTCCCTGGTTCTTCAACAACCATATATTTAAGGTAATACAATTTAGATTTCTCTTCTTTGTATATCACCTCTTCATCGCTTAGTGCTGTTTGTGCCTTTGGATCCCAATTCACCATGCGCACACCACGATAAATAAGACCTTTATTATACAAGTCACAGAAAACCTTAATGACACTCTTTGAGCGTTCATCATCCATGGTAAAGGCAGTTCTATCCCAATCACAACTAGCTCCAAGTTTACGCAATTGTTTTAGAATAATGCCTCCGTGTTCTTTAGTCCAATCCCAAGCGTGACCCAAGAACTCATCTCTTGTGATGTCAGTCTTTTTTATTCCTTGTTGAGCAAGTCTGTTTACTACTTTAGCTTCAGTAGCAATAGAGGCGTGGTCTGTACCTGGAACCCAGCAAGCATTCTTGCCTTCCATTCTTGCTCTACGCACAAGAATGTCTTGGATAGTGTTGTTAAGCATATGACCCATATGCAAAACACCAGTAACATTGGGTGGAGGTATAACAACAGTGTAGGGTTCTCTGCTGTCAGGTTTACTTGAGAAAAGCTTATTATCAAGCCAATATTGATACCATTTCGATTCTACTTCTTTCGAATCGTATTTACTTGCTAATTCCATATATGTTGTTCTATGATTTCGTTCTAGTATAAAAAACATTGCAAATTTACTATTTTTAAGTGGAAAATGATTACTTTTGTCTAAAATAATACTATAGGTATGCATACAAGAGTGGAAAAACTAGAAGCCTTTGGACGTTTGTTAGATGTTTTAGATGAACTGAGAGAGAAATGTCCTTGGGACAAAAAACAGACAAATTGTACCTTACGAACCAATACAATAGAGGAAGTATACGAACTATGTGATGCGCTTTTGAACGACGATTCTCATAACATTTGTAAAGAATTAGGCGATGTTTTACTACATGTTTTATTCTATTCTGTTATTGCCAACGAAAAGAAACAATTTGATATTGCTGACGTTTGTAATAAAGAAGTAGAGAAATTGAAATTTCGTCATCCTCATATTTATGGAGAACCAGATCCTTCTAAGAGTGTAGAAAGTATTCTTCAAACATGGGAACAGATAAAACTTAAGGAAAAAGATGGCAATAAAACCGTCTTGTCTGGTGTCCCTTCTTCTCTTCCAAGTTTGATAAAAGCTTATAGAATACAAGACAAAGCAAGAAACGTAGGCTTTGATTGGGAGCAAAAAGAAGATGCTTGGGATAAGGTTTATGAAGAGTTAGAGGAGCTAAAGCTTGAGTTAAGCAAAGAAGATAAAGAGAAATCTACAAGCGAATTTGGTGATTTCTTCTTTAGTATGATTAATGTTGCAAGACTGTATGGCATTAATCCTGATGATGCTTTAGAGCAAAGTAATCGCAAGTTTATACACCGTTTTAATTATATTGAGCAAAGTGCAAAAGAGAAAGGAGTTGCTTTGAAAGATATGACTCTAGCTGAAATGGATGCGCTTTGGAATGAAGCGAAATCTAAAGAATTAAAAGGTCAATAAAGATTATAAGATATTATATAAATAATAGATATGAAACAGTTAAAGTTTATCACCCTGATCGGAATCTTACTTGTCTCGTCTTTTACCATATTTTCTTGTAAAGAAAAGACTAAAAAAATGTCTTTCAATGAAGCTGATTCTATCGATAATAGTCTTAATGCAGATTCAACACTCTATGGAATATGTGGAGAAGGAACAGGTATGCACAACTTGCAGCTTATAACCGACTCGGGAGATTCTATTGATTGTATATTGATGGACAATAACGAGCAAGCTAATATGGGTTTAAGAGGTGGATTATTGGTAGGCGATAGAATGGCTGTTATTGGTCGAAATATAGATGGAGAGTTTCAGGCTACAGAAGTATTGAATCTAACAACGTTATTAGGTAGATGGAATAGTATAGACAAAGACTTTGAAATAGAAGAAGGGGGAGCTATTCACACCTATCAGCCTGTAGAAAAAAATGATTGGAAAGTTTGGAAGATATTTAACGGAAAACTTCTTCTAGGTCGTGATTCTTTCCAAGTAAATATACTTGGTCCCGATTCACTCGTGTTGGAAAATCCGCATGGAATCTTTGTTTATAAACGCAAAGAGAATAAAAAACAATAATTGGTTTGGAAACATTTAATGTCCATATCTTAGGTTGTGGAAGTGCATTACCAACGCTTCTGCATAGTGCTTCTTGTCAAATTGTAGAGATAAGAGGAAAGTTCTTTATGGTTGATTGTGGCGAATGTGCTCAAATACAACTCAGAAAATCTCATGTCAATTTTATGAAGATTGGAGCGATTCTTATTTCTCACTTACATGGAGATCATTGTTTTGGACTTATAGGATTAATCTCAACATTTGGAATGTTGGGAAGAACTGCACCTTTATATGTATATGCTCCCAAAGAGTATGAAAATCTTTTTAAAGCTCAAATGAACTTCTTTTGCAAAGGATTAACCTTTGACGTGGTCTTTAATGGGGTAGATACAACAGTAAATACTGTGATATATGATGATAGAAGTCTTACAATTGAGTCGATACCCTTAGATCACCGAATCAGTTGTAGTGGTTTTCTTTTTAAAGAAAAGCAGACCTTGGCGCATATAAAGCGTGATATGATAGATTTTTATAACATTCCTCATTACAAGATAAATGCTATTAAACAGGGAGAAGATTGGGTTACAGAAGATGGAGAAGTAGTGTCAAATGCTCGCTTAACCTTTCCTGCTGATCCTGCACGGTCATATGCTTACTGCAGTGATACAAAGTATTTACCCGAATTGCATAAGATGATTAAGAATGTAACTTTGCTTTATCATGAAAGCACTTATGCAAATGAGCATGCTAATTATGCTGAGAAATATTTCCATAGTACAGCTGAACAGGCAGCAATGGTGGCTAGAGATGCAGATGCAAAGCAGCTCCTTTTAGGACATTACAGTTCACGTTATGCTAATGAAACAATCCTTTTAGATGAGGCAAAGAAGGTATTTCCTAACTCAATATTATCTAATGAGGGTATGATTGTAAGTATTAAATAATTTAAAAATTGTGAGATAAACAAAAGTTCTATTTCTAATTATTGAAGAAATAGTGTAACTTTGTGAAAAGAATGATAAGGCATTGAAGTATATAATTATTTCTATTGTGTTTATCATTGATGTAAATTAGAATATAAATAGAAATTTAAAAATTCTAGAGATATGATGAAAAAGATATGCTTTTTATTATTTTTGGTTCTCGGAGTTATGTCAATGACTTCTAGAGCAGCAGTATCTTTTAATATAGAATCTCTCGAACAAGATAACTCTGCACCATCTATTGCAATGATAGAGAATACATTACATGTATCAGGAGCAAACGGACAGACGCTTCAAGTATATAATGTTGCAGGTATATGTATATTGAATTTTAAGGTAGACGGAATGGATAAACGTTTTGATTTGCCACTTCCTAAAGGTGTTTACATCGTTAAAATCGGAAAAATTGTTCGTAAAATATCTGTAAAATAGATATCTCTTTTCTAGCGTTGAAATCATTCATATATTTTTATTTATTTATTTATATTGCTGTTGCCCTTATTAGTTGTAATGGTAATACTCAAGATAAGGTTCTTTTAAGTATTGATAAAGACTTTAAAGACTTTTCATTATTAAAATTTAAGATAAGTAAGTCAAGAGTTAGACGCTCAATAAAAGAATTGGTAAATGACGATAAAGATTCGTTGGTTGCTGATTATTTAACTCGTAACTATTATAGAACTAAGAAGGAATATCTTTGGATTTCTAAAGAAGGAATAAACCCATCTTCAGCCTTACTTATTGATTCTATAGAAAGGTTAACATCTATAGGTTTTTCTCCTAATAAGTTTATTAATAAAGAGATCAAGAAAGATATAAAGAAAATTCAAACCCTTTCAATTGAAGAAGGAGAGAGTATAAGTAAGATTCTAGCTCGAATTGAATATAGTTTAACAAAAGCTCTCTTTAGATATGCTATAGGAGAGCGATTTGGTTACGTTACTCCTAGCTACATATTGAATCGACTTGATACTGCAGAAACAAAGAATGGAGTAAAGAACTATCAACGGCTTTATGATATACATACAGAAAGTGTTGATACTTTATTTGTGAATCAGCTTGTTGCTTCTGTTACCAATGATTCCCTACAATCTTTTTTTCAAAAGCTTAAAACTAATCGTTCACTGTTTAAAAACTTTCAGTTTCTTTTAAGAAAAACTTCTACAAGAATTTCAAAAATGAAGGTTTTAGTAAATATGGAACGCTGTAGATGGCGTCACAATGATTACCCTGAGTTGCATAAGAAATATGTCTTGGTAAATGTTCCTTCATTTTATTTGCAGGCAGTAGATGAGGATAGTGTTTTTTCAATGCGTGTTGCATGTGGGGCATTGTCTACCAAAACACCATTATTGAATAGCACAATAGAAAGAATGGATATAAATCCTCAATGGATTATACCACTGAGTATAGTTAAAAAGCAAATTATTTCTCAATTAGGAAACAGACATTACTTTGACTCGCATAGTTATTTTATTCGTCATGTTGCTACGGGAAAAGAAATTGATATTTCTGAAGTGACTCCAGATATGTTATTAAGTGGAGCATATAAGGTAGTCCAACGAGGTGGAGAAGGAAACGCATTGGGGCGTATTGTGTTTCGGTTCCCTAATAATTTTTCTGTTTATCTTCACGATACATCTTCACGAGAGGCTTTCAGTAGATTTGATAGAGGTGTATCGCATGGCTGCATTCGTGTAGAGAAGCCTTTGGAACTGGCGATTTTTCTTTTACAAGATAAAGAAGAAGCACTGATAGATAAATTAATATATTCAACAACGGTTGATATGAAAACTGATTCAAGAAACAACGAAAAAGATTGCTTAGAGAACAAAATTGATAGAAAGCGACTCATCAACTCAAAGTCGTTAAAACCTTCTGTACCTTTATTTATAACCTATTACACGCTTTATCCAGATGAAAAAGGAGTGATGCGAGATTATCCCGACGTGTATGGTTATGATAAAGTAATTGCACGATATCTTTTAAATTATATCGATTAAGATAGTAATAGTATTCTTTTTGTAGTATAAAAGCAATGCTTTTGCGATACAATAGTAATACTTTTGGCACCTAATAACAATGCTTTTGCTATTGGAATGTAAAACAACAAAAAAAACAAAGAAAGAGTTCTGAAAATTTATTAGACTTTCAACTATGCAACGATATTTTATTTATTTCGCTTATGATGGTACCAATTATCATGGTTGGCAGATACAACCTAATGGAAATACAGTGCAAGAAGAATTGCAAAAAGCACTATCTTTGATATTGCGTTGCAATATAAATGTGGTGGGGGCAGGGCGTACTGATACTGGAGTTCATGCACGTTCTATGGTTGCTCACTTTGATATTTCTACTGAAATAGTCTTTGATGCAGAATTGTTAAGCGGTAAACTCAATCGTTTATTGCCTCCTGATATTGTTGTGTTTGCTATCAAACCTGTTGCAGAAGATATGCACGCACGTTTTAGTGCAACGTGGAGAACCTATCATTATTATGTACATAAAGGTAAAGACCCATTTGTAAGAAACTATTCTTATAGTTATTATCGAGATTTAGACTTTACTTTGATGAACGAAGCGGCACGTTATCTTCTAGAAGTAGAAGACTTTGAAGCTTTTTGTAAAAGTCATTCTGATGCTAAAACAACATTGTGTAATGTTACAAAAGCACAATGGATTCAAGATGATGACACTCATTGGCACTTTGTAATTAAAGCTAATCGTTTTTTAAGAAACATGGTTAGAGCTGTTGTTGGAACCTTGGTTGAGGTGGGACAACATAAGATTACTATCGAAGAATTTAAGAATATTGTTGATCAAAGGAAAAGAATTGGGGCAGGAGAGAGTATGCCTGCTCATGCTTTATTTCTAGAAAAGGTTGAATATTAATATGTGGTTATTAGGTGCATTTATATCTGCTACATTCTTAGGGGTGTATGATGTGTTTAAGAAGAAGGCGTTAAGCGATAATGCTGTCATTCCTGTATTGTTGCTAAACACCATCTTTTCTTCGCTTATTTTTATTCCTTTCATTCTGCTTTCTGCTTTTACCAATATGTTAGATGGTAGTCTTTTTTATGTTCCAACTATTGGTATTGAACAGCATAAGTATATTTTTCTTAAAAGTATCATAGTTCTTTCGTCTTGGGTGTTTGGTTATTTCTCTATGAAACACCTGCCCCTTACTATAGTTGGACCTATTAATGCCACACGACCTGTATTGGTTTTACTTGGAGCAATATTTGTTTATGGAGAGCATTTGAATATTTATCAATGGATAGGAGTGAGTTTGGCCATCTGTTCTTTTATCTTTTTAAGTAGAACAGGACATAAAGAAGGAATCAATTTTAAGCATGACAAATGGATATATTTCCTTGTTTTAGCTGCTATATTGGGAGCTATTAGTGGATTATACGATAAGTATCTCATGGCACCAGTTAGCTCAGGAGGATTGGGTTTAGATAAAATGGTGGTGCAAAGTTGGTTCAATATCTACCAAATGATGTGGATGTTGTTGGTGTTTTTATTTCTTTGGTATCCTTTTAGGCATAAGGTTGCGTCCTTTAAGTGGAACTATTATATAATAGGAATAAGCATCTTTCTTTGTCTTGCCGACTTTGTTTATTTCTATTCGCTAAGCCTTGAAGGTGCAATGATATCGATAATGTCCATGGTTCGCAGAGGAAGTGTTATCGTAAGTTTTGCCTTTGGTGCGTTTATTCTACGAGAAAAGAATCTAAAAGGAAAATTCTTCGACTTACTATTTATCATTATCGGAATGATATTTTTGTATCTTGGAACGAAATAATATATGTGCTTTCATATTCGAATAGCTGGTTTTATGTTGTTATAAACATATTGTATATTTTGTATGTGACAAATTATTTTTGTAATTTTGCCTATAGATTGAATTTTACTTAATAAACAATATAAATTATGCTTACATTAAAACTCATAACAGAGGAGACTGAACGCGTAATAAAAGGCTTAGAGAAAAAGCACTTTAAAGGTGCTCGTGAAGCCATAGATAACGTTATCGGTATAGATAAAAAGAGAAAAGAAGCTCAACAAAAGCTTGATAAGAATAAACAAGAAGCAAATACTATATCGAAGCAAGTGGGCCTTCTTATGAAAGAAGGAAAGAAAGAAGAGGCAGAAGAAATAAAATCTAAAGTTGCTAGTCTTAAAGTTCTTGACAAGCAATTGCAAGAAGAAATGGAGTCTGCAGAAAACGAATTAACAGAGCTTTTATGCTCTATCCCAAACATTGCAAATGAAGATGTTCCAGAAGGATGTGATGCTTCTGATAATGTTGTTGTAGTAGAAGGAGGAGAAAAGCCTAACCTTACTGAAGATGCATTATGTCATTGGGATCTTGCAAAGAAATATAATTTAATTGATTTTGACCTTGGTGTAAAGGTAACTGGTGCAGGTTTCCCTTTCTATATTGGTAAGATGGCACGCTTACAACGTGCTCTTGAGGCTTTCTTCCTTGAAGAAGCACGAAAGAGTGGTTATCTAGAAGTGCAACCACCATACGTAGTTAATCAAGCAAGTGGATACGGAACAGGTCAGTTGCCCGATAAAGAAGGTCAAATGTATCATGCTCAATTAGATAATTTATATCTTATTCCAACAGCTGAAGTACCTGTAACTAATATCTTTAGAGATGTTATTCTAGATGAAAAGGATTTGCCTATTAAGCGTTGTGCTTATTCAGCTTGCTTTAGAAGAGAGGCAGGTTCGTATGGAAAAGATGTACGTGGACTAAACCGTTTACATCAATTTGACAAGGTAGAGATTGTTCGTATTGACAAACCAGAGCACTCTTACGAATCGTTAAAAGAGATGTTGGTTCATGTTGAAGGGTTATGTAAGAAGCTAGAGCTGCCTTACCGCATCTTAAAACTATGTGGTGGAGATATGAGTTTCACTTCTGCTATCTGCTTCGACTTTGAAGTTTGGAGTGCAGCACAACAACGTTGGCTTGAAGTCTCATCAGTATCTAATTTCGAAAGCTATCAAGCAAATCGCTTAAAGTGTCGCTATCGTCATACTGAAGATAAGAAGATTGAACTTTGTCACACTCTAAATGGTTCTGCACTTGCGCTTCCTCGTATTGTTGCAGCAATCTTAGAGAACAACCAAACATCTAAAGGTATCAGAGTTCCAAAGGTTCTTGTGCCTTATTGTGGATTCGAAATGATTGATGATAATAATTTCTAAAGAAATTATATTTATAAAAAAACTAAACGAGTAGATGATATGAATAGAACATCTACTCGTTTTATTTTGAGAAAGAATTAGAATATTTACCTGAGTGTATATTTTATCGTTTTTTATAACAGAACTTGCTGAAATAAAAGCAGCTACACTTTTTAGGATAGTACTCTTCGTTGTATACAAAAGTACATTATTATATGCTAAAAGGATACAATTAAATAATGAAAAAGCGACTAAGTCTGTATAAAGACTAGTCGCTTTTTTTTATTAAGATACTTTTAATTGTATTATTTTGAAACCTTTTCTAGACGTTTCATAATAAGCATGATAAAGATGAATGAGATGAAGCAAAGGAGAATAAGAACACCCCAAATAACGGTTAGAGAGGTCTTTTCCCAAAGCAATGCAGGAATACTTGTTAGATAGTTTCCAATTGCAGTTGCCACAAACCAACCACCCATCATCATTCCTTTATACTTAGGCGGAGCCACTTTAGATACAAAGCTGATTCCGATTGGAGACAATAGGAGCTCTCCAAAGGTAAGAACTAGATAAGTAGAAATAAGCCAATTTGGTGAAACAAAGCTAGCAGTACCTGCTTCTACTGCTGCAGTTTGCTCTACAGGACTTAACAAGTTCATTGAACCTACAAACATAATTAAGAATCCTAAAGCTGCAACAAGCATACCATAAGCAATTTTACGTGGTGCAGAAGGTTCTTTACCAAGTTTTGCAAGCCAACCAAATACACCCATTGCAACAGGAGTGAGCGCAATAACAAAGAATGGGTTGAATTGTTGGAAGATTGAGGCTTTGAACTCAACATCACCAGCTTTGAAGTATTCGTATACCAAGAATTCTACAGAAAGAAGACAAACTAAAGCTGAAATGAGTTTTCCTTTCCTTGTTTTTGATTGAAATAAACTAAACAAAGAGTAAACAATAAATACACAAGCAACAAGATTCCAAACATTGAATACCATACCTTGAAGACCTGTTACATTCTTTGTTGTAAACTCTTTTGCAAATAAAGTTAGGGTAAGTCCATTCTGATGGAATGCCATCCAAAAGAAGATAACTACAGCAAACACAAGGACAAGTGCCTGAATACGTGCCTTTGTTTCTTCTTTAGAGATTTCAACTTCATTCTCTTTTTGAACAGCTTGTACAGTAGTATTTTTCTTTCCCCCTTCAACGTGTTTGAAAGTACGGCGGAAAGCATAATAAATTGCCATAGAAACGATGAGTGAAATACATGCAACCGCAAAGGCAGCATGGTAAGAATCTTGCTCGCTTGTTCCATAGTTCTTTTGAACAAAGTCCATAATTGCTTCTGCTGTACTTGGAGCAAACAACGCACCAATATTGATAGCCATATAGAAAATAGAGAAAGCAGAATCTCTTTTCTCTGCATACTTAGGGTCATCATATAGATTACCCACCATGACTTGTAAGTTACCTTTAAAGAGTCCTGTACCTAAAGCAATCATTGCTAGAGCTGCAAACATTGCAATAGCTGCAACTGTTGTGGTACCTAATGGCAAAGAAAGTAATATATACCCCAGGAACATTACAACGATTCCAAGAGTAACCATCTTTCCATAACCAAACTTATCGGCAAGAATTCCGCCGACAAATGGTAGAAAATAAACTGCAGCCAAGAAGATACCATAGATGTTTCCTGCAAGGCCTGAAGAGAATCCAAAGTTTGCTTGCAAGAAAAGTACAAAGATAGCAAGCATGGTGTAATATCCAAATCGCTCGCCAGTGTTTGCCAAAGCTAAGGCAAAAAGTCCTTTCGGTTGATTTTCAAACATAGTTATTATTATTTTTTAGTTTTGGTTATATCAAATAAATAAGTGATTTTTATAACAATATTACCGATATTAGAGCGTGAGAAATAATCTTTCTTTCTATCTCCAAAGATATTCCCCAATCCATAGTAATAACGCCCTTCTAATAAGAAATGACCTACTTTAGGAACAATATACTCGAGACCTAAACCTGCAGCGATGCCATAATCGAATTTATGTTCAACACTTAAGGTGTCTTGTGCTATAGTTTGATTAACCCTATCTTGAATGTTTCTTTGATTAAAATCGAAGTTTTTTGTTGTTGATTCGTTAACAAGAAAGCCAAATTGTGGTCCTAAATTAAGGAAGAATTGTGCTCCTTTATATTCTTTTCCCCATGCCAAATGGGCGAAAATAGGAATCTGAATATATCCTAAATTGCGTTGATATTCTTCGGGAATTGATGTCACTGAATTAATAACTGGTTGACGATTTATATCACGAATGTTTTCTTTCCAGCCAATCAAAGAATAGTTTATTTCACCATAAATAGAGCATATTGTATTGAAATATCTTTCTGAAACATACTTAACAGATAAGCCTCCAGTAAATCCTGGATACTGACTTTGTGTTATAATAGGCATAAAATTCACTCTACTCATGACAAAGCCACTATTAACACCCAGTAATAAATCATTGCGGTGTTTTCCTATCTGTGCTTTAGAGGCAATGAAATAAGATAATAAGGCAACAAAGAACAAAATTCTTTTTAAATGCATCTCTTAATAATTTATGGTTTGGATGGTACGATTATTTAAATAGTGCACAATCATAAAATTGGTATTCTGCAATCCACCTACATTGCTAATACGTTTGAAATGTAGTGGTGTTTGAACTGCTTTATAGCTATTTTCAGTTATAGTGCCTGTAAAGCTTTTTCCATATTTCACAATTCCATTAATAAAAAATTGTGCGTGATCGTATCCCATTATAGCAAAACGAGGTAGGGCTTGTTGCATATCTGTATTAAACCAACGTTTATAATTTGCTTCTAATCCACGTGTAGTTGTCTGCCAAGGATTGAAGAAAAATGTTGTAGGAATATAGGTATCGTACTTAAAAAAATAATCTGAATAAACCTTAGTATACATCAACCATTCTGTATATCCCCAAATAGAAATCTTCAAATCGCTTCTTTTTGCTAATAAAGCATCTAACTTTGCCAAGGCAGAATTAAGTTCAGGAGAACGTGCAGTGTTAAGAATTACAATATTAGGTTTGATTGAACTAAATACATTAGAAAACATATCAAGGCTTGACTTCAAATTGGTTATGCCATAACTAATACCTTGCTCTTCTAATTTTTTACGTAATCCAAATGTGAATATACCTTTATCACTGGATGTATCATTACAATCAATGAAAATAGGATGATATGATTTGAATTTTGAGAGGAATACTTCTATTGACTTCTCATTGAAAAATGAATTGTTTTGATATATTTGGAATATCTGTGAATTGGTTTCAACTTCATTTCCCGTTATAGAGAAAGGAATAACAAGTCTTATTTTTTTTGCCTTACAATAATCTGCAAGAGGTTTCACTTGCTTAGTATATAGAGGACCAAAAATGACATCACACTTTTCTATTTTAGGCTCTGAAAGCAATTGCTTTATATCTGCATTGATATCTACATTCCATGCATTTATCTGAATAGATATGTTTTGAAGTTTCAAACTATCGCATGCCATAAGTATACCTCGATAGTATTCAAGCATTCTTCTGCCATCTCCATCATTGTTATGTAATGGAAGCATCACTCCAATAGTTATGTTTTTATTTGAAGTTGCAACAGTTTGAATTTTAGGCGTATTGTTATTATCTTTTACTTGTGCTGTAACTATTTCCTCTTGATGAAAAGGAATTATAATATATGAATTATTCTTAAGGACATAATCAGGTTGGGTCATCTCTGGATTAGCCCTTACTAATTCATCAATAGTTAAGCCATACATTTTAGCAATACCATATATCGTATCTTTTTTCTTTACCTGATACATGTCTCTAAACTTGCTACCTTGAGCAAATAGAGGGGAAGATAAACCTATTAAAAGTAATGAAAATAAATATTTGAGGAGTTTGTTCATACAGCGTGTCCTTATTTTGTATAGCGCAAAAATACAAAAAAAAAGATAGCAAAATCAACTTTATTGATTATTTTTGCATAAATATATGTATGAATAATGATTTATAAATATAAAATACTTGTTGTTTTCTTCTGTTTTTGCTTCAACTTCATATGTGCTCAAACTGCTCCAAGTATCAATCCAGAAGCAATAATTGTTAAAGATAATGGGGAACGAGAACATATTGAATCTTATCAAGGATCTGCACCCTTAACTGTAGAGTTTAAAGCTAATAGTAGTCAAACTCTTGGTTGGGACGCGCACTATAAATGGATATTTAGTGAAGAAGGAAGTAATTCTCCTTATCTTATTAGATATGAGGAAAATACGGGTTATACATTTACTAAATCAGGAACGCACAATGTTATATTATATGCAACCTTCACAAAAAATAATGACACCATTGCATATGCTAAAGAATACTGGGGGAATAATGTTCCTTTTAAGATATCAATATCTACAAGTAAGCTTGAAATGCCTAATGCATTTTCTCCTAACGGCGACGGAATAAATGATATATATAAAGCCAAAGAAGGTTATAGAAGTATTGTTTCTTTCAGAGCGATTATATTTAATAGATTTGGACAAAAGGTGTTTGAATGGTCTGATCCCTCACAAGGTTGGGATGGGAAATATAGAGGTAAAGATGTAAAAGCAGGTGTTTACTTTGTATTAGTAGAGGCTCAAGGAGCTGATGGATATAAATATAAAATCAAGAAAG
Source organism: Prevotella sp. oral taxon 299 str. F0039 (assembly GCF_000163055.2). Classification (GTDB taxonomy): domain Bacteria; phylum Bacteroidota; class Bacteroidia; order Bacteroidales; family Bacteroidaceae; genus Prevotella. Next base: position 464,984 of record NC_022124.1, read on the forward strand.
ATATAAATTTACTAAGAGAGTACACTGAAACAAGTGGCCCTACACTGCCATAAAGTGATTTTATAGTAAATAAATACGTAAGTAATAATGACAATATTTAAGAATGAATAGAGAAGACGATAAGATAAATGTGTGGGGTGCAAGAGTGCATAATCTTAAAAATATAGATGTAGAAATACCAAGAAACAAACTCACTGTCATTACAGGTTTGTCTGGGTCTGGTAAGTCTTCATTGGCATTTGACACAATATTTGCAGAAGGACAACGAAGATATATAGAGACTTTCTCTGCTTATGCGAGAAATTTCTTAGGCAATATGGAACGTCCAGATGTTGATAAAATAACAGGATTGAGTCCTGTTATCAGTATAGAACAAAAGACAACAAACAAGAACCCACGTTCAACTGTAGGAACTACAACCGAAATTTACGACTTTCTTCGCTTGCTTTATGCAAGGGCAGGAACTGCTTTTAGCTATATTTCAGGCGAAAAAATGGTAAAATATACAGAAGAAAAGATTCTGGAAATGATTCTAACTGAATATCTAAATAAAGGTATTTATATTCTATCACCACTTGTAAGACAACGTAAAGGACATTATCGTGAGCTCTTTGAGAGTATGAGAAAGAAGGGATTTCTTAATATACGAATAGATGGAGAGATTGAAGAAATAAAGCGAGGAATGAAAGTTGATCGCTATAAGAATCATAATATTGAAGTGATTATCGATAAACTTCAAGTAAAAGAGAAGGACTTTGAACGTATAAAAAACAGCATTCGGTTAGCCTTAAAACAAGGTGATGGCGTCGTGATGATTATAGATAAGGAAACAGGAGATGTGAGAAACTTCTCTAAAAAACTAATGGACCCTATCTCTGGAATATCGTATGGCGAGCCAGCTCCAAACATTTTCTCATTCAATTCACCTGAAGGTGCGTGTCCACATTGTAAAGGATTAGGACGTGTTAATGAAATTTCTTTGAAAAAAGTAATACCCAATTCAGAGCTAAGTATTCACGAAGGAGCTATTAGCCCTTTAGGGAAATACAAGAATCAGATGATATTTTGGCAAATCAATTCATTGCTTCAGAAATATGATGTCAATTTAAAAACTCCTTTTAAAGATATTCCTCAAGAAGCAATTGATGAGATATTATATGGTTCTTTGGAGCATATTAGAATTTCAAAAGATATCGTTAAGACTTCGTCTGACTACTTTATACCTTTTGATGGTATCATTAAATATCTTCAAACAGTAATAGATAGTGATGAGAGTTCTACTGGAAAGAAATGGGCAGATCAGTTCTTAGCCACCACAAAATGTAACATTTGTGATGGTATGCGTTTAAAGAAAGAATCGCTATTTTATCGCATTGCGGATAAGAATATTGCAGAAGTTGCGAACTTAGATATTTCAGAATTAAAAGAATGGCTAGATAGTTTAAATCAACATCTAGATAAAAAACAAGAAACTATCGCACGAGAAATAATTAAAGAGATAAGAACTCGTGTCTCATTTTTATTGGATGTAGGATTAGATTACCTTTCTTTAAACAGACAATCGGTATCTCTTTCGGGAGGTGAAAGTCAACGAATTCGCCTTGCGACTCAAATTGGTTCACAACTTGTTAATGTGCTTTATATTCTTGATGAACCTAGTATTGGACTTCATCAACGAGATAATGAGCGACTAATTAAATCCCTAAAAGAATTAAGAGACATCGGAAATACGGTTATAGTTGTTGAACATGATAAGGACATGATACTTCATTCTGATTATGTAATCGATATCGGTCCACGTGCAGGAAGAAAGGGAGGAGAGGTCGTTTACCAAGGAGATGTATCTAATATGCTCAAGAAAAACACCATTACTTCTGGCTATTTAAATGGCGAACTGAATATTGAGATCCCATCTAAACGCAGAAAAGGTAATGGGAAAAGTATTGTATTACATGGAGCAAGCGGTAACAATCTAAAAAATGTAGATGTAGAATTCCCATTAGGAAAGCTCATTCTTGTAACTGGTGTCTCTGGTTCTGGTAAGTCTACTCTTGTAAATGAAACCCTTCAACCCATCTTATCACAACATTTCTACAACTCTCTTAAAAAGCCAATGCCTTATAAAAGCATTGAAGGACTTGAGAATGTAGATAAGGTTGTCACTGTAGATCAATCCCCATTGGGCAAAACTCCACGCAGTAATCCTGCCACTTATACAGGCGTATTCAGTGATATTAGAGCCCTTTTTGTCAATCTTCCTGAAGCAAAGATAAGGGGTTATAAACCAGGTAGATTCTCTTTTAATGTAAAAGGAGGACGCTGTGAGACCTGTGGAGGAAATGGTTATAAAACAATAGAAATGAACTTCTTACCTGATGTACTCGTTCCTTGCGAAGTTTGTCATGGTAAACGCTACAACAGAGAAACACTTGCGGTTCGCTATAAAGGTAAAAGTATTGCCGATGTACTTGATATGACCATCAATCAAGCGGTAGAATTCTTTGAGAATGTACCAAGTATTCTACACAAAATAAAAACCATTCAAGATGTGGGATTGGGCTATATTAAATTAGGTCAACCTTCAACAACTCTTTCAGGAGGTGAAAGCCAACGTGTAAAACTTGCGACAGAACTCAGTAAGAAGGATACTGGAAAGACTTTGTTTATCCTTGATGAGCCTACAACTGGTTTGCATTTTGAAGACATTAGAATATTAATGGAAGTGCTACAAAAGCTTGTTGATAAAGGAAATACAGTACTTGTTATTGAGCATAACCTTGACGTAATCAAATTAGCAGACCACATTATTGATATGGGACCAGAGGGAGGACGCAACGGAGGCTATGTCCTTGCAAGCGGAACTCCTGAAGAAGTGGCTAAAAACAAAAACGGATTTACATCGCCTTTCATTGCAGAAGAATTAAAGAATGGCAAATATACAAAGGAATAAACATCATCAATATTAGACAAGTCCTATTAATAAAAGTCCCCCAAACCATTTATTTGGGGGACTTTTTATTGATATTCTAGTGTAAAAGAGAAAGCATTTTAATAAGAACAATCTTCTTTTATTATCTAATCATTAAAGGTGTACACTCTTTAATCGCAAACTATTAAGTACAACACTACAACTAGACAATGCCATTAGCGCACTTGCCCACATTGGAGTAATAACGAAATGCAAACCAAAGAGCAAGGGTACGCCCGCAGCAAGTGGTATACATACAAGGTTATAAATGAATGCCCAAAACAAATTTTGATGTATTGTTGCCACCGTTTTCTTTGAAAGCGTTATGACACTAACAATTTTTCTCAAGTCTGTTCCCATCAAAGTTGCTTGTGCTATGTCTATTGCTATGTCTGTTCCTTTGCCCATTGCAATACTAACATCAGCGGCAGCAAGAGCCTGACTGTCGTTTATTCCATCACCAATCATTGCCACCTTCTTTCCTTCTTGTTGCAAACTACGAACCAATGTTTCTTTATCTTGAGGCAATACTTTACTCTTAAAATGCTTAATACCAGCTTTATTTGCCCAATATTGCGCTGCCTCATCATTATCACCCGTCATCATGTGCACTTCAATATCCATGCCTTGTAATTGCTCCATCGCTTCTTTTGCATGAGGCTTTAACGATTCTCTTTCTTCAAAAGAGAGGTTTGAAGATTGAGTGAAATCGACATCAGGATTAGGAATGGTTAATGTTCCCGTCTTATCGATAACTATTGCATTGATATTCTTAATATTCTCTAAGGCTGTTGCATCTTTTATTAAAATACTATTTTCTGCAGCTTTACCTATTCCAACCATCAAAGCGGTAGGCGTTGCAAGTCCCATTGCACACGGACAAGCAATCACTAACACTGCAACTGCTGCCAAAATGGCATTTGCTAGCATGTCAGGTCCACCAATAAAGTACCACACAAGGAATGTTATGAGTGCCAAACAAAGAACTATAGGAACGAAAATCAATGCAATTTTGTCAACAATTCGTTGAACAGGGGCTTTTGAGTTTTGAGCCTCTTGCACCATTTTTATAATGTTTGCAAGCATTGTTTTCTCGCCCACTTGTTGTGCTTTAAATAACAATGTTCCTTTTTTATTCATTGTTCCAGCAAGCAATTTATCTTTAATTCCTTTCGATACAGCAATAGGTTCACCCGTTATCATACTCTCATCAATAAACACTTCGGGTGTTTTTAACTCTGTAATAACACCATCTACGGGTACCTTCTCTCCCATTCGCACCTCAATAATATCTCCTCGTTGCAGTGTTGACAAGGGAACGTCAATGATTTTACCATCATCTACCACATGTGCTACTTTAGGAGTTAAACCTAATAGAGAACGAATGGCAGTAGAAGTACTTTTCTTGGCACGCTCTTCTAACACTCTACCAGTAAGTGCAAAGGTGATAATCATTACCGAAGCATCATAGTAAACATGTCCATTTAAATGAGATAAGAAGGTGTTTGTAGATGCTCCAAAGGTGACTAAAGCACTAAAAGAGAATGCTATAAATGTACTTAAAGCAATGAGCGTGTCCATATTGGCAGATCTATGCAATAACTGTTTTATTGCAACAATGTAGAATTGTCTTCCACAATATAATATATTTATTAATGAGATAATGAACAACACTTGCAAGGTGGCACTCTTATCTCCAATAGAAATCCACGACATAGACACTGCCATTGACAAAATAGACAGCACCCACGAAGCTATAGTTTTATTTACTAACGACTTATAAGCTCTATTTTCAATCTCCGTTACCGACTTTTCTTCATCTAAAATCAAATCATATCCCAAGGCTTGAATTTCCTTTTTCATATCCTCAGGAGTAATTATTTCGGGGTTATATTCAACAGAAGCACTACGCATTGGTAACGAAACTGAAGCAGTTTTGATCCCTTTTAATGATTGCAACTTTTTTTCTACATGCGCAGAGCACGAAGAACAAGACATTCCTATAACAGGTATTTGCTTTTTATCCATAATTAATCTTCTATGTTATTTTATTTCTTGATAAGAAAAGCATCAAATATCATACCATAAGCACCATAAAACTCAACAAAATTACATATTTGGTTAGTTTATTGATGTATAACAGTAGTATTCTGAAAAAACACTTACAAAGATACTTATAAAAACAAAATAAATAGCAATCTTTACACTCTAAACACGCTATTATACTCGTTTTATGAAACAATCTAAAGTAATATTTTTCCTAGGTGGATTATCTTTATTGGCTCAAATGCCTATTCAAAAGTAAAGAATAAACCAAACATCATCTTTATTATGTGTGATGATATGGGATATGGCGACCTTGGTTGCTATGGACAACCTTATATTTCGACCCTCAATATTGATAAATTGGCAAAGAATGGAATGCGTTTCACTCAAGCATACGCAGGAAGTCCAGTGAGTGCACCATCTCGTGCGTCGCTAATTACAGGTCAACACACAGACCATTGCGAGGTTCTTGGCAATAAAGAGTATTGGAAAAACATTCCCAAAGTAAAGTATCTTGAAAATGAAGATTTTTCAGTTGTAGGACAACATCCTTATGATCCAGACCACATTATCTTGCCCGAAATAATGAAAGACAATGGTTATAATACTGGAATGTTTGGCAAATGGGCAGGCGGATACGAAGGTTCTTCATCTACACCAGATAAGCGAGGAGTTGATGAGTTTTATGGTTTTAACACCATTACTTCTGGCTATTTAAATGGAGAACTCAATATTGAAATCTCCTCGAAACGCAGAAAAGGTAATGGTAAAAACATTATTTTACATGGTGCGAGCGGTAATAATCTAAAAGATGTAGATGTAGAATTCCCATTAGGAAAGCTCATTTTGGTCACTGGAGTCTCTGCTTCTGGTAAGTCTACTCTTGTCAATGAAACCCTTCAACCTATCTTATCACAGCATTTCTATAACTCTCTTAAAAAGCCAATGCCTTATAAAAGCATTGAAGGACTTGAGAATGTAGATAAGGTTGTCACTGTAGATCAATCCCCATTGGGCAAAACACCACGCAGTAATCCTACTACTTATACAGGCGTATTCAGTGATATTAGAGCCCTTTTTGTCAATCTTCTTGAAGCAAAGATAAGAGGTTATAAACCTGGTAGATTCTCTTTTAATGTAAAAGGAGGAAGCTGTGAGACCTGTGGAGGAAATGGTTATAAGACAATAGAAATGAATTTCTTACCTGATGTACTAGTTCCTTGTGAGGCTTGTCATGGTAAACGCTATAATAGAGAAACACTTGCAGTTCGCTATAAAGGTAAAAGTATTGCCGATGTACTTGATATGACCATCAATCAAGCGGTAGAATTCTTTGAGAATGTACCAAGTATACTACACAAAATTAAAACTATTCAAGATGTGGGATTGGGCTATATTAAATTAGGTCAACCTTCAACAACTCTTTCAGGAGGTGAAAGCCAACGTGTAAAACTCGCAACAGAGCTTAGCAAAAAAGATACAGGAAAGACATTATTTATACTAGATGAACCTACTACTGGTTTGCATTTCGAAGACATTCGAATATTGATGGAAGTACTACAAAAACTTGTTGACAAAGGAAATACAGTACTTGTTATAGAACATAACCTTGACGTAATCAAATTAGCAGACCACATTATTGATATGGGACCAGAGGGAGGACGCAACGGAGGCTATGTCCTTGCAAGCGGAACTCCTGAAGAAGTAGCTCAAAACAAATACGGATTCACTTCGCCTTTCATTGCAGAAGAACTAAAGGAAAACCTCAGAAAGAGATAAAATGGTAGTGTACTAAAAAAATATGAGCTTATACACTTTCTTTACTACAAGACTATCTTATTGGAGTATATAAAGAAACGCACTAAAAAGTAAAACTGTTACATTCTTTTTGTAACCATATACTTTTTAGTGCGTACTTATTTAAAATGCAAGAGACAATAATTAAGCCTCTTTGTTTTTAGTATCTTCCTTTATTCTGATAACAGCATTAGCAATGATAGCAGTTAAACCACCAGTGGTAATACCAGAAGCGAAGATATTTTTGATAGTATCTGGGAATTGATTTAGTATCTCTGGAACCATCTCAACGCTTAATCCAAGAGAGAAACTAAGTGCTAACACGAGTGTAGCCTTTCTGTCAATCTTTTGCGAAGCGATAATTCTTATACCTGCAGAAGCCACTGTTCCGAACATAAGTAGAGTAGCACCACCAAGCACTGGGTCTGGCATTATCGAGAAGATAAGACCTACTGCAGGGAACAAACCTAAGATAACAAGGAAAGCAGCAATGTAATAACCTACATAACGGCTTGCAACTCCAGTTAATTGGATCATTCCGTTGTTTTGAGCGAATATTGAATTAGGGAACGAGTTGAATACACCTGCAAGCATAGAGTTGAAACCATCTGCAAGAATACCACCTGAAGCACGTTTCATAAACACTTCTCCTTCAACTGGTTCGCCTGAAATAAGCGAGTTAGCTGTGATGTCTCCGTAAGCTTCAATAGCAGTAATCATGTAGATAATACCTAATGCAATGATTGAAGAAATAGGGAAGCTAACACCATATTTAAAAGGAATAGGAAGGTTAAAACCACCATAAGAGCTAACAGCATCAAAGTGAACCTTACCCATGAAGTATGCAGCCACATAGCCAAAGATAAGTCCTATAACGATAGAACTCATTCTTAAATAGCGGTTATTGCTGCGGTTGAAGATAATAATCGATACAAGTACGAGGGCTGCAAGACCTAAGTTGTCGAAAGAACCAAAAGTTCCGTCTTGCATTGCTTGCACACCTCCACCACAAGCGTTGATACCTACTTTTATTAAACTCATACCAATGAGTGTAACAACGATACCAGAAACAAGTGGGGTAATGATTTTTCTAGTGTATTTCAATAGGCGACTGATTGCCATTTCCACTACAGAGGCAGCCATGCAGGCTCCAAATATGGCAGGAAGTCCACCTACTAAGCCCGCAGAAATGATAGGGCCTATAAATGAAAAGCTCGTTCCTTGAATACAAAGAAGTCCAGTTCCAATTCCACCAATGCGTCTACATTGAATGAATGTTGAAATACCTGAAACAAAAAGTGCCATCGAAACGAGGAATCCGGTTGTGGAAACATCAAGTTTGAGGGCACTTGCAATGATTAAAGGAGGCGTAACTATTGCCACAAAAATGGCAAGAAGGTGTTGTAAGGCAGCAAAAAGAGCCTCACGAACTGGCGGTCTATCATTTAGACCGTAAATGAGTTCTCGGGTTGTTTGTTCGTTTGTCATTATTTGAGTTTTATTTCACAGTTATCTAAAGATTCTACTATTGCAAGACTTTGAACGTCTATTCCTCGGTTACGAAGATAGTCTCCACCATCTTGGAATGATTTTTCTATAATAAAGCCCATGCCCTTTATGGTAGCACCAGCTTGCTCGCAAAGTTCAATAATGCCTTTTGCTGCATTTCCATAGGCTAAGAAATCATCTATGAAAACAACGTTATCACCTTTCTGAAGATATTCTTTACTAATGCAAATGTCGTATGAACGCTGTTTAGTAAAAGAAAAAACAGATGCTGAAAGCATGTTCGACATGGTAGAAGGCTTTTTCTTTTTGGCAAATACAACAGGTAAATCGAGTAAGAAACCCATCATAATTGCAGGCGCAATGCCCGATGCTTCTACGGTTAAAATTTTGTTTACTCCCTTTAAGTTAAAACGTTTTGAAAACTCCACGGCAATGGATTTCATCAAATTAGGGTCCATTTGATGGTTAATAAAGCCGTCTACTTTAAGAATACCGCCAGGGAAACAACGTCCATCGCTAAGTATTCGGTCTTTTAATTGTTTCATTGCATTACTTTAAATAATGCATGCAAAAGTACTAAAAAAGGTACAAAAAACAAGCTCTTGGTATATTTTTTTTGTTACATTTTTTTATTCTTTTATATAATTCCATTTTTTCTCTTTTTAAGATCATAAAAAAAATAGTGCCTCATAACTCACAAATAGGGTTACAAGGCACTAGTCTTTGGGTTATAATAAACCAACTAATGATATATAGCTATCTGTTGCTTTATATAATAAGGTACAATGGAAGATCTTAAGTTTTGGTCTTTTCGTAGAAAAGCGACATCAACCATTGCTTTTGTTCGTCAATAGTTAGGTTACTATTGTCTAATTCTATAGCATCAGCAGCCTTTCTTAAAGGACTCACTTCACGATGACTATCAATGTAATCTCTTTCCTCTACGTTCTTTAAAATGTCGTCATAATTAGCTGGCATGCCCTTTTGTTGCAACTCATTATAACGTCGTTGCGCTCTAACAGCGGCCGAAGCGGTTACGTAAATCTTTAATTCTGCATCGGGAAAAACCACTGTTCCAATGTCTCTTCCGTCCATAACAACGCCTTTTTCTTTGCCCATTTGCTGTTGTTGAGCCACAAGTGTAGTTCTAACAAAGTCGATAGTGGCAATAGGACTCACATGGTTTGATACCTCTAAAGAGCGTATCTCTTTTTCCACATTCTCGTTATTGAGATAGGTTTCAGGGCGTCCTGTCTCTTCATTGATGATGAATGAAATATGGATGTTGGGCATTTCTGCTCTTAACTCCTCAATTTTGATAGAACCATCGCAGTTGAAAAGGCTATGACGAAGAGCGTATAAAGTAACCGAACGATACATTGCTCCAGTGTCAACATAAACATATCCCACCTCTTTTGCAAGGTCTTTAGCCATTGTACTCTTACCACATGACGACAAACCATCGATGGCAATTGTTATCTTTTTCATATTATTATGCTTTATATTTTTGTTCGTAATAGTTTTATTTGCATGCTTTTTATAGGCTATATCCTACGTTTATCAATAGAGAAGAGCCCGAAACGTGGTATTTTCCATAAGCAAGATTCAGCTTAAAACGCTCTAGAATTAAACCAGCACCTAGCGATAAGCCTGCTCCATGTGCTGAACTTGTGTCGTTAGTGAATAGCTTCATTTGATTAGATCGCTTGAAGTTGTAGCCAGCTCCAACCCAAATATTGTCGCTTAGAATAACATCTAAACCAGCATTAACATGTTGGATGAATTTATAATTTCCATGATTGAGGTCGAAAAGTGTTAGAGATGCTCTGAAAGGAGTATTCGTGAAGCGCTTAGTTACTCCTAATTGTATATCTAGAGGCATCGTTTCGTATTCATCATCGAAAGCTTTTAGCTGTCCGCCTAAATTCTTTAAGGCGATAGAAACCGACCAATCATAATCTGGTTCATAATAGTTTAACCCCAAATCAACACCCATTGCAATCGAATTATAATTGCCAATGTTGGTGGTAATGAACTTAACAGCGATTCCACCAGCCACGTCTTTTGCTAAGATATATGAGAAATAACCTGCAACAGAAATATCTTTTGCAGTGAAAGAACCTGTTATATTGCCCGAAGGATCGGTCTGTTGCAACGTTCCATAGTTAAGATATTGAGCCGAAAAAGCCACAGATGCCTTTTCTTTTATCGTTTTATTGAAAGCTGCTGACAACGAATTAATGCCCTTCATGTAATTCATATAGTTTACATTGATGGTTTTATTACTAACCGAAGACAATAGGGCAGGGTTGTGAAATATCAACGCTTCGTCGTCTTCTATTAGTGAAATATTCTCTCCGCCCAATGCTGCCGCATGAGCAGAAACGGGCAATCGCAAGAAATTATATGCCGTTTTGCTTTCTTGTGCACTAGCATTTAATATTTGAAATATAAGGAAAAACGTTATGATGTATTTACTCATAGGGTTCTATTCGATGTGTGTTATTGGTTGAAAACCAAATGCAAAGATACTGATTTTAGTTTACTTACTACTCTTTTTTATGTTTTTGTAGCGAGTTAATAAAAAAAATAGCACTACCTTTGCATTGAGTCCGCATCTTGTGGAATACTTTTTCTCTACTTTATAAGTGAAGAATAGAATGGTCAATAAAATACCAAATAATGACAAAAGAGCAAGAGCTAATGAACGGGTAACACATTTTTTACTCGCATTAGTTCTTATATTCTCTTGTATTTATACTGTTCTTGAATATTCGCCAACAAGCAATGACGACTATGATGTAGACAAAGAGGTATTAAAAAAGCTACCTAAAGAAAGCGATTTGATACCTGCTCCAGTTCCACCAACAGTGCCTGCACCTCCTAAACCCACTACAAAAAAGTTGATAACCGATAATATTAAGTTAGTAAACGGGCATGTAGAGCACACCACCAAACCGCCTTTAGAAAACAATACCTTGTTAGTTGGAGACGGAAAGGCTGAAATTCCTGATGCAAAGATCGACAAAGCAATTGTTGAAAAGCCTGTTAATGATAATGAAGAGATTAACAAGCAGTTGTTAGAAGAATTGCCTGAGTTTCCCGGAGGCGTTATTGCTTTTATGAAATGGCTAACAAAAAACCTTCAATATCCTAAACAAGCGCAGCAAGCAAAGATAGAAGGAAAGGTGTTAGTGTCGTTTCTTATCAATACAGATGGAAGTGTAACAGAACTCAAAATAGAAAAGAATATACATCCATTGCTCGATAATGAGGCGATGAGAGTGATGCGAACAATGCCTAAATGGCGACCTGGTATGGCGAAAGGAAAACCATGTCAGACCAAAATTTCAATTCCTGTAGTTTTTCAAATCTAATTTATTATCAACATGTTTACATCAAACGAACTTTTACAAATACTTAATCAATATATTGATAGTATTGTTTTCGACCGAAAACCAGCATCGCTTTACGAACCAATTAAATACTCGTTATCGATGGGAGGAAAGAGAATTCGTCCTATGTTGATGTTGCTTACCTATCAGTTGTATAAGAATGACCCACAAAGCATATTGCCAGTTGCATCTGCTTTGGAAACTTATCACAATTATACGCTGCTTCATGACGATTTAATGGATAACGCTCTCTTGCGTAGAGGTCAGCCAACTGTGCATAAAAAGTGGAATGCAAACACCGCAATTCTATCGGGAGATTCGATGTTGGTTTTTGCTTATAAGTTGCTTGCAGAATGTAATGTCGACAAACTTAAAGAGGTATTAGACCTGTTTACCATCACAGCTTTGGAGATTGGAGAAGGACAACAGTATGATATGGACTTCGAATTGCGTAACGATGTCGCAGAAAGCGAATATATAGAGATGATTCGTTTAAAGACAAGTGTGTTGCTTGCTTGTTCTATGAAGATTGGTGCTATTTTGGCAGGTGCGCCTTCTGAAGATGCAAACAATCTCTATCGTTTTGGTGAATTGATAGGTTTAGCGTTCCAATTGCAAGATGATTATCTTGATGTTTATGGCGATTCTAAAGTATTTGGTAAAGCTATTGGAGGTGATATAGCATCGAACAAGAAGACTTTTATGTTGATTAATGCTTTAAGCAGGGCAAATGAAACACAGCGAAAGGAGCTTGAAATGTGGATTGCCAACACCAATGTTAAAGATGAACAAAAGAAGATAAAGGCAGTAACAGCATTGTATAATGCTATAGGTATTGATGTTTTGGCGCAAGAAAAGATTAATTTCTATTTCAAAGAAAGTAAAAAATATCTTGCGGCAGTACCTTTAAGCGACGAAATAAAGAAAGAATTAACAGATTATGTGGCACGAATGATGAAGAGAAACTATTAAGTTTTATCCTTCGTCTTGTTACTTATTGTTCCCATAAATAAAAGAAAAATGGTGCAGTTGCACTCTGAAAACAGCCTATTGATATTGTTTTCAAAGGTGGAATGGCACAAGAATATAATATAAAAAGAATGATTTCATTAGTAGATACACACGCTCATTTAGATGTAGAAGACTTTTCTGATGACCTTCAGCAGGTGGTTCAACGTGCAAAAGAGGCGGGGGTAGGTCGTATGTTCTTACCTGCTATCGACCAATCGTCGATTCAAAGCATCTTAACTCTTTGCAAACAATATCCCAATGTGCTTTATCCTATGCTTGGATTACATCCTGAAGGTGTTGATGCGAACTATAAAGAGGTGTTGAAAGACATGAAATATTACTTAAATAGTGAGTCTAATTTTATCGCAATAGGCGAGGTGGGATTAGACTTTTATTGGTCTCGTGAGTTCGAAAAAGAGCAGTTAGAAGCTTTCGAAGAACAACTAAAATGGTCGATAGAGACAGGTCTTCCATTGATGATTCATTGCCGAAAGGCTCAAAACGAAATGGTAAAACTAATGAAACCCTATGCAAAAGAACTTCCTGGAGGAGTGTTTCACTGTTTCACTGGTAATGAATTAGAGGCTGAAAGCTTTTTGCAGTTCTCTAATTTTAGCTTAGGAATAGGTGGGGTTCTAACTTTTAAGAAGAGTCATTTGCCCGAAGTTTTGCCTAAAGCAGTGCCTCTTAATCGCATAGTTTTAGAGACAGATAGTCCTTATATGGCTCCTGTTCCGCATCGAGGAAAGCGCAACGAAAGCGCATTTGTGGTTGAAGTGGCTCAAAAACTTGCCGAAAGCTATGGCGTTTCTGTAGACGAAATAGCACGACAAACAAATGAAAATGTAGAAAGAATTTTTAATATTAAAGTTTAGTTGATATCGTTGTAGGATAAAAGGTCTATTCTTTTCTTTTCCAAGTACAAATCAACTGTCTAGCAAGAATAAAATAATATCATTGTAAAAGTATTGTTATTGCATTGCAATAGCAATACTTTTGTTGTATAATTACATTGCTTTTGCATACTAAAAGCAATGTTTATGCTCGACAGTATCGAGTTTTAGTAGTGTAGTAAAAAATATGGGCTTACATACTTTGTTACTATACAACCTTTTCTCTATAGTATTCTAAAAATAAAATATAAAAGCAAAGAAATGTTAAAAGCGAAAGCTATTTTTATTTTCACCTTATTGTTTACGATGCAAGCAAAATCATAGACGTTTGTATGGCATGACCCATTGAACGAAAAAGATGCGGTTATTACTGGAAGAGGTTGGAATGAGGAATTAAAAGGGAATTATAAACGACTGCCAGAATGCTTTAAAATAGCTGTTCCTGATAAAATTTGGAACCTTTCGAGTAACTCTGCAGGACTAACAATTAAGTTTTTTACCAACTCACGTAATCTACAAGTAAAATATACCATAGCAAAAGCAAAACAATTGCCCAATATGTCTCGTCTAAATCAAGAAGGAATTGATCTTTATGCCACCAGTAAAAGGGAAAAAACGCATTGGATTGGCAATCATATGCAATGGAATTGGGGAGATACCCTTAGTTTTACTTTTAGAGATTTAGAAACAAAAGAAGGAACTTACGAATTGTTCTTGCCTCCTTATAACACTGTGACAAGTTTGAAAATAGGTAGTGATAAAGATGCAATGTTTCGTTTTCTGCCTATACCTAAAGAAAAGGCTGTTGTTATTTATGGGTCTTCTATTGTTCAAGGAGCATCTCCTTCTCGCCCAGGACTTACATGGACTAATATGCTTAAACGTTTAACGGGATATAATGTCGTAAACTTGGGATTTAGTGGATCGTGCCTTATGGAGTCTGCTTTGTTTGATGCTTTGAGTGAGATAGATGCTAGGTGCTTTATTATAGACCCAATTCCTAATAGCTATCCTTTAACAGATGAAGAAATTGGAAGGTGTCTCCGTTATGTAATCCTTCGTTTACGCAGTAAAAGTAAAGCTCCCATCCTTGTGTCGGAGAGCTATCCACAGATGGATATAGAGTTTAATCCACATGCAGAAGATCGTATGCGTGCAGCCAATAAGGTTCTATATGAAACAGTAAAACAATTGCAGAAAGAGGGAGTAGGCGGACTTTATTATCAATTTAGTAATGAAATTAAATTCGTAGAAGATGCAATGATTGAGGTAAAGCATCCAAATGACATCGGATGTGTGGCTTACGCACAAGCTTATGAAAGAAAATTAAGAGAAATTTTTATTGAGGTAATTCATGATAAATAGAAAAATAAGCAGAAAAAAATATTGAAATATCGGAAAATAGTAATATTTTTGCATCTAGATACATCATAAATTGATAAAATGAAAAATCAAAAAATGTACGAATCAGATGATAAAATGATATCTATCATCAGAGATAATTATAGTATTCTTCAAAGTCTTGGAGCTTTTGGAATAAATCTAGGATTTGGAGATAAAACCGTAAAAGAAGTTTGTGAAGATCAAAAGGTCGACACGTATACATTCTTGGCAATAGTTAATTTTACAATTAATGGTTATCGGGATTATGATGATGCAGATAAAATGTCAATCCCAACTTTATTGCAATATTTACAAGCTTCACATGATTATTTTCTTGATTTTTCTCTGCCTTTTATAAGAAAAAAATTGGTTGATGCTTTAGATGTAAATGATAATCTAGCTCGTTTGATACTTAAGATATATGATGAATATTCGCATAGTATTAGGAATCATATGAAATATGAAGAAAAAAATGTATTTCCATATGTCAATAATCTTATAAATAATAAGGTTACTGATTCGTATGATATTGATACTTATTCGAGACACCATGGACAAATAGACAATAAATTAAAAGAATTAAAAAGCATTATTATAAAGTATCTACCATCAGATGGATTGCGTAACAATTTGTTATCGGCAGCTTTGTTTGATATTTATAATTGTGAAACTTGGTTAATGCAACATGCTTTGGTTGAAGATGAAATATTTATTCCTGTAATAAGAAGATTAGAACATAAGTCGAAACAGAATGATGTATCGTTCAAGATCTCAAATATGATAAATAGAGGAACTGAAGCCGCAGATAATTTAAGTGAACGAGAACGAGATGTTATTGTGAGTTTGGTTCAAGGTATGAGTAACAAGGAAATTGCAGAACATCTTTGTATCTCAATAAATACGGTGATAACTCATCGTAGAAATATAGCTCGTAAACTTCAAATACATTCTCCCGCAGGTTTAACTATTTATGCTATTGTGAATAATTTTGTAGATATTTCTTCTGTAAAATTATAACTAAGGTCTTGTTTAAAAAGTCAGTTTGTATTTAAATATGTAGGCGATCCTTCGTTAAAAGTTTACTAAAGTAAATAAAATATAAATGAAATATTTGTTATATTAAATAACTATTCCTAATTTTGTAACAAAGATAAATAATTAGATTCTCATAATCAATGAAAAAGCTTTTTACCCCAATCATTGTATGTTTTATGGTCTTAACCATTATTAGTAGTTGTGTTAGTACTAAGGATGTTCCTTATATGAAGAACGCTGACATAGTAGATCTTACACCTTCTCGTGGATTGTATGATGCAAAGATAATGCCTAAAGATTTATTGACAATAACTGTTTCTACTTTAAATGCAGATGCATCTGCTCCGTTTAATGGTGGAAGTACTTCAATAGCAGCTCAAGGAAACTCTAATACTGCATCTGCTCAAGGTTATTTAGTTGATAATAATGGTGATATAGAATTCCCCTTAGTAGGAAAAATACATGTAGAAGGCTTAACAAAGACATTGTGTCAAGAGGCTATCCGTGAAAGAATTGCTCCTTACTTAGCAAAAACAGAACGTCCACTTGTAACTGTTCGTATGTCAAGTTATCGTGTAACGGTGCTTGGTGAAGTAGGTCGCCCTGGGGTAATTCCTGTTAGCTCTGAGAAAATGAGTATCTTAGAGGCTCTTGCTCAGGCTGGTGACTTAACTATTTATGGTGTAAGAAATAATGTAATGCTTATCCGTGAAAATCAAGTAGGACAAAAAAGTATTCATCGATTAAATCTTAATGATGCCAATATTATTAATTCTCCTTATTACTATCTGCAACAAAATGACGTTATCTATGTCGAGCCTAATAAGGTGAAAGCAAAGAATTCTGATGTTGGAACATCAACCACGATGATTTTCTCTGTAGTTGGTTTGGTTTCATCTTTGGCTACTTTGGTAATAAGTGTATTGAGAAAATAAACAATAGAGCTAAGAGGTTTGTTACTTCTTGGCTTTTTATTTATAATGTAATGATCGTATTCTCTTGTAAATTAGTTTATATAAAATTAATGCATATATTTTAATATGGAGCAACTAAAACACGAATGTGGAATCGCTATGGTGCGACTCTTAAAGCCTTTGGAGTATTATCAGCAAAAGTACGGAACATGGATGTATGGCTTAAATAAACTATACTTGCTGATGGAAAAGCAACATAATCGTGGACAAGAGGGGGCAGGTTTGGCTTGTGTTAAGCTAGATGGTGAGCCTGGAACCGAATATATGTTTAGAGAAAGAGCAGAAGGCTCTAATGCTATTACAGAAATTTTCGCAAATGTTCATTCAAACTTTACTAACGCAGATAATAATTTATTGTCTGATGCTGTATATGCAAAAGAACATCTTCCCTTTGCTGGAGAAATGTATATGGGACATTTGCGTTATTCAACAACAGGAAAAAAAGGTTTGAAGTATGTTCATCCATTTATGAGAAGAAATAATTGGAGAGCTAAAAATCTATGTCTTTGTGGTAATTTCAATATGACGAACATTGATGACGTGTTTGAATATTTAACTCAGCAAGGACAATTCCCACGCATCTATAGTGATAGCTATATCATGCTAGAACTACTTGGACATCGATTAGATCGTGAAGTAGAACGTAATTTCATCGCTGCTAAAGCAATGGAAATGGAAAACAAAGAAATTACGTCTTACATCGAAGACAACATTAAAATTAGTAATGTTCTCAAGACATCGATGGACAAATTTGACGGAGGATACGTCGTTTGTGGCTTAACAGGTAGTGGAGAATCATTCACGATGCGTGACCCTTGGGGAATACGTCCTGCCTTTTACTATATGGATGATGAGATTGTTGCAGTGGCAAGTGAACGGCCAGTGCTTCAAACAACATTCGACTTGTCTGTGGAAGACATTCAAGAGTTAGAGCCAGGAACAGCCCTTATGGTGAAAAAAGATGGTAAATGTACCATCAAACGGATATTAGAACAGCGTGGAGATTCAAAATGTTCATTTGAAAGAATATACTTTAGTCGTGGTTCAGACAAAGATATTTATAACGAAAGAAAGAAGTTAGGGGAGCAATTAACAAAGCCCATCTTGAAAGCTATCAATGATGACGTTGCAAAAACAGTATTCTCTTTCATTCCTAATACTGCCGAAGTGGCTTTCTTTGGAATGTTAGATGGTTTTAAGTATTATGTTGATGAACAGAAAATCAAGCAGATAGAAGCTTTAGATCACAAGCCAACTCACGAAGAATTGCGTGATATTATTCATAATTATGTACGTAGTGAGAAGGTTGCAATCAAAGACATTAAGCTTAGAACCTTTATTGCAGAGGGTAATTCTCGTAATGATTTGGCTTCGCACGTCTACGACATTACCTATGGAAGTATAGATGCTTACGAAGACAATCTTGTGGTTATAGACGATAGTATCGTTCGAGGTACAACCCTAAAAAAAAGTATTTTCCGAATATTAGACCGTTTGCATCCAAAGAAAATCGTTATAGTAAGTAGTGCACCTCAAATTCGTTATCCAGACTATTATGGTATAGACATGCCTCGATTAGAGGAGTTTTGCGTATTCCAAGCAACCATAGAGTTGTTGGAAGAACGTGGAATGACCGACTTGATAGAAACCGTTTACAACGATTGTGTAAATGAATTAAGCAAGAGTAAAGAGGAAATGCAGAATTGTGTGCGTGCTATTTACGAGCCATTTACTGTTGAAGAAATAAATGATAAGATCGTGGAAATGCTTCGTCCAGAAGGAGTTACCACTCCAATAGATATCGTCTTCCAATCTATTGAAGGACTTCGTGCTGCAATTCCTAATCATAAAGGAGATTGGTATTTCACAGGTTATTATCCAACTCCTGGTGGTACAAAGCTTTGTAATCAAGCTTTTGTAAATTTTGTAAATAATAAGTATAAGACAAATAACAACAAAGAATCATAGAAAGTAATGAAAAATGTGACGTTATTGTTGAGTGATGGAACTCAATTTCATGGTAAGAGTTTTGGCTATGAAGCGCCTATTGCAGGTGAGGTAGTATTTAACACTGCAATGATGGGATATCCTGAAAGTCTTACCGACCCTTCTTATGCAGGTCAATTAATGGTTCTTACATATCCATTAGTTGGCAACTATGGTGTTCCATCGTTTACTTTTGAAGAGAATGGCTTGCCTACTTTCATGGAAAGTGACAAGATTCATGCATCTGCAATAATTGTTTCTGATTATTGCGAAGAGTATTCTCATTGGAATGCTAAAGAGAGTTTAGCTACTTGGTTGCAAAGAGAAAAGGTTCCAGGGATAACAGGAATTGACACAAGAGAGTTGACAAAAGTATTGAGAAGTCATGGAGTGATGATGGGAAAGATTATCTTTGACGATGAACCCACTAATATTCCAGAAGCAGATTATGAAGGAGTTAACTTTGTAGATCGTGTTAGTTGTAAGGAAGTAATACGTTACAATGTTGGTGCAAGTAAAAAAGTTGTCTTGGTAGATTGTGGAGTTAAGGCCAATATTATTCGTTGCTTAATTAATAGAGGTGTAGAAGTTATAAGAGTTCCATGGGATTATGACTATACAAATATGCAATTCGATGGTTTATTCTTGGCTAATGGTCCTGGTGATCCAGATACATGTGAGAAAACAGTTGACATTTTAAAGCGTTTCATGAGCAAAACAAGCAAACCAATATGTGGTATCTGTATGGGTAATCAATTGTTGGCAAAGGCAGGTGGAGCTACTATTTATAAATTGAAATATGGACATCGTTCGCACAATCAACCTGTTAGAATGGTAGGCACAGATAAGTGTTTCATCACCAGTCAAAACCATGGTTATGCAGTAGATTCAAAGACATTAGGAAGCGATTGGGAAGAACTATTTATTAATATGAATGATGGTTCAAACGAAGGTATTCGTCATAAGCACAATCCTTGGTTTTCTTCTCAGTTTCACCCCGAAGCATGTTCAGGTCCTGTTGATACTGAATTTATTTTTGATGACTTCGTGAATTCACTCTAATATTCTATTATAAGCTAATAAAACGATTTACAATGAAATACGATAATATAAAGAAAGTTCTTCTATTAGGTTCAGGAGCATTAAAGATTGGTGAAGCTGGTGAGTTTGATTATTCAGGTTCACAAGCCTTAAAAGCATTGAGAGAAGAGGGAATTGAAACAATTCTTATCAATCCAAATATTGCAACAGTTCAAACATCTGAAGGTGTTGCAGACCATATTTATTTCTTACCTGTTCAGCCATACTTCGTAGAACGAGTAATAGAAAAAGAGCGTCCAGATGGTATTCTACTCTCTTTTGGTGGACAAACAGCTCTCAACTGTGGTGTAGAACTATTTAAATCGGGAGTATTAGAGAAATATAACGTACAAGTTTTAGGAACTCCTGTACAAGCTATCATCGATACAGAAGACCGAGAAATATTCGTAAACAAGCTAAATGAAATTAATGTAAAGACCATTAAGAGTGAAGCTTGTGAAACCATAGAACACGCTCGTAAGGCAGCAAAAGAATTGGGCTATCCTGTTATTATCCGTGCTGCTTATGCCTTAGGAGGTCTTGGTAGTGGTTTTTGTGACAACGAAGAAGAACTTAATACACTTGCAGAGAAAGCTTTTTCGTTCTCTCCTCAAGTTCTTGTTGAAAAGAGTTTGAAAGGTTGGAAGGAAGTAGAATACGAAGTAGTGCGTGACAGATACGATAATTGTATCACTGTTTGTAACATGGAAAACTTCGATCCTCTTGGTATTCACACAGGAGAAAGTATCGTAGTTGCTCCTTCTCAAACCCTAACCAATAGCGAATATCATAAGCTAAGAGCTCTTTCTATAAAGATTATACGTCATATTGGTATTGTTGGAGAGTGTAACGTGCAGTATGCTTTCGACCCTGTTAGCGAAGATTATCGTGTTATTGAAGTGAATGCACGCTTGAGTCGTTCTTCTGCTTTGGCTTCAAAAGCAACAGGATATCCACTTGCTTTCGTTGCAGCTAAATTAGGTATGGGTTATGGTTTGTTTGAGTTAAAGAACTCAGTAACCAAAACAACCAGTGCATTCTTTGAACCTGCACTAGACTATGTAGTATGTAAAATACCACGTTGGGACTTAAGTAAGTTCCATGGAGTAGACAAAGAACTTGGCTCAAGCATGAAGTCTGTGGGTGAGGTGATGGCTATTGGTCGCAATTTCGAAGAAGCAATACAAAAGGGATTGCGCATGATTGGACAGGGAATGCACGGCTTCGTTGAGAATAAAGAATTAGAAATCAATGATATAGACAAAGCTTTAAGAGAACCAACAGATAAGCGAATCTTCATTATCTCAAAGGCAATGCATCGTGGTTATACTATTGATCAGATTCACGACCTTACAAAAATCGATCGTTGGTTCTTGTCTAAATTAAGGAATATCATTGATATTGATGAGCGTTTACGAGCTTGCACAAGTGTAAATGTAATTGATAAAGCATTACTAAAAGAGGCTAAGGTTTACGGATTTACAGACTTCCAAATTGCAAGAGCCGTAGGACTTGAAAAAGAATTAGGAAGTATGCACAAAGCATCTCTTGCTGTAAGAAATCTCAGAAAGTCGTTTGGAATCTTGCCTGTAGTTAAACAAATAGACACACTTGCAGCCGAATATCCAGCTCAAACCAATTATTTATATCTTACATACGCAGGAGTTCAAAACGATATCGAATTTATTAACGATAAACGTTCGATAATTGTTTTAGGTTCAGGAGCATACAGAATTGGTAGTAGTGTTGAATTTGACTGGTGCGGAGTGCAAGCTCTTAACACCATTAGAAAAGAAGGTTATAGATCAATTATGATCAACTATAACCCTGAAACTGTTTCTACCGACTATGACATGTGCGACCGATTATACTTCGATGAATTGACTTTCGAACGTGTAATGGACATCATCGACTTAGAAGCACCACATGGAGTGGTTGTATCTACAGGTGGACAGATTCCTAACAACTTAGCAATTAAGCTCGACGAACAACACGTTCCAATTTTAGGAACAGCAGCTCGTGATATTGATAATGCTGAAGACAGAGCTAAGTTCTCATCAATGTTAACACAAAATGGAATTAATCAGCCTGAATGGAGTGCTCTTACAACAATGGAAGATATCGACCAGTTTGTGGATAGAGTAGGATTCCCAGTGTTGGTTCGTCCTTCTTACGTGCTTTCAGGTGCAGCAATGAATGTATGTTCAAATAGAGATGAATTAGAAAAATTCTTGAAACTTGCTGCAAACGTGTCGGAAGACCACCCTGTTGTGGTAAGTAAATTTATCGAATATGCTAAAGAAATAGAGATGGATGGTGTGGCTCGAAATGGTGAAGTGTTAGCTTATGCAATTTCAGAGCATATCGAATTTGCTGGAGTACACTCAGGTGATGCTACAATTCAATTCCCACCACAAAAACTTTATGTTGAAACAATGAGACGAATTAAACGTATTAGTCGTCAAATTGCAGAAGCATTGCACATCAATGGTCCTTTCAATATTCAGTTTATGGCACGAGATAATGATATCCTTGTTATTGAGTGTAATCTAAGAGCATCTCGTTCATTCCCATTTGTAAGTAAGGTATTGAAGATGAATCTTATTGATTTGGCTACAAAGGTGATGTTAGGATTACCAGTAGAGAAGCCAAATAAGAACCTATTCGATATCGACTACGTTGGAATAAAGGCATCTCAATTCTCATTTAACAGACTTCAAAAGGCTGACCCTGTGCTCGGTGTAGACATGGCTTCAACCGGAGAGGTAGGCTGTTTGGGTGATGATACTAACCAAGCACTTATGAAGAGTATGCTAAGTGTGGGTATGCGTATTCCTAAGAAAACAATTCTTATGTCGAACGGAGGAGCAAAACAAAAGGCAGAAATGCTTGATGCAGCTCGTATGCTTGTTCAAAAAGGATATGAAATTTATGCTACTTCGGGAACAAGTAAGTATCTTCTAGAAAATGGTGTTAACAATACACGAGTTTATTGGCCATCAGAAGAGGGACAAGCACCACAAGTTTTAGACCTTCTTCGTGAGAAACAAATAGACATGGTGATCAATATGCCAAAAGACTTAACAGTTCATGAGCTAACAAATGGTTATGCTATTCGTCGTGCAGCGATAGATCTTAACATTCCGCTCATAACCAATTCTCGTTTGGCAAGTGCATTTATTCATGCATTCTGCACTCTTTCTTTATCGGATATTGATATTAAGAGCTGGGAAGAGTATAAATAACGAATACCAATGTTAATATAAGGTGTCATGGATATTATAAGAAAACCAAAGGTTTTCAACTACTTAATATACATGACACCTTTGCTTAATAAAATAAGTCGGTCATATTAAGAATTCAATATGATCGACTTATTTTTAATGTATTGAAGAATAGATAATGGTCTAATACGCTGTTATATAGAATCAATTTATTCTTTACTTACACTAACTATGTTTCTTTTTCTTATTCTTTAGTGTATTTTTTACTAAAAAGAAGATAATTGCAATAGCAATGAAACCAAGAATGATAAATTTGATATACTCTCCGTATTCCATTATCTTCTCATGAAGTTGTGCTTGTGGTACTATTGAATGAAGATACCAGCCCATTGCTGCTAAAATAGAGTGCCAAGCAGTTGCTCCAATGGTTGTATAAAGCAAGAACTTCCAATAGTTCATTCGTGCAAGTCCTGCAGGAATAGATATCAAGTGTCTAATTCCTGGGATTAAACGACCTGTTATTGTGGCTGCTTTTCCATTCTTTTCAAAATACTTTTCGCTTTTTTCTACCTTCTCTTGGTTTAGCAAACCCATCTTTCCCCACTTGCTATTAGCAAAGCGATAGATAACTGGTCTACCTAAATAGTAACCTGCAAGGTAGTTAATTGATGCACCTACATTTGCTCCAAGAGTTGAGAATAAGATCACGAGCCATACGTTTAGCTCTCCAGAAGCAGCTTTATAGGCTGCAGGAGACACAACAAACTCTGATGGAACAGGGATAACTGTACTTTCAAGAAGCATTAAAAAAAAGATGGTTCCATAATTTAAATGCTCTAAAAGTGTGTTAAGTAGCTCTGGAAAGTTCCTTATTTGGTCTATTATACTTATGAACCAATCCATTATCTCTTATCCTTTATTTTGTTTAGCCCATGTGTCTTTCAAACCAACAGTTTTGTTAAAAATTGGTTGTTCGTTTGTAGAATCGAGGTCTTTCATAAAGTATCCAATTCTTTGGAACTGCAAATATTGTCCTGGTTGCATATCTGCTGCATAATCTTCGATATAGCAGTTGTTTAGAACAGTCTTACTTTCTGGGTTCAATAGCTCTCTGAAGTCTCTCTCATCTGCTGATGGATTTTCCACATTAAATAATCTATCGTAGATTCTTACCTCTGCTTTTTTGCATTGATCAGCAGACACCCAGTGTAGAGTTCCTTTTACTTTGCGATTCGCTCCCTCAAGTCCACTCTTGCTTGTTGGGTCGTATTCTGCTTGAATTTCAATGATATTGCCTTCAGCATCCTTTGTACATCCAGTGCATTTAACGATATAAGCATTCTTTAAACGTACCTCTTTGCCTGGTGACATACGGAAGAATTTCTTTGGAGCATCTTCCATAAAGTCTTCTTTTTCAATCCATAAGTTCTTAGAGAAGGCAATAGTGTGAGTCTTACTATTCTCGTCTTCAGGATTATCAACAGCCTCTAATTGTTCTATTTCACCTTCAGGATAGTTTGTGATAACTAGTTTTACAGGATTGAGTACAGCAGAAACACGAATTGATTTCTTATTCAAATCATCTCTAACAGCTGCTTCTAATAGTGCCATGTCATTGAGAGCGTCGAACTTAGTATATCCAATTGAATCAATAAAGTTACGGATACTTTCAGGAGAATATCCTCTTCTACGCATTCCACACAATGTAGGCATACGTGGATCGTCCCATCCTGATACTAGATTTTCTTCGACTAAAGCAAGAAGTTTACGCTTACTCATCATTGTATAGGTGAGGTTCAAGCGGTTAAACTCAATCTGTCGAGGACGATTATCATGTAGATTGTCCATTTGATTATCTTTCTCCTTTAAGAAATCAACAAGTTTATCGTATAATGGACGATGAGGAACAAACTCAAGAGTACATATTGAATGAGTTACACCTTCAAAGTAATCACTTTGTCCGTGTGCAAAATCATACATTGGATATGCATTCCATTTTGTTCCAGTTCTATGGTGTGGAGTATGTATTATACGATAAATAATAGGATCTCGGAAGTGCATGTTAGAGTTCGCCATGTCGAGTTTAGCACGTAGTACCATGCTACCTTCAACTGCTTCAGGAGTGTTCATAGCTCTAAAAAGAGTTAAACTCTCTTCAATAGGGCGGTCTCTATAAGGAGAATTAACTCCAGGAGTTGTTGGAGTTCCCTTTTGTTTTGCTATTTCTTCTGCGCTTTGTTCATCAATATAAGCAAGGCCTTTATTGATGAGCCATTCTGCAAAGTCCCATAATTTATCGAAATAATCTGATGCATAATAAATGTTTTCCCATTTAAAACCTAACCATTTAATATCATTAAGAATATTGTCTACATATTCATTATTCTCTTTACTTGGGTTAGTGTCATCAAATCTAAGGTTGCAAATTCCTTTATATTTCTCTGCAGCACCAAAGTCCATACAAATCGCTTTGGCGTGTCCTATATGAAGATAACCATTTGGTTCTGGTGGAAAACGGGTTTGAATTCTACCTCCGTTCTTACCTTCTGCAAGGTCTTGTTCAATCAATTGTTCTACAAAACTTAAAGTTTTCTTTTCTTCTGTATTGTTACCTTCTAATGTTGTCATAACTTTATTATGTTAATTATGCCTGCAAAGATACTTAAAATAGGATGAAGAACAAAGTAATAAATAAGGTTTTATAATATTAATGAGCTACTTTTATTAATTTATTTTATACGATTATTATTTTAGACATATCTATGATAAGACTGAATTGTATCATTAAATCTTAATGAAGGATTGTTTTTGATTGAAATATATAAAATATAAAACTTTCTATAGAGTCTGTGTGAATCTGTTTTTCAAGTATCTCAAACAAGGAGATGATAATTATCTTCTATATAAATAAATCATCTTATACAGAATGATAAACCTCTTCAAATGGAATACGACAGCGGTCACCACGTACCCCATGGTCATTTCTAATACCACATGTAATCACCATATTTATTTGACAATCATAAGGTAGACGAAGTGCTTTTTTGATGAGTTTGCTATCAAAACCCTCTAAAGGACAAGTGTCGTAGCCTGCTTCTGCCATTGCAATCATAAATGTTTGCACCGCTAAAGCGCAACTCTTATGTACAACGGCTTTCATTTCCCCCTCTGAAACTTGGCGAACTATGGGGCGAAAGAGTCCTATTGTTTGTGCAAGAGTTTTTCTAAAAAGACCCAATAAGCCGAAAAAACGACCATAAAGGAAAGGCATCACCTTATTATAGTATAACTCCATTCGCTTAATTCGTGGTTCTTGGCGTTCTAAAGGACTGTTTCTTTTAATGTTCTCACGTTCAAAAGCTAATACTTGTTGAGCGTGATTGCGATGCAAACCCTGCTTTGTTACGAATACAACAACCTGTTTTGCTGTTCTAGCAGCAGACTGTTCGAAACATGCTTTACTTATTTTCTTTAAACAATCTTTATCTATTACATGATAAGCTTCCCATAATTGAAGGTTCGAACTCGTTGGAGCTAGGGTGGCTAACTCAATGCATTGCTTCACGGTCTCTGTGTTAATCTCTTTCGAAGAGTCGTAACTTCTCACCGCACGACGAAACTCTAATAGTTCTTTTAATGACATAATGAAATATATTTTTATCCTTTCGTTGTACGAAATGTTATCATTCTTTTCGTAATCATTTAAAAGTCAGCCTCTTTTAACTTTCTCTTAAACCGAATAGTCACTCTTTTATAAATTAGTGGTGATGTGGTTTTGCTGGAGTTATTAGCTTAATATAAGCTCCATATCCCTCTTTTTCCATATCTTCTTTAGGGATAAAGCGTAAAGAAGCACTATTGATGCAATATCTAAGACCACCTGTTTCCGTAGGACCATCTTCAAAAACATGTCCAAGATGGGCGTTTCCCTTTTTACTTTTTACCTCACTACGAATCATTCCGTGTGATGTGTCGGTGCTAATGTTAAGTAAGTGATTGTCGATTGGCTTTGAAAATGCAGGCCAACCACAGCCTGATTCAAACTTATCGCTACTTAAAAACAAAGGTTCACCAGTGGTTATGTCTACATAAATGCCAGGTCTAAATTCCTTATTATATTCGTTATCGAATGGTCTTTCAGTGGCTTCGTGTTGTGTCACCTCATATTGTAGGGCAGTGAGTTTACTCTTTAACTCCTCAGTTGTTGCTTTCTTAAATTGCATAGGCTTAGCAGTTGAATCATTTGCTTTGCGTGCATGTTCGAAAAGAGTTTTAGGAAGGTGACAATAACCTGTAGGATTTTTATCGAGATAATTCTGATGATATTCCTCTGCAGTGTAGAAATTACTCAAAGGAAGTACCTCAACAGCAAGATAATCAGAGTATTGTCCTTCTAGTTTTGTTAGCTCTGCTCTAATCAAAGGCAGATCTTCTTTGTTAGTATAATACACACCTGTTCGGTATTGTGAGCCTCTATCGTTTCCTTGTTGATTAACCGATGTAGGGTCGATACTCTCGAAATACAATTGAAGTAGGAGTGAAAGAGGTAGTACTTCGGGGTTATATTCCACACGAACAGCCTCTGCAAAGCCTGTTGCGTCAGTGCAAACATCTCTATAAGTAGGGTTCTTTATATTACCATTTGCATAGCCTACTTCTGTTTTTACGACCCCATTAATTTGTTTCAGATAATGTTCTGTTCCCCAGAAACATCCACCTGCTAAGTATATTTCAGCGTTATTGTTCATTGTTTTATGATCAGTTGTTTTGGTTCTACTGGTACATGAGACACAAAAAGTTGATAAACACAAAGTTAAGAATAATACTTTGATAAATAATCTGTTTGTTTTCATTTTAATATTTGTTTTTTTTCGTTTGTAATATGTTTGTAACTAATTGTAGAAAGCGTAATAGCATATCACAAAAGTAGTAGTTACATTAAATAACCCCAATTGAAAATATCTATTAAAAGATAGGCTATCCTTAAATACTTCTTTTCTGTTGATTGGTAAAAGGATAACTTTTGCAGTGTAATATCAATGCTTTTGGTTGGTAAAAACATTGCTTTTAGGGTGTAATAACATAGCTATTTAAATGTAACTAATCAAGGAAAATGAAGAAATATCGAAAGATATGCAAACTAATTGGTAATGAGGTAGAAACGAGGCAATTTGCATAAAACTGCTCTATTTGTAAAAGGCAGGAAAGTGCGGATTTAAGCAGAAGTTCAGTTACTAAATCATTACCAAGATTTGAAGTAGGTAACTAAATGCAGATGTAGGTAACTGAAATTGTTTCTCTCGTGTGTTTGTTGCTTTGGTCGGCAGTTTTCTGCATAAGTGAGGAACGCTTTAATTTGGGTAACTTTGCCCATAAAAATTAAAGCGTATGAAAACAGAAAAGATGAAGGTGTTGCTCTACCTCAAAAAGAGCGGAAAGGATAAGCAGGGTAAAGCTCCCATTATGGGACGTATCACACTTGGAAGGAGTATAGTACAGTTTAGTTGCAAGCTATCTTGTGATATAGATTTGTGGAGTCCTCGTGAAAGTAGAATGAGGGGCAAGAGCCGTGAGGCGGTGGAAGTGAACGGAAAGCTGGATAGTTTAGTACTTTCCATTCAGTCCGCTTATCAAACATTGCTGTCCAAAGGACAGGCATTTACTGCCACGGACATCAAGGAGCAGTTTCAAGGGAGCGTACAATCTCGGTGTATGCTTATAGAACGCCTTGATAGGCTTATCAGGGAGAAAGAAGAACACGTTGGAATAGATATTAAGAAAGATACGCTATCTAATTATCACTCTACACGAAGCAATCTTTGCACATTCATCGAAGAGAAATATAAGGTAGAGGATTTAGCTTTCTCACAACTATCTGAAAACTTTATTTATGATTTTAGAGATTTTTTCTTGGGGACATTAGGTTTTCAAGAGAGCAGTTTCTATGGTGCAGCTTCCCAAATAAAAACCGTATGTAGGTTGGCATACCGTGAGGGATTGGCTGACACCTTGTTGTTTGCTAATGCAAAAATAGTAAGAGGAGATAAGAAGCTACCCAAAGCTCTTGATAGGTGTTCGCTTGACAAACTAATGAAGATACAGTTTGAAGAGTTAGAGGAGGAAATGGAAACCGCAAGGGACTTGTTTGTCTTTGCTTGCCATACGGGTGCAGCCTATTGCGATTTGATGGAGTTAAGCAGATTGCATCTTGTCCGTGATGATGAGGGAAGTCTTTGGCTGAAGTTCAACAGGCAGAAGACAGGCGTACTTTGCCGTATCAAGTTGTTGCCCGAAGCCATCAGGATAATAGAGAAGTACAAGAGCGATGAAAGGGAAAGCCTATTGCCACAGATGAAATATGCCACCTATCAATCGTATCTTAAAGCATTGCGCCTAAGAATCGGCATAGCCTTTCCCTTTACCACGCATACGGCAAGACATACCTTTGCCACGCTCATCACACTTGAGCAGGGAGTGCCGATAGAAACGGTGAGCAAGATGTTGGGGCATAGCAACGTGAGTATGACCGAACGGTACGCAAAGGTTACACCACAGAAACTGTTTTTGGAGTTTGAGCGTTTCCTTTCTTTCACGGAGGATATGCAGATGAGTATTTAGCAATAGTAGTATTAAAACTAAAATCATGATTAGAAGTACATTCAAGACACTGTTTTATATCAACAGACAAAAGACCAAAGCAAATGGTCTGACCTCCATACTCTGCCGTATCACGATAGATGGCAAGAACTCTGTCATTACTACAAACGAAGAATGTAAGCCTGCGGAGTGGAATGCCAAGCAAGGAATAACTACAGATAAGAAAACAAACCTTCGCCTGCAAGCATTCAGAGAACAAGTAGAAAAGACCTATCAGGAACTGCTCCTAAAAGACGGAGTGGTAAGTGCTGAACTGCTTAAAAACAGATTGCAAGGCATAGCAACTTCTCCCACCACTTTGTTGGAGCTAAGCAATACAGAACTACAATCGGTAAAGGAAGGTGTGGGCAAGTCTAAGGCAGAAGGTACATACACTAACCTTTGCTATGCTAACAGGATGCTGTGCGAGTTTATAAAGGACTTAGGTAGTACGGATATAGAAATCCGAAGTATAACGGAGGAACTGTTTGAAGAATACCGCTTCTTTCTTAAAAAGAAAGGGTTGAAAGGTTCTTCTATCAACAATTATCTTTGTTGGCTGAGCCGTTTGATGTTCCGTGCGGTAAGCCAGCGCATCATTCGTTATAATCCATTTGAGCATGCAGAATATGAAAAGGTGGAAAAGGCTATCCGCTTTCTTAGTAAGAGTGATGTGAAAAAACTGATGGCTATGAAGATATGTGATAGTGATGCCGAGCTTGCCAGACAGATGTTTATCTTCTCCTGCTTCACAGGTTTAGCCATTACGGATATGGAACACTTGACGTTTGGGCATATCAAGAGCGCAGCGGACGGACAGATGTATATAAGAAAGGAACGTCAGAAAACAAAAGTAGAATTTATAGTGCCGTTACATCCCATAGCCAAGACGATTATTGAGCAGCAAAGGCAACTAAAAGCGGTGAAAGAAGAAGGCAATAACACGGATATGGATAATCGCCTTATCTTTCAGCCCTGTTGCAGCAGAAGTGTGTTAGCAGCGAAGCTAAGCATCGTAGGCAAGGCTTGTG
Source organism: Prevotella sp. oral taxon 299 str. F0039 (assembly GCF_000163055.2). Taxonomy (GTDB): domain Bacteria; phylum Bacteroidota; class Bacteroidia; order Bacteroidales; family Bacteroidaceae; genus Prevotella. Next base: position 495,952 of record NC_022124.1, read on the forward strand.
GTATCAAGCAACGCCTGTCCTATCACATGGGAAGACATACCTTCGGAACGATGTGTCTAAGTGCAGGTATTCCCATAGAAAGCATCGCCAAGATGATGGGACACACATCAATTGCAAGTACACAGATTTATGCACAGGTAACGGACTGCAAGATTTCCGAGGACATGGACAAACTCATCGCCAAACATCAGGAAAAGAACAAAGAAAACGATACAATGGAAACGGAAGCGATTACCATAGGGGCAATGACGATTGTCAACGCAAGCAGAAACAAAAGCATGGAGGAAACGGCATGAATACGGAAGATGGAATAAAGACCAAGGCTGAAATCCGTCTGGACACGGGGCGCAGCTACTTCGAGTGGGGAAATGGTATGCAGGTTATCCGCAGGGGAAAAGGCGAAGTAGCCATGACCGAGGGCGAGCTTGCAAGGTTCTTCGGAGTTACATGGAGAAAAGTCAATGGCAGACTTCGGACGATAACCGAAGAATCCGTCCTGCATCCAGAAGAAAGGGGCGCAGACGAAAGGAAAATAGTCACGGATAAGGAGGTAAGGGGCTACGCACCGCTCTACCCATTACCTACAATTATCGCCCTTTCCTTCTTGCTTGACAGCGTAGAAGTCCATCTGTTCAGAAAGCATGTGTGCAGTGAGTTGATGCGTCCAAGGAACTCTGTCATTCCTATCATCATATATGACAGGGGTGTCAATAGCTGAATATGTACCAATCCTTTTTCTTTCACTGTTATCTTACTACATCACTACAATACAAGATAATACGGTGAAAGAGAAAGGATTACGTTGTAGTTGGTAGATGACTATATGTGCACCTACGGTATGACTACATACTACCGATCCATGAACGGAAAGGATATGTTTTTTAGCCGTGGAATGCGGTCAGAGAGGTTTATGAACCTTCAGATATTTCAATCTATAAAATGGAGGAAACGGCATGAATACAAAAAACAAATCACAGATAGAAGTAAAATCCATTCAATACAAAGAGCGCAGTTATTATGAATGGGGCAGCAATATGCAAATAGTCCGCAAAGGAAATGGAGAAATTGCCATGACTGAGGGCGAACTTGCGAGGTTCTTCGGTGTAACGTGGAGGAAACTCAATAATAGACTTCAAGAGATAATTCACAATCCCAACCTGTACCCTGATGAAAGGAGTGCAGGTGAGAGGGTAATAGTCAGAGATAACGAGTTGGTAGGCTATGTACCGCTTTACCCCCTCCCAATCATCATTGCCTTGTCCTTTCAGTTGGATAGCACAGAAGCCCATTTCTTCAGAAAGTATATCATCCATGAGCTACAACGACCGTCCGCAACCATAACACCGATATTCCTTTTTGGAAGTACACACCATTAAATTATCTCTATCCTTTTCTTTCACCGATATTATCCTACTACATAACTACAAAAGGGATAAAACAGTGAAAGAAAAAGGATTATGTTGTATTTGGTAGTTGTTTATATGTACTACTACGATATGACTACATACTACCTATCCATGAACGGAAAGGAAACGCTTTCTTTAATAGTGGAATAAAGTCAAAACTATGGTATACCCCTCGGGCATGAAGAGAAAGAAACTGAACTTATCAAGTTTGCCGATAACTTTGAAGTACGGTGGAATGCAAGGCAAAATAGCTGAGTCCACTTTTAAAAGTCAAAGAACTCGATTTTTAAGTTCGCAACCCACCGATTATCAGTAGGAGATTTTTGGAGAAATCATTTTTTTAAGTGGACGCATAACCTTGATAATAGTGAACGAATCAGAGAAATTTATTTAGATAATAGGCATGCCATATTTGTTTTGAAGTTGGGAGTATCTTCTTTACTGGGCAGATGACGTTTAAGTAATAAAAATATTTATTAGGAATTATTCGTGCGTCATAGCGTATCTTTGCAACTAAGTTCAAAAGTTATTTCGTATCTTTGTTGCCAAATATGAAATTGATAGCATACATACTGAGCATTTACGTCTTTTTGTTGGCAGTGATTCCCTGTCAATGCAAGGAAGTTGTGTATGCACAAATTCAACATACAGAATCTGTGGCAGAATTCCATTCTGTCAACAATTACGAGAGCGGCATGCAGAAGTTTGATGCTGGTACGTGCTCACCTTTCTGTGTAAATGCCAGAGTGCATGCTTTCACCTTATATGTAACTAACGATTCTTTCCAACTATCCAAATTTGCGGCTATTGTAACAAATCCGCAAATAGTGCATTATGAGGCTGTTCTTCTGCAGGCGTATACTGCGGGCGTATGGCGTCCACCTATAGCTTTGATGTTTTATCCTTGTTCTTTTTTGATAAAATATTAATAGCTAATCCATCATGTTTGAAAAAATCATCAATTTTTCCATACAGAACAAATTGGTGATTGGTATCATGACATTGCTTCTTATAGTATGGGGAGCCGTGTCACTGGGCCAATTGCCATTTGATTCCACACCTGATATTACCAACAATCAGGTACAAGTCATCACTCAAGCTCCCACGCTTGGCGCAGAGGAGGTTGAGCAGTACGTAACCACGCCACTTGAAATGGCTTTTGCCAACATTCCCGACATTGTGGAGCGTAGAAGTATCAGTCGCAGCGGATTGAGCGTTGTGACGCTCGTATTTCGCGACAATGTGGACATTTACTGGGCGCGTCAGCAGGTGAGCCAACAGCTGAAGGAGGCAGAGGAGGAGATTCCACGCAGAGCAGGCAAGGTGAGCTTGGCTCCTATCTCCACTGGACTCGGCGAGATTTACCAATACACCATTCATCCAGAGAAAGGATATGAGAAAAAATTCTCTCTATCAGACATCCGTACCGTACAAGACTGGATTGTACGAAAGCAGTTTGCTGGTACCGAAGGTGTGGCCGAGGTGAACGGATGGGGCGGCTATGTAAAGCAATATGAAGTAGCCATTAATCCTGACCGTCTTGCCTCATTCGGTCTCACGGTGGTCGATCTTTATAAAGCCATAGAAGGTAACAATGAGAATACGGGTGGCAGTTATATAGAACAAGGCAACAATCAGTATTTTATCCGTGGTATCGGACTGGCGCGCACGTTGGATGATATCCGGCAAATTCCCGTAAAGACTGTCAATAGTATTCCTGTGCTTGTGAGTGATGTAGCAGAAGTGCGATATGGTTCGGCCATGCGTTATGGAGCTGTAACACGCAATGGTGAAGGCGAAGTGGTGAGTGGTATCACACTGATGCTCAAGGGAGAGAACTTCCAACAAGTCATCAAAAACGTAAAGGAACGCATGAACCAAGTGCAGAAGAGCTTGCCCAAAGGCTTGGTCATTGAACCGTTCATAGACCGCACGCAGTTGGTAGACCGCGTGACGTTCACTATCACCGAGAACTTGGTACTGGGTTTACTTATTGTGATATTTGTACTCATGCTATTTTTGGGCAATATCCGAGCAGGATTAGTGGCAGCATCGGTCATTCCGCTTGCCATGCTCTTTGCTTTCGGTATGATGAAGGCTTTCGGTGTGGGAGGCAACTTGATGAGTCTTGGTGCGCTCGACTTTGGAATTATTGTCGATGGTGCAGTCATCATCGTGGAGTGTATCACCACCTATATAGTCTCTTATGGCAAGAGTATCAATAAAAGTGTACTTTCGCAGGACGATATGGATCATGTGGTAAGCATGGGTGCCAACAAAATACGTAAGAGTGCAGCATTTGGTGAAATTATTATCATGACAGTCTACGTGCCCCTCTTCACATTGGTAGGCATCGAAGGAAAAATGTTCAGACCGATGGCAATGACAGTATTCTTTGCCGTTCTCGGAGCGTTTATTCTATCGCTCACGTATGTTCCTGCTGCCAGTGCATTGTTTCTATCACGAAAAACGGAGCATGGAAAGAATTTCTCTGATCGTATGATGCATCGTATCAGTGAGGTTTATTTGCCATTACTACGCGTCAGTCTTAAGCACAGCAAAGTCATCGTGGCAACAGGTATTGCCCTACTCGCCGTAGCCTTATTTATCTTCTTGCGTATGGGCGGCGAGTTTATTCCCAATTTAGAAGAAGGTGACCTCTGCGCCGAAGTAAGCATGAAACAGGGCACGAGTCTGTCGAGGATGATAGCCAAAACCACAGAGGCAGAGAAAATACTGAAGAAGCGTTTCCCCGAGGTGAAACAGGTGGTGACGCGCATCGGTAGTTCAGAAATTCCCACCGACCCCATGCCTATGGAGCGTGGCGACATGATGATACAACTCAAGCCCAAGAGTGAATGGACGAGTGCTAAAACGCAGGCAGAACTTTCTGAAAAGATGGAAGAGGCAATGAGTGAGGTAGAGGGATTGCGCGCGGAAATGTCGCAACCCATACAGATGCGTACCAACGAGCTCATTACGGGTGTAAAGCAAGATGTTGCCATCAACATCTATGGCAACAACATCGACTCGCTGGCAAACATTGCTAAGCGTGTGGCAGAGAAAATAGAAAATGTGGAGGGTGTCGGGACGCCTATCATGGAGCGTGTATCGGGACTGCCACAGTTACAAGTCATCTACGATCGTAGTCGCCTATCGGCTTATGGAATATCCATCAAGGAAGCGAATAGCATACTGGAATCAGCTTTCGCTGGAATAACGGCAGGCAGTATTTTCGAGGAAGACAAGAAGTTCGACATCGTGTTGCGCTTGGACGAGAAGATGCGCAACAAGATTGAAACCTTACAGAACCTACTACTCACTGTGCCAAGCGGAGGAACCGTACCTTTGTCGCAAGTGGCAGAGATAAAATATGTAAGTACACCATCGCAGATTACCCACGACGAGGGGCAACGACGCATCTACGTGGGCTTCAACGTGCGAGGCAGAGATGTGGAGACAACCATTGCCGATATAGAGAAAAAGTTGAACATTGAATTGCAGTTGCCAACAGGCTATCATTATACCTACGGCGGACAGTTTAAGAATCTCAAGGAGGCAAAGGCACGTCTTTTGGTTGCTGCACCAGCTGCATTAATCATCATTCTCTTCCTCCTATTCTTCACACTGCGCAGCATGCGTGAGATATTGATTGTGTTCACCGAAATTCCGCTTGCAGCCATCGGTGGTATCCTCGCCCTATGGTTGCGCGGCATACCTTTCAGCATCTCTGCTGGTGTTGGCTTTATTGCCCTGTTCGGCGTTGTGGTGCTTAACGGTATTGTGCTCATCAACCAGCTCGACGAGTTCAAGCGTAAGGGTATCACCGACATCAATCGCTGTATCATCAACGGCTGTATGGAACGTCTGCGCCCCGTGCTGATGACAGCACTCGTGGCTTCGCTCGGCTTCCTACCCATGGCCATCTCGACAGGCGACGGTGCTGAGGTGCAGCGACCTCTTGCCACGGTAGTCATCGGTGGTCTGCTCATTGCCACCATTCTCACGCTTGTGGTGTTGCCCTCTATGTACAAAATCTTTTCAAAGACAAAATAGATATGAAGAAACAATATATCATTTTCAGCCTATTCCTCTTTCTTCCCATCTTAGTATCGGCACAAAGCCGACAGATGACGTTGCAAGAGGTGTTGGCAATGGCTGCCGAGCGTAGCCTAACATTGCAGAACTCACGTATGGAGGTGGATAAGACCCGTATCCTTCAAGGTACTGCTTTTCATCTGGATGCCACATCCGTGTCGCTCTCTCAGGACCCCACCAGTGGCGGAAGTCCCGACAATGCCATCACGGTGAGTCAGTCGTTTGCTTTACCCAGTGTTTATTCTGCCAGACGCTCATTGCTCAAGTCCGAAACCAGCGCTGCCCAAAGTCGATTGGCGGTGAGCGAGAATGAGCTGCGACGAGAGGTGAGCTTGGCTTTCTACGACTTGCTCTACGCACAGGACGTGTTACACATTTATGCCCGTCAAGACAGTATCTATAAAAATTTCAACCGTGTGGCAGAGGCTAAACTCGGAGCTGGAGAGACTGGACGATTAGAGCAGATAAATGCAATCCGACTGAAACAGGAGAACGATATCAAAAATGACATTGCGCAGCGCGACTTTCTCACTGCCCAATTACAGTTGATGAAGTGGCTCAACAGCGATACGCTGGTAATACCTCTTGCCACAGCGACTAATGAACTCATATTTGCCGACCATTCCATTGCAGACGTTCCCCTCCTCGCCTTAGCGAAGAGTCAAGAAGAAGTTGCCAACCGACAACTGAAATTGGAGAAACGCAACGGACTGCCCACATTCTCTGTAGGAGCCAGCGTGCAGACCGTCATCAAGGGATTCAATCCCTACAACATTGACCGCAGCGCGTATGGTGGTGGCAACTTCATGGGCTTCTCCGTGGGAGTGAACATCCCCTTAGCATTCGGTGCACAAAAGGCGCGGGTGAAGGCGACTCGCAAGGAAGTGGAGATGGCACAACTCAACGTGCGCAATCAGGAGTACGTGCTCCGCAAAAGCTACGATGCAGCCTATAACAACTATGTGTCGGCATACAAAGCCTACAACTATTATCAAAAAATAGGAGTGCCCCAAGCTCGCGAGATGGAACGAATCTCTAAAGTGAGTTATGAATATGGACAGATAGGTTATGTGGAGTTAATGCAAAACCTACAGAGTGCATTGGAGGTTTGGAAAGACTTTGCTGATGCTACTCGCCAATATTATAAAGCTATTGTTGAACTGAATTATCTTCAAGGAAAATGAGAAAAATAGGATTTTATCTACTGATACTGCTTGCCATGGTTATGGTGATAAGCTGTGGTAACGATAAGAAAAGTGACAAGGAAGAGAATGCTGCTTCCGAGAAAGTGGAAACAGAAGAAGGTGAAGAGGAGGCTGATGCTGATCCAGCACCCGACTTAAGTAAAACTGTTAATGTTGTGCGTGTGACTGGAACATTGGCACTTGATCCACAAAACAAAGCAGAGGTTTCTCCCATTGCAAGTGGGGTGGTGCGGCGCATTACAACTAGGGAAGGTATTAGAGTGCGCCGCGGTCAAGTGGTGGCTTATATAGAAAATACACAAATAGTCGAACTGCAACGCCAGTATCTCACGGCTGTAAATGAGCTTTCTGCAGCCAAAACAGAACTTGCCCGACAGCAGGCGCTGATGAAACAAGATGCAGGTGTGCTGAAAACTTTGCAACAGGCTGAGTCGACCTATGCTATTGCTAATGCGCAAGTAGTAGGTATTGGACGTCAGTTGAGTCAGCTCGGCGTGAATCCGCCTTCAATATCAGCAGGCAAGCTCACCACTCTCATTCCTGTCACATCTCCCATCAGTGGTATTGTTGGGAAGATAAAAATCAGTATGGGCAGCTTCGTGGACATCTCCACTTCGCTCATGACGGTGGTCAACAACGTAAACCTGCATTGCGACCTGAAAATGTTTGAGAAAGATTTGCCCAAGGTGCGCATCGGTCAGATGGTGAAGCTGACGCTCACCAATGCCCCCGAGGTGACCTTCTGCGCCAAGATCTACGACATAAACTCCGTCTTCGACAACGATTCCAAGTCGGTCACGGTGCATGCCCGTATCATTGACCACCCCGCTACCAAGCTATTGCCCGATATGTTTATCAATGGTGTGATAGAATGAAACAGGTTATTATGATGTTTCTTCTCATGGTCAGTACTCTCTTGTCAGTAGAGGCACAGATTATGAGCATATATTGGCTCTATCCTAAGATTTTTACAGAGAAACGCAATCGCAAAGATGTATTCGTAGCCCCTTTATACGATGAGAAGAACATTGGTGCGACTGCGCAAATTATCTTTTAAATCAGATGTAGGGAATCTTTGCAAAAAAGTAGAAGTTGTGAAATTATGGAAAAGGAAAATAGAAACAAACTTATAAGGATAATCTCTGCTAGTGTACTCTTAGCAGGATCGGTATTGGTAGAACGGACAATGAACCTGCTGATATGGCAACTATTGCTTGTCTATCTTGTGCCTTACTTGGTTGTGGGCTACGACGTGCTAACGGAAGCTGCCGAGGACATTGCACATGGCAAGGGCATGGACGAAGACTTCCTCATGGCTATAGCTACATTAGGTGCCCTTTGCATCGGTTTTATGCCGGGGGCAGAACCACAGTTCACTGAAGCGGTGTTTGTGATGCTCTTCTTTCAAGTGGGCGAACTCTTTGAAAGTTTTGCCGAGGGTAGAAGTCGTAAGAGTATCTCTCAGCTGATGGACATCCGTCCCGACATCGCCCATGTAAAGCGTGGTGAAGAGCTGGTGGACGTGAATCCTGAAGAGGTGAAGGTGGGCGACATCGTTGTAATTCGACCAGGAGAGAAAGTACCGATGGACGGTATCGTTATCGATGGTGCATCAAGTCTGAATACAGTTGCATTGACAGGCGAGAGCGTACCGCGTACCATTCGTCCTGCCGATGAAATCATGTCAGGATGTATAAATCTCAATGGTGTGGTGACAGCAAAAGTAACCAAGGCATTTGGCGAGAGCACGGCGGCAAAGGTGCTCAACCTCGTGGAAAATGCCACAGAAAATAAGTCGAAGAACGAAAACTTCATCACCAAGTTTGCCAAAATATACACGCCCATAGTAGTTGTACTTGCCTTGTTGGTGGCAGTTATACCACCGTTGCTCGTCAATGAGCAGTTGTGGAGCGTGTGGATCTATCGCGCTCTCACATTCCTTGTAGTGTCATGCCCTTGTGCTCTCGTTATCTCCGTGCCTCTCACTTTCTTTGGAGGCATCGGTGGAGCATCGCGAAAGGGTGTGCTCATTAAGGGCTCTAACTATATGGAGACATTGGCAAAGGTGCGCACGATTGCCTTTGACAAGACTGGCACCATGACACACGGTGTGTTTGACGTTACTGCTATTCATCCCGAAAATATTGCCCCCAATGAATTATTGCACTTAGCTGCTCATGCGGAACGATATTCCACGCACCCCATTGCCCTCAGCATTCGCAAGGCTTTTCCTGACAAAAACGACGGCTGCGATGTAAAGGACATAGTGGAGACGGCTGGACAGGGCGTGATGGCTCGTATAAATGGCAAGTCGGTAAGTGTGGGTAATACGAATTTGATGAAGAGCGTGGGCGCAAAGTGGCAACCCTGTGAAAAAGTGGGTACCATTCTCCACATTGCCATCGATGGAGAATATGCAGGTCATATTGTAGTGTCAGACAAAATTAAGGAGGATGCCGCTGATGCGGTAAATGCTCTCAAGGCAGAAGGTGTGAAGAGATTGGTGATGCTCACGGGCGACAAGGAAGAAGTGGCTGTCGATGTGGCTAAGACCGTTGGACTTGCGGAATATCATGCTGAACTCTTGCCAGGCGACAAAGTGAGTCAAGTGGAAACAATTCTCAAAGAGAATGCAGAAGGGACAATGGCCTTCGTTGGCGACGGCATCAACGATGCTCCCGTGTTAGCACGTGCCGATGTGGGCATTGCGATGGGCGGACTGGGCAGTGATGCCGCCATCGAAGCAGCCGACGTGATGTTGATGGACGACAAGCCGTCGAAGATAGCCGTAGCTATCCGCCAGGCTCGACGCACACTGCGCATCGCAAGGGAGAACACTTGGTTTGCCGTTGGTATCAAAATAGCAGTGCTCATCCTCGCTTTCTTCGGACTGGCTACCATGTGGATGGCAGTATTCGCTGATGTTGGTGTAACGGTGCTTGCTGTGCTGAATGCAGCTAGGACTCTGAAATAACAATCTGGCCACAAATGCCAACTAACTAAAGAGCCATAATGATAGCATGTAATTCCCCAAATTTCCATCGTCTATCATTATGGTTTTTTGTGCAAGTCATCGAAAAGGTGAAGGAAATAAAAAGAAGTTTGCCCATAATATGTAGCAACTATGTGCTAAAGTGCCAAGTGTCCAAAGTGCAAGCCTAAAAACATAAAGTTTTCATTTTTTTACTTTGACCAAGTATTACAATTAATGCAAATCATCACTATTAAAACTTGTTGGTTGAATTAAATTAAAGCATACTTAATTTGCCCGATAGGCCGATAATTGATAAAACTTGTATATTGCATAAAAGTCATGGCACCTATCTTGCATACCGTTCTTGTAAAGAGTCCGCGAGTTTGCTTGGCATAATTGCGTATCATCATCAGTGTGTCGTCCAATTGTGCGAATACGGTCTCGATACGCTTTCGGAACAAATTAATTCAACCAACGAGTTGTTAAAGACGGTTTTTATTCGTATTTCTTAAAATTCTTCTCCAGTAGCCTTTCCAAGTCCAAAACCTTATAGAGTATCTTCCCTGCAAACTGCGTGTAGGGAATAATCTTTCTGTCTCGATAGTCTTGCAAGGTGCGAGGGCTTATATACAGCCGCTCGCACACCTCCTTGCCCGTTAGGAAATGCTCACCGCCAAATAGAGGCTTGTGCGTTTGTGCCACTTCCTTAATTCTCCTGTTCACACAGTGGATAGCGGACAGCACTACCTGCATATCGTCCGTGTCCATGTTCAAATCTCTAATTGTTTCCATCTTTTCATTGTTTGTCTATTTGTTGCTCTTGGTTTTCTCTGATTTTGTCTGTAACAACCGCTCCACATCTTCACGCTTATAATAGCACTTGTGTCCGATTTGTGCAAACGGCAGCATGCCCGTATCTCGGTAATGCTGTAAGGTGCGCTTGCTGATGCCCAGTAGCCTACACACATCACCATTGTGCAGCCAATCTGTGTGCTTACTCGATTCTCCAAATACCTTATGGCAGGTCTGGGCAAGAGCGAGGATTTCGTCCCTAAGCATCGCCCATTGTTTGTCGGTAATGATAAAATATCCCATAGTGTTATATTGTTTTGTTTATATTTTCCTTTTGCGATTTGCTTTTCATCGCATGTTTCTGCGTGCAAAAGTATGCGCTTATTTCCAATCTGCAAAGCAGTGGGGAACAGCAGGGAAGAATAGGGAAACCGAAGGAAATGCGGTTATCTTTCTTACTATTCTGTAGTTCCCTATCTTCCTTTTTCTAGGTTTGTTTTAGTCAAAGCAATACAGTGCAGATTGGAGTAAATAAGTACATACTTTTCTTGTAGTATTTCTATACTTGCTCCCTTATATTAGCCTGAAATCCTTATTTTCCAGCTTCTTTCTGTCAGAAATCCGTGAGAAATTCATTGCCAATGAGTGCAACATTATGCAAGCATGCTCAGATTGCTTGGAACATTGATATTCTCACCGTAACTTCACTCTTGGAAACCAAAACGGGTAAACAATGAAAAATGAAGCAGATAAAAGCAGAATGAAAACAACAGGCAATTCTACCGAACGCAGGGGAAACACCTCCAAGAACAGCGAAATAGAAACCTATCTCCGTGCGCACTATGTGTTCAGGTATAATACCGTGCTGGACAGAACGGAATACCGTAGCAATAAAGATGTAGACTGTCGTTTTACAAAGGTTGGTCGCTATGAAATCAATTCTCTCCGTAGGGAGCTTGATTTAGATATGGGCATCATTACCTCCTCCGACAATCTCTATTCCATCATCGAAAGCAGCTTTTCTCCACGCATCAATCCCATACAGGAATACTTCAAGGCTTTGCCAGAGGTTGATGCTTCAGAAGTGCTGCACAAGATAGAGGTAAACCAAAGCACAATAGCCAACCTTGCATCGTGCGTTATCGTCCGCAACTCTGAAAAGTGGCTGCCATACCTTACCAAATGGCTGGTTGCAGTGGTTACCAACGCTATGGACGACCGTGAATGCCGCAACCATACCTGTCTTGTACTAACAGGGGAACAAGGAAAGTTCAAGACTACCTTTCTTGATTTGCTTTGTCCGCCCGCGCTTAAAGGTTACAGCTACACAGGAAAAATATATCCGCAGGAGAAGGACACACTTACTTATATCGGTCAGAACCTCATCGTAAACATAGACGACCAGCTCAAAGCCCTCAACAAGCGTGATGAGAATGAACTCAAGAACCTTATTACCTGTCCTATGGTTAAATACCGTATGCCTTACGACAAGTATGTGGAGGAACACTCTCACTTGGCGAGTTTTGTAGCATCGGTAAACGGCAATGACTTTTTGACCGACCCGACAGGAAGCAGGCGTTTCCTGCCCTTTGAGGTACTTGCCATTGACATAGAACGAGCAAAGGAAATTTCTATGGATGCCGTCTATACCGAAGCGAAGGCCCTTTTAAAATCAGGCTTCCGCTATTGGTTCAATGATGACGAGATAGCGGAGCTATACAGGGAGAGTGAGGACTTCCAAGTGCAGACCGCTGAAATGGAACTACTATTACGCTGTTTTGAAAAGCCAACAGAGGACAATCCTCATTGTGCTTACATGACCACTACCGAAATACTCGCTTATTTAGGTGTTTATACGCATCAACCTTTGACATTCAAACGTATGGGCGAAGCACTCAAAAGAGCTGGCTTTGAAAAGGTAAGCAAGAGGCGTGAGGGTTGTAGTCCTGTCTATGTGTATAAGATTAGGAAAATCCACCCCTGCCCACTGGTAAATAGCTGTGGTAGTTTGATGTAGTAGCGTGTGTAGTATTGTTGTTTACTACAACTTATACCTGAATGTCAATCACTTACAATCAAAATATATGTAGTAAGAAAAAAGTGAAAAAAGTTTTTAGGGGAAAAACTTTATGAAACGAAAAAACATAAATGAAGTTTGCGCTATCAGCATAATCAAAATATAATCCGATATTAAAATCAGAATGAATAAATGTTCAACTAATAATTATAATGACAATGAAAGAAGAAGATTTATCACGCATTAAGCGATACCCCATAGTGGAGTATCTTGAAAGGAAAGGTATCAAACCAGTGCGCAGGACACCTGCCTATGCTCTCTACCGTTCACCATTTCGTGAAGACACGCATCCAAGTTTCAAGGTAGACACAGAGAAGAACCTCTGGATAGATTATGCCGAAGGCAAAGGCGGAAGTATTATCGACCTTTGTATGCGGTTAAAGGGCTGCACACTGTCGGAAGCCATCCGCATTTTGGGGCAGAATGCTCCCGATATAACGCACGTTCCTCGTAGAGAAAGTGTTCAAGGCTCTTCCAAGCAAGAAAGTATCAGACAAGCAGTGTCTACAAGTGGAGTAAGGAGACTGATAGAAGTATCAGACACCTTACCTCCACACTTATTAAAGTATCTTGAGGAAGACCGCTGCATCAATTTAGAAAAGGCTATGCCCTTTCTGCGTTGTATCAGCTATGAGGTAAGAGGGCAGCACTATCAAGCCATCGGCTTTGCCAATCAATCGGGAGGTTATGAGCTTCGGGATAACGGCTCTTTCAAGGGAACGATTGCTCCGAAGGATATTACCCCCGTGTTCACGGATAAGATAACGGATAGAATGAAACCGGTCTGCGTGTTCGAAGGTTTTATGGACTTTCTATCCTTCCTTTCAATGAAAAAAGAAATCATCAGCCATTGCCTTGTGATGAACTCCGTGAGTAATGTGGCAAGGAGCATTCGCTATCTCAATGACAGGCAAGTGTCCTCCATTCGTACCTTCCTTGACAATGACGAAGCTGGACGGAGAGCTACGGAGGATTTTATGGAGGCTGGTTTCAAGGTAGATGATATGTCCGTGCATTACAGGAACTTCAAAGACCTCAACGAATATCACATCCACAGGATGCGTGAACAGCAGAAAAGCCTATCATTGACGATGTCACAAACACAAACCAATCCCATAAAGGTAAAACAAGTTAAACATAAAATGAGATAAAGACATGGAAAAGAAGAAAACAACAGAAGAAGAGTATGACCTTTCATATTATTTGGGTGGTAACGAAGAAGATACCAATTCAAAGCCTACCAAACAAAAAGACAAGTTTATCCCTGAACGGGAAGTGGTCAGGAAGCAGGAAAAAAGAACACCCATGAACCAGGCGGACGCTCTTTCGGAAAAGATGGAATATGAGCAACATACTGTATTATCACAAGATGCAGTGCCATCACAGCACACAGAGAACGCAGCCGTTCAAAGACGCATCAGTGCCAAAATGAAAAAGGAGACGCTCGAAGCATATAAACAAATCTACCTTACTCCCATTAAGTTGATAAGTAGAAAGGCTGTCTATCTGAGCAAAGAGACACAGGAACGTGCCGACTTCATTGTGCGAAGATTGGGCGACAGGGGCAGCAATCTTTCAAGCTTCGTGGAGAATATCGTGCGTAGCCATTTAGATGAGTATGGGGAAGACATCGAGAAATGGAGGAAGCTGTAAGCACAAAAAAGGATTGAGGATTTTGCACAAAAAGGTCATTTCTTTTCCTTGAAACCCTCGACTCTTCCCCAAAAGAAATAAAACCATAATTATTAGTCCAATGCCTGAACGGTGGGAATACCACGAACGCAGTTAAACACGGAATGTCGTGCATTCACTTTCGGCAGGGGAAACGTCCCAAGGCGTTATCGGCATCTCAGCTGATATTGCAAGACGTCAGTTTGTACCCACAAACTGAGCTTGCTCCCCTCGCCAAACAGTCGGGGAGATTAGACCGTAATCACTCCGTTCTCATCGGTCAGCATTCAGGAATTAAGAAGCAACGAATCATCCATAATGATTAACTTTCAAAGAAACTTATATGAAGAAATACAAGGAAAGAGCTGCTCGATGGCAGCAGCAGGATAATGAAGAAAAGCAGATGAACAAGACGGAGTTCATCAAGGTTAGGTGTACTTTGGAGGAGAAGCAGCGTATCAAGGCAAAGGCAGAAAGCACAGGTCGGAAGTTCTCCGAGTACTGCCGTGAGATGCTAATGGGAGGTGAAGTGATTGCCGTTCCCAAGATGACCAACAATGAAAAGGAAGCCATTGCCGTACTCCACCGAACGGGAATGTACTACGCACAGGTTTCCAACCTCATCAGGATAAAGGACGAGTCATGGGTGCCGATAACCAAGAACCTTTCGATATGTGCCAAAGAAGCATTTAAGCGTTTTTTCGACCCTCACTTCCGCATTGGTGACGATATATATAAGGTCTTAAATCTGCCGAGGTATGATAGGAAAGTGTAAGGCGATAGCGCACGGAAGTACTGCATTGGACTATATCTTCAGAGAGGGCAAGCTAGGTAATCGGCTTGCCTTCCATAACTTTTGTAGCAGAGAATCAAAGGCTATTTACGAGGAAATGAAATTGGTCAGCGATTACAATACCAGATGCAGAAATAAATTCTTGCGCATCGAAATCGGCATTGCACCACAGGACGAGAAGAAACTATCAGTTTCTGAACTTGCCCAAATAGCCCATCTGTTTGCCAAGAAAATGGGACTTGACAACCATCAGTGGGTGGCAGTAACACATAAGGATACAGACAACAGGCATATCCACATTATCGCCAACCGCATCAGCCTATACGGAGAAGTTTATGATACCACCTTTGTAAGCAACAAGGCTGCAAGAATAACAGAGGAAATCAGCAGAGAGAAAGGCTTAACCATTGCAAAGGAAGTCAAAATCAAAAGGAAACATCAGAAAGCAAAAGCCAATCCCACAAGAGAGGAAACAAAGAGAGAACTACAAAGAATATGCTATGCCCTACTTGAAAAGTACAAAAGTACAGGTATCACAGGACATTCTATGTTCCTCTATGAGTTGAACAAGCATGGAGTAACCATAGATCGTATGAAGAACAAGCAGAGCAAGGTCTATGGCTTGAAGTTCTTATACGGAGAATATGCGTTCAAGGCATCGGAAGTCGGTAGGGAGTTTGGCTACCGTTCTTTGCAAAAGAACTTCGAGGCAGGTAAGAAAGCCGATACGAATATATCTGACCAAGTAATACGCAAATCGTCAAAGCATACAGATACTAAAGATGCTGGCTATCAACTCGTACCCCCAAGCCGTTCATACAGTCCACCACCAACTAAAGAAACGCCAAAAATCGCACAAACTATAAGAGATATGACAGATGCAGCCATCAGCACAGCCGATGATTTGGTGGAGATAGTAGGCGGAATGATTACACCAACCACACATGGCGAGGACTACGCAGAAACCGCATGGCAGCGCAAACTCAGAAACCAAGCTAACAGAAAGAAGATGCGAGGGAGAGGATTATAGCAACTCCAACAGCAACAATTCAAAATGCAGATATGTGAATATTTCTTTGAAAACGCTTGTTATTCGGTAACAAAGTATTATCTTTGCAAACAGAATAACAAGCGTTCTTTGTTAGGCAGAAAACAGCAACACCAAGTAGTTCGCTCGTTTCCAAATCGTTACCTATTCAGTTTAACAAACAAGCTAACTTCTTTATTTCCAATTAGTTGTATTTTAGAAATCATCTTCGCGTGTAAAAGTAATGCTTTTATCATTAAAGTGTTTTATTTTTCGATGAGAACAGTTGCGTAAGCAGCCATTCCTTCTTGTCTTCCTACAAAGCCCATGCGCTCACTTGTGGTGGCTTTAATACTGAAGCAATCAGGGTCTACGCCTGCTATTTCTGCCATACATTGTTGCATTGCAGGTATATGGGGATTGATTTTGGGTTGTTCGGCACATATTGTTGCATCTACATTCACAAGGTGATAGCCTTTTGTTGCGATGAGTTCGATGGTTTGTTTCAAGATAATTTTACTATCCATATCGAGTGTTTCGTTCGCAGTATCGGGGAAATGATAGCCAATGTCACGCATGTTTGCAGCCCCAAGTATGGCATCACAGATGGCATGTATCAAGACATCGGCATCGCTATGACCAAGAAGTCCAAGAGAATAGTCGATCTTTATTCCGCCAAGCCATAAGCTTCTGCCTTCTACAAGCTTATGAACATCATATCCAAATCCAACTCTTATCATTGTAATTATCGTTTAAATAAGTCTGAAAGTCCGTCCATATCAAATGTTAAGGTAAATCTTAACGTTTGGTCTAACGGGTTAGTTGCTGCGGTAGAGATAACATAACCAGCATCAAGAGAGAACACATTCATTTTGAAACCTGCACCCATAGTGAAGTATTTGCGGTTTCCTTTGTTTTCACTTTCGTGATGATAGCCCGCACGAAGTGTGAATTTATCATTGTAAACATATTCTGCTCCGAGGCTCCATTGTATCTCTTGCAACTCTTCTTTAAAGCCATTGGGGGCATCTCCGAAGCTTTTAAAGATACCACTGATGCTCGAAACATCGTAATATTCTTTCTGAACACGAGCGTCAAAGTCTGTTGGTGACTCGCCATCTCTTATCTTTGGATGAGTAGGAACAAGCAACTTGTTAGCATCTGCGGCAAAAGTTATGCGGTTATATTCATCGATTGGCACCATAAGAGAAGTACCTAAACGAAGGTTGGTGGGTATGAAATAGCTATTATTGTCGCCTCCAAATGATATTTTTGAACCGATATTAGAGATGTTTAAACCAAGTCCTAACTGACATTCACGCTGTCCTATATTTACATAGTCTTGATAATAAGCACCCAAGTCGGCAGCAAATGCAGAGCCAGGAGTGACATCATCGGTATAATCTGCTTTCAAATCAGAATAGATAAAGCGCACTGCTGTACCGATAGAGAACTTCTCTGACAACATTAAAGAATAGCCAGCGTCGACCGACATCTCATAAGGATTGATTGTCATAGCTGTTCCTTGTTGTGTAGGATTATAGTTTGTTTGTACCTCTCCCAATGAGAAATAGCGCAAAGATGCTGATACTGCAGAGTAATCTCCAATGCGATAATAACCAGAGAGATATGCTAGGTTCATGTCATTCACAAGTTTACGTAGCCAAGGGGTAAAGTTTAATGCCACACCTGCACGACTAATTGCGAATGGATACTTAGCAACATTCCAATATTGTGATGCTACATCAGGATCGGTTGCAGCACCAACGTCTCCCATACCGCCTGCTCTTGCATCAGGAGCAACGCTTTGTGAGGTTACAGAAGTTGTGACAGGGTTAAATATATTGTTCTTATCTACTTGTGCAAAGCTATGGAGTGAACAGCTTAAAATAGCGCAAGTAGCGAAAAACAGTTTAATTCTACTCATAGTATTATCAATGTTTTAGAGATGTATTTTAAGCAATAAACGCATAAACTACATTTTTATTGTTTTAAAATAATTAGTTTCTTTGTTTTTGAAATCTGTTTACTTCCTTCTGCAGAAATAAGCACTCGGTAGAGATAAACTCCAGTTTTAAGTGCAAAACCCTTGTTGCTAGTAAGATCCCAAGGTACCATATACGAGCCATTGGTAGACACATTGTTCTGTGAATGAGTCCAAAGCAACTGACCATTAGAATCGAATAGTTCGATATCTACATTCATATTGTTTCCCGAATAAGTGTGATTTACAATGAATGTTGTATGGATTTTAGCAGGATTATCTGAACAATCGATATTTAAAATAGTAGGTTCAAGATCCTTTACAACAGTAAAATTCATTTCTGTTGTTGAAGAATTGTTGAAAATATCCCATGCCCTTATGCGCAATTGGTGGTTTCCTGCCTCTAGTTCTGGTAGATTAAAGAATGCTTTTCCTTTGCTATAAGAGCCGAAGTCGAACTTAAAGTTACTATTCAAGTTATATGTTTTGTTCATATCTCCATCGATAGTAACCTGCAAGTCGTGTCCAATTCCGTTGCCACTCACATTTATTCCGCTCTTATCTAAAAGCTCAATAGCCAATAAAGGAGTAGAGTTTACTTTGTCTCCATTAGTGAATGAGGGTGAATTCAGATAACAGAAGATAGACGGACCAACTGAGTCTATCTGTGCGATGTTGCTTCCTTGAATGATGAAGTCTTTGTTATAACCATTAGCTGATATTGTTTTATCCTCGTTTACAGCATAAACATTGATTAAACCGCTGTTGTTACTATGGCTAATATCTTTAGGCAGAGCAAACGAGAACGTGAACTTTCCGTCCTTAATGCTATCCGTTCCGTTGAAAAGAGTCTTTGTTCTGTCTTTATAAGTAAATGCATTGGTGGCTTCTTCTTTATAGTTTTGTTTGCCCACAATGGTTTCTTCTCCATCTCGAACTAGTATTGTTGCTTTTCCCTTAAACTTGTTATGGTTCACGATGTGCCCCTTAACGGTAGTTACTTCGCCTGCCTTTATTACAATGTTGCTACCTGCTACGCAAGGAGTTCCATTGATTTCATCTATTGAAATATTGATAGTTGGACGACGAAGAACCAGTGCAGGGTCGCCAAGAAGGGCATATTGCAGTTTGTTTTCCGTGTGATCTGCTCCCGAATCAATCATATCATTCTTTGCTAAACGCTGTGCTTCGCCAATCGAAATAGGCTTTCCTTTAGCATCATTGCTAATTACGTGCTTCAAGAAAGACATGTTGATGCGTTTATTATAGTTTGCATATACCGTGCGAGTAGTGCCAAAGAATGCCACAGCACCACCATTTGGATTAAGCAATGCGCTTTCTCCTATGTTTGGAACGGTGCCATCAAAGGGCATAATATCGCATGAAGCAGTTATCCAAAGAGGTAGATTCTTATTATTAAAGCTGGTGAAATCGGTTAGGCGTAACACGTTTTCGTGTGATATTTGATACTCAATTCCGTGTCCAACATAATCCATTATCAGTGCACCTTGAGCCTGTTGTTGTTTAATAATCTTACTAACATCAGGATAAGTAGGACCTAGTGCAGAGTTAACTCTATTGAAAGCGTCCCACATTACCTTTTTTATATGATAGGAAGGGTTAATTCCTTCGATCATAGTTGCAGCATCTTCCACATCTTGCATGTGTAAGTTTTCGTTGCCATCGTCGCCCATAAAGAAGATCGTATTTTGCCAATCGCCAGCATTATGATTTGCGTTATAAGCCAAAATTTTATCTACTACCACCTTAGCTTGTGCGTCGTTCACAACAGGAATGCGTCCTACTGCAATGTCAGGTTTATCTGCCGACAATAAATTTCCGCCCTCATTGTCGTCTAAAAGACAATAAAAGCCATCGTCTACATAGCAATATACTTTGTGAAAAGAGTTCTCACTTTCATAACAAAGTAAGTAATCATCAGGATTTTTGCCACGCCATTCTGCTGTATTCATGCGGTTATCAAAGGCAGCATCACCAAATAAAACAAGATATTTAGGTAGTTTCTGCTCATTGTTTCCTGCTCTATCGTATAGCATCTTCATGTATCTGCGATAGGCATTAGCATCGGGTGTTCCGCTTGAGAACTCATTAAACAACTCATCTGCAGGTACAATGCGCACCTTCATCTTGTCGTGCTCTTCGTGAAAAGCCTTTAATCGTTTAGCTTGTGCAAGTAGTTTCTGTGTGGTAGGTATAATAATCACCATGTCATAGAAATCATCTGCGTGTAGATTTTGATTGGTAATGTTATACACATACTCGGCACTTGGGAAATTATCTGTTTTTAGATGTGGGGCAGGAAAAGGAGTATTGAACGTTAATGTGATATAATCTAAGCGCACATTCTTACCCTTTGTAACTTGAAGAGTAACGTTATTTTGTTCAGAAACATTGTCGACGGTATAGCCAAAAACTACTTCTTTCGCCTTATTAAAGACATCGGAACCTCTTGAAGAATTGTTCCATGATAGTGGAATGTTGCCGTATACCTTACCATTGCAACTTACTTGCACCTCACAAGTATTATCTGAGGTTATATTTACTAACATTTTGGCACTTGAAACCCCTTTAGGAGCCTTTAAAGAGTAGGTTTTTGAAGCCCCATTATTGAGCACTTCGGCATCAAACAAATTGCGTCCGCCTTCGAACCATGCATAGTTATCTACCTCATAAATGCTATGATAGTCGTTAAAAGTGGGGTAGAACGATGCTAAAAAGGCTGTACTATCTTGTTTTAGGGGTTCTTCATCGGTTTGAGTGATGAAATAATAGCCGTAATCAGAATAGGGATTTCGGGTGCGTTTGTTTGTTGTTGCACTGCTCCACGATACTGTTCCCTTGGCAAAGAATAAACGCTTGCCATTGATGTTGCATGTAGGAACCTCTTTTAAGTCGTCTAAACGCTCCAAATCTTGGGCTTTGAACTGCTCGTTTTGTAGCCAACCTCCATAGCCATATATCTTCACTTTGTTGATATCAGTAAAGCCAGCACGTTTAATAACATCGTTGGTAAGTTGATAAACACCTGTGTTTTTAACCCTAATCTTTGCCCATCTACCAGTAGAGAGCTTAGAATTAGCTGCATATCTGTTGGTAGAAAGCGTTGGAACTCGGGTGAGAGTAGCTTTCTGAGTGCGTTTCTTTGCTGTTGATTTAACGCTCAACATAAAACTAACCAAAAACTTTCTGGTGTTTTGGCGCATTACCAATGGAGTGAAAGAAATTTGCAAAGAAGGCTTTTTTCTATCGAAAACCACCTGTTGTTGTATAGCAGGTAGATTGGGAAGAATGCTCCCTGACAATGCATTATAGCGTTGAATGTCGGTAGAACTCATATCTATAAACTCAGGATAGAGAATTTCTACGGTATAGATAGAGTCGTTATAGTTTTCAGAAAGCGGAATGGTGTAGGTGAAATGAGGCAACACCGAGTCTATTTTAACTTGATCTGAGGTTAAATTATAAAAGCGTTGAGCATGTAAAATTTGTGTTGCAAAGGCAAGCACAAGTGTTAAAAGCAATATATGCACATGTCGTTGTTTCATTGATAAAAGGAGTTTTGCGGTGCAAGGATAAGCGGTTTAGAGTGCTATCGACTATAAAAATCGAGCACTTTTCTATTTTCTATAAATCCTTCGAAATGTTGGTTGATAAGCACTTCTTGCTCTTCTCCAACGCCACCAGTGATGAGTAAATCGCCAGTTTTAATGGTTATAAATTGCGAAATATATTCAATCAGCTCATCAACTTTGTGCAACATGTCGTTGGTAAAGCCCTCACTTGTGGGTGTTTCGTTGATGTTGGTGTTGAATTGAATCATATTTACGTCTTTAATTTGGTCGATACTGAGCCACGAACCCAATACCAACGACCCATCAAAGCTTTTTGCTAAGTCCCAAGGTAGACCCTCTTTTGCTAGTTGCTTTTGCATGTCTGTAGCCGTAAAGTCTACTCCAATGGTAATAGCATCATAGTATCTGTGAGCAAAACGAGCAGGAACCGACTTGCCCAATTTGCATAAACGTACCACCAAAGCACTTCTCCAAGATATTGTACCCATGTTGTCGGGCACAAAAAAGGGTTTTCCATCTTTCAAAATGGTAGCGTCTGTTTTGGTAAAAAGAACAGGGTGTGCAGTTGTTTTATTGGTTTCTTCTGTTTTATTATCGTGTTGGGGATAGTTGTTCACTATGCCTATTATCTTCATTTTTTTACGTATTTAAATTGCTGTTGTTATCTTCTCATTTTTCGTTGAACGACCTTTTTACTCTGATGCTCAGCGCATAAGTCGTATAGAAAGAATACAAAGATAGTTATTATTGCTCATATTCCGTTATTATTATGGATAATAATACTTTAAAGAAATGGGCAAGATTTGGTGTTTGTGTGTTATAAAAACGATGAAATGGCTGTTTTCTTATGATTTAATTGTTAAGATTTTTTAATCTGAAGGAGTGATTTTTCTCTATTTTAGGCGAAGAAAGGGAGACGAAGAAACTTACTTATGAAAATGACTTAGAATGAGAGTAGATTTTAATATGATTTCGCTTGAGTGCCAAGAAGACAAGAAAGAGCATAGCTTTTGCATCAATTAGAAGGTAAAAGCATTGAGTTGAGGAAGCAAAAGGATAGCTTTTAGCAAGCAAAAGCAATGAGATTAGATGGCAAAAGGAATGTTATTTGTTGAATAAAAGGCGAGAGGTGAACCCTAAAAGCATAGCTTTTGCAGTGAGAACGTGGTGAAGCTGAAAAATAAAAATAGCCCTAATATTTTTATAAAACGATGCTTTTTGCCTATTCTATCGATAAAAATAAGCGATGAAACCGCAACTTTTTAGGGTTGATGAGGCTAAAAATGTTGTAAAAACGACTTAGAATGTAACTCAAAGAGTATCCTTTGAAATGTGAAAGAGTCTAAATAATTTCGCCCTTTAATTTTCCTTTTTGTCTGGTCGCACTGCCATTGCTGTTCAATTGATTATTGCTTGCGCTTAGAACTCCATAAAAAGCCCAAATATTTCTGTATCAAAGTGGCTGCCACAACGATAATAAAGGTAGAGAAAAGAAAGATAAGTGGTAAGAGATAGGGGGCGTTGTTAAAACCCAATCCTATCTTTTCGAATAGCTTAGTGAAAAGAAGTGGAACGCCTCCGCATAGAAAATAGCATATCAAAGAGTGTTTTCCTACATGTTCTATAAAGGTGTTTCGATTGATTTTCTGCGCTATAAAGATGAGTAGAACGATGCCAACTAACATATCTACCATAAAAAGAAGGGGCTGATTGATGAGCAGGGGTGCAATAACTTCGTTGAAGTGGATCTGTGTGCCCACCACTTTTAAAACGATGAAAAGGACTAAAACTAGGGTAAAATGCTTGTTGCTGATCTTGAATGAGTTTTGTTTGGCTATCCAACCCATGCACAAGAAGGGCATAAAAATGAGGGCTTGCACGGCACTCCAATAGTTGTTGTTGGGCTCTGGGTATAGCGTTGCAAGAATGAAGCATGCCAACGACACGATGAAAACGGCTATTTTATTGTCTTTAAACAGCTGAACTAAACCCACGAAGAGCAGTTCTACCACCACAAGGGCGCAGATGAACCAAGACGATTGACCGCTAACTATGTTGAAAAGCGATTCTGAAATGCTTACATCTTGCTGATGAATAAAGGCTTTTGGAAAGGTGAAAAGGGTGCTAAAAAAGAGATAGGGCACCACTAGAGTTCTGAAAATACTTTTTATTTTCTTGCTTACTATAAGGTGGTTGTGCGTTGGAAACAAATAACCTGAAATGAAAACAAAGGCACAAAGCACGTTGGCTACATACCAATTATAAGGCAAAAGGGGGTTGAGAAGGGTGAAATAGCTGTCGGAATGGTCGTAGATGATGAGCAACATACATAGTCCTCGTGCCACATCTAACCACTCGATTCGTGGACTTAAACCCGCTTTTGCATTGTTTTGAATGAGGTGTTGCTCGGTAGTGGTGCTTTGAGAAGGTTTCATCTCTGTTGTTTGGTTAGGACACTTAGCTTGTTTTCTCTTAATAAAAATAGGGTGTAAGGGTGCAAAAGGAAGTGTTGCACCTCGATAAAAGCTTTATCTTATGATGGCAATCTTGGTTACAACGCTCGATTCTCCCTCTGCTGTTGCCGATAAAACAATATACATTCCGCCTGCAACACGTTGCCCGTTTTGGTCGTTTCCGTCCCAAGTAAAGGTGCCACCATTGCTTCTTCCTTCTGCAATCAATGCACCATTGGTGGTGACTATCTTTACATGTGAATCGAAAGCAAGTCCTTTTATGGTAATTAAACCTGTGTAATCGGGTAGCACAGGGTTAGGATAAACTAGCACATCGCTATCGCTTGAGGTGCTTGGAGCATCGGTAGCATCGGTGACATAAGAGCAAAGTCCTTCAGTAGTACCGAAGAATACTTCACCTGTGTTGTTGTTAATGACCATCGATTCGATGGTGTTAGAGAGCAAAGGACTATTTTCTGCAGTGAAATGCTTTAGCTCTTGTAGGTTATCGGCACTGATAAGATAAACACCATTGCCATTAGTTCCAAACCATTTTCTATTGGCTCCGTCTACAACAATACAAGTAATGTCTACCCCACTCAATAAGTAATCGGCAAAGTTGGTGCCGTCGTTGCGGGGAACTTTTATCTGATTAAAGTTCTCGCTACCACTTCTTATCTGCGAAGGGGTGAGCATAACAGGGCCATTTCCTGTGCCAATCCACATGTTTTGCTGTTTGTCTTCAGCCACACAATGCACTCGTCCTTCGCCTAAAGCCACTCCATCTTGATTGTAAAAGGTAGAGTAGAGCTTCAATTGGTTGGTTTTTGGGTTGAAATAAGCTAAGCTCTTGTTGTCCCAGTGGTCGTTAACAAACCAAAGAAGGTTGCGTGAGTCCCAAGTGAGGTTGGTGAGAACACGGAACGAATAGCCGTTAGCAAAAAGCGCATCTTGATGCAAATCGTCCCAAGAACCATCGCTGTTGAGGCGAAGTAGCGATGTGCCATCGGGGTTATTGCTATTGAGTACGTATAAATTTCCTTGTGAATCGAACGAGATACTCAATGTAATAACGTAGTTGGGCTTATTGGATTTGAAAGCTTTGAGCGGACTATTGGTATAGGTATAGTGCTTAATAAACTTACCATCTCTAAACTCGTATAAACCAGTTCGACCTGATGCAAACACATGTTGTGCGTCTTTAGGGTCTACAGCCACTGATGTTATAGACACATAAGGTATATTTGATGTCTTAGTTGTTAAGTCATCTTCATAAAAAGTCCATTTTTGTCCATCGTAAACCTGAACTGCACCTGGGGTAGAGGCATCAATAATGGAACTGAATCCGCCTGGAACGGTGTAGAGGGTATTGCCCTTTAGAGTTATGAAAGCAAAACTATTGTATTGCGCTCCCTTGGGTTTCACCTTATTAATAACGGCAAGGTCGCTGGCATTGAGCTGCTTGTTAAGGGCAACATAGGCTCCCACTACGCTCCAATTGCTTTTGTCTTGTGGGTTAGATGCAAGCGAACAAGCCATCAACCCCCTTGTGGGTATGGCTGCATAAAGTTGGTTCTTGGCTATATAAGCATATTCTACCGACTCGTTAAGGAAATAAGTGTCGCTGAATTCGGCATTCTTTGTGTTGATTTTAAGAATGCCAAAGGCAGTGGAAAGATAAGCAAATACACCATTATTGTAAATAGAGTGTATCGTTTTATCTTCGGTCATTGCCTTTAAATAATAATCGGGAAGATTCTCGATCTTGCCATTTTCAGAAAGAAGATCGATGTTATTGTTTTTATAAACGATAACTAGTTTGCGTGAACTTTTATTCCATTGAATAGCTTTTATGCCCGTATCGCTTAGTCCGTTGGTTTTATCATAAGTGTAAATGCTTCCATCTTTTGTGTTATAAGAATATAAACTGCTTGATGCAAGCACGTAATAAATTTCTCCAACGTGTTCTATTTCAGTGGTATTGTGATAGGCTAGATAGTTCTTCCACGTTCCAACTGGAGCGCAAAAGGCTATTAACGATGTTAATAAAAGAATACTGCAAGCTAATATTTTCTTCATTCTTTAATATAATCTTCTAGTTCTTTGGCAAAGTTTTTCACGGCTCTTGCACGGTGAGAAATCTCATTTTTAATGTCCATTCCTAGCTCTCCAAAAGTTTGGTCGTATCCTTCTGGAATGAAGATGGCATCGTATCCAAAGCCAGCTGTTCCCCTTTTGTGGGTGGTGATGCTACCATTTACAATGCCTTCGACAAGCGAAACTTCTTTTTCACCAGTGACTTTGTTTTTGCGAATGAATGCTATAACGGTGCGAAAGCGTGCCTTGCGATTGCCTATACCATCAAGATTTTCTAGCACTTTCTGTATGTTGGCTTCGCTATCGTGTCCTTCTCCGCCTGCATATCGTGCACTATAAACGCCAGGTTCGCCATTAAGTGCTTCTATTTCAAGACCAGTATCGTCGGCAAAGACATTGGTATGGAAATGATTCCACACATAGTTGGCTTTGATTAAAGCATTCTCTTCTAGTGTAGTTCCTGTTTCTGGGATGTCTACTTCGCAACCAATTTCTTTTAAACTATTTACCTCACAAGCCTCGTTAAGAATGTCTCTTATCTCAGAAAGCTTATGATTGTTGTTGGTCGCAAACACTATTTTCATCAGTTCCTCCATCTTTGCTTGTTACTTGTTTTAATTTTTTCTTTCGGGCTTTACGCACTTTCATCTCGTCGAATCCTTGTCCATAGACACCAATAACTGCACTCTGACTTACAAAGGCGTTAGGGTCTATCATCTTGATGAGGAAGAATATGTGTTGACTTTCGTATTTTTTTGCCAAAACGCACAATACTTTTACTTCGTTTCCAGTATACCAACCGTGTCCATCTAATATGGTTACACCATGGTAAAGTTCTGTTCCGATAGCTTCCGCAATCTCTTTATACTTACGAGAGAATATCAAGAACTGCACAGACTCACGTCTACTGTTCATCACAAAGTCGAGAACAAAACATTCAACAGCCATTGAACTCACACCAAGAACAATTCTCTTCCAATCGTTAAACACGAAATAAGAAGTTGAAATGATTGCTATATCGACAATGATGAGCACAGTTCCAAGTGAAAGGTTGTGATATTTGTTTACAACTGCAGCAACAATATCAGTTCCACCCGTTGAACCATTGTGAAGAAAAACGATAGATAAGGCGGTTCCTGTTATGCAACAACCAATGATAACCGACATAAATTCTTGACCAGGACCAAGAATTTGAAACATAGTGCCATCGGGTTGAGTCACCATTCCCTGAGCAACACTAACGAAGAAGCCAAGTACAAAGATTGCATAGATGGTCTTAGCCATGAACTTAAAGCCCAAGACAAAGAGTGCAACCACAAGAAGCACGGCATTGATGGGCATATATGTATAAGCAATAGGTATCTTTGTTGCGAAGAAAATCAAAGCAGAGATACCTGTAACACCACCTGTTACAATTTTATAAGGTAATAAAAATACAGTCCAAGCAAAGGTATAAAGGAGTAAACCTAAAGTAATGAAAGTATAATCCTTAATCTCTGCGTACACCATTTCTCTGTGTAAATTCATAAATAGTATTGTTTTCGTGTTTAAATAGTTATCATCCTTTTAGTACAATGTTCACAATCTTCTTCGGAACTACAATCACTTTCACTATTGTCTTGCCATCGATGTATTTAATAGTACGCTCGTCTTGCAAAGTGATAGTTTGTATTTCGTCTGATGAAGCGTTGGCTGCGAAGTTCATTTGGAAACGTGCTTTGCCATTAAATGATATGGTAAGCTGTTGCTCATCTTCAACAAGATAAGCCTCATTTACTTGTGGCCATACTGCATCGCATACGCTGTTAGAATGTCCGAGTAAGCTCCAAAGCTCTTCACTGATGTGAGGTGCGAATGGATTAAGCAATATAACAACTTGCTCGAGCAATTCTTTATTGTGGCATTTAAGCTGAGATAGCTCGTTAACGCAAATCATAAAGGCAGAAACAGCAGTGTTAAACGAGAAGTTTTCAATGTCTGCTGTAATCTTTTTGATGAGCTTGTGCACAGATTTTAATTGTTCTTTTGTTGCGGGTTCGTCGTTAATTGTCAACTGATCGCTTTCTCTATTGTCAAAGAATAAGCCCCAGAATTTCTTTAAGAAGCGGTGACATCCATCTATTCCGTTGGTGTCCCATGGTTTACTTTGCTCTAAAGGACCAAGGAACATCTCGTAAAGTCGCAGTGTGTCGGCACCATATCGTTCTACAATCATGTCGGGATTAACTACGTTGAACATCGATTTTGACATCTTTTCGATTGCCCATCCACAAACATACTTATCGTTTTCAAGAACGAATTGTGCATTCTTGAACTCTGGACGCCATGCTTTAAATGCGTTAATATCTAAGACATCGCCCGACACAATGTTCACATCTACGTGAATAGGTGTGGTGTCGTATTGGTCTTTTAGATTGAGAGAAACAAATAAAGGAGCTTCTTTATCGCTGTCTTTTACACGGTAAACGAAGTTAGAACGACCTTGAATCATTCCTTGATTCACAAGTCTTTCGAATGGTTCTTCGGTCTTTGCCGTTCCTAAGTCAAATAAAAATTTATTCCAGAAACGTGAATAAATAAGGTGACCAGTGGCATGTTCAGATCCACCAAGATATAAATCTACATTCTTCCAGTAGTTAACCACATCGCCACTAACAAGTTCATTAGTGTTAGCAGGATCCATATAGCGAAGATAGTAAGCACTACTTCCTGCAAAACCAGGCATTGTGTTCAATTCAAGAGCAAACACCTGTTGGTTGTCTATTAAGCTCTTGTCTACCACTTGGCGGTTCTTTTCGTCCCAAGCCCATAGCTTTGCACGTCCTAAAGGTGGTTCTCCGCTTTCTGTTGGCTCGTATTTGTCGATTGTAGGCAACTCTAATGGAAGACAATCTACAGGAAGTGTGTAAGGAATACCATTCTTATAATATACAGGGAAAGGCTCTCCCCAATAGCGTTGACGTGAGAATGTAGCGTCACGAAGACGATAATTCACCTTAACTCTACCGAGATTATGTTGTGCAATGTATGCTTTTGTGGCCTTAATAGCTTCTTTTACAGTTAAACCATTAAGTACTAAGCCTTCATTTGCTTTGAATTCAGTTTCTAACTCGGCAACAGGACTATTCATTACAATACCCTCTTTGGCGTCAAAACTTTGCTCGCTAACGTCTGCTCCTTCAATTAATGGAATGATAGGAAGATCGAAATGTTTAGCAAAAGCGTAGTCTCTGCTGTCGTGAGCGGGTACTGCCATGATTGCACCAGTGCCATATCCTGCCAAAACATAATCGCTAATCCAAATAGGAACAGCTACCTTTGTGAGTGGATTGATAGCGTATGAACCCGAGAAAACACCACTTACACGGCGATCGGAGATTCTTTCACGTTCTGTTCTTTTCTTTGTTTCTGTGATATATGTTTCAACTTCAGCTCTTTGTTCGTCTGTTGTTACGAGATTAACATATTCACTTTCGGGAGCAAGCACCATGAATGTAACTCCATAAATGGTGTCTGCACGAGTTGTAAATACGGTTATAGGGAGATCGTTTGATTGTAATCTGAATTCTACTTCAGCACCTTCTGAACGACCAATCCAGTTTCTTTGGGTTTCTTTTATTGAGTCGGTCCATTGCAAATTGTCAAGACCTTCCAATAAACGTTGTGCATAAGCCGACACTCTTAGGCACCATTGTAACATGTTGCGTTGTACTACAGGGTGACCGCCACGTACACTTAATCCATCAACGACCTCATCGTTAGCTAGCACTGTGCCCAAAGCAGCACACCAGTTTACTTTTGTTTCAGCCTGATAAGCAATGCGATAATGCATTAAGAAACGTTGTTGTTCTTCTTCATTCATCGCTTTCCACTCTTCAGCAGAAATGCTTTCCTCATTCGAAGTTGCTGCATGAAGGTTGTTTGTGCCGTCTTTTTCTAGTTGCTCAATAAGAGAATTGATAGGCAAAGCCTTGTTTTTATCGGTGTCATAGTAGCTTTCGAACATCTTAATAAATGTCCATTGAGTCCAATGATAGTATTTAGGATCGCAAGTTCTAACTTCTCTTTCCCAATCGAAAGAAAAGCCAATCTTGTCTAACTGGCCACGATACCTCTCTATATTTTGTTGAGTTGTTATCAAAGGATGTTGTCCTGTTTGAATGGCATATTGCTCTGCAGGGAGTCCATAAGCATCGTATCCCATAGGATTCAACACATTAAAGCCCTGCAAACGTTTGTATCTTGCAAAGATATCTCCTGCAATATAACCTAGCGGATGGCCCACATGAAGACCTGCACCCGAAGGATATGGAAACATATTGAGTACATAATATTTTTGTTTCTCATTGTTTTCTTGAACACGATACGTATTGTTCTTAACCCAATAGTGTTGCCATTTCTTTTCGATTTCTCTAAAATTGTATTCCATCTTTTTCCTTTTGTGCAGTGATTGTTATGAAAGTTAACGAAAATCGTTATCGATTGTATAATATATTAATGTACAAAGTTAGTATAAAAGTAATAAATGAACAAATTTATTATAGGGCTTTTAAAGCCTCTTATTTGCTTTTTTATCTATAAAATATAGATAGCATGGATACTAAAGAATACGTATTATGAAGCAAAAGGTGATAAATCATAAGTAAACCTATGCCTTTTTTCTTTAAACATGTCAGTTTTTTTATGGAAATCTTCGATGAAATGGAACTTTTATTCACAGATGTATGTTCCGAATACCTCCCAATATCTCAAAAAGAACTATTGTAAATATAATATAAAAGGAGAGGCTTGTGGAGTATAAGAAAATAGTTAACAGACTATGGACTTTATTTTTGTAATCAATTGTTTTCCTTTTGTTTACAAAATAGGATGAGTCTTTAAAATAAGAAAATGAGCAATAAGACATAAAAGAGGACTCTATAAAAAACGTTTGATTTCAATAATGATTTATAAAAAACAAGAATATCGTCTAAAAACATTTCTTTTTACTTATATTTGCATCAACTTAAATCATAACAACCTATACATGATAAAATCATTTATTACGGCTGCCCTACTTTTTAGCGCAGCTTCTGCTAGTGCTACGGTTGTACCTACGTTTACAGAGTGGCACGACATGAGTGTGAATGAATTGAACAGATTTCCTGTTCATACGTCGTTCTTTATGTATGAAAATGAGAACAGTGCTTTAAAAGGACTTCAGGAGCAATCGAGCAATTATTTGTCTTTGAATGGAAAATGGAGCTTTAAAGGTGTTGAGAACGCAAACGAACGACCAACCGATTTCTATAAACTTGATTACAATGATTCTTCTTGGGGAACAATGCCTGTTCCTGGCAACTGGGAATTAAACGGATTTGGCGATCCTGTCTATGTAAATGTGGGCTTTCCATGGCGTGGTCATTTTAAGAATAACCCACCAATGGTTCCAACAGAGCATAACAGAGTAGGGTCATATCGTAGATATATTGATGTTCCAAGTAACTGGAATGGCGAGCAAATCATTGCGCATTTCGGATCAGTAACATCAAATATCTATCTTTGGGTAAACGGACAATTCGTTGGTTATGCTGAAGATTCGAAGCAAGCTGCTGAGTTTGATGTTACACCTTATATTAAACCAGGAAAGAACCTCATAGCTTTCCAAACATTTAGATGGTGTGATGGAACCTATTGTGAGGATCAAGATTTCTGGCGTTTGTCGGGTGTTGCACGTCAAAGTTATTTGTATAAACGTAGTAAAACAACCAATGTAAACGACATACGTTTTGTTGCAGACTTGAAAAACAATTATACAGATGGAACACTCTCTATCACCAAAAATGCCAATAACAACGTAGTTACTCGTTATCGCTTGCTTGATAAGAATGGAAACCTCGTTCTTGATGCTACATCTGCAGACAAACAAAACCTTTATGAAATAAAGAATGTTCGCCAATGGAACGCAGAAGATCCTTATCTCTACACCCTTTTAGTAGACGTAATGCGTAAAGAGGTTATCGGAAAGGGTAAAGGTAAGAACGCAAAAGTGCAATATACCACAGTGGGAGTTATTCCTTTTAAAGTTGGTTTCAGAAATGTTTCTATGCAAGGAAGCCAAGTTTGGGTAAACGGAAAGCCTGTATTCTTTAAGGGAGCCAATCGTCATGAAGTAGATCCACTAAATGGTTATGTTGTAACTCGTGAGCGTATGATAGAAGATATCAAGCTGATGAAACGCTTTAACATCAATGCAGTACGTACATGTCACTATCCAGACGATCCAATGTGGTACGACCTTTGCGACGAATATGGTATCTATCTATGCGCAGAAGCAAACCAAGAGAGCCATGGTTTCCATTATGGTGACGATGCTATATCAAAGACTCCACTCTTTGCTAAGCAGATATTAGAGCGCAATCAACACAATGTTCTAACCAATTTCAATCATCCAAGTGTTATTTTCTGGTCACTTGGAAACGAAACTGCAGATGGTCCTAACTTCGTTGCTGCATACAATTGGATTAAAGAAATGGACTCTTCTCGTCCTGTTCAATTCGAAAGAGCAATTAAGAACAGCCATACAGATATTTTCTGTCCAATGTATAGAAGTCAAAAGGAAATGGAAGATTATGTTAAGTCTACTGCTCCTGAAGATCAACGTCCACTTATTCAGTGCGAATACTCTCACGCTATGGGTAACTCAAGTGGAGGATTCAAAGAATACTGGGATATCATTCGTCAATATCCTAACAAACTTCAAGGTGGTTTCATTTGGGACTTTGTAGATCAAGGATTGCGCAAAACTGATGACAAAGGAAACGTTATCTACACTTATGGTGGCGACTTTAATACTTACGATCCAAGTGATAACAACTTTAACTGTAATGGTTTGGTTAATCCTGATCGTATTCCTAACCCCGAAGTATTTGAAATTGGCTATTTTTACCAAAATATTTGGGTGAAGAATGTTAATATAGAGAAGAAGGAAATCACAGTGTTCAATGAGAATTTCTTTAGAGATTTATCTAACTATGCCTTGAAATGGGAAGTTGTTGCTAATGGAAAGAAAATGCAAAATGGTGTAGTTGAGCATCTAGACATTGCTCCACAAACATCTAAGGTGATTGCATTGCCATTAGAAGACATCAACTATCCAAATCACGAAGTATTCTTAAATGTTTCTTTTGTTTTGAAGAATGCAGAGCCATTGATGGAAAAAGGACAAGTAGTTGCATACGATCAGTTCTTGCTTCAAGAAGGTGTTATGCCTTTCCAAGGTTGTTTCTCTATGGCAAACTGTGAGAAAGGTGTGAAAGTTGACAATAAGATGAAAGTGCAAGATAATAAGAAAACCAACGAGCTTACAGTGCAAAATTCTAAGTTTAGTCTCACTTTCAATAAGCAAAATGGCTATCTCACCTCTTATAATATAGACAATCAAGAAATGATTGCTAAGGGTGGAACACTTAAACCAAACTTCTGGAGAGCTCCAACCGATAATGATATGGGTGCAGGCATACAACAAGACTACGCAGTTTGGCGTAATCCTGAAATGCAACTCACAGCATTCGAGGTTCAAAAAGAAAAGCAAACAACAGATAATAAGCAAACAATTATAAAGGTAAAGGCTAGTTATGATATGCCAAAAGTAGAGGCTAAGCTGTTCTTAACCTATACCATTTATCAAACAGGTCAGGTAGATGTAGAAGAAACCATGCAGACAACACCAGGAAAGAAAAACCCTGATATGTTTAGATTTGGTATGTTGATGCAAATGCCTTACGATATGGAGCAATCTACATTCTATGGAAGAGGTCCTGTAGAGAACTACTCAGACCGTAAACAATCACAGCTAATAGGTATCTATAAGCAAAATGTAGACGATCAATTCTTTGCTTATGTGCGTCCACAAGAAACAGGAACAAAGAGCGATATACGTATTTGGAAGCAAACAGATAAGACAGGTCAGGGATTATTTATTCGTCCATTAGAGCCTTGTTCAATGAGTGCTTTACACTATAACATCGAAGATTTAGACGATGGTGAAAAGAAAACACAACGTCATAGTCAACAAGTTCCTAAGTCGCAATTCACCAATTTGTGCATAGATGCATGTCAAGCAGGTCTTGGAGGTGTAGATTCTTGGAGTAAACGAGGCATTGCTCTTGAGCAATACCGCATCCATTGCATCGACAGAACCTTTAAGTTTAGCATGGGTAAAGCAAAAAGATGTTGCAAGAAATAAAATAGAAAGTTAGTTTAAAGTATATCAAGAAAGGTGTAACAGCCTCTCTATTGAGCTTCTACCTCTAGTCATGAAGGTAGAAGCTCTTTTCGTTTTATCTTCTAATAGTTGTTACATCACATTTATAATCTATTGTCCATTTAAAATAAATAAGATAACCAGAATAAATAAAGATAAAGGTAGTGTACTAAAAAGTGTGTAAGTCCATATTTTTCTTATCTTTGTATAGCTAAAAAAATAATAATAAAAAATAGAACTTACACATTCACAAATTCCGGAAATTATTTCTGATTACACAAGCAGTAGTGAAGGTTTTGTTACTCTTCAGTCTTTAATTATGAATTCTTTAATGAATCATGAACGTAAATTATTCGTTAAAGAACATGAAGGTGAGCAATGTAATGACTTTCGTTCTCGTCGTTGGTATAGTCATAGATTTGAGTTTTCTCTTCGTATTCCTCGTAGTCGCAGTGGAAATTTCTATCCTGTTCTTTTAGGCTTAATCCGTAGTGAAAGTGAAGAACGTGCAAAGTTGTTCAATCTTCTTTGCACCAAAGGTCTTACTACTGAACAAATAGGTGAAATATCTGATGCAATTTATGGACGCACTTATAGTAAACAACAAGTCTCTTATTTGAGTACCAATTGCCGTAAAGATGTTGAACAATGGCTCAATCGCAGACTTTCTTCTCATTATTTAGCCATTTATATTGATGCTACTTTCATTACTATTCGCAGAGACAAACAAGTATCCAAAGAGGCTTATTATACCCTTTTAGGGGTTTTAGAAGATGGAAGTAGAGAGGTGTTAAGTGTTGTAAATCACCCTACTGAAGGGGCGATATGCTGGAAAGAAGAGCTTGAAGAGTTGAAAGAACGAGGAGTAACTCAAATAGATTTAGTGGTATCGGATGCACTTCAAGGAATAGAGAACGCTGTCTGTGCAGCTTTTCCTCAAACTTCACATCAGTTTTGCGTTGCTCATGTGAAGCTACAAATACTAAATTGTGCCTTTTATAAAGACAAATCATAGATGGAAGAAGAACTCAAAGAGCTATTTACTTTGAAAAACAAAGAGATGAAATCTTTGTTAGGATATCAACAATTTATTACTTTTGTAGTCAGATGGGAAAAGAAATATCCTGTATTAAAGAAGTATAAAGCAGAAAGAAACATAGCTTACTTTACTTATATGGACTTTCCTATACAAGTACAAAGGTGCATATATACGACAACTGGATTGAAAGACTCAATAGAAAATATAAGAGAACAATAAAAATGAGGACGTCAATGCCAACAAGTAAGTCAGTGCTTTTCCTACTTGC
This sequence comes from Prevotella sp. oral taxon 299 str. F0039, assembly GCF_000163055.2. Taxonomy (GTDB): domain Bacteria; phylum Bacteroidota; class Bacteroidia; order Bacteroidales; family Bacteroidaceae; genus Prevotella. The sequence goes on from NC_022124.1 coordinate 531,674, forward strand.
AAGTGTTGCAATGCAAGAAACAAAAACAACATATGTAAGAAAAATTCATCAATGGAAATCCTGGAAAAACAACAAAGAAATATAAATAATAAACGAAGAAAAGAAATTTAAGATTACACACTTTCTAGGACAGTACCCCCTACCTTCGCTTCAAACTCGGTGAGTTTATCAGTTTCGGTGAGAGGCGGACGAATATCTACGGCAAGATGAAGCCACGCGAGGTTATCTCGATGGAAAGTGCTTTGGAATTGTTATAATTAAATAAGCTATTAAAATGAATAATTATAGCCAAATTTTTCAACAAGAGATAAAATGTGCGTATTTATATTACAATTCATTGGGAATGAATGTAATGAAAATTTTTAGGAGTGAGGTTGGAGAATATTCGTTTAACCCATCGTCCATTAATTATCAAAAGCAGCAAACAGCAGCCTCTTTGATAAATAGTCAAATGGACTATTGTAGTGGAATTGCACTTATAACAGGTTGGAATAAATATCATGCAATTACTGTGCATGATATTCATGACCTTGACTCTTCATATTTTTCGTGGCGTAATGAATTAAAGGACATTAATGGGTACATTGTTCAGTTTCTCAAAGAACTTAGGCTTCCTGTTGATTATCCTTGGGTAATCATAAATAAAAATGGGACAGGCTTTTCTATAATTTTCACATCGGAAGCAATATTAACTGATATTCACAACATGATATTCACACCAAGGGTCGTAGATGTTGTTGATGGCGAAAAAATTAAACATTTCCAAAAACTTGAATTGGAATGGGATGGTCATATTCTCATGCCTCCAACGGAGATTAATGATGAAATGTATTATTTTAGGGATAACATCTATCCCGAATCATCACCTCTAAATGTGAATTTATCATATATAGACTTGTTGATTACAGATTTTATTGATAACTACTCATTCAATCAATATAAAAATGGTACACGAGTTTATAAATTGTATGAGAAGAGCACTAAGTTTTTTACATACAAGGATTATTGTAATCATAACTTCTATGATAATCTTGAATGGATAAAACAATGTAATACAAGAGACTCTCTTGATGCTTTAGGTGTAGCATATGCCTTAGGTAGAGGAGTTGAAGTAGACAAAGCTAAAGCAGTAAAATATTTTAAGTCTGCAGACTACTCCGTCTCTTATTTTAACCTTGCCAGTTTGATAGCTGGTGGAGTAATTGAGGGTACTCTTCAAGATGTAAGGTATTACCTTGACAAAATCAGAGATGATATAGATTTTGTTGAAACATGGACAGAAGATGAGGATGGCAATAGTTTTCCTGAAAGTAGCCATTGTGAACTGATTTATGACAATGCTGAAAAATATTGCTTTCGGGAGCAACTATATCTATTTTTCGACACGGAAACCACAGGCATCCCGAATGACTATAATGCTCCAAGCGAGGACACAAACAATTGGCCAAGATTAGTTCAAATAGCATGGTTGATTACTCGTGAAAATGGAGACATATATAAAGAGCTTCAATCAAGAATAATTTCTCCAGAAGGTTTTAGGATACCGCAGTCCTCAATTAACATACACGGAATAACTCAGGAAAAAGCAGTAGAAGATGGCGAAGATTTATGTGATGTTCTAAATGATTTTGTAAATGACGTTGACTATAATGATGTCATTTTAGTTGGGCATAACATCTATTTCGACATTCATGTCGTTACAGCTGAGCTAATAAGAAATGACATGATAGATGAGAAAGAAACCTTGGAGAAGATAAATAAAATCTGTACGATGAAGAAGTCTACTGATTTTTGTAAGATTTCGGGCTTGTACGGCTACAAATATCCAAAACTTCAACAATTGTATTATAAACTTTTTGGAGAAAACTTTGATAATGCACATGATGCTGGCTCTGATATAGAGGCTACCAGAAAATGTTTCTTTGAATTAAAGCGAAGAGGTATTCTATAAACAATAATCTCATAATACTTACAAGCAAGTCTTGGATCCGCCATTAGGCGACACCAAGACTTGCTTTCTTTTTTATAGGTAGTCGCTTTGCTTTGGCGGACACTTTGTCCGCCCACTGGTAGGCTACCGCCCATTGTTGATATGCCCAAGGGAGGAGAGAGTGAGATAGGTAGTGTACTAAAAAAGTGTGTAAGTCCATATTTTTCTTATCTTTGTATAAGCAAAAAAAATAATAAAAAAATGGAACTTACACATTCACAAATTTCGGAAATTATTTCTGATTACACAAGCAGTAGTGAAGGTTTTGTTACTCTTCAGTCTTTAATTATGAATTCTTTAATGAATCATGAACGTAAATTATTCGTTAAAGAACATGAAGGTGAGCAATGTAATTTCAAATAAATTGAACATCGAATGTTCTCTATTTCTAAATAAAGTCGTTTTCTATATCCTATAGAAGGCGATTTTACTTTTTGGGAGTAGACTAACAAATATAGCTTTAAAGTTCGTCCATTTCTCTGCAATTATGGTGCCTCTTCGTTGAATAAGTGTGTATATCTCGTTCTAAAGCTCAGATTAGGATAGGCCAACTCATCACCAATGTTTGTTGTATGCCATGCCCCCTCCTTCAAAAAGCATTGCTTTTGCAGTGTAATAACAATCCTTTTGCATGCTAAAAGCATTGATTTTAAGCTGTAAACACATTGTTTTTAGGAGTGTTGAATGAACGATTGTAAATGCAACATGTAAAAGTTTTATGGTGAGATGGAAATTTTTTAGCAAAAAGAGCTTAGTAGTTGTCACTTTTTTATACCTTTGTTTTATACAAACAAGCCTATGAACAAGTACGGAAATGAACTAGAACTGATACTACTTCTAACCGATAACCATGAGCACGACACACAAGAGCTAGCCAACAGTTTAGGAGTTACGCAACGGAATATCTACTATTATTTCGAAAACTTAAAAAAGTATGGGTTTAAAATCATTAAGAATAGAACTAAATATCGCTTAGATCGAAGGAATCAATTCTTTCGAAAGCTAAACGATAGTATTGCTCTGAACGATTCCGAAGCTATGTTTCTTTATCAAATGTTGATGGGACAAGATGATAAAAATAACATGGTGCAGTCTATAAAAGTTAAGTTCGAACGATTTTATAACCTTGAGTTATCAACCAAACCAGCACATCTAAAAAGGCGAAGACGCAACATTCAGAAGCTGAGAGAAGCGATGGAATCGCATAAAATGGTGCGTTTACGAAGTTATTCATCACCTCATAGTAAAACAAAAACCGACCGCATTGTTGAGCCTTTCTTGTTTCTTAATAACGAAAATGAGGTGCGTTGCTTTGAATTAAAAACACATGTCAATAAAACATTCAAAGTGTCTAGAGCTCACGATGTAGAGATTTTAGATGTAGATTGGATGCACGAACACGAGCATAAGGAACTTTTTACCGATATATTTATGTTCTCGGGCGAAGAAAAACAATCTATATGTCTCGAACTTGGTCAGCTTTCACACAATCTTTTAATTGAAGAATATCCCCTTTCAGAAACCTATTTAGAGGAAATAGGTGACGAACGTTGGTTGTTAAAGACCGAAGTGGTGAGCTTAGTGCCTGTTGTTCGCTTCGTATTAGGGCTCTTCCAAGACATTAAAATTATAGAGAATGTAGAATTAAAGAATCTTGTTGAGGCGCAAATAGCGCAGATGCACAAGATGATTGTTTAGCGAATTGCAAATAAGAAAAACAGCGATTTAATCGGTAATTTATCTCTTTCGAGAAGTAAACCCACGTCGATTAAATCGCTGTTTTTTTTGTGTTATGTTCATAGGGCAAGTGTTTTTGCCCTATGAAGCATATTTATTGAGCGTTGATTTCTTTTAGTAAGCGATCTGCATGTCCCCATTTATCCATTAGATAAAGCATATAACGCACATCAACTCCAATGCAACGAGCAAGGCGAGCATCAAAGTTTATGTCGCTAGAAAGGCTATCCCAGTTGCCATCGAAAGCCAAACCAATGAGCTCTCCCTTACCATTAAAGATTGGAGAGCCGCTGTTTCCGCCAGTAATATCATTGGTAGTTAAGAAACAAAGTTGTAAATCTTTACTTGAATTGTCGGTATATTTACCGAAATCTTTAGCCGAAAGCAATTCTTTTAATATAGGCTCTGCACGATAATCGTATACTTCTTGGCTTCTATTCATTTTCTTAACGATAGTAGGAGCGGTTGTAAAATAACCCGAATTATTACCACCTAAATCGTAACTTTTCACTTGTCCATAGCTCAAACGCATAGTAAAGTTAGCGTCAGAATAGTGAGGCATGTCTTCTTCCATGCGCAATTTGGCAGCGCAAAGATATTTTTCTTGTAGTTCAATGCTGTCGTTGATTGCATTTAATCCATGGCTTAAAGCACCACGAATATCGAGTAAGTCTAGACCGAAAAGAACACCTGGGTCGGTTAAAGCCTTCTTCTTATAGACATAAATCTTAGTGTTCTTCTTCATCAAAAGAGATTTGTTGTATAGATAATCTACATATTTAACGTAGTTACCGCCGAACTTTTGATCTATTTCAGTGTAGAATTTAGGCAAGTATTGCTTGTCAACATGTTCTCTATAATTCTTCAAAAGCACGCCAAGAACTTCCTTGTCGAGAGCTTTGTCCCATGCATCTTCATTGTTTCCAAACTCGATGAATTGGGCTTTTTTGTTGTTTTTAGAGCCTTTAATCTCCATTTTATTAAGGTGATTAGCACGGTCTACAAACTCACCAGTGCCGTGGAAAGTTTCTCTAAAGTAACGCATTGTGCGCATAAGGTCGAATCGTTGTGCGTAAAGAGTAGCCATACGATCGAAGTTAAGTTTTCCTTTTAGGTAGCCAGTGCTATCTTGCCATCTTCTTAAACGATTCTCATAATCTTTCTTTTGGTTGATAATACCGATAGAATCGATACATTTGTTCATACCAATAGAGTTTTTCCAATAGTTCGCACTGCGTGCAAATTTAGAGTCATACTTAATTCTTACAGCCTCACTAGCACGCATGTGGCGGGTCATTACCTCTTGTTTAACACCTCTAACTTGTGCTGTTGGCTCGTTAATAGCATCTCTTCTCTCCTTAATACCATAAGAACTGAGATATCTATTGGTGCTTCCTGGGTAGCCAATGGTCATTGCAAAGCTGTCTTCTGCATAGCCTTGGAGCGAAACAGGAGCCCAATGAGCTGGTTTGTAGGGTACATTGTCTTTGCTATATGCTGCTGGTTTGTTTGTTTTTGGGTCGGCATAGATACGGAAAACGCTGAAATCACAGGTCTGACGAGGCCACATCCAGTTGTCAGTTTCGCCTCCAAACTTACCCATTGACTTGGGAACGGTGAACACAAGACGTACATCTGTGAAGTCTTGATATGTAGTTGCGTAGTATTTGTTGCCCTCATAGAACGCATCGATATTGACATGATAAGTTGAGTCGATAGCTTTTGCTTTGCGAGTAAGCACATTTTCGAGCGAATCGATGAGCACTCCCTTTTGTGCATGGGTCTTTTTATCAATTCCAAGAGCCTCTAATTCGCTTGTAATGTCCTTTTGTTCAATCATAAACGACACGAAAGTATCTTTGTTAGGCAATTCTTCTGCATACGACTTAGCATAGAATCCGTCTCTCATATAATCGTGTTCAACGGTTGAATGACTACGAATAGCCTCGAAACCACAATGGTGATTAGTGAAAACAAGCCCATCTGGCGACACAACCACACCCGAACAATAGCCCGAAAAGTTCACAACACCTTTCATAATGGCGTCTTTCCCCTTATAAATACTATTGTAAGGAAGGTCGAATCCTTGTCCTTTCATCTGTTGATAAACGGCTTGTGGAAGGTTATAAAGCGTCCACATACCCTCATCTGCCTTAGCTATTAGGGTGCAAGCAATGGCAAATAATACTAAAAGAGTTTTCTTCATACTTTTTGTTATTTGTCTTTATTTGAGTTTTTAATTATCCTTTTTTGAAATATTTTCCTATCACTGGCATTCTACTTAGTGGTAGATCGTGATATATAATGTGTGCAACGAACGCAAAGATAATGAGCGTATTCACTGCAAGGGCATGTATCTTAGGAAGATATTGATTGCTATAAGTAATGGCAATGAAGAAGAATATAGTCATAAGAACATATATTCCGATGCTTTTTAAGGGGTAATTGATAGGGAATTTCTTTTGTCCTACAAAGTAAGAGAGCGTCATTGCTGTTGCATATCCAATGAAACCAGCCCACGCACACGCCATATAGCCATATTGAGGCACAAATATTATATTGATAAGCACCAACACAAAGCAACCAATACCAGAGAAATAAGCTCCCCAAATGGTCTTATCAATCAGCTTATACCAAAAAGATAGGTTGAAATAAACGCCCATCATAATCGTTCCAGCCATCACAATAGGCACCACTTTCAATCCTTCCCAATAGTCTCTACCGATGATATGGCGCAGAATATTGATGTAACCCATCACCACAATGAATGCAAGTAGGGTGAAAATGATAAAGTATTTCATCGCAATAGCATAAGTTTCACGATTATCTTTATCGTTTCCCTTACCAAAAACAAAGGGTTCGTAGGCATAACGAAATGCTTGTGTAATCATTGCCATAATCATTGCAATCTTACTAGCAGCGCCATAGATTCCCAATTGTTGATGAGCTTCGCCCCCTTTGTATAGATATGGGAAGAGAATAAAGTCGGCAGTTTGATTCAATATACCTGCAATTCCAAGAATAAGGATAGGCCAACTATAAGATAACATGCGCTTAGCCAGTTTCTTATCGAATGTATATTTAAATCCAGTTAATTCCTTATAGAAGAAGAAAGTGATGCTTGCCGTACACACAAGGTTGATATAAAAGGCATAACCAACGCCCGTTTCAGGACTATAAACATGCTGAATGATATCGGGATAGCTGTTATATAAAGCAGGTAGCACCACAAAATAGAGTAAGTTCAATGCAATGTTGAAAGCAATGAATAAGAGTTTGAGTGCAGCAAACTTGATAGGACGCTTTTTATAACGTAGATATGCGAAAGGAATGCATTGAAAAGCGTCGATAGAAACAGTGGCAGCCATTACCCAAACGTATGAACTATGGTCGGAATAGCCCATTACTCCCGATATAGGTTGTAAGAAAATAGACACCAAAACGATGAATAATAGCGAGGTAAAGCCCACCATTATGAGTGAAGAAGAATATACTTTCTGTGGATCTTCATTGGTTTTGTTGGCATATCTAAAGAAAGTTGTTTCCATTCCATATGTCAAAATCACCAGAAGAAGGGCAGTATAGGCATATAAATTCGTGATAATTCCATAGCCACCACTTGCTGCAGAGATATTAGAAGTGTATAAAGGAACAAGTAAATAGTTGAGAAAACGACCTAAAATACTGCTCATTCCGTAAATAGCAGTATCCTTTGCGAGTGATTTTAAATTAGCCATAAAACCGTGTTTTGATTGTATTTATTTCGCTATTACTGTGTTATGATGTGATAACAACAAATGCAAAGTTACGAAAAGATAAATGTATTGTGTTGCAAAACTATGAGAAAAAGAAGTAAGCAATGGCTATTGCAGCAATTACTCCCGCTAAATCTGCCAGCAAACCGCATGCAACTGCGTGGCGAGTTTTGCGTATTCCCACACTTCCAAAGTACACAGCTAAGATGTAAAAAGTAGTGTCTGTAGAGCCTTGGAAAATGCAACTCAATCGTCCAACGAACGAATCTGCACCATAAGTGTTCATTGCATCCACCATCATTCCACGTGCTCCGCTACCCGAAAGAGGCTTCATAATAGCCGTTGGCAATGCATCTACAAAACTTGCGTCTACTCCAAGCGATGCAATTGTCCAGCGAATAGAACCTATTAAAACGTCCATTGCGCCCGAAGCTCTAAACACTGCAATGGCAACCAGTATGGCAACGAGATAGGGAATGATGCGTATTGCGGTGTTAAATCCTTCTTTTGCGCCCTCAATAAAGGCATCGTACACGTTAATTCGCTTTCTAACACCTGCTAAAATAAAGCAAATAATGATAGACATTAGTATGATGTTAGCACTAAGTGTGCTCACTTTGTTCATTGTGTCTTTGTCTAATTGACCCAAACCCCAAATCAATCCACATACCACCGCAAGCATTCCGCCAAGTGTTAGTAATAGCGTTTTGTTGAAAAGATTGATGCGTTGATAGATAGAAGTGATAATGATTCCTGCCAAAGTCGAGAAGAATGTGGCAATAAGAATAGGTATAAAGATGTCAGTTGGTTGCAAAGCACCTGCCTGAACACGATAAACCATGATAGAAACAGGTATAAGTGTTAAGCCCGAAGTGTTCAAAACAAGGAACATAATCATTTCGTTACTCGCCGTATCTTTCTCTTTATTGAGCGATTGAAGTTGTTCCATAGCTTTTAAACCCAATGGTGTTGCGGCATTGTCGAGCCCTAACATGTTGGCAGCGATGTTCATAAAGATGCTACCTGTTGCGGGATGACCCTTTGGAATGCTTGGAAATAGCTTAGTAAACACAGGACTTAGAACTCGAGATAAGATGTTAATTACACCGCCTTGCTCTCCAATTCGCATCACACCTAGCCACAATGATAGGGCACCTGTTAAGCCAATGCTGATTTTAAAGGCAGTTTCTGCCGATTCAAAAGTACTGTTCATCATGGTTGTAAATACGTCGGTGTCGCCCATAAAAATCACTTTTACGAGTCCTACAACGAACGCAATGATGAAAAAGCCAATCCAAATATAATTTAATACCATGCAACAAAGTTAGTAGAAATAGGAGATAACTCAAAATAAAACCATCTTTTTATGAGCCAAGCTCATTGTGTAAGTCTTGCAAAGCAAGAACTCTGTTCCGTTATAAAAATCCCATTTTGGTGTAATTAATCTGTATTTTCTTGCTTTAATCAAACAAAGAGTAAAATAAAAAGTACCATTTCACCGAATAAAATAATGCCGATGAAATCTATAAAAATACGATTTAATCGTTGTTTTGATTTCAATAGAAAAGGAGAAGATGATGGAGTTCATGTCTTTTAAATGAAAACTGGAAGAGAAGTACTAAATAATCTAAAAATAGTATAGGATGAAAAGCGAAATGAAGGCGTTTTTTTTATCTTGAAAAGCTAAGTTTCTAAATGATAAAAATATATGAGGTTGAAAAATAAAAGAGAGTCTTTGTAAATGATAATAATCGATAAAATGGGTGTTTTTATGGGGAAATGAGCTTAAAAGCATTGCTTTTAGTTAGCAAAGTCAATGCTTTTAGAAAATAAAAACAATGTATTTGGAGTGCAATTCGATAGCTATTATGACGAAAGAAAAGAGTGTTTTGTTACAAAATCAATCTTTTTAGTTGCTAATGAACGTGCGCTCGTGCGTGAGCATGTGCTCTGTTATTTTTCTAAAAGCATTCTTTTTGTGTCTTTTCTTGTTGTTCTAGTTCCCATTTGGGGCTGTAAGGTGGAGTATAAAACATCAAAAAGCATCAAAAAAATATCTAGAATAAAACCAATATCCACATTTTAAAAAGGCAAGAAATGTTAAGATATATAGTGTTTGGCATACCACTTGTTAGTGAAGGTGGGCTAACAAAAATGCATTAAGTAAAATCTAAAAGTTTAAAAAAACACAAAAAACACTCTATGTAATAATGTATAAGTAGACTTTTTATTTATTTTGCAACCAAAATTAAAATACTATCTCATTGATATGCAACAGAATTTAGTTATCGTAGAGAGCCCCGCTAAGGCAAAAACAATAGAGAAGTTTCTTGGAAAAGAGTTTAAGGTGATGTCTAGTTATGGACATATACGAGATTTAAAGAAAAAAGAAATCAGTATAGATCCAAAGAGTTTAGATCCTTGTTATGAAGTTCCTGAAGAAAAGAAGAAACTTGTTTCAGAATTAAAACGAAATGTAGAACAAAGTAAAACGGTTTGGTTAGCATCCGATGAGGACCGTGAAGGAGAAGCTATTGCATGGCACTTGTGCGAGGTTTTAGGGTTAGACGAAGAGAAAACCAATAGAATTGTGTTTCATGAGATAACAAAAACAGCCATACTTCATGCGATAGAAACACCTCGTCAGCTTGATATGAACTTGGTAAATGCACAACAAGCACGTCGAGTTTTGGATAGATTGGTGGGCTTCAAGCTATCTCCAGTGTTGTGGAGAAAGGTAAAACCAGCTCTTTCTGCAGGTCGTGTGCAAAGTGTTGCCGTACGTTTGATTGTTGAAAGAGAACGTGAGATACAAGCATTCAAAACCGAACCCTATTATAGAGTGAATGCTATCTTTGTGTTGAAAGATGGAGAAGGGAATGTAACAGAACTTAAAGCAGAATTGGATAAACGCTTTAAGAATCACGAAGAGGCTGTTTCTTTCCTTGAAAAAAGTAAAGATTCAACCTTCCAAATCGCATCAATAGCAAAGAAACCGCTAAAGAGAATGCCTGCACCACCATTCACAACATCGACACTTCAACAAGAAGCTGCACGCAAATTGGGCTTTACAGTGTCGCAAACAATGATGGTTGCGCAACGTCTTTACGAAGGTGGACACATTACATACATGCGTACCGACAGCGTGAACCTATCTACTTTGGCTCGAGGAGCAGCGAAAGAAGAAATAGAAAAGCTATATGGTGAGTCGTATAGTCGCTCTCGCAACTATCAAACTCATGCAAAAGGCGCACAAGAAGCACACGAAGCTATTCGCCCAACCTATATGGATAAAACGCAAATAGATGGAACTGCGCAAGAAAAAAGATTGTATGAGTTGATTTGGAAGCGCACCATTGCAAGTCAAATGGCAGAGGCTCAAATCGAGAAAACAACCGTGTCGATAAACGTTAGCGGTGCAAACGAGAGCTTTACCTCTGTTGGTGAGATGATAACATTTGATGGATTTTTGAAAGTTTATCGTGAATCTACCGATGACGATGATGCAAATGCAGACGAACAATCGCATGTTTTGCCTGCAACTCTTAAAGAAGGCGACTTGTTAGAACGTAAAGAAATTGTTTCAACTGAACGCTTTAGCATGGCTCCAGCACGCTATACAGAAGCAAGTTTGGTGCATAAAATGGAAGAATTGGGTATTGGACGCCCATCAACATACGCTCCAACTATCAGTACTATACAACAAAGAGAGTATGTAGTGAAAGGAGATAAAACAGGAGAAGAACGCACTTATGTGGTGGATGTCTTGAAAAATGGCAAGATAACATCGACAACTAAGAAAGAAACAGTGGGCAATGAAAAGGGCAAACTCTTACCTACTGACATTGGTTCTGTGGTGAACGATTTCCTAACAGCTAACTTCTCAGACATCGTAGACTACAACTTTACGGCAAAAGTAGAAAGTCAATTCGACCTTATTGCAGAGGGAAAAGAGACTTGGAAGGAAATGATGAAGACCTTTGACGACGAGTTTGAACCTACTGTTGATAAGGTGATGAATGCTCGTTCGGAGCATAAAGCAGGCGAAAGACAATTGGGTTTAGAGCCTAAAACAAATAAACCCGTATTTGTTAAGATAGGACGTTTTGGTCCAGTTGTGCAGATTGGTAGTGCAGGAGATACTGATAAACCTCGCTTTGCACAAGTTCCTACAGGAAAGAGTATTGAAACAATCACTTTAGAAGAGGCTCTTGAATTGTTTAAATTGCCAAGAGTTCTTGGTCAATTCGAAGGCGAAGACGTTATAGTTGGTGCAGGAAGATTTGGTCCTTATATTCAACATAACAAGCAGTATATATCTCTTCCAAAGGGAGAAGACCCAATGTCGGTTACTTTAGGACATGCTGTTGCGTTAATAGAAACAAAGAGATTGCAAGAGAAACAACGTCACTTGAAAGACTTTGGCGAAGGGGTTAACCTCGAAATCCTTAACGGACGTTATGGACCTTACATCTGTTACGAAGGAAAAAACTATCGCTTGCCCAAAAACTTACATGCAAAAGCAGCAGAATTGACCTATGGTGAGTGCATGGATGTTGTGAAAGCATCGGCAGAAAAGAAGAAATGAAACGTATAATCATTATCGGTTATATGGGCGCAGGCAAAACAACTGTGGGCTATGCACTATCTAAACTCACTGGTTGGACATTCTATGACCTCGATTGGTATATAGAAAATCGCATGCGAAAAAGCGTTAGTGAACTCTTTGAAGAACGTGGAGAAGAAGGCTTTCGACAAATAGAAGTAAACATGTTGCACGAAGTTGCCGAATTCGAAAACGTGATAATTAGCTGCGGAGGGGGCACTCCTTGCTTCTACAATAATATCGATTATATGAATGAACAAGGCGAAACGATTTATTTAAAGGCGTCTCCTGAGGTGCTCTTTAAGCATATTAAGATGACAAGAGTGCCACGACCACTCCTCAAAGACAAATCTCCTGAAGAAGTAAAGGAATTTATTAAGGAGCAAATAGCTCATCGAGAACCATTCTATTTAAAAGCAAAACATGTGTTCGACATCAACTTACTCGACACAAGAAAAGAGATAATTGCTTCTGCTTCTCGCCTAAAAGAAATGATTGGGTTACCAGATTAAAAGGCTGTTTGTGTGTGGATAAATTAAAGGAAAAATTCTATTAAAAAGAAATCCATACAAAACATAGGATAAAACAAAAGCAACTTAAAAATAAATAATAGTAAATTAAATGAAGAAATGGACCATAGAAGACTCTAAAGAGCTCTATAATATAAATGGTTGGGGTGTTTCTTACTTCGGAATTAACGAAGAAGGAAATGTTTATGTAAGTCCTTCTAAAGACCAAACACGTATTGATTTGAAAGAAGTAATGAACGAATTAGCACTAAGAGATGTTACAACTCCAGTGTTATTGCGTTTCCCTGACATCCTAGATAATCGTATTGAGCAAACCGCAAGCTGCTTTCAACAAGCAAAGAAAGAATATGATTATAAGGCAGAAAACTTCATTATTTATCCTATTAAGGTGAACCAAATGCAACCAGTAGTTGAAGAAATCATCTCACATGGACGTAAATTCAACCTCGGTTTGGAAGCAGGTTCAAAGCCAGAGCTACACGCAGTGATCGCAGTTCAATGTCAAAGCGACTCTTTAATTATATGTAATGGTTATAAAGACCAAAGCTATATCGAGCTAGCTCTATTGGCTCAGAAGATGGGAAAGCGCATCTTTATCGTTATCGAAAAGCTAAATGAGCTTGAAATTATTGCCAAAGCGGCTAAGAAACTCAACGTAAAGCCTAACTTAGGTATTCGTATTAAGCTCGCATCTTCAGGCTCTGGCAAGTGGGAAGAGAGCGGAGGAGATGCAAGTAAGTTTGGTTTAACATCAAGTGAACTACTCGAAGCACTTCGAATTCTCGACGAAAAAGGACTCCATAACAGCTTACGTCTTATTCACTTCCATATTGGTTCGCAGATAACAAAGATTAGAAGAATTCAAACCGCACTACGAGAAGCAGCACAATTCTACATCAATTTGCACAAAATGGGCTACAATGTAGATTTTGTTGATTGTGGAGGTGGACTCGGAGTAGACTATGATGGCACCCGTTCTCCAAGCAGTGAAAGCTCGGTTAACTACACTATTCAAGAGTATGTCAATGACTGTGTCTACACATTTGTCGATGCAGCGAACAAGAATAACATACAACACCCTAACATTATTACAGAAAGTGGCCGCTCATTAGCTGCCCATCACTCTGTATTAGTTATCGATGTGCTCGAAACTGCATCGTTACCTAGAATGTCAGAAGAGTTCGAACCAACAGAAACTGACCATCAATTGGTGAAAGACTTGTATGATATTTGGGACAATCTTAATTCTCGTTCGATTCTAGAAGATTGGCATGATGCCGAACAAATACGTGAAGAAGCACTTGAATTATTTGCTCATGGAATTGTAGACCTAAAGACTCGTGCTGAAATTGAGGGCATGTATTGGAGCATTTGTAGAGAGATTAACACCCTAACAAAGCAGTTAAAGCATGTTCCAGAAGAGCTTAGAAAGTTAGATAAACTTCTTGCTGATAAGTATTTCTGTAACTTTTCGCTCTTTCAATCATTGCCAGACAGCTGGGCTATCGATCAATTGTTCCCCATTTTGCCCATACAACGACTTGATGAGCGTCCTACTCGCAATGCAACTCTACAAGATATCACTTGCGACTCAGATGGAAAGATTGCCAATTTCGTAACCAATCGACATATTTCTCACGTCCTTCCAGTTCATCAACTCAAGAAGTCTGACCAATATTATTTAGGTGTTTTCCTTGTAGGAGCATATCAAGAGATTTTGGGTGACATGCATAATCTGTTTGGAGATACCAACGCAGTGCACATATCAGTTAAAGATGGACGTTACCATATCGACCAAATTATCGATGGAGAGACCGTTGAAGAGGTATTGGATTATGTGCAATACAATCCTAAAAAGCTCGTTCGTCAGCTAGAAATATGGGTTGCAAAGAGTGTCAAAGCAGGAAAAATATCACTCGAAGAGGGTAAAGAATTCTTGTCGAACTACCGCTCAGGGCTCTATGGTTACACCTATTTAGAATAAGAATAGTGCGTAACTAAATCGCAACACGCATCGCATTGTAATCCCATTGCAATGCCATTAGAGTAAGAAAAACTGCATGCTGATACCCCATTTATAGTCCTTTCGTCTAAAAGAAGTATCAGAGTGCAGTTTTGTTCGTTATCTACTAAAGTAGAAAAAGAAAAGAACCCCCGTAAAAGAGAGTAAGAAGAGTTGGGAATGAAAATAAAAGTTAAAAACGAATTTCATTGTAACTTTTATGCTTTTCATTCGTCATTTAATTACATAGGAGATGGAAAAAATTAGTTTTCGCAATAATGTTTTGCCACTAAAAAATATCCTTTATCGCCTGGCTTTGCGTATAACGCAGAGCGAAGAAGATGCAAAAGACATCGTGCAAGATACTCTTTTGAAAGTATGGGATAAAAAAGATGAGTGGAATGAGATAGAATCAATAGAAGCATTTAGTCTTACTATCTGTCGAAATCTCGCTCTCGATCGTATAAAGAAACAGGATGCAAATAATGAATCGCTCGAAAATACAACAATACAAGACGTTAGTAGAGAGCTATCTCCATTAGAAAAAACACTGCAACGTGACAGAGTTGAACTCGTAAAGCGCATAATCAATGCCCTACCAGAGAAGCAACGAAGCTGTATGCAACTACGAGATATTGAAGGAAAACAATACAAAGAGATTGCAGAAGTGTTACAAATAACCGAAGAGCAAGTAAAGGTGAACATCTTTAGAGCACGCAAAACGGTTAAAGAAAGATTTATAAAGCTAGACGATTATGGACTATAAATATATCAATCAACTATTAAACAAATACTGGGAAGGGGCAACCACACTCGAAGAAGAGAACATTTTACGTTCATTCTTCAGCCAAAAGGATGTGCCTGGCAGCTTAATACAGTTCCGCGCCCTGTTTGTTTATGAGCAAGAAGATAAAGAACAAAACGTTCTTGGCGAGCAATTTGACGCTCAACTCCTTGCAATGGTGGGCGAAGATGCACCCGTTAAGGCACAAAAAATAACCCTTACACGTCGCTTAATGCCACTATTTAAGGCAGCAGCAATGGTTGCAATCGTTCTAACATTAGGCAATGCAATGGTTGTTTCGATGAGTCCTGATGCAACAAGCACAAAAAACAGCGACGCATTTAGCACCACAATTCATCGTGGAAGCTCAGTTGCAGTAAATGATTCGGCTGTTGTAGACACAATGAAACAAAGTAATTTGTCTACTCAAGAAATGGTAAATCCAATTGATTAAGATATTTTTTCAATGCTTTCTCAATAAAATAATCAATGTTTATAAAACAAATAATGGACTGTGAAGTTCGTTTTTTCTCTCAATTTTTTCATAATATGTAATAGTTAAGTAGATAATGAAGTGGAGATTCTGTGTTGAATCTCCACTTTGCTTTTATATATTGATAATCAATAAGATAGCGGGTGGAATGTAAAAGCATAACTATTGTGTTGTAATAGCATTGTAATTAGCGTATAAAAGCAGTCCTTTTACATTCCAATATCTTTGTAAAACTTCAATAATCTTTTGCCCAAGAGCTTCTTTCATACTATTTTTGAAGATGAATTCCATACATTTTTATAACAAGATATTATAAAATGTTGTTTATAGAATAACTTGCTCGAGTTATATATTGAATTAAAATGTAAATCTTCTCGGTGAAAATAATCTTAAAAAGATTTGTTTATTTTTATAGCTATAGTTATATTTGTGAAATACAATAACTGTTAGTAAAAAAAGAAACCTATAACAATTAGCCTTATTACAACGGGTAAATGTACCGTTTCTTGCATTAATTGTTGTTTTCATTGCACCCCAAAAGCATTGAGAATGATGAGTTTTTCTGAAATATTGCAAATATATAGGCGAATGTTTATTGGTATATTCATCCATAAAAGTCATTGTATTTACAGATGCTGAATGTACGCTACTTGGTGATGATTTATTCAAATCTATACGAAATGCAACAAATAAAGGACTTTTGACACGAATTATTAGTAATCAGTAGTCTGAAACAGAGTTGAGAAATTTAATATATCTAAATATGAACAGTCATGAATAAAGTTATAAAAATCATTAAAATTATGAGTGTTATAGCACTAGTGTTAACTGCAGGAGTGGCAATAAACAGATTATTTACAGGAGCTGAACAGATTATACGACATTGGAATTTTGAAGGAACTGTTGATGGCTATGCTCCCAAAGCTTTTATCTTACTAATTCCTTTATTGTCTATTTTTCTTTTCTTCTTAGTTCAGTATTACATTAAAAATCCATATAAGATGAGCAGAAAGAGTAATATCAAGAAGAATGAATATAACCTGAAGTTGCTAACACTTTATTGTCAAGTTATTCAATTTGTAATTTGCATGTCCCTATTTTATTTAACTTTAGCTTCTGCAGGTTATATAATGTTGCACATTGCAATAATGTACTTGATTGTAATTTTTATGACTATATTTTTCTTTTATATGAAACATAAATTACAATACTTGAAATAAAGTGAAATATTTAGTTCTATCTTCTATGGATAGTTTAGGTTTAAGATAACCACACAATGCAAGTTTAAGAAATGAGTTTTTAATTCAATTTGTTGAACTTGCATTCTCTTTGCAATGTAGGAATATTTTTTCAGTTATAAAAGTTTGAGCTTTTACACCCCAAACACATAGCTATTGCAATGCACCTCATTTGCTTTCGAAAATCAATAAAAATTCCCTCCAAAATCAATAGAAAAGAGATCGCCTTGCTCGCAAATGTCTTTTGGCATATTACAATCTGTAAGTTGCAAAATGTTAATCGAAATAAAAACACGCATAAAAGTGAAATTAACGACCCGAGAATAATGCTTTTCGTTATAAAAACGCTAACTTTGTAAGCAAGAAATTAAAGATACTCGACAAAACAATAAATGTTTTAAATTATTTTAGATGAACGTAATAACAAAAAAAGTTCAATTGTCTGATGGCAGATTCATCAGCGTTGAGACCGGGAAAGTGGCAAAGCAGGCAGACGGTTCTGCAGTTATCACTATGGGAAATACTGTACTTCTCGCCACTGTTTGTGCCGCAAAAGATGCAGTTCCCGGGACAGATTTTATGCCTTTGCAGGTAGATTATAGAGAACAATACTCAGCTGCAGGGCGTTTTCCTGGTGGTTTTACAAAGAGAGAAGGTAAAGCAAGCGACAATGAAATTTTGACTTCACGTCTTGTAGACCGTGCTCTTAGACCACTATTCCCATCGAACTATCACGCAGAAGTGTACGTACAAGTAATGCTTTTATCTGCAGATGGTGTCGATCAGCCAGATGCTTTAGCAGGATTTGCAGCTTCTGCAGCACTTGCTTGCTCTGATATTCCATTCGATTTTCCTATTTCTGAAGTTCGAGTAGCACGCATTAATGGCGAATATGTTGTGAACCCAACATTCCAACAAATGGAAAATGCGGATATGGACCTTATGGTTGGCGCAACAAAAGATAATATATTGATGGTTGAAGGCGAAATGGATGAGGTGTCTGAACAAGAACTTATCGAAGCATTAAAGGTGGCTCACGAAGCTATTAAGCCTATGTGCGACCTTCAAACAGAGCTTTCTAAAGAACTAGGCGTAGATGTTAAGCGTGAATACAATCACGAAAATAACGACGAAGAATTACGTGAAGCTCTTAGAAAAGCAACTTACGACAAATGCTATGCTATCGCTCTTGCAGGCGATCACGACAAGAAGAGCCGTGGAGAAGCATTCGATCAAATCAAAGAAGCATTTATCGAAGAATATAATAATGCTCATACAGACTTAACAGAAGATGAGTTAAGCGATAAACATGCATTGGTAGACCGCTACTATGACGATGTGATGAGAGACTCAATGCGTCGTTGTATCCTAGACGAAGGAAAACGTTTAGATGGTAGAAAACCAGACGAAATTCGTCCAATATGGTGCGAAGTGTCTACACTTCCAATGCCTCACGGAAGTGCTTTGTTCACTCGTGGTGAAACACAGAGCCTTTCTACCTGTACACTTGGTAGCAAGTTAGACGAGAAAATGGTTGATGATGTTCTAGATAAGAGCTACCAACGTTTCTTGTTACACTATAACTTCCCACCATTCAGTACTGGAGAAGCAAAGGCACAACGTGGAGTTGGCCGTCGTGAAGTAGGTCACGGACACCTTGCTTGGCGTGGTTTGAAAGGTCAAATACCAGCAGATTTCCCTTACACAGTGCGTCTTGTGAGCCAAATCCTTGAAAGTAATGGTTCTTCATCTATGGCTACTGTATGTGCAGGAACATTGTCATTGATGGACGCAGGTGTACCAATGAAAGCACCAGTGAGCGGTATTGCAATGGGATTGATTAAGAATCCAGGAGAAGAAAAGTATGCTGTGTTGAGCGATATCCTTGGAGATGAAGACCACTTAGGTGATATGGACTTCAAAACAACAGGTACTTTGAAAGGTATTACCGCAACTCAAATGGACATTAAGTGCGACGGATTGAGCTTCGAAATACTTGAAAAAGCATTGATGCAAGCTAAAGCTGGTCGTGAACATATCTTGAGTAAGATGACCGAAACCATCTCTGCTCCACGTGAAGAGATGAAACCTCAAGTTCCAAGAATTGTGAGCTTAGAAATTCCAAAAGAGTTTATTGGCGCAATAATTGGCCCTGGTGGTAAGATTATTCAACAAATGCAAGAAGAAACTGGCGCAACAATCACAATCGAAGAAGTAGACGGAGTGGGTAAAGTTCAGGTGAGTGCACCTAACAAAGACTCTATCGATGCTGCTTTGAAGAAGATTAAAGCTATCGTTGCAGTACCTGAAATTGGTGAAACTTACGATGGTGTTGTACGCTCAGTGATGCCTTATGGTTGCTTTGTTGAAATCATGCCAGGTAAAGATGGATTGTTACATATCTCTGAAATCGACTGGAAACGTCTTGAAAGTGT
The DNA here is from genome assembly GCF_000163055.2 of Prevotella sp. oral taxon 299 str. F0039. Classification (GTDB taxonomy): domain Bacteria; phylum Bacteroidota; class Bacteroidia; order Bacteroidales; family Bacteroidaceae; genus Prevotella. The sequence continues at coordinate 551,244 of NC_022124.1, forward strand.
TGAAGAAGCTGGAATTAAAGAAGGCGACAACATCACCGTTAAGTTGTTAGACATTGATCCAAAGACAGGCAAATACAAACTTTCTCGTCGTGCTTTAATGCCAAAACCAGAAGGTTATGTAGAGCGTGAACGCCGTCCTCGTCGTGAAGATCGTGGCGAACGTCGTCCTCGTCGTGAAGGAAATAACGACCAACACAACAACCAATAATAATCAGTTGAATAGAAAATAGCAGGTAGGCAGACATCTGTCGCTCGCTAAAACAATAATAAAAGCATTCTTATCCGCACCGCTTTGGTGCATGGTAAGAATGCTTTTTTGTATAGATAAACTTCGTGTTGAAAAAGAATAGCATTGTTATTGCATCGCAATGTCAATGCTATTGCGTGGTGAAAGCACTGCCTTTACATTGCAAAAGCACCGCTTTTAGAACATCGCTTGTGCTGAATAACAATAGAGATGTTGTTTTGAAACGATATAAGCGTATTTCAAAAGGAGAGAAAGAAGTGGGAGAGAAGGGCATATTGAGGCTTGTTCTTCTCTTTAGAAGAACTAGAAAGGATATTTTTCGAGCAAAAAAATGGGTGTTCTTTACGTCTTATTATTCCTTTATTTTCTTTTGCTTGTCGTTTGTTTCATTGGGCATTATATCCGAAGGTAGAATACATGTTTTGTTGAAACCCAATAAATTGATATGGTGTCTTCTTCCTTTAGAAATGTCAATACCTACGTGGTTATAAGCTCTCCATACTAATTCTGTGCAATAGAATGTAGTAGTATCGTTTATATCAAAGTCTTTATCGAAGGGCATACCAACCTTTTGTAAGGCATATTTTATTGCTCTTTTGGTTATCTTCTCGTTAGATGAAACACGAATAACCTTTGCTTTTATACATTTATCGGGTTGTATAAAAGAACTAATAGATTCGTATTTAACGGTATCTAACTCATTTTCTGTCTCATTAGGAACGGCATGAATAACCCTCCAACCATCTTTTGTGTGTAGTATTATTCCAACATGTGAATAGCTACTGCTATCTAAATTTGTTACAACTTGACTTTCGGTGCTTCTGCCTTCTCTAAAAATAAGATCGCCATCGTGTAGAGATAGCGTGTCGATACTGACAGTAACGACTTTCTTCTCACATTTCTTATTGCACGAATGGAATAGAAACATGAGAACGATGAGAAACGTAAACTGCCAGTATCTCATATCTATTCCTCATTATTACTATTGGAATCTAAGGATTTGTTCATCTTGTCTAATTCGTCTTTATCGATGAAAGTAAAGACATTTCCTAAGATTCCGATAGATAAAAGCTTTGAATCTTTGCCATTACTGAATGTTCCTGTACTAAAAAGAAAATATTTATTTACTTTTAGTTTGCTATTAAGTACTTTCTCAATTACTACACCTCCCATTAAAGCATCCATCGCATTTTTGTTTTTATTTGATGTTTCAAGAACATTTGCCAATTCAGTACGTATTGATTCTACGTGTTTCTCCTTATCGGGACATGTGACTCCTAAAAGAAGACAAATAGCTAAAGGTAGTGCAATGTATAAGATTTTCTTTAAAGGATAGTTGAATTGGGGGACTTGTTGGGGTGTTTCTTCTGCGTAACTTGTTTGTACAGACTGGTTTTTAGCTTTGCTACATTGAGGACAAAAGTTTTCCTCTTCTTTTAATTGAGTGCCACATTTTGAACAGTATTCCATAAGATTTATTTTAAAAGTTAATATTATTGTATGCTATAATAACAATGGGTTTTCCCATAATGATAAAAATATACAATGTTTTGAATGTCGATTTTATTTAGGTTAGCCCATATTAGAAACGTAATACACTGATTAGTATGTGGACAAATATACAAAAAAAGATTGAAACGATATATCAAAAAGAGAACTCTTTTTATATTATAAGAGGTGTGTAAGTTAGTGTTTTTTTAAATAGAAGCTTAAAGTAATTTTAATTAGATTTATAGAGTCATTCTTTGTTTTGCTGATATTGTAGAACTTCATTGGAAATTTCTTTTTTTTGCAAATACTATTGCTCAATTTACTATAGTTTAAGTTTAAAAAATATTTCTTGTAAATCTAAAAAAGTTGTAATTTTGTTGTCAATTATTATAGTATTTTTATTATGTATAAGTATATTAAGGTTGGGATGAACTTTATGAATTGTTAGGCTAGTTTACGATTTTAGTTTATTAAGCCTGTGTTACATTTACATTAAATTATAGGGAGATATGTTCATGAACTTTTTTCGTTTTGTAATTTTCTTGGTAATCTTTTTCTTGAATAACCTTTTTGCACTTTCACAAGAGAGTTACTTAAGGGAAAGGAGATTCGTTCCTCAATTACATCTTAAAGGAGAGTTTGGTTATACGTATTCGAAAGGTACAGTTATACTGATAGACCTTCAGAATGCAGATACTGTGACTTGTACGGCAAAGGTAAAATGGCGTGGGGCCAGTTCTAATATTGTTGGTAAGCATAAACGTAATTATAGGATAAAACTGACTACAGATCAATCCTTTCTCGGAATGAGAAAGGATAAAGATTGGATTTTAGATGCAGGTCAAGCTGATGTTTTTCGACTAAGAAATCGTGTTGCTACAGAATTGTGGAATGATTTTGCTCGTAAGCCATATTATTTGGATCGTGAACCTAAGGTCTTGACAGGTGTACGTGGGAAGGTTGTAGAGGTCTTTCTTAATGATGAGTATCGAGGAGTTTATTGCTTAACAGAGGTTGTGGATCGTAAAGAACTTCGTTTAAAAAAGAATAACGGAAATATTATTCATGGCCAACTTTGGAAATCTAAAGGGTATGGTGCTTCTTTGATGAGTGGAGATATTCCATTTTATGATAATACTTCAGATGTCTGGGATGTTTTTGAGACAAAATATCCTGAGTTTAAGGATGGGATGCAGGCTGATTATAAACCGCTTTGGCGTTCGATAAATTTTGTGTCAAAGAGTTCTGATAAAGATTTTAAGGATTCGGTTGCCTATTACTTTGATTTGCCAGTTGTGGAGGATTATTACATTTTTGTACAAACCTTGAATGCGGTAGATAATATAGGTAAAAATCTTTATATGGGAATCTATGACCAACAAACAAGTCCTATGATAACCTTTTCTGTATGGGATCTGGATCTATCTGTCGGTAGTATTTATCTGAAAAATTATAGTGAGAAATTTATTTCGCCAGAATATCCTTTGGAGAATATGAACTTGATAGAGCGTCTTATACGTACTGATGCTGCAGGTTTTAGAGAAAAAGTAAGAAAAAGATATCAAGACGCAAGACAAAATATCCTATCTACTGATAGTCTCATTGCTCGTTATCGCCACTATTATGAGCTTCTAAAGGAAAGTGGTGCTGCTGCGCGAGAGGAGAAAAAGTGGAGTGGGGATACTGATGTATCTGGTGCTGAAATAAATTTTGATAAAGAAATTAATTATATTTCTAATTGGATTACCCGGCGAATGAGATACCTTGATGCGCATGTATTCTTTCTTCCTACAGGTTTGAAATCTATAACAAATTCTAATATAAAAGAGAATGAAGCGTATTATACGCTAGAGGGAATAAAGTTGAATGGGAAACCATGTCATAAAGGGATATATATATATAAAGGTAAAAAGGTAATGCTTCGTTAGCACTATTAAAACAGAAGCAGGGAAAATATCAATACTTGGTCTAAAAAAAATGAGGATGAAGGAAATACGTATTCTATAGTTTTCTATTCTATGTCTGTTATGTTGTTCTTGGAAATTCTTTCCTGATTATTGGAATAAACTATTAATGAAATGATTGCTGTCTTATTAAGAGGTATATGATACTACTTATATTGTTTTGGGGGTATTAAAAGGAAAACGGATCGTAGCTTGTATAAAATAAAAAGAGTGCTCATGAAAAAACATTTTATGAATGATTAAAGCTTTCAACGTTGCTTTGTTTGTTATAGTAAACTTTAGGCAAATAGAAGTAAAGGGCTACCATATTAAAAGGAAAGACCCTATAGGTGATAATTATTTTAGCTTTACTTAAAGTATTCGTTATGAGTAGATTAAGGTGAAGAAATGCCCATAGATAGTTTTTATCTATAATTTGATAGATAAAATAAATTACGGTTTTGAAGTATAATCGTATTTAAATTGTTAATTTTGTAATCGATTATAATAATAAGAAGAATCAGAAGATAAAACTATTCAAGTCGTTCTTACTAAAAAGAAAGACTTATTACCGTGAATAACATAATATAAAATAGAAAATAAATAATAAACAAATAAGAGATTATGAAAGAATTAGTGCATGGGCTACTCACAGTAGCTGCCAACTTAAATAAGTTTGGCTTGAATTTCTTACGTGTAGGAATATTCATCGTTTTTGTGTGGATTGGAGGATTGAAGTTTGCTAAATACGAGGCAGATGGTATTGTTCCATTCGTAGCAAATAGTCCATTTATGAGTTTCTTCTATGAAAAAGAGGCTCCAGAGTATAAGCAATATAAGAACAAAGAAGGTGAATTGGTGCTTAAAAATCGCCAATGGCACGAAGCAAACAATACATATGGTTTTTCAAAAGGATTGGGAATTCTTATTATGTCGATTGGAGTTTTAACCCTATTGGGTATCTTCACACCTAAAATCGGTATCTTTGGAGAGCTACTTGTGATTGTGATGACAATAGGAACATTATCGTTCTTAGTGACAACCCCAGAATGTTGGGTGCCAAATTTGGGAAGTGAAGAGCATGGATTCCCGTTGCTTTCGGGCGCAGGTAGATTGGTGTTGAAAGACATTGTTATTCTTTCAGGAGCCGTAGTACTGCTTTCCGACTCTGCAAAGAAATTGTTATCTCAATGTAAATTATAAGAACTCGAATTTCAGATAATAATAAACGGTAAAGCATATTATGAGGCTTTAGGATATGGTTCTTGTCGAAAGGCAAGAACCATTTTTCTTTTTTAGTTCCCGAAAGATAAGTAATGTGAAAATAAACACAATGGGCATAAAAAACGATTTTATTTCCGATTTGTCGCCTAACTTCGTGTTTTTTCAACTATCTTTGCAATAATAATATTCTACAACTCATTGTATCACATACTAAAAGAAATAATAATGGATAATTTGAGAACCCTTTTTGCAGAGAAACTTTTAAAGATTGAAGCTATAAAAGTTCAACCAAACAACCTTTTTACATGGGCAAGTGGCTGGAAATCGCCTTTCTATTGCGATAATCGTCAAACCCTTTCTTATCCAGATATTCGCAGATTTGTGAAGTTAGAAATGGCTCACGCTATTTTAAAACACTTCCACAATGTAGACGCTATTGCTGGTGTTGCAACTGCAGGTATCCCACAAGGCGCACTTGTTGCAGAAGAATTAGGTCTTCCTTTCTGCTATGTTAGAAGTAAACCAAAAGATCATGGTTTGGAAAACCTTATCGAAGGAAAGCTAAAAGAAGGCTCAAACGTTGTTGTTATTGAAGACTTAATTTCAACAGGAGGTAGCTCTTTGAAAGCAGTAGAGGCACTTCGTCGCTCAGGAGCTAATGTTGTTGGTATGGTTGCAGCATTTACTTATGGTTTTGATGTGGCACAACAAGCATTCGAATCGGCAAATGTTCCATTGGTAACTCTAACAGACTATGAGCATGTAGTGGCAAAAGCACTAGAAATAGGTTATATCAAAGAAAATGATATCGCATTACTTGATAGCTGGAGAAGTAATCCTTTAGAATTCGGTAAATAACGAAACGCTTTCGAAGAATAGCACAATTATAAATCAAAAGAAATAGACATGTCGAGTAAATTCGAAAGTAGCGTACGCCAAATACCCTATAGTCAAGAGTTAGTATATAACACTTTAAGTAATTTAGAGAACCTCGAAAAGGTGAAAGATCGTCTTCCAGAAGATCAAATCAACAACCTTTCGTTTGATAATGATAGTATATCAATTAGCGCAGGTGCTGTTGGTTCGGTGAAATTGAGAATCATTGAACGTACAGAGTTCGATTGCATTAAATTCGAAGCGCAAGAGAGTCCGTTGCCATTTAACTTCTGGATTCAGATTCTTCCAGTGACTTCGGATAGCTGCAAGATGAAACTTACCATCAAGGCAGAGATAAGTATGTTCTTAAAGCCAATGGTGAGCAAGCCTTTAAATGAAGGTATTGAAAAACTTGCAGATATACTTCAAAGCATTCCTTATGGTCAATAATATCGCAAAAAGAATCGTCCCACTTTGTGTTCTCTTATTATTAATAATAGGTGTGGGCTGTTCTGGCGATGAATTTAAATATACAACAAAGCACGCCAACTTTGTGTTTGATACCCGTTTGCATGGTCATTCGGTAGCATTGGCAACAGCCTTAGGCAATGTTGGCGTGTTTTGCTCTGTATCAGAAACCCTTTCTGGCGGACAAAGAAGTTTTCGCTTTGATAACCATCAGGGCTTGGTTGATGTCGTTCCGTTTAATGCAATCGATGCACGACAAACCCAAATAATAGGGCAAAACAACCTTCTTATAATTGGATATGGCAATTTAGATACACCAGCTCCATTCTTTGCTTACGATGGAGAGTGCCCTCATTGTTTCGACAATAATGCTATTCCTCTAAAAAGTTATCCCCTTTCGGTGAATAGTACAGGTATAGCACAATGTAAAACCTGTAAAAGAGCTTTTAATCTCAATACAGGTGGAAACATGATTCAAGGTGAAGGACGTTATCGTTTGGTTGTTTATCGTGCTTCAAACACTCCAAAAGAGGTTGTAATAGTAAAGAATTAAAGATATAATGTTAAATAATGTATATTGCTATTGCATTTTAAATTATTTGCATTACCTTTGCACCCAGTAATAAAAGCGGAAATAGCTCAGTTGGTAGAGCACAACCTTGCCAAGGTTGGGGTCGCGAGTTCGAGTCTCGTTTTCCGCTCTTTTACTTTCTAATTAGGCTACCGCAATGGTGGAATTGGTAGACACGAGGGACTTAAAATCCCTTGGCCAGTGATGGCTGTGCGGGTTCGAGTCCCGCTCGCGGTACAATCCTTAAAACATTAAACCTATGTCTAGAAATGCCATTCTAACAATTTCTGTTTCTACTTTATTCCTTTTTACATCTTGTTCTAAATTAAAAAGCTTGTCAGCAGATAAGTTTACAGTAGTTCCAACACCATTAGAAGTAAAGGCAGGACAAGTAGATGCTACCATTACAACATTGTTTCCAGAAAAGTATATGAAGCGCAATGTAGTGCTAACTCTTGTTCCTGAGTTGCGTTCTAGTGATGGTTCGGTTGTTAAAGGCACTTCGGCAACATTTCAAGGAGAAAAAGTTTTCGGAAATAATCCATCGGTATCTTATCGTTTAGGTGGACGTTTTACCATCAAAACTGCGTTTACATATAGTCCAGAAATGCAAAAAAGTGATCTTTATGTCACTTTCAATGCATTGAAAGGAAATAAGAAGGTTAATCTAAATCCTGTAAAAATAGGTTATGGAGTGGTTGCTACTTCAGAACTATATAAAAACATCTTATTCGAAGATGGAGGCTGTTTGGCTCCCGATTCTTTTGAACGTGTAAAGAAAGAGAAGCAAGAGGCAAACATCAAATTCTTGGTAAATCAAGCTAATTTGCGTAAGAGCGAATTACAAAGCAATTCTATTTACGACTTTGTTCGCATGCTCAAGAAAATCAATAGCGAGCGTGAAAGCCTTATATTAAATAATATTGAGGTGAAAGCTTATGCATCTCCAGAAGGTGGTTTCAGCTTTAATGACAAACTTGCGAATAAGCGCCAGAACACAGGAGAAGGCTATGTGAAAGATCAACTCAAGGCTAATAAGATGTCAACTGCCATCGATGCAGGTTATACCGCACAAGACTGGGAAGGCTTTCAAAAGCTTGTTCAAGTGTCAAACGTACAAGATAAAGACGTAATTTTGCGTGTTTTGTCTATGTATAAGGATCCACAAGAACGTGAACAGCAAATAAGAAACATGAGTGAAGGCTTTAGAGAGCTTGCAAATGGAATTCTTCCAGAGCTTAGAAGAGCACGACTTGTGATCAATTATGAAGTTGTTGGTCGTAGTGATGATGAGATTGCAGAGCAATATAAGAAAGATCCTGTTAACTTAAGTGCCGATGAATTGCTTTATTATGCAACTCTTGTAGATGGTACAAAGATAGAAGACGTGTATCAAACAGCAGCTCGTTTGTATGATAAAGACTACAGAGCGTTCAACAATCTTGCTATTCTTGAACTAAAGAAAGGCAACGAAATAAAGGCGAAGTCTTATTTAGAGCAAGCTTTAAGATTGAATAGAAAGGCGCCAGAAGCCCTTGCAAACCTTGGTTTGATAGACTTAATGCATGGTAATCTTGCGCAAGCCGAACTACAAATAGCAAATGCTTCAGGAACAAATAACACTGCTTATGCTACTGCAGCCCTTGCTTTTGCAAAAGGAAAGTATGCAGATGCCGAACGATATTTAGCCGATTCGAATACCAATTTAGCAGCTCTTGCTCAATTGATGAATAATAACTATGTTGCAGCAGCGCAAACTTTAGATGAAGTAAAGCACAAAACAGCCTATACACACTATATTCATTCCATAGTAGCTGCACGTAGAGGCAATAAATTCTCAGCATCTTCTCACCTTGAAGAAGCATTAAAACTCAATCCATCTTTAAAGACTTATGCCGATAAAGACTTGGAATTGAAATTCATTAAGTAAGATAATGTGAATTAAAAGGGTGTTAGATTCCCTTTAATAACATATATGAAACTATTCGCTTATATAGCAACACTCACCTTGATTATGGTTTCTTGTGGTACCGATAGCCAGCATTTTAAGCTAGAGGGACGCTTGTTAAACCTCAATCAAGGTGAGTTTTATGTTTATAGTCCCGATGGAGGCATTGAAGGATTCGACACAATACGAGTAGAAGCAGGTCGTTTTGTGTATCAAACAGAGTGCGAGCATTCTGCAATCTTAATGCTTGTCTTTCCTAATTTTAGCGAGCAACCTATCTTTATGGAGCCAGGTGAGAGTGTAACACTTGATGGGGATGCATCGCATTTGAAAGAAATCACCACCAAAGGAACAAAAGATAATAAGTTGATGAATGGTGTTCGAGAGCAAATGGCATCGGCATCGCCACCAAAGCGTATTATTTATGCAAAGCAATTTATAGAAGATCATCCCGAGTCGATCGTTAGTTCATATTTGCTTTACAAGTATTTTTTACAAACCACCACGCCCAATTACCCACTTGCAAAGCAACTTTTAGCATTGATGTTAAAAGAACAGCCCCGCAATGGCTTCTTAGTTCGTATGCAACAGCAGATTGAAGGACTTGCCAACACAGAAAAAGGCAAGGTGTTATCCTCTTTTTCAGTCACCGATATCAAAGGAAACACCATTTCAAGTGCAGCCCTTTCAAAAGCTAATTGTGCCGTTATCAACGCTTGGGCAACATGGGATTACAACGCATATTCAACACTTAGTACTTTAAAAGAACTCAAAAATACAGCAGGAAATAAACTCTCGATCTTAACCGTTTGTGTCGATGCATCGAAAGAAACCGTTAAGACGGCAGTAGAATCGAACGAACTTTCTTGGAATATTGTTTGCGATGAGCAACTTTTTGGCGGTAAGTTCATCCGCTCATTAAGTTTCTTTTCGCCCACAGATAATATCGTGTTACATCGTGGAAAGATTGTAGCTCGAAATTTAAATAATGAAGAGTTAAAGAAGAAAGTAGAAGAACTCACTCGATAGGGCATAGCTCCTATACCCCTAAACGACAACCTTTATCCTAAAAGAACATCAAAAACGACCTCTTGTTCTCCTTCCTTTCCTTCATCTACACCTCTTCATAAAATACAACTAACCCCAAAACATCTATCATTTTTATGCTAGTAAAAACCTATTGTGCCGCCGTTAATGGCTTAAATGTAACCACCGTAACCATAGAAGTAAGTCTAGTAAATGGTGTTCTGTATCATTTCACAGGTTTAGGTGATGAAGCAGTGCGAGAAGGTCGTGATCGAATAGCAGCCGCTTTGCAATATAATGGATACAAATTCCCCCATGCCGACATCACCGTAAACATGGCACCAGCTGATTTACGCAAAGAAGGTAGCTCGTTTGATTTACCTTTAGCTCTTGCCATTCTTGCCGCAAATGGCGACATTGTTTCCGATTTTCTATCACAATATATGTTTGTTGGCGAGCTAAGTCTCGACGGTTCGTTGCAACCCATTAAGGGAGCGTTACCCATAGCCATACGGGCTAGGGCGGAAAAGTTCAAAGGTTTGATTGTTCCTAAAGCCAATGTGAGAGAAGCCGCCGTGGTAAACAACCTTGATGTTTATGGAATGGAGAGTATAAAAGACGTAATAGACTTTCTAACACAGCGAAACACCAGCTTTCAACCCACCATTATCGACACTCGAAAAGAGTTTTACGAACATCAATACAATTTCGATTTAGACTTTGAAGATGTGAGAGGTCAAGACAATGTAAAGCGTGCAATGGAAGTAGCAGCTGCAGGCGGGCATAACTTAATCATGATAGGTCCGCCAGGAAGTGGTAAGAGTATGATGGCGAAACGCCTGCCTTCCATTCTTCCCCCTTTGTCGCTTGCTGAGAGTTTAGAAACCACACAGATCCATAGTATAGCAGGAAAGCTGGGTAAAAACATGTCGCTTATTTCGCAACGACCTTTTCGTGCGCCCCATCACACCATCTCACAGGTGGCACTTGTAGGCGGAGGAGCCTCTCCACAGCCTGGAGAAATATCGCTTGCGCATAATGGTTTGTTGTTTGCCGACGAGCTACCCGAGTTCAATAAATCTACCCTTGAAGTACTTCGTCAGCCTTTAGAAGATCGAAAGATCACTATTTCTCGAGCCAAATACACCCTCGAATTTCCTTGTTCGTTTATGTTTGTGGCATCGATGAACCCCTGTCCGTGCGGTTATTATGGCGATCCAACTCATCATTGCGTGTGTATGCCAGGTCAGATAGCCCGTTATATGAGTAAAATTAGCGGTCCACTTCTCGACCGAATAGACATTCAAGTAGAAATAATACCAGTGCCTTTCAAAGATATTTCGAAGGCAAAACCAGGCGAGAGCAGTGCCGTTATTCGAGAAAGAGTTATCAAAGCACGTGCAATACAAGAAGAAAGATATAAGGATGTGAAAGGAATTCATTGTAATGCACAGATGACCGATCGAATGATTCATCAGTATGCCGAGCCCAATCAAGCAGGAATTGACCTACTTAAAACCGCTATGGAGCGACTAAGTTTATCGGCACGAGCCTATAACCGCATATTAAAAGTAGCACGAACCATTGCTGATTTAGCAGGAAGTGAGCAGGTGTTAGAACAACATTTATACGAAGCTATAGGTTATCGAAACCTAGATAGAGGCGATTGGTCGGAGCGTGGAGCACGCTAGTAGATGCACTTTCTCCTTTGATTATCCATTTCTTATCCCCAATAGATGTGGCGAATGTTTCGCATTTGCATTGTTGGGGCTTTTTTGTGCTCTTGTCATTTTAAGATAAAAGCATTGACTTTAGGTTGCAAAAGCATTGAAATTACATTGCAAAAGGATAGCTATTGCGATGTAAAAGCAATGCAATTAGAATATAGGCGAAATGAAATAAAAAGACATAGGCTTTTTTCTTATATATAATAAGGTGTAAACCGAAAACGCTCGTTATGTTTATATATCTTAATAGCATTCTCTTTAGAATATAATTATATCTCATTTAGTTTGCATTAAAACTGTATTTTTATACTAAAAAGTAAAAATAAGAGGCTTATTTTTGACTTAAATCAAAGATATTTTTGTATCTTGGCTAGTCAAAGATGGAGAGAAAAGATGGTGTTTTTATATGTTTGTTTACGTTATAAACACTTATTAACTATATTTCTTTTAAGAAATGCTTTCTAAACCATTAACTTTACAGCCAGTTTTGAGGAGCTTATCAGTTTGGGCTTCTCATAAGCTAAACTAAACATGATTTTAATTATAAACACTTAAACTGATAAACAATGAAACAAAGCAATTTAATTAGTCCACGGCGAATGTGGATGATGCTTCTATTTGCGATGATGTCTGTTGCCACCTGGGCACAAACTCATTTAGTAAAAGGTGTCGTTAAAGACACTAGTGGCGAACCTTTAATTGGTGTAACCGTTAGAGAAGTAGGCGCAAAGGCAAATAGTATTACCGATATTGACGGTAACTATAGCATTCAATGTGCTTCGAGCGCAACATTACAGTTCGATTACATCGGCTATGAATCACAAAAAGTGGGCGTAGGGGGACGCAGTGTTGTAGACGTAACACTTCATTCTTCTGCTCAAAAACTAAACGAAGTGGTTGTTGTAGGTTTTGGTTCTCAAAAGAAAGCAAACCTTACTGGAGCCGTTTCTACCGTGACATCTAAAGATCTTACTGCACGTCCTATTAATAATGTAAAGGACGCTTTGCAAGGTATGGTGCCTGGTATGAACTTCACAACAGGTTCTAATGGTGGAGCTTTGAATTCAAATAAAGGCTTCAACATTCGTGGTACAGGTACTATTGGTGCAGGTTCTAACCTTACACCACTAGTGTTAATCGACGGAATGGAGGGCGATTTGAACACTCTTAACCCACAAGATATCGAGAATATCTCTGTATTAAAAGATGCAGCTGCATCTTCTATCTATGGTTCTAGAGCTGCAGGTGGTGTTGTGTTGGTAACAACAAGAGGTGGTAAAGAAGGTAAGTTCACAGTGAACTATAACAACTCTTTACGCTTTAATAGCTTGCTAAATGTTCCCGATATGCTCGACTCTTACACATGGGCATTATATATGAACGATGCATCTATTAACTCAGGTGCTGGTGTTTGGTTCTCAGAACAAAAGCTTGCCGAGCTTAAAGAGGCTCAAACTAATGGCTCAGTGGCTAAACTGTTCCGCAATAATGCGAATAAATGGGAAATCTGGAATGATAACGATAAATTACCTTTGGGTAATACTAACTGGATGAAAGAATTCTTTGGAACATCATTCTCACAAGAACATAACGTTAGTTTAACAGGTGGTAGCGATCGTTTGAAATACTATTTCTCTGCTAACTACCTTGGACAAGATGGTATATTGCGCTATGGTAAAGAAGCTCGTAACCGCTATAACCTCACAGCTAAAGTTGATGCAAATATTGCAAAATGGCTTAACTTCTCATATAGCACACGTTTTGCACGTGTAGATTACACTGCACCTTACACTCTTAGTGAAGGTAATGGTTTGTTCTATCACCAAGTAGTGCGTCGTTGGCCTATCATTCCTGTTAAGGATCCTAACGGACATTATATTGAAGCTACTTACATTAATCAAATGTTAAATGGTGGTGTTAACGAATCACAAGAAGACCAATTAGCACAACAGCTTGCGTTTGTTGTTACTCCTATTAAGGATTGGAACATTCACTTAGAATTCAACTATCGTGCAAATAACAACTTCAATCATCAAGATGCACAAACAGTTTATGGCTATGATGCAGATGACAAACCTTATGTTATAGATCATGCTGTATCTAGCGTTTACGAATATGCATACAAGAGCAACTATTTCAACCCTAACTTCTATACAGATTATACTCGTGCATTTGGCGGTCATAACATGAAAGTGATGTTGGGTTATCAAAGCGAATGGTTGCACCAACGCTCATTCACAGCTAACCAAAAGAACATGATTAGCGGTATTCCTACACTTAACACAACAACAAGCGACCCAAGTGTAACTGGAGGTCCTGCTACTTGGAGTACAGCAGGTTTCTTCGGACGTCTTAACTACGACTTTAAAGGACGCTACTTGTTCGAAGCTAACTTGAGATACGATGGTAGTTCACGTTTCACTCGTGAAAAGAGATGGAACCTATTCCCATCATTCTCATTCGGTTGGAACATCGCTCAAGAAAGCTTCTGGGCTTCAATGCAAAAGCATGTAAACACTCTAAAACTTCGTGCTTCATGGGGACAATTGGGTAACCAAAATACAGATAACTGGTATCCATTCTACCAAACCATTCCTTATAAGACTAAGAATGGTAACTGGTTGGTTAACGGACAAAAGACAAACGTAGCTGAAGACCCAGCTCTTATCTCTGCTCTTCTAACATGGGAAAAGAACAGAACATGGGAAATTGGTTTGGATTGGGGTGCATTGAACAACCGCTTAACAGGTTCATTCGATTACTTCCAACGTAAAACATTCGACATGGTAGGTCCTGCTCCTGAGCTTCCAGATGTATTAGGTGCTGCTGTTCCAAAGGTAAACAACCTCGATATGACATCTAAAGGTTGGGAACTTCAAGTGTCATGGCGTGATAGAATTGCAGATTTCCGCTATGGTGTTACATTGAACTTGTCAGACAACTTCGTTACAATCGATAAGTATCCTAACCCATCAAAGACAATCGGAACACACTATGCAGGTTCTCGTTTAGGCGATATTTGGGGTTATACAACTGTTGGTATTGCAAAAACTCAAGAAGAAATGGATGCTCACTTAGCTAAAGCTAACCAAAGTGCAATCGGTAGTAACTGGTCTGCTGGTGATATTATGTATGCCGACTTAGATGGCGATCGCAAAGTAAATGGTGGTGAAGGAACAGCTGATAAACCAGGTGATAAACGTATCATTGGTAACTCAACTCCACGCTATAACTTTGGTTTGAATCTCGATGCAGCTTGGAAAGGCTTCGACTTAAAGATCTTCTTCCAAGGTACTTTGAAGAGAGATTACGATGCTCAAGGTCCAATGTTCTGGGGTGCTTTAGGACAAGGAAAATGGCAAGGACTTGGATTTAAGGAACACTTAGATTACTTCCGTGCAGAAGCTAACCACCCATTAGGACAAAATCTTGATAGCTACTATCCAAGATTGTCATGGAATGGTGGACGTAATACACAAACACAAACTCGTTATTTGCAGAGTGCAGCATACTGCAGATTGAAGAATATCACATTAGGTTATACTCTACCTGCTGCTCTTACAAAGAGAATTGCATTGCAAAACGTTCGTGTATTCGTATCTGCAGAGAATATTCTAACCTTCACTAACTTCGTGAAGACAGCTGACCCTGAACTTGCTGGAGTTGGATTTGGATCTGATGGCAATCAAATAGGTAAAACTTATCCATTGACAAAAACATTCTCAATGGGTCTAAGTGTAACATTCTAAACGATTAATTATTATGAAATTAAAATATATTAGCAGTATCCTTTTTGCAGGATTAACGCTCACCACACTCACTACATTTACATCATGTAATGACTTTTTAGATAGAGAGCCTGAAGATAAGGTTACACCTGAAAAGTTCTTCCAATCTGAAAGCGATTTGGCAGACTATGCAATAAAGTACTATAGCTTCTCAACTCTTAACCCTGGTTCTTATGGTATGGGTACTTTTGCAGCTGATAATGCAACTGATAACCAAGCAGGAGTTGACTATTCTAACTTCTGGGTGCCTGGAGATTGGCAAGTTGCAGCAAAGGCTGGTGATGAATGGAAATTCGAACAAATACACCATTGCAACTATTTCTTTGAGAAAGTGTTGCCAAAATATCAAGCAGGAACACTAAAAGGTAATCCTGATAACATTAAGCACTACATCGGAGAAGTATACTTCTTGCGTGCTAAAGCTTATTTCGACAAACTTTCAACTATTGGAGATTGTCCTATTATTAAAGAGGTTTTAGCTGACGATAGAAAGGTATTGCTCGACAATTCTAAGCGTCAACCACAACACAAAGTGGCTCGTTTTATCTTAGAAGACCTCGATAAAGCGATCGAACTTTTGAAAGAAGATGCACCTGGAGGACGTAACAGAATAAGCAAAAATGTAGCTTATTTATTCCGTTCTCGTGTAGCTCTTTACGAAGGAACATGGCTTAAATACCACAAAGGAACAGCCCTTGTTCCTGGTGGAAATGGTTGGCCTGGAGATGCAGCAGACGTTGCTGGCTTCAATATTGACACAGAAATCGATTACTTCTTAGGTGAAGCTATGACCTCTGCACAAGTAGTTGCAGACAAAGTTGTAGACAAGTTAGCTAATAATACTGACGTTCGTGATGGTCAAGATGCAACCTTGAAGAGTGCAAACCCATACTTTACAATGTTCAGTATGCCTGATTTAGCAAGTTATCCTGAAGTGCTTATGTGGCGTCAATATAACCTAGAACAAGGCGTAACTCATAACATTCAAATGCAATTAGGACGTAATGGTGGTGGTACAGGTTACACCCGTGGCTATGTCAACTCATTCCTAATGCGTAATGGTTTGCCTATCTACGATGCAAATTCTGGCTATGATAGTAACTGGGAAGCACAAGGTGTGAAGGCTACTTTACAAAATCGTGACTCTCGTATCCAACTATTCTGTAAGCAAGATGGTGATGCTATCGCTTATACAAATGGTGCTGTTGCTAGAACATTTGAGATGTCTTGGTTGGCAAAGGGTAATAACGAAACACGTATTGTTACAGGTTTTGCAGTGAAGAAAGGTTTGAACTATGATTCAAAACAACAAGATGATCACCACATGGGTGTATCTGCTAGTGTTGTATTCCGTGGTGCAGAAGCTCTTCTTAACTACATGGAAGCATCGTATGAAAAGAACCATACTATCGTTGCTAAAGCCGAAAAGTATTGGAAAGCTCTACGTACTCGTGCTAAGGTGGATGCAGATTTCAACAAAACAATTGCTGCAACAGTGATGGCAGAAGAAGCTAAGAATGACTTCGGAGCATACTCTCATGGTGCATTAGTTGACAAAACACTTTACAATATACGTCGTGAACGTCGTGATGAGTTCATTGCAGAAGGTATGCGTCTAAATGACTTACGTCGTTGGAGAGCTCTAGATCAAGTGAATGGATACCAAATTGAGGGTATGAGATACTGGGGTTCAATCTACGATGGCAAGCTACTTGACAAAGATAATCAAAACCTTGTGATTGTAAATGTTGAACAAGGTAAGGGTAATATGTCTGATAAGAATATCAGTGGAGTATATGTTCGTCCTTATCAATTGAGCAAGGTTAACAACTCAGTGTTCAATGGTTATCATTTCACAGAGGCTCACTATCTAACTCCTCTTGCACAAAGTGTATTCCGTAAGTCATCTACTTCTGATAATAATGATATCGAGAAGTCTGTTGTTTACCAAAACCCAGGATGGCCAAAAGTTGCAGGACAAGGTCCAATTGGAGTAAAATAATAGTGTAAAAACTAGTAAAATACTTTAATAAAATAATAGGTTGTGTGCCGAACAGTGTGTAAACGCTTTGGTGCACAACCTTTTTGTTTCTCTATAGTTGATGAGGTCTCGACCCAATAGTAGTGCAACTAGGAGCAAAGACAATTTTAGAAAGACAGAAAACTCTTTCTTTTTGCATTTAAAGGAATATTCCTACTATGGTGGACGAATACCTATGAGATGAGAGAAAAGAGCTTATAAACCTTAAAAAGGTTTGAGTCGGAGAGCAAATCAATCAAAAAGCAAAGCAATGATAGGTATAAAAGGAGATCTATTACAAATAGAAAAGAAAGACTATAATAATTAGAAGAGAAAGGAGACACATAGTTGTAGCTTTTTTGAAAGGTAGATAACCTCAGTCCACTCCTATTCTTGTAGCAGAGAAGAAAGGAGATGTAACGCCCCTTTCTCAAATGGATTAGAATAAAGAAAGAGGTATAAAAAAGAATGTAACCTGTTGGATAAGCATCGCAAGAGCAAGAAGTTGCTCTTCAATCACCAATAGGTTACATGTATATTCTTAAATAAAAGGTTTGTTTTCGATATCTCGTTGTATGGCAAGTCCTTTTGTTTGGAAACTATTGCAGTCTGCAAGAGTACTCTATAGGCTTCCTAACAAGTAGCTGATTTGCCTTGAATTTCACCTTACTGCAACCATTTAACGAGAACCATTTAGAGGAAGTGTCAGACGATTTGCGATACATAGTCATCTCATTGTTACGGAAAACCAAGTTAGAAGTGCTCTTAGCCGATAGAATAGTCTGCCCATAACTGGTGAAACGATTATTGATGATGCGCACATTTTGATGCACAGGGCGTTTCTCATTGATATCCGTATTCGATGGATTCAATTCAATTACAGCGTGATTATTGTTATTATTTGCGCAATCAGTGAATGTATTATTTTCGATTAAAACATCTTTTACAGGTCCAGATTCATACCAACCCGCAGCATCACCCTCAATAAGTATGGCACTCATACCTGTTTTATAGAACACGTTTTCACTGATAATCGCTCGTCGGGGTGTTGTAACCAAAATGCCACGAGTACTTGTTCGGGTGAAATAACAATTGCGAATCTCCACCTCAGGCGTACAAGTCATATTCTCAAGACAATCGCTTTGTAGTTCAATATCGTGTTGAATTGGTGTCGTTAGCGTCACTTCCACAATCCTGTTCGATAGCAGTTTTGCCGTTTTAATCACAGCTTGAGCATAGCGTTGCATAGTAGATGGGCGTACAAAAGCCACTGTGTCGCCCTCGAAAAAGGCATTAAAACCATAGGTTTGAGGGTGCATAAAACGCAGTTTAAGGGTATGGTCATTCACCTTTTCCATAATGCGTAAGTTCGTTCCGTGCACATTAATGCAATCATCTTGTGCGCCAGCAAACTTACAATTCACCACCTTCACCTTACCAGAGCAACCCGAAAAGTGCATAAAGTCGGCAGAAGAAGCCAGCAATCTACGGCTATTTTCACGAGGCATGCAATACACATGGTTCATTTCAATATTCTTAGAGAACTGACTAACGATGCCCAATCCATGCATATAGTGCACTCCAACGTTCTTAAAGCAAATGTCTTCGCTTTCATAAATCAACATTCCCACTTGGTCACGAATAATATCTCTAATCGTTAAAGTGTGGTTCAACTTACATAGAGCAGTGTCGACAGATTCAAAAAGCACCACATGTGGAGCCAATTCAGTGGCTTTAGCCTTTGAAAGAGCTTTCCAAGCATGGCTATAATAAAAATGTTCTGTTGTGGGATTGTATTCGATGCAATGTGGAATATTGGTACGCCAACCCTCTCCATAGAGCGTTATTTTACCATTGTTGATGGCATATCGTGAGTCAGGATGAAACTTAGCGACAGCTCCTTTCTCGTTGATTTGAGTGAAAGTAAGCTCAGATCCGCCAGGTCTTTCAAAGTCGATGTGAATGTTTTGCAATGTCATTTTCTTGCAATGAGCAAATGCAAGCATCGTAACTTTTCCATGAAACATCAGAGTTGCATTGTTTCCCTCAATGGTTAAGCCCTCCATATCTTCGAAAAACATACCAATTGTTTTCACTTTCGATGGGCATTCAGTTTCTGAAGAAGTGTTGGTAATAAAGAAATCTCGGTAGGTTGCGCCTTCAGTCCACAAGTCGTAGCGACCCTTTTCAAACACCAATACCTTAGACTTAGATTGTTTACAATCGGCAATGGCAGTCTTCAAACGTTCTGTTTGGTTCTCGTAAGTGTCGGGTTTCACACCATAGTCAGCCACAAAAATAGTGTCTTTTTGAGAGGCAAATAGTGAAGAAGCCGATAAAAAGCATATCAAAAAAAGCGATAAGTAATATTTCTTCATAGTTCAATCTAAAGTGTTTTATTTGCAAACTAATGTTGTTCTTGTGCAAAAGCAGTGTAAATGCTTTGTTTAGACGGATATTCAGTAAGCCGACAGTGAGAAGTTGTTGCCTAAAAGGGTAGTAATTAGTAAAATTAGACTACCTTTTATCCTTCTGAAAACCTGAAAACTCAAAAAGAATCATTGTTTAGATGTTCTACACAAAGTTACAAAAATATTAATGGTACATATTCTAATTTAATTCGATACCTTTCGTGTGGATAATACCATTATGCTTTCTTGTATAGCCTGTAAGAGTATTTGTACCTGAACAATTCGGTGTTGTAAATAGCTCATAATTAGTTGATATTGTTAAATCCTTGTTCGTTTTTGAGGTTTATTATCACCCAATCACATTCAGAATAGACAGACAAAACTAAACTTTGATTCTTTAAATCTGTCTCTATTTGGGATACCATTTCAGATAAAAATTCTTTTTTATAATATTCTGCTATTCCATCAACGATTTCAATCCTAATCTCAGGGATACCTGTCAGTGGATCATAACCATTGTGAACGTTATATTTTACCCCATCTTTTTCTATTGTCTTGCCATCTGGATTTATTGAATATAGCCATTCTTGGAACTCTTTATTTGTAGTACAATTAGAATAATTGGTGACATCTGATACAATCCATGATGCAAGATTATTATCACAAGACATAATGACAAAGGCAATAATAAGCCAAATATATTTTGCTTTCATTTCAAAAAACTCCGCTAACACGTAAGACAAATAAAAGAACACATATAATTATTAGGGTGAGACATCCCCACGCTTTTATCGTTTTTTTGATGTTCATATTTATTTAATAGTGTTTTACAATCTTCAGATTTGTACCAACTATCAAAAAGAATTTGAATGATTGTTTCAGATGACAAAGAGGTATTATCCCATTTTTCTAAAACGGAGGGATTTTTATTTATATACTCCATAAACCCTTTTATCTTGACTTTGTGCTTATTTTCTGCTTCTTCTGCAGCAATCTCAGCATTTAAGGCATTAGCATATGTGCTAATATCAACCCTTTTTCCATTTACATAATATAATTGTTTCATTTTATTTTGTCCGTTTAGAATTAAGAATGAAATACGATACAAAGGTACTAAAAAGTTCACAAAGTAGAAGAATGTTCTATCTCAAAAGAATAAATATTGATAAAAAACGGCGTTCTCAAAAATCTTTTGTACCTTTGCAAGTATAAATGAGTTCCTTGTAAGCAATTCAAGGCAGAACGCTGCAAATGGCACGGTTGCCAAGTCATTACCTCAAAAATGGGTATTTCTCCCAAAGTCCTTTGTATAAGGAACTAACAAGAAACTTTCAGAATTACTGAAATATTCTATATTGCACGCCCTTTCTACTCGGCTTTATAGGTAGTGCCCAATAAAAGCACTGCTTTTGCATTATAAAAGCACTGCAATTACACACCAAAAACAATGCTTTTGCAGGTCAATAGCATAGCTTTTACTGCAGTGTTGAAATGCCATCAAAATGGTAAGTCAATCTCCCTTTCAACTCAATACATCCATCTTAGCATCTCTTTTCGCTCCCTCTATATCGAAAAAGAAAGTAG
Organism: Prevotella sp. oral taxon 299 str. F0039; assembly: GCF_000163055.2. Classification (GTDB taxonomy): domain Bacteria; phylum Bacteroidota; class Bacteroidia; order Bacteroidales; family Bacteroidaceae; genus Prevotella. The sequence continues at coordinate 572,568 of NC_022124.1, forward strand.
AAAAGGAGTTAAGAAAATGTATCTAATTAAGATTATATAACAAAAAAGAGAGAATAGAGTGCTTTATGAACCCATAAATTATAATACCTTTGCATACAAGTTGAGAACAGAGTAAAGACTCGTTAAATGCCTTTGTGCCTCCAAAGCCACACAAGTCAACGCCTAAAAGGCTCGAAGTGTATGGGTAGAAGATTGAAAACGAGATTACTTGCTGTTATTTTTGTTTCTTTTTGCAACTTAAATACAAAGCGATTTGCAGGTAACTATAAACCAAAGCATAGAAGTTATGAAGCTGTTGCATTGAAAAGGAGCAATGAAAGGATGGTAAACTTTACATCAACATGGGTTTAATAAAGTTTATAAAGACATGGACCTTGCCCCTGTCTATCACCATTGGGGCTGTTATTTATCTTATTTTTGCCTTCACTCCTTGTTTGTTGAGTGCGGCAATGCTGTTTGCGCCTTTCTTTAATGCAATCCTTCCGCTGTTCATGTTCTTAGTTCTCTTCGTTACATTCTGTAAAGTCGACTTCAAAAAACTGCGTGTAACACGCTGGCATGGCTATGCTCTTGTGGCACAATTCAGCATCATTCTCTTTCTTTTAGCACTCACATTGCTGTGGGGAAAAAGTGGTTCTAGGCTCGTATTTTGCGAGTCTATTCTTATATGTGTTATCTGTCCGTGCGCCACAGCCGCTGCTGTTGTCACCCAAAAGTTGGGCGGAAGCATCGAAGAAATGACCACCTATACTTTCGTTTCTAACTTTTTTTCATCAATACTCATTCCCGTTTGCCTGCCATTGGTAGACAATAGTTTGCACATCAGCTTCCTATCAGCTTTCTTAAAGATACTCTATCAGGTGCTTTTGGTACTCGTTCTGCCTATGTTTTTGGCTTATGTAGTGAAGAAAAGCATGAAAAATATTCATCGAAAGATTGTGAGTGTGAAAGACCTTTCATATTATCTTTGGGCGTGTTCGTTGCTCATTGTGAGCGGAACAACCATTAAAAACATTGTACATGCACAGACAGGTGTGTTGTTTTTGTTGCTCATTGCAGTGGCAGGACTTGTTGTTTGCTTCGTACAATTTATGGTAGGAAGGTCGATAGGCTTGCGTTTTAATAGACGATTAGAGGCTGGTCAGGGTCTAGGACAGAAGAATACGGCATTCGCAATATGGATTGCTAACGCCTATTTAACACCCCTTTCAACCGTAGGACCAGGCTGTTACATTCTTTGGCAGAATATTATTAACAGTATAGAGATTGCACGTTACGACAAACAAATACAGAGAAGTGCCCAAAGAGCAGTGCAATAGTGATGAAACGGACAAAGCATTATGAACTGAGAAAATTGAGTTGAAAATAAAATGAATACATTAATAAAACAAAATACAATGTCTAATTTACGATTCCAAGTTGTTGCCGAGGCGTTTAAAAAGCGTCCTTTAGAAGTAGAAACACCTGCAGAACGCCCATCAGAGTTCTTCGCAAAGTATGTGTTTAACCGTGAGAAGATGTATAAATATCTTCCTTTAGATATTTATAACAAGCTCATTGACGTGATAGATAATGGTTCGCACTTAGACCGTTCTATTGCAAATGCGGTGGCAAAAGGTATGAAGCAGTGGGCAGAAGAATATGGAGTGACCCATTATACACACTGGTTTCAACCCCTAACAGAGGGAACTGCAGAGAAACATGATGCCTTTGTAGAACACGATGGCAAAGGAGGTTTGATTGAAGAGTTTAGCGGAAAGCTACTTGTTCAGCAAGAACCCGACGCATCTTCGTTCCCTAATGGAGGAATAAGAAATACTTTTGAGGCACGAGGATATTCGGCTTGGGATCCTACATCGCCTGTGTTTATCATCGATGACACGCTTTGTATTCCTACCATCTTTATCTCTTACACAGGTGAAGCACTCGACTATAAAGCACCACTTCTACGCTCTTTGCATGCAGTAGACGTGGCAACAACAGCCGTTTGTAAGTATTTCTACCCCGAAGTAAAGAAGGTTTCAACCAATTTAGGATGGGAACAAGAATACTTTCTCGTTGATGTAGATCTTTATTTGGCACGCCCTGACTTGATGTTAACAGGCAGAACACTGATGGGACACGATTCTGCTAAGAACCAACAGATGGACGATCACTACTTTGGAACTATTCCAGAGCGTGTACAAGCATTCATGAAAGACCTCGAAATACAAGCACTTGAATTAGGAATCCCATGTAAAACACGTCATAATGAGGTGGCTCCCAATCAGTTTGAACTTGCTCCTATCTTCGAAGAGTGTAACCTTGCCATCGACCATAACATGCTTTTGATGTCGTTAATGAAGAAAGTGGCACGCAAACATGGCTTTAGAGCATTGCTACACGAAAAACCTTTCGATGGAATAAACGGTAGTGGAAAGCACAATAACTGGAGTCTTTGCACCGATACAGGCGTTCTTTTGCACTCACCAGGAAAGACTCCCGAAGACAACTTGCGTTTCGTTGTGTTCATTGTAGAGACCTTAATGGCTGTATATCGCCACGAAGCACTTCTAAAAGCATCGATAATGAGTGCCACTAACGCACATCGTTTGGGCGGACACGAGGCACCTCCTGCCATTATCTCTGCGTTCTTGGGTCAACAACTCTCTGGTCTTTTAAAGCATATTGTAGACTCTGATAATGAAACACTGTTCAATGTGGCAGATAAAAAAGGTATGAAATTAGACATTCCAGAGATACCTGAGCTACTAATTGATAACACAGACAGAAATAGAACCAGTCCTTTTGCCTTCACAGGAAACCGCTTTGAGTTCAGAGCAGTGGGTAGTGAAGCCAACTGTGCCTCTGCTATGATTGTGCTAAATACTGCCTTTGCAGAAGCAATAACATTGTTCAAAGAGCGTGTAGATGCACTTATTGCGAAGGGAGAAGACCAAACAAACGCAATCATCAACGTACTTCGTGAAGATATTCGCACTTGTGCTCCAATTGTATTCGAGGGCAATGGCTATTCAGAAGAATGGGTGGTAGAAGCTAAGAAACGTGGACTCGACTGCGAAACAAGCTGTCCTCTTATCTTTGATCACTATCTAAAGCCCGACTCTGTGGCTATGTTCGAACGTGCAAACGTGATGAAAAAGAACGAACTAGAAGCTCGTAACGAGGTGAAATGGGAAACCTATACCAAGCGAATTCAAATTGAAGCTCGTGTAATGGGTGACCTAACAATGAACCATGTCATTCCTGTTGCAACCCATTATCAAAGTCGTTTGGCTAAGAATGTACACAATATGTATGCTATTTTCGATGAATCAAAGGCTAAGAGCTTAACTTCTCGTAACCTAAAGATTATCGAAGAGATTGCAGAAAGAACCGAATGTATCGAGACTATGGTTGAGAATTTGGTGGAAGCACGTAAAGTTGCGAATAAAATAGAAAGCGAAAGAGACAAAGCTATTGCGTATCACGACACCGTTGCGCCTATCATTGAGGACATAAGATACCACATTGATAAGCTCGAATTGATTGTTGCTGACGAGCTTTGGACACTTCCTAAGTACCGAGAACTATTGTTTATACGATAGTTCTGCGCTCTACTTTAAAGGTAGAAAGATAATAATATCATAATAAAAAGTTCTCTCTCGAACATGAATAAATCAATGTAAGAGAGAGAACTTCTTTGTTTTATAGAGTCAATAGCACTGCTATTGCGTTTATCCTACTTGGCTTCCGGGTTTCACTTCACGAAGAGTTGTGGTTACACTGAGCGACTCATCGAAGTCAACTGCAGATAAAATCATACCTTCACTGGTTATTCCCATGAGCTTACGAGGCTCGAAATTGGCAATGAAAAGAACGCTCTTGCTCACCAAATCCTCTGGTTCATAGAACTTAGCGATGCCACTTACAATCGTTCTTTCTTTGCCACTGCCATCGTCTAACGTAAATTTCAAAAGCTTATTAGCCTTCTTCACCTTTTCACATGTTAAGACTTTGCCCACTCTAATGTCTAGTTTTTCAAAGTCTTCGTAGCTCACTACAGGCTTAATTGGCTTTGCTTTATAATTCGCTTGTTCGTTAGCTTTCTTAATGTTGTCGAGCTTTTCTAATTGGAAAGCAATTGTTTCGTCTTCAATCTTTTCGAAAAGTAGCTCAGGTTCAGCAAGCTGATGGCCTTGAGTTAGTAGGTCGGTAGCACCTAATTTGCTCCAGTCTGCACTCTCAATGTGAATGAGTTGGCGTAGTTTCTTACTGCTAAATGGCAAGAATGGTTCGAAAGCAATAGCTAAGTTAGCCACCAATTGCAAGCAAACATATAAGATAGTTTCAACTCGTTGAGGCTCAGTTTTCCATAATTTCCATGGCTCACAGTCGGTCATATACTTGTTTCCGATGCGTGCAATGTTCATAACTTCACGTTGAGCGTCACGGAATTTATAGTTGTTAAGCAAGGTTTCCACCTTCTCTTTCACGCCTTTTAGCTCGTTAAATACCTCTTTGTCGATGTCAAGAAGCTCGCCACAAGCAGGCACAACGCCATTGAAATACTTCTTAGTGAGCTGCAATGCACGATTAACAAAGTTGCCATACACAGCCACAAGCTCGTTATTATTGCGCTCTTGATAATCTTTCCAAGTGAAATTATTATCCTTTGTTTCAGGCGCATTGGCTGTTAATACATAGCGAAGAACGTCTTGTTTGTTAGGTAATTCTTGTAGATACTCGTGCAACCAGATTGCCCAATTGCGAGAAGTACTGATCTTGTTGTCTTCAAGATTTAAGAATTCGTTAGCAGGAACGTTCTCAGGAAGGATATAATCTCCATGCGCTTTCAACATAGAAGGGAAGATGATGCAGTGGAACACGATGTTATCTTTACCAATAAAGTGCACCAATCGGGTTTCAGAATCTTGCCACCATTTCTTCCAATCGTTAGGATATAGCTCCTTAGTATTTGATATATAGCCGATAGGAGCATCGAACCAAACATATAATACCTTTCCTTCTGCTCCCTCAACAGGCACAGGAATACCCCAATTGAGGTCTCTTGTCATGGCACGAGGTTGCAAATCGAGGTCTAACCAGCTTTTACATTGACCATAAACATTGGCTCTCCATTCCTTATGTCCTTCCAAAATCCACTCTTTAAGCCATGTTTGATAGTCGTTAAGAGGTAGATACCAGTTCTTGGTTTTGCGTAGAACAGGAGTTGAACCGCTGATAGTACTCTTTGGATTGATGAGTTCTGTGGGTGAAAGGTCACGTCCACAGCTTTCGCATTGGTCGCCATAAGCACCCTCATTGTGGCAATGTGGACATTCGCCAGTGATGTATCTGTCTGCCAAGAATTGGTGAACTTCCTCATCGTATAATTGTTCTGTTTCGCCTTCTTGTAGCTTATTGTTATCCAATAGGTGCTTAAAGAAGTCGGAAGCAGTTTGTTGATGTATTTTAGATGTTGTTCTACTATAAATATCGAAGCTGATACCAAAGTCAGAGAAGCTATCTTTTATAAGTTGATGATAACGGTCTACAACGTCTTGAGGAGTGATTCCTTCTTTCTTTGCACGAATAGTTATGGGCACACCATGCTCGTCACTACCGCAAATAAATGCCACTTCTTCGCCCTTTAAACGAAGATATCTAACATAAATGTCGGCTGGAATGTAAACACCTGCTAAGTGTCCGATGTGCACTCCACCGTTTGCATAAGGCAAAGCAGCCGTTACTGTGGTTCTTTTGTAATTCTTTTCTGCCATTGTATATAGTGTTATTTTATTCTCTTTATCTTGCAAATTTACGAATAAAAAATGAGAAGTAGGGGAAAAGAGCCCTACTTATATCAAAAAGAGAGCAAGGAATAAACTATTCTTTGCTCTCTTTTTCTTTGTATATTACGTTGTTATTGCCGCTTGTAATTTCAAGGTTATTGCGATTGGCAGCAATGAAACTATCGATATGTCGAATGCGTTTCTCTTCGAGAATCTCGTCTACTGCAATTAAAATGCCCGTTTCTTCTACATCTCCGAAACCCTTATTGATGGCTGTCCCAAATAACTTCATCGTAGGACTTAAGCCCATATAGGCATTAATAAGAGGTGGAATGTTGTAGCCCATTTGTCGAATTTCTCGATTAAGAATCTTATAATTCTCTTTGAATGAGTTGGCATTGAAAAGCTCTTCAAACACTTTCTCGTCGGTTTCGAGCTCCAATGGCTTTGTTGGAACAATGAGGTTCTCTTTATCGTCGAAGTATTTTTTGAGGAAAAAGAGAATCATATCTCTACCATAGCGAATGTAAGAGGGGTACATAGTCATCTTTCCGAAGAAGTATTTCACCTTTGGATTGATAACAGTTAGTGCGCCTAATCCGTCCCAAAGATTGTCTAATGCAAAGATACTCTTAGTGTTTGTACGCACATTTTGATATTCGAGCGAAACAAATGAGCGTCCAAGTTCAACCGAATAAGGCATATAGTCTTTAATAAACTGGTCGCTAAAATGGAACATGTGACTTGTTGCAAGCTTTGGTTGACCTGTCTTTTCGTCTAATTCCCAATCTTCTCCAAACGAATATCTGTATCCTCCTATAATTTCTTCAGCCTCTGGATTCCACACAATAAGCTGTTTATAGCAGTTGGGGCAGATATCGAATTCGTCGATATCCATGCTCTTTCCAGTGCCACCACCAGCCGTTCTAAAGGCTATTTCACGCAAACGTCCAATCTCTTTCATCACATTTGGAGCGTTGTGCGCAGTGATAACATAAATATCGTTATGACTTTTATTGGTTACACGTAAACGCTTTTCGGGCGTAAGCTCACTTTTTAAAAGTTCTTTGTCGATAGCATTTATGATGGCTTCTTCCATGATTTTTGTTTGAAGAATTTATTTACTATTGTGGTTGTTGCAACGAATTGCGTTGTGATATTAAAGTTCGTACACTCGTTTTTTTACCTCTTGTGCCCATTCTAATGGAGTTTTCGATTTGTCGAAAGTTTGCCAAGGAATAGGTTTCCCGATGGTTATGGTGAATGTTTTATGAACGTTTTTATACATTTCGTCTACAAGATAGAGCATTGCAAGGTTGAAAGGAATGTGCAACATCTTGCAGATGTTTGCCAAACGATAAAAGAATGGCGAGTTGGTTCCTTCGAAATGAATGGGGACAACGTCTCTTTGTGTGTCGATACTTTTGGTTATAAAGGTCTTTTTCCACTCCAAATCTCTCACCAGTCCATTCGTTTTTCTACTGCAAAGTCCTGCTGGAAACATCAAAATATGGTTGTTTCCTTTGAAGCCTTCTTCAACCATTGCGGGGAAATTGCGACTTTGATGTCCTGTTTTGTTAATGGCAATGCAAAGCGGAGCCAATCCTGGTAGGTTCATTAAGAGGTCGTTCACCAAGTAACGAAAATTACTATCATAGTGCTGACCAATAACACTTCCGAGTGCAACGCCATCTATTCCACCTAAGGGATGATTCGAAACAAAGGTGTAAAGCTTTCCATCGTCTTTGTTAGGGAGGTTTTCTTCGCCTTTGATTTGGAGGGTGATGTCGAGATATTTCACACATTCTTTGAGCCATGGTGTACCCACTTTGTCTCTACTTTCATGTAAGAAAGCATTCACTTGGTCTTGATGAATGATGTGTTTTAGATATCTTACGAGAAAAGAGGGTACAAATTTCGCCTTCGCTCCCATCTTTTCTTTTAGTATTTTGTCGATATCTATCGTTTTCTCTGTCATGCTTTCTCTCTCTTGAAGTCGTCTCTAACGATATGCAAAAATAATATTTCTTTTTCTAAAAATACGATTTTGTGATATGTTTTTGTAGCCTTTTATTTGCATTGGTAAGGCTGAATTAGATTTTTGCATGCTTATTGAACGATATTAGCATGAAATGAAAAAAATAGGGATGAAAAGACTGAATAATAATCTCTATGCTTTTACATCCTAAAAACATTGAGATTGAAGTGCAAAAGCATTGACTTTTCGAGATAAAAGGACTGCTTTTGCAGAACGAAAAGAAAACAACCCGTTCGCAACTTTCTGTAAGTTTTCGAACGGGTTGATAATGATTGTTATGAAAGATTTATTTCTTCTTCAATAAATCTTTATATTCTTTGGGATTGTTGAGCAACTCAACAGCCTTTTTCCATTGCTTGTCTTGTTGCAAAGAGTGAACAATTCCGCCTTCTTGGAAATAGTAGGCCTGAACGATGTCGTTAGCAAGAAGATTAGATATAAATGCTTTGTTATATTCTAAATCGTGTGCAATGTTGTGTTGAAGCTTTTCTTTTAGAGCTTCTAACTGTGGTTTTGCATCGTTGTAATAACCTTCGAACTTAGCCAATCGAATGATGTTGTCGAGATATTTAGAGGTTTCTCCGTCGTATTTAAAACCGCTTTTAATAACCTTATCTTTAAATATTTGGTAGTCGGCATCGCTTATTACAAATTTTTCAGGACTGCTAATATTTGGGTGTTTAGCAATGTAATCTACCTCATAGTTAAACATCACTTCGTTAGAATCACGCACCCCTGCAAGATAGAAGGCAATGTTTGGTACAGAATCTGCCTTTACAACAATGTCGGGAGTGATACCACCACCATCTTTAACGGCACGACCAAGGCGAGTATAGAATGTTTTTGTTAATGAATCGGGCACGTGTTCCATGCGTCCTCCATTACTATGTTTGTAGCGAATTGCTTGGATACAGCGACCACTTGGGATGTAGTATTTACTTGTTGTTAGCTTCATTAATCCTCCATAAGGCAAGTTGATTACTTGTTGTACAAGTCCTTTTCCGAATGTTCGTGTGCCAAGAATCACCGCACGGTCGAGGTCTTGCAAGCTACCACTTGTAATTTCACTCGCACTCGCACTGTTTCCATCTACTAAAACAACGATGGGCATAATCGTATCTAAAGGTTCTTCGGTTGTTTTATACTCGGCATTAGCACGTTGAAGTTTTCCTTTTGTTTGTACAATAGTGATGCCTTTAGGAACGAACATGTTAACAATTTGAACAGCTTCGCCTAGCGATCCGCCGCCATTGCCACGCAAGTCGATTACCAATCCTTTAGCACCTTTGTTCTTTAGATCTACAAAAGCCGATCTAATTTGCTTTGCACTACCTTCGGTGAACGATGTATATTTAATATAACCGATGTTTCCTGGTTGTATTCCATAATAAGGAACAGAAGGAAGTTGAATTGATCGTCGGGTGATTTTGAATGTAAGTATCTTTGATGTTGATGGGCGTTTCACCTTTAATTTAAACGAAGTGCCAGGTTCGCCACGTAAAGAATTGCTTACATAACTATTATCTTTGCCTGTCATTGGCTTGTCGTCGATACTCAATATGATGTCGCCTTTCTTCAAACCCGCTTCTGCTGCAGGTGTATTAGCATAAGCTTGGTCGATAACAACATTCTTTAATTGGTTGTTATATTTAATAAGTGCACCGATACCCGCATATTTTCCAGTGAGAGTGGTATTGAGTTCGTCGTTCTTTTCTTTAGTATAGTATTCTGTGTAAGGATCTAAACTATTGAGCATAGAGTTGATGCCATAGCCTATAACCTCGTTTGCATCGAGTGTATCTACATACAATAAATCGAGATTTTTATAAAGAGCATTAAAAACATCGAGGTTTTTTGCGACTTTACTACTGTGATTGTTGGTTTGAGCAATCATTGAAAAGGTGCTAATGAGCACTGCAAGTAAAAATGCAATTCGTTTCATTTTCAATATAATTTTATAAGAAGTTTTCTGTTAGGATGATGCTATTATAATAAGGTAGAGGGCAATTTCGTTTATTGTTCTTTATTTCTTATTACATGTGTGTGCTGTTTTCCTTAGCGACCAAACAAACTTCTTCTGGTTGAAGATTCTTTTCTAATAAAGTATTTTGCTATACAAAGATAGCGTTTTTACAATAAAATGAGCAAGAAAAATACGTGTAAAAGTACTTTTTTTCATCAAAATCGAAAAAAATAAGGAAAATATTTGGAAGATTAAAATAAACCTATTACCTTTGCATCGCAATTAAGAACAATGCTTCAATAGCTCAGTTGGTTAGAGCACCTGACTGTTAATCAGGGGGTCGTTGGTTCAAGCCCATCTTGAAGCGCATAAGAGTACTAAGGTTTTTCTTTAGTACTCTTTTTGTTTTATATACCTTTTTGTGTTGAAATCTCTGTGTGGTTGAGAGGCAGAGAAGGATAGATTATGAAGTTATATAAAAAGTTAGTCGCCTTAAACATCATGTTGTTGTGTTTAAGACGACTATTAATATGTCTCAAAAAATAAGCTTTTATTTCTCGAAAGCGTTTCTTATTTTTTCTGCTATTTGTGCAAGTTCATCTTGAGAGGGGGTTAACTTAGGCTTATGAAAGTTCATATCAGCCTCAGAGTTCATAGGAACAAGATGAATATGTGCGTGTGGAACTTCTAAACCAATAACGGTGACGCCAATCTTTATACATGGCATTGCTGTTTTAATGGCGTGTGCCACCTTCTTTGCAAAGACGTTCATTGCAGCCAAATCTTCGTCTGATAAATCGAAGATATAATCTACTTCCTGTTTGGGAACAACCAATGTGTGACCTAATGCCACTGGATTGATGTCGAGAAAAGCATAGAACTTATCGTTTTCGGCAATCTTATGTGAAGGAATTTCTCCTGCGATAATCTTTGAAAAAATAGTCATAATAATTAGAATTTTAGGTTAAACGATGGGCTTAATCAATGCTGATAGCATCGATACGTAGTTTGATTGTTCCGTTAGGGATCTTAATTTCAACCTCGTCTCCAACTTTTTTGTTAAGTAGTCCTTGTGCAATAGGGGTAGTGATAGCCAATTTTCCTTCTTTAAGGTTGGCTTCGCTCTCGCTAACAATGGTGTAAGTCATCTTTGCATTGTTACCCAAGTTGGTCATAACCACTTTCGACATAATTTGTACAGCATCTGCACTAAGAAGAGAAGTGTCGACGATTTTTGCTTCAGATAAAGACACTTTAATCTTATTAATCTTTGATTCTAGGTGAGCCTGAGCCTCTTTGGCAGCATCATACTCAGAGTTTTCGCTTAGGTCGCCCTTATCTCTTGCTTCAGCAATAGCGGCAGATGCTTTAGGACGCTCAACTGATTCGAGATGTTTTAGTTCAGCTACTAGTTTATCGTAGCCTTCTTGTGACATGTAAGCCATAATTTGTTTATATTTTAAATGTTTATACTCTTGTGATTAAATAATAAAATTTGAATTCCAACACTCTTATGTCGAGGGTGCTGGAATTCTTTTATTGTAACTAAAATCTTCTGTAAATATGTTTTTGCAAAGATAGGCATTGTTTTTAATAAAAGCAAATAATAAGAATGAAATTAAAGAATTTAAAGGCTAAACTAAAAAAAGGAGAGTAAAATAAACATAGATAAAAAGAAGAAAATGCAATAAATTGAAACATAATGTTGATTTATATAAAAATGAAAGGCTAGAAGATGTAAGCGAATTCCCATTTCTTTCTTTGTATTTATATATAGATAACCTTATTATATACAAGGATTCAAGAGCGTAATGCTATATTTCTGTGGTTTAAAATGAATTAAATGTTAAATGCTATAAAAAAGCAATTAGTTTCATTTTATAATTAAATAAAAATATCTTCTTTTCTTCTTTATTTTATTGTATTGTGCCTTATAAGTTTCTTTCTTACGCTTTTAATTGTTAATAATATTTTAAAAACGTCTACTCTTTTTATAATTATTTGGTGCATATCTTTGTTTGATTTACATTTGTGCATTGATTAAGAGAAGTATAACATATGTTATGAAATTGTAAGCAATAATGAATAATAATGTTTCAATTTGAAATTTTATATGGCTTTACATGTAATTCTTTTATTATTCTATGAGAATTGAAAGATAAATCAGATTTATTCTAAGAGAGAAAAATAAAAAATAGAATTCTTTATTTAATTAAAACATATAGAAAGACAACTTTATGAAGAAAAGACTAGCTATGTTTTTAGCTGGCATTTTCCTTTGCTTAGGAAGTGCTTTAGCTCAAACTAAAGTCTCTGGAGTGGTTATTGGTGCTACTGATAACGAGCCTGTTATTGGTGCAACTGTTACAGTTGCAGGCACAAAAATAGCTACAGTGACCGACATGGATGGAAAGTTTTCGCTTTCAGTGAATGAAAGTAATCCAAAAGTAATTATTAGTTATATTGGTATGGTTACTCAAACTCTTAAAGGAACCACCAATATGAAAGTGTTATTGAAAAGTGATGCACAATTATTATCAGACGTTGTGGTAACTGGTTTAACTAAAACCGACAGACGTTTGTTTACTGGTGCTACCGACAAAGTAGATGCATCGAAAGCACGTTTGAGCGGCGTTGCAGACATTAGTCGTTCTCTTGAAGGACAAGCTGCAGGTGTTTCAGTTCAGAATGTTAGTGGTACATTTGGTTCTGCACCTAAAATTCGTGTTCGTGGAGCAACCTCTATTTATGGTAGTTCTAAACCTCTTTGGGTAGTAGATGGTGTTATTATGGAAGATGTTTCTAACGTAGGAGCAGACGATTTGGCTTCTGGTAATCCCGAAACACTTATCAGTTCTGCTATTGCAGGCTTGAACTCTGATGATATTGAGAGCTTCCAAATCCTTAAAGACGGTTCTGCTACATCTATATATGGTGCTCGTGCCATGGCAGGTGTGATTGTTGTAACTACTAAAAAGGGTAAACAAGGACAAGCACATTTTAACTATACAGGTGAATTTACATCTCGTTTAGTTCCTTCTTATTCTAACTTTGATATATTGAATTCACAAGATCAAATGGGCATCTATCGTGAATTAAAAGATAAGGGTTGGTTAAATCTATCTAATGTGTTGAACGGAAGCGACTACGGAGTGTATGGAAAGATGTATGAACTCATTAACTCTTATAACAAAAGAGCAGGTCGTTTCGAACTTGAAAATACAGAAGAGGCTCGTAATGCTTATTTACAACAAGCCGAATTTAGAAATACCGATTGGTTTAAAGAGCTTTTCTCGCCTGCAATTATGCAGAGCCATGCAGTGAGTTTGAGTGGCGGTACAGCAAAATCAAACTACTATGCTTCTATGAGTGCATTGCTCGATCCAGGTTGGTACAAGCAAAGTAACGTAAATAGATACACTGCAAATTTTAATGTTTCACACCAAATCCTTAATAACCTTACATTAAATGTAATTGGTGGTGCTTCTTATCGTAAGCAAAGAGCACCAGGAACACTAGGACAAGACGTTGATGTTGCAGGCGGTGAAGTGCGCCGTGATTTCGATATTAACCCGTATTCATACGCATTGAACACATCAAGAGCACTCGATCCACGTGCTTTTTATGTTGCAAACTACGCTCCTTTCAATATTTTCCACGAATTAAATAACAACTACATCGATCTTAATGTGCTCGATTCTAAATTCCAATTTGAATTGAAATATAAGCCTATTAAGAATTTAGAACTTGCTGTTCTTGGTGCATTTAAATATGCCGCAAGCTCTCAAGAGCATCTTGTTAAAGACAGATCAAATCAAGCAGAGGCTTATAGAGCAATGGGTACAGCTGTAATTCGTGAGTCAAATAAGTATCTATATAAAGACCCAGACAATCCATATAAATTGCCTTTGAGTATTCTTCCCAATGGAGGTATCTACCATAAGTCCGAAAATAGGATGAGTGATTACGACTTCCGTGCCACAGCAAACTATAATAATACCTTCGATAAGGTGCATATTATGAATCTATTTGGTGGTATGGAAAGTAAAGATATCCACAGAACACGTAGCGGTTTTGAAGGTTGGGGTATGCAATTCGATGCAGGTGAAACACCATTCTATGTGTATCCATACTTCAAAAAGCAAGTAGAAGAGGGTAATAGCTATTATTCTTTGGCTAACACCACATCACGTTCGGTGGCTTTCTTCACCAATGGTACCTACTCATATAAAGGTAAATACGTGTTTAATGGAACCTATCGTTATGAAGGCTCAAACCAAATGGGACGTAGTAGTAAGGCTCGTTGGATGTCAACATGGAATGTTTCTGGCTCTTGGAACGTGCATGAAGAAAAGTGGTTCGACAAACTTAAGCCACTATCTCACTTGACATTACGCACGTCTTATAGCTTAACAGGTACACCACCAGACATCTCTTATACTAATTCTACAGCAATATTTTTATCTTATAATCCTCATCGTTTGTTCACAGAAGATAAAGAAAGTGCGATTGGTCTAGATAAATTAGGCAATATAGACTTAACTTATGAGAAGAAGAACGAGTTGAACTTAGGGGTAGACTTTGGCTTATGGCGTGACCGCTTGAATGTTACTTTCGACGTTTATACCCGTAATAACTTCGATGAAATGGGACCAATGATTACTCAAGGCGTTGGAGGTGAGATCATAAGAGCCGCAAACGTGGCAGAGATGCACTCTAATGGTATGGAACTTAGCGTTTCTTCAACTAATATTAAGACCAAAGATTTCTCTTGGGTAACCAACTTTATCTATTCATATACCAACACAAAGATTACAAAGTTATACAACCAAGGAAGCGTTATCAACCTAGTTAGCGGAAATGGATTTGCTTTGAAGGGCTATCCTGCACGCTCTTTGTTCTCAATTCCATTCGTTGGTATTAGTGATGAGGGTGCGCCTTTGTTCAGAAACGAGAAAGGTGAGATTACATCTACAGATATTAACTTCCAAGAAAGATCCAAAACAAACTTCTTAAAGTATGAAGGTCCAACCGATCCAATATACACAGGATCACTAGGAAATGTATTCTCTTATAAAGGATTCCATCTAAATGTCTTTATGACTTACTCATTTGGAAACGTTGTTCGTTTGGATCCTAAGTTCAAAGCCTTCTATAACGACTTGTCTTCTATGACACATACATTCGTAAATAGATGGGCAACATCAGGCGACGAAGCGCATACTAACGTGCCAGGAATATTAAGTTACCGCCAATACACATCAGACAAGAACCTCAGAATAGGTTATAATGCTTATAACTTCTCAGATGTTCGTGTTGCAAAAGGTGACTTCATTCGTTTGAAAGAGATTTCTCTTGCTTATGATTTCCCAAGAACATGGTTCTCAAACACACCTATTAATAATTTATCTGTTAAGCTTCAAGCAACCAACTTGTTCTTACTTTATGCAGATAAGAAGTTAAATGGACAAGACCCTGAGTTCTTTAATGTAGGTGGAGTGGCTTCTCCTATGCCAAAACAATTTACCCTTACAGTTAAAGTTGGACTATAATAAAGAATGAATTTTATGAGTAATAGAAAATATATACTAGGTTGTTTCGTTGCATTAATTGCCCTATTTACTAGCTGTAATAATTATTTAGATAAACAACCCGATAGTAGACAAACAATAGATAGCGAAGAAAAGGCTTCTAAGTTATTGGTATCTGCTTATCCACTTGCGCACCCTGCCTATCTCTTTGAAATGTATTCGGATAACACCGATGAGCATGATAATCCCTCATGGACATCTGCAGATCGTTTTCAAGAGCAGGCTTATTATTGGAAAGACATTACAGAAATAGCCAATCAAGAAACTCCTCAGCAGCTATGGAACACTCATTATACTGCCATTGCTACAGCAAATGAGGTGCTAGAACTTGCAGATAAACCTGAAAACAAAGGCAAATATGCAACTCAAAGGGGCGAAGCTCTTCTTTGTAGAGCATATAGTATGTTCCAACTTGCCAATATTTTTTGTCAAGCATACAACCCTCTTACGGCCTCAAAAGAACTTGGTTTACCTTATCCAACAAAGCCAGAGCGAACCGTAAAGGCAACTTACACTCGTGGAACTCTTGATAGTTTGTATGTAAAGATAGAGAACGATTTATTAAAGGGAATCGAACTTGTTGGCGACAACTATGAAGTTCCAAAGATGCACTTCACTCCTGAGGCTGCAAATGCATTCGCTGCTCGTTTCTATCTCTATTATAGAAAGTACGACAAGGCGATTGATTATGCTACAAAGGTATTAGGTTCTAATCCTGAAAGCAAGCTACGTGACTGGGCAAGTTGGGATAAATTAGAGTCAAATGGACAAATTCAAACCAATGCTTACGTCAAAGCCAACCAAAAAGCCAATATTCTTTTGCAGGTAGTAGCAAGTGAATGGGGGGCAGTTAATGGTCCAACAATTATCGGTAACAGATATTCTCACGGCTCATTGCTATCTAAAACAGAAACACTTCAGGCTCCTGGACCTTGGGGAGACGATGGAGATGGCCTCAATGTCAGCGTTTGGTTTGCCAACACACTTTCTAAGTATATTTTAAGAAAGGTGCCATTGTCTATTAAATATGTAGATATTCATGCAGGTACTGGTATGGCTTATTCAGAATTTGCAGTATTTACAGCCGACGAAACTTTGTTAACAAGAGCGGAAGCTTATGCTTTAACAGGTAATTACGCTGCGGCTTTAAATGATGTGAACACCGAGTTATTAGCGCTTTCAAAGAAGAAAGTGCAGCTAACTCTTCCACAAATTCAAACCTATTATGCAGCCGTTCCTTATTACACACCAAAGAAACCAAGTATAAAGAAAGCACTTCACACCGATTTTAGTATTGATGCAACAACTCAAGAACCATTGCTTCAAACCATACTTCAATTGAAACGAATTGTTACTTTGCACGAAGGTTTGCGTTTGCAAGACATCAAACGCTATGGAATAACAGTTTATCGTCGTAAGTTAGGAACAAGAAACGAAGTGAAAGAAGTAACAGACTCGCTTACAGCAGGCGACCTCCGATTAGCAATTCAGCTTCCTCAAGATGTTATTGCTGCTGGTCTTCAAGCCAATCCACGTAAAAATTAATCTCTAAAAGTTTATTTTATGAATAAGAAAGTCATATCATTTATAAGCTTAGTATTTATTGCTTTAGCCTTTGTTGCATGTTCCGACGAAGGTCCAAAGCAACCAAGTATATTCCCAACAAAGCCTGTTAATAGAAACAATTTTGAGCAATGGTTGCTTAAGAATTACACCTATCCATACAATGTAGAGGTGCAGTATAAGTTGGTTGATGGCGAAACAGACATCAACTACACACTTTCGCCAGCCGATTCAGCAAAAAGTGCACAGCTAGCCATCATCATTAAGTATCTATGGTTCGATGCTTACAACGAAGTAGCAGGTCCAGAGCTTGTAAAGCAAAGTGCTCCAAGAGTATTGCAGATGGTTGGTTCCTCAGCATTCACACGTCAACAAACCGAAGTTGTGGGAACTGCTGAGGGTGGATATAAGGTTTCTTTATATAAAGTGAATGATCTTACACCAGAGGTGTTGAAAGATTATAAGCTTATGCGACTTTATTATTTCCACACAATGCACCATGAGTTCACTCACATTCTCAATCAGTTAAAGCCTTATGATAGTCAATACGACCGTATAACCGAGTCGGATTATGTAAGCGGAAACTGGTATGGTAAGTCACAAAGAGTTGCTCATCGCCTTGGATTCGTATCGCCATATGCAATGGATCAAGGTAGAGAAGACTTTGCAGAGATGCTGTCTTACTATGTAACTCTTAGCGAAGCAGAATGGAACGACATTCTTCAAGATGCAGGAACTAAAGGTGCTTCGCTCATAAAGCAAAAGCTCGAGATGGTGAGAAGCTATATGAGTACATCGTGGAATGTAGATATCGACGAGCTTAGAACAGCAGTATTGCGTCGTGCAGGACAAATAGAAAAGTTAGATTTAACCACCTTAAAATAAGGAATAGATATGAAGAAATTACATATATATTTATTATTGCCCCTTCTTTCATTGTTGCTCAATGCTTGTTTGAAAGACAACACCGAAGCATTTAGTACATCTACAGCCCTTCGTTTAGATGAGGCTGCAAAGCAAAGCAAGGAATTATTAGAATCATCTGAAACAGGTTGGATTCTTAATTACTACACTGGTAGAGATTATTCTAATGCTGGTCGCACCCTTCTTTTAAAGTTTAAAGATGGCAAAGCAACCATTATGGGCGATTTAACTGGTCCAGAAGTCACCTCAAAGTCAGATTACGACGTGGTGAAAGATCAAGGAATCGTATTAACATTTAACACCAATAACGAAGTACTTCACTCGCTAACACAAGCTGCTTTGCGTGAGCCCGAAGGCAAACAAGGCGACTATGAATTCTTGATTCTTAAGCAAACACAAGATAGCATTTATCTTCGTGGAAAGCGTTGGCACAACAACATGGTGCTAACCAAATTGCCTAAAGACACCAAATGGGAAGAGTATATGACCGGAGCATTGACCGTGAAGGAATCGCTTGCAGTAAATACATTTAAGTTTATACTTGGAAACGATACCATTGCTGACGGGACTATCGACCCAACCAGCACTCGTTTAAATGCAGAAATCAAGGGTATAACCTATGATATGCCTTTCACTTTCACCAACAAGGGTATTCACTTGCAACGTCCACTCGTTGTAAATGGGGTGTCGTATAGCGACTTAACATGGAATGCAGAGACCAATGCGTTAGAAAATGGCGATTTCAAAGCTGCCTTATTTATACCTAAGGGCTTTAAACCAATCGACTTCTGGTATGGAACTTGGACTGTTGCTTTCACCAATACAACAAGAGTTCGTATGAATATTACACTCACATTGAAACCTGGTGATGGCAAACAATACCTCAATGGAACATTAGATGTAACTGTACGTAACGGCAGACAATCTAGCACAACACATTATCCTATGACCTTAGGATATAACGTTGCGAATGGAGGTATATATCTTGGAGCTCAATCTGTCACCGATCCTACAGGTAAATTTGCGGGTGGTATTCGTCTTCTTCCTTTGGTTATCAATGGCAATAAGGCAGACCTTGTAGACGATGGCGTCCTTACTTATATCTGGAATGAAGATACAGAAACGGCTGTTTTAACCGACACTGGCGAAGGAAGTCGTCCTGTAGACTCATTTGTTGGATTTGGATTAGGCGATAACCTACAGCTTATTCTCGACGAACATAACGACCCTGCACGTGCATTCTATGTACCAAAGGCTGTTGAACTCAGAAATCATAAACCCCTAAATTAAAGATTATAGTTTTATGAAATATATTAATCGTTTCTTAAAATCGCTCATCTTAGCAACATGTTGTTTTGCTTTTGTAGCGTGTAGCGATGAAAACACTCCAACAACCAATACGCTTGAGATTGAAGCTTCGAACACTTTCTTTAATGTAGAGGGTGGCAGAAAAGAAGTACTTCTTGCAAACACAGCCGCAAAAGCTTATGCACAAGACAGCTGGTTGCACGTTCAAACCGATGGAAAGAAAGTGGTTTTAACTGCTGGTTTGAATACTTCTACTCAGTCTAGAAATACACTTCTCACGATAAAGAACGAAGCTGGTGATTCTGTTCGTTTGAATATTTTGCAAGAAGGTATCTACTATGGTCTTCCACAAGATCAAACAATTCTTGAAGACGATAAGGCCATTGAACGCAACATGCGTGTTGTTTCAAATGTAGCTATGGACTATAAGGCTACAGAAGACTGGATTGATGTTTCTTATACCAATAACGTTTTAACCATAAAGGTAAAAGAAAACACCACAGGGCGTCCAAGAGTGGGATGGGTTACTGCATCGCTTAGTCCACAAGCCTTAAACGCAAGTAGTATAACTGGTGAACAGCCAACTCTTAAACCCGACTCGCTAAAGGTTGTACAAGCATCTATAGACGACTTTGTAGGAACCTACTCACAAACAGCTTTAACTGTTGATAGTTTGCAACAGCTTATTCCTATCAATAGTGTAGTGAAGATAGAGAAGGTGAACGACAAAACAGCTAACTTCGTTGTAGATAATACTTATACATGGGAAATTAGCTTTGTAAAGGGTGTTGGCTTTAAAATGAGCAACGGAAAGCTTGGTAGAGTGACTCAAAAGACACCAAAAATAAAGTGGTATTCGCTTTCTGTTCTCGTTGCAGACGACTATCGAAATGGACATGCTACTGCTATTAATGGTGTGAACGACATTCTTCCTTTGACGATGAATAAGAGTGGAGAACTTATATTTGAAGATGCTTTAGGACTGAATGCAGAGCGAACTTTCAAGTCTTATGGTTGGAACTTCTACTCTACAACCAAACCTGATTTAGGAACATTGCAGGGAGTTGATAAGGTGTTTATTCAACCAAAACTCACTCGAACAAATTAATATCGCACCGTTTTGAGGTGCACCTTAATCTTAAAATAGTAGGAGGGCGACACTATCTTTATGATAGATGTCGTCCTTTTTGTATTCAGAATCTTTTTATATAACAACAGCTTATATTCTAGAATAAATTGTTTTATCGAACTTTTAAATAAAGGATAGTGTGCGGGAGTGCGATGAGTGTTGCTAAAAATGCATGTTATTGTAGTTTAGAAACATTGCTTTTGCAATGTAAAAGCAATGCAATTACGATGTAAAAAGATAGCTTTTATGGTATATTTGAAATGATAATTTGCGATGGTAAGTAGGGATTTGAATCTTCCTTAACTTGAGTCTTGTCATGAATATTCTGATAAAACTATAATTTATGTCAATAAAACAAACAGGTAACAAATGTTATTATTTTGCTATAAGCGTAGATTGTAAATGTTACCAAAAGGTATTTTATTTATTATAACGCTAAAAAATAAAGCCCTGTGGCATGCTAATTGTTTCGCTCTTTACACTTCTTTAAGAGCATAAAATGTGCCACTTTCTATTTGATAGGATGACAGTAAGGTCTATTGGTTAAATAGTAGAGTGATAGAATATATCTTAGATGTAGACAGGCACTTCTTAGAAAATTTTCAATAAATCTCAATATAAACATTTAAAAGCAAATAAAAAAAAGATGACACCAAAGAAACTATGGTTAGCGTTGGCTGCGGTCATAATTGGATCGTTTGCCGTTTTGGGCTTCTATGGCGTTGAAATCTTCCGTGAAATGCCACCATTTCCAAACAAAGTGGTGACAGAAAAAGGTGAAACGCTATTTGAAGGACAGGATATTAAAGATGGACAAAATGTGTGGCAATCGGTAGGTGGCCAAACAGTTGGTAGTGTTTGGGGACATGGAGCCTATGTTGCTCCCGACTGGACTGCCGATTATTTGCATCGTGAATCAGAACTAATGCTTAATGCATTGGCAAAGAAAGATGGTAAAGAATATTCTAAACTATCTGAAGCAGATAAGGCTAAATACAAAGTTCTATTACAAGAAGAATTGCGTAAAAATACTTATGATCCTAATACAGGTATTATAACTTATTCTGAAATGCGTGCACAAGTGGCTCGTGAGCTACGCAATTACTATGCAAAAGTGTTCTTGAATGCTCCTGAAATGGCAAAATTGCGTGCAGCTTATGCTATGCGTGATAAGTCTATTGAAGCAGTTGACGGACTAACAGCAGAGCAAAGATTAGATAAAATGGATGCATTCTTTGCTTGGTCGAGCTGGGTTTGCGTAACCAATAGACCAGGAAGCGACGTTAGTTACACCAACAACTGGCCTCACGATCCTGTAATTGGTAATACAGCTCCAACTTCATTACATCTTTGGTCGGGATTTAGTGTATTGCTATTGCTTTTCTGTGTAGGTATATTGGTATACTATTATACTCAACATAAAGAAGAACATGTATCAAAAGTTCCTGAAAGTGATCCTATGAGAGAACTCAAACCAACAGCTTCTATGCGTGCAGTTTTGAAATATATCTGGGTCGTAGGAGCATTGATGCTAGTGCAAATGCTTTCAGGAGTGATTACTGCTCACTATGGAGTAGAGGGTGATGCGTTCTTTGGATTACCAATTCAAAACATCTTCCCCTATGCAGTTTCACGTAGTTGGCATGTTCAATTAGCTATTCTTTGGATTGCAACATCTTGGTTAGCAACTGGTCTTTACATCGCTCCAGCTGTTTCTGGTGTTGAACCAAAGTATCAAGCACTTGGTGTAAATGTGCTCTTTGGTGCACTTGTGTTTGTTGTTGCTGGTTCACTAGCAGGTCAATGGTTTGGTGTTATGCAGAAACTTGGCTTGGTTGAGAACTTCTGGTTGGGACATCAAGGATATGAATATGTAGAGTTAGGACGCCTTTGGCAAATTCTTCTGCTTACAGGTTTGGTGCTTTGGCTATTCCTTATGATTCGTGCTTTGATTCCTGCTTTGAAACGAAAAGATGAAAATAGACACTTATTAACCCTTTTCGTTATTGCATCCCTTGCTATTGCTTTCTTCTATGCAGCAGGCTTAATGTATGGCAGACAAACACACATGGCAATTGCAGAGTATTGGCGTTGGTGGGTTGTTCACCTTTGGGTAGAAGGCTTCTTTGAAGTTTTCGCAACAGTTGTAGCATCATTCTTGTTCTGTAGATTAGGCCTATTGAAGGTGAAGAGCGCTACAATTTCTGTACTCTTCTCAACAATTGTGTTCCTTGCAGGTGGTATTTTAGGAACATTCCACCACCTTTACTTTAGTGCAACACCTACAGCTGTGTTGGCATTGGGTGCAACCTTCAGTGCATTAGAAATTGTTCCTTTGGTACTTATTGGTATCGAAGCATACCATAATTATCAATTAAGTAAGGCAACTCCATGGATTAAGGCATACAAATGGCCTATCTATTGCTTCATTGCAATGTGTTTCTGGAACTTCTTAGGTGCTGGTATCTTTGGTTTCTCAATCAATCCACCTATCGCTCTTTATTTCTTACAAGGTCTAAACACTACTGCAGTACACGGACACGCAGCTCTATTTGGAGTGTATGGTATTCTTGGTATCGGCTTAATGTTATTTGTTTTGCGTGGATTATATCCCGATTACGAATGGAACGACAAGTTAATGGGTGCTTCGTTCTGGTGTATTAACATTGGTTTGTTGTTGATGACTGTGGTAAGTATCTTGCCAATTGGTATCCTTCAAGCACACGAAAGTATCACAAACGCTTATTGGTCGGCACGTTCTGCAGAGTTTATGCAACAAGATATCATGCAAACTCTTCGTTGGTTACGTGTTCCTGGCGACTTGTTCGTTGCTATTGGCGAAGTGCTATTGGTTCTATTTATAATAGGATTGCAATTCGGTTGGTCTCGTAAAGGACGTCGATAAGTATTTCAAGTCATCTTCTGTTATCTCATCTAGTATGATAACACGGAAAAAATAATTATAAAATTGTTAGATAAAAAGAGTAGGCGAGTGTCTCAATGGAGATGCTCGCCTATTTCTATTTTATAGCCCAAAGAGGCTTAGAGAGTATTTGGTATTTCTCAATTTTCCTTCGCTTTAAGCCCTAATAGCCTTTAATCCATGGCGTATGATGATGGGTGTGAGATCAACTTCTCTTTTGCTTGTATGCAAATTAAAATGAAATGCAAAATAAAAGCGTTGGTTTCTTCACAGGAACCAACGCTTTCTTTTTGATTAAAAACAAAAAGAAGAATATTCAGAAGATGATAAAAAGTTCTGATTTTATTTTGCAATCATGTATGGATCAAGATAGCTTCCGTATAAACCTAGAAAGTTTGTTTGGTCGGCATCCTCTTTATTAAATAGCGCAAAACCAAAGTGTGGAGTCTCACCTATATGGCTACTACCATTTGATACAAATTTTAGTTTGTTATCATTTGTAAGTTCTAGGTTGATTGAGTCTGTTTTTTTGAAAGTCATTTCACCTTTATTTGAAATCAATACTGATTTTAAATAATTTGAATTTGCACTTGTATTTTGAGGCTTAAGTACTGTTTCTCCTGCCTTGAAGGCAAATATTCCACCTCCTTTATACTTACCGCCCCAACTATATGCATTGCCGAAATGAAGTGAAATACTATCTTTTGTAACTTTTGTAATCTCAACTTCAAGTTCCTTTGACTCGATTTTTTTATCTATTGTTACTGTTTCATACTTTAGTGTGTAGTGTCCTACTAAGTCGTCAATGCTTGTTTGAACAACTCTAATAGAGTCTTTGAATCCGCCTAAAGCAAGTTTTACATAACCCACACGAGGTTTACCTGTTGTATTCTTTGCAACACTAATAGTAAGAGAATCTGCATCTGTTTTGGTTTGGAGCCAATCGGCAGTGGTGCTTATTGTTACTTTTCGATTGGTATTAAACTTGAATTTAGAGCTTGCAGCTTCGTCTTCTAAGACAAGGTCGCTATTATTCTCTAGAGAAAAGACACTTCCTTCTTGGGTGACACTAAGGGTAAAAGATGCCCCTTTGGCGTCTTTCAATAGCACTTGAGCACCACGTGAAGTTAAATTGTCGTTGCTTTGAGTTGATAATTGCACGCTATCGCCTTTTATTTCAGCTTTTAGCCATGTTGCTTCGGTGGTTGCTTCGGTAATAGGAGTTGAGGCAACTACAACAGTAGTATCGAGATCTGCTTTGAAATAAGTTTTTGCTTTAAGTATCTTTAAAGTGCTTGGGGCAACATAATTTGTGTTGTCATCGTTGCAAGATGCCGTGAAAAGGCATCCTGCAACAAGTAGTAAAAATCCAAATATCTTGTTCATAACTTTATTTCTATGGGTTTACACGTGTTAAAGAGGTTATATTGTTGAGCTGAATCGTAAGAACAAAGTCGCCATCTACTTCAATTGGCTCATTTTTTTCATTAAATGCAACAGCGTAAAAGGTGTTGGCTTTATTCTTACCAGTACCTTTGCTCACATATTTTGCTGTTTGTGATGTTTCATCCCAGATAAAATTACCTCCAGCTCCTTCTGCAATGACAAAATTGAAAGCCGTTTCAGAGAAAGGAACAAAGAGTGCTCCACCTGGTTCCTCAGTAGTTTTTACCTCTAAATGTTGTATTATGAATTGTAAGCATCCTTTATTAGAATCGTAGATGTAATCTATTGGATATTTCTTTCCATTATATTCGAGAGTGGATTGAACTTTTCTGCCTGAGCCTTGTTTTAGTGTTACAAATGCTTTTGCCTTTCCAGAATGATTTATTTTCCACTTTCCTATCCAAAAGGAAATTGGTTTGTAGCCTTCTGGAAGAATTGGTTTGAGGGTTACATCACCATTGTTGAGGTTTTGAGTTTTGTTATTTAGTGTGAAAGAATTATACTCTTTACCTTCTATAGTGATGGGTTGAGCAAGTTCTATACCTGTAGTCGTAGTGGAATAAGCACATGAATATGAATTGTTTCCCACTTTAATGTTGGCATGTTGTGTTAGAGTGTTGAGTGATGCGCTACCTGTAGCATCGCTTTCTCCAACCGAGATCTCATAATTGTTAGACACTCCACTGCTAACACTAATGATACTATCTAAGTGTTCCTTCCAATTCACATTATCTGCAAGGCGTGTTAGATACATGTGGTTACCCCATTTCTTGCCTTTTAGATGAATTGTATCAGCTGTTGCCTTTAGAATTAAAAATTCATAATCGCCCTCTTCGCCATTAACATTCTCAAGAGACACTTGAGCTTTTTCGTGCATGATTGCATTAAAAGTGGTGAAAGTGAGAACAGGACCTTGGTCTCTTTTAAGTTCATACCTTGATGTTGAGATAGAATCGCTACCTACAAAGTCGGCAGCGACAGAGGCCTTGCCATCCTTAAACTTAAGAAGATAAGTATAACCAGAAAAGCGATACTCTTTACCAGTGTAGTAATGAAGTTCCCAACCATTTGTTGCACTTTCAAGAATTCTAGTTTCTTCTTCTATAGAATTGGTGATTCTGACAGATGCAGATTCATTGAATAGTTCTTTTTCATCTTGTGCACAAGCACTAAAAGCGATGAGTGCAAAAGGGAGTAATATATAATTTAAGATTCTCTTCATATTATTCTACTAGTTTAAATGTTCTAAATCAATTTTTCTTAAGTCTTTTCCTCTACGAAGAACAACATCTCTTAAATCATCAATATCGATGTTCCATGAGTTTTTCATATAACTTTTAATAAGTGCTATCTTTTGATTTATTAGGCTTGCACCTTTGGTTCCCGCACGTTGTAGGCGATCATTCCATTTTTGGGGACTATCTGTTACGTAGAAAGAAAGCAACTCTGCAAAGTCTTCTCGTGGTTCGCTTCTTGCATAATTACTAATATATCCTTCTTTTAAGCATTCCTCTTCTCCCAATTGATACCATTCGCCACTGACGTAAGTTGTAGGTGTTATCTTATCAAAAGATTCATCATATGGTTTCTTTTGATTAAGAATGTGAGTGAACTCGTGGTGCATTGTGTGGAAGAAATAGAAGTTTAACCAATTGTAATTATAGATGGTTGCTTTTGTTAGCTCGTTTACTCTATATAAAGTAACCTTGTATCCACCTTCAGCTGTAGCCAATGTTTCTGTGCCATCAGAGTTAAAAGCGGGAGAACCCACAAGCATTACAACACGAGGACTATTTAGTTTAACAAAATTTTGCCCTGCAACTTCATTGTAAGCATCGAACCACATGTATTTAGTGATTATTGCTAGCTTAGCAGATTTAGCAGAATCGGCTGGTACAAGATTGTGCTTTCCTTCTGTTTCGATGTCATTTAGCTTATATTGCATATCGACATTATAAGGGAGTGTATAATTATTTTCCATCCATGTCTCAAATTTGTCAAGCTTAGGTTGAGTTTCTGGGAAGATAGAAGTACTATCAAGATTGTCTTTTGAGCATGAAACAAACGAGCCTGCTAATGTAAATAATACAGCAATTAATAAATATCTATATTTCATATAAAGTCTCCTTATTTTATTTTTTATTTCTTGGATTCGCTTGAAAGCCTGCAACTCTAGCCTCTTGTGGAATTTGAATAGCTGTTCGTGGATCATCTACCGTGATTGAATCTGTAGCAGGATTAATAGTATTATTTGTGTCTATTGATCTACGATAAATAGTTATACCATATCGTTTGACATCTTGCATACGTAAACCTTCATGCATTGTAATGAGACGTTTAAGCTGAAGAATAGCTTGAAGTAATGGCTCCTGTGTTGTTCCTTCGATAGTAAAGTTTGTATGGAACTTCTTTTTAGGAGTTGGTCTCGTTGGAGTGTAGTACGAAATTGAACTATAGAAGTCCTTAATTTTTTGCAAAGTCAATGTGACAGGAGTATTAGAGAATGCCTTTAACTCTGTATTTAAGTCTGCAAGAGCTTTCTCGTATTGTCCTGAAAGAACGTAAGCCTCAGCTCTTACCATAAGGGTTTCGTCAGTATTAAATACAGAATAGGTAGAATAAGGACTTCCTTGATTTCCTGTTTGATCTGAAGAACCAAAGAAGAAAGGTATCTTTCTCAATATAACTTTATCGGTAGAGTTATTGTACCATAGAGAATAACCCAATGAAGAACCACGTCCCCATGGACCTGCTGCTCTTAAAGTTTCTGTATTTGATAACACACTTCCATGTACATAACGTGAACCAACATTGCCAGGACCTGCTATAAAGCCTTGGGCACTATAGGCAGAAATGAGTAGTAAGTTAGCTTTTTCGCTAGCATCGATATATGCATCGGGTTGCCATTGATCGTTTGCTGCAATCTTATTCCATGTTTTCCAGTTACGAAGCTTGTTCTCTGGATTTGCAGTTAGAACCTTTGTTGCATATTCAATCGCTTTATCATATTTTTGATAATATAGAAAGAAACGAGCAGCAAAGGCATTTCCAGCCTCAGGAGTGAAGTGATATTTAGGTTGACTATAATTATTTCCAACCAAAGCTAAGCCTTTAAGCAAATCTTCTTCAATCTTTTTATAAGTTTCTCCGATAGTTCCACGCTCGTAATGTTTTCCTATCTCATTTTCAGGTGTGGTTGGATAAGGCATACCTAAAGCCTTATCTGCACGTTCAGGGGTGTAGGCTTCACAGAAAGTATTTGTTAATTGAAATACAGAATAAGCTCTACAGAGATAAGCTTCACCTAATTGTTGGTTGTATGCATTCTTGTTTGAAGCAGTTTCAATGAACTCTATTGCTTGGTTTGCAGTGGCAACACTATTCCAAAACCCATCAAATTGCATTTTAGGATCATCTCCGAAGCCAAAGTCTATATTGTCTTCCCAATTATAAATTTGCTCTTGAAAACTATCATAAGCAGTCCAAGAAGGGTTAATTAGTTCATCGGTATTGTCTGAATACAACTCTAGCATATATGCATTGTGTGTACCTGGGTAGGCACTTACGAGCAAACGACTCACGTCTGATGGTGTTTTTAGAGTCATACGATTATCAGGTAGCATGTCTAACTTGTCAGTACAAGCCCCTAAAAGAGTCGTTGCAGCTGCAAATAATAATGATATATATGTATATTTCATAATCTTTTTAGTTTTATTATAGTCCAACCTTAACTGTTAGAGTAAATTGTTTTGGCATAGGAGAAGCCACTCCACCAGCGTTAAAGAACTCAGGGTCTTGTCCGTTTAGCTTGCTATCAGCATATAATAAGCACAAGTTGGTTGCTTGAAGCTTGAGCGATAAGTTATTAATAGGTGTGCTAGATAACCAAGCTTTAGGGAAATCATAGGTAAGAGAAACCTCTTTTAGACGAATGAAATCACCCTTTGCAACACGAACGTTAGATAAGTTATAAGCACTATACGCTCTTTCTATGTTGTTTGTTTTCTTGTTTCTGTATCTATCTATGATGGTTGGCACATTGGTTGTTAATTCATCACCGCCCCTCATCCATCTATTTCTAAAGACTTTTGTCATTGAAGATAGGTCGTTATAAGCCGCTTTGAATACGGGATCTAATCGAAGTACGTTTCCAAATGAGTAAGTCATGAAGACATTTAGATGGAATCCTTTATAAGAGAATACATTTCCTAGTGATCCTGTGTATATTGGATCGGTTGGACCTTCATATTTTAAGAAATCTAATTTCTGACGTTCTTGAAGGTTAATGTTTGTTGTTGTAACTTCATTATTCTCGTTTAGGAACATAGGAAGCCCCTCTTCTGTTAGTCCTACGAAAGGAACTGAGAATAAAGAGCGCACAGGATAGCCTTTTAATGCAAATCCACTACCATTTACAAGCTGTCTAACAGATGCATAGTTGTGTAGCTTTGTAATCTCAGTGTTGGTATATGAGTAGATAAAACTGGTTACCCAAGAGAAATCTTTGGTTTTAATGTTTGTCGAAGAAACGCTAAGTTCCATACCATTAGAATGGAGCTGTGCAATATTTCCAGCTCTTTCCACTTCTCCTCCAATACCTTCGGTAATTGTATAGCCCATTTCATCAAAGTTATTACGGGTATAAACGTCGAAAGTAACATTCAAGCGGTCATGTAATAAACCAAGATCCACACCAAAGTTTAACTCATTCTTTTTCTCATAAGTCAAGCTACTATTACCTAATTTATAGATTTCTATCGCAGGTTCTTTAATTGAAGCAAATCTACGATAAGGTGTTGTAGACCTTAATTGAGGAACAGGATTAGAGAATGTAGTTGCTGGTGGTGTTCCAGTTAAACTATAAGAAGTACGTAATGTCAAGTGAGATAGTGGCTTAAGTTTGTCGAACCACTTTTCTTCGTGAACGTTCCAAGATCCCGAAACGTTCCAAGTAGACATCCAACGGGCCTGTTTACTACGTCCCATTTGGTTTGAGCCTTCATAGCGATACGTTCCATTAGCAACGTATTTTCCTTTATATGAGTAGGTTGCATTAGCAAAGAAAGCCTGACTAAATGAATGTGTATTATTAAGAGTGTAATACACTTCAGATCTTTCTATTTGTCGTTTGAATAAGTCATACACATAGAATGGAGTTTCACCAGCATCGAATTGCATACCCCAACCTTCAAAGAAAGTTCTTGTTCTATTTATTTCTGTGGTTTCCATACCACCGAATAAATTCACGATATGTGCCTTGTTGAAAGTGTGGTTATAGTTTGCAGTAACACGGAAGTCGTAATCACTCATTCTATTTTCACCCTTATGATAGATACCACCATTAGGTAATATTGTGTAAGGCTTACTATATTGCTTGTCGGGGTCGGTGTAAAGCAAGTAATTTTTGTCACGAATGATAGCATTAGGCATTGCTCTATATGCCTCTGCTTGGTTAGATGTATCAAAAACTTTATGTTCTTGCGATGTTGTTGCATATTTAAATGCACCAAGGGCAGCAAGTTCTAGGTCTTTAATAGGCTTATATTTTAACTCGAATTGGAATTTCGCATCGAGCACATTAAGGTCGATATAGTTGTTATTTAATTCGTGGAAAATATTGAAAGGAGCATAGTTTAGAACGTATGTCTCATTTGGATCGAGTGCTCTTGATGTATTTAAAGCATACGAATAGGGGTTAATATCGAAATCACGAACAACAGTTCCATTCACTGCGTCAACTTCTCTTTCAAGTGAACCTGGTGCTCTTTGCTTACGATAAGAAGCACCACCAATTACGTTTAATGAAAGGTTGTTTAATATTTGATGCGTAACATTAAAGTTTGCAGTGTATCTATTTACCTTACTTTGCTTGTACCATCCTGGATCGAGCATTGCACTCATTGAGGCATAGTAATTTGATTTTGCAGTACCACCATTCATACTAACAGAGTGGTTTTGCATAATTGCAGGCGAGAAAAGCAATGAGAACCAGTCGGTATTGCGATATTCTGCTTCACGAAGATATTGATTCTGCGCTAAAGTGGTATGAGCTAACTTAAATTGCTGTGTTGCTGGATCGTAAGTGTTGATGAGTTCGTACATCTTACCATACACTCCATAGTCCTTACCATTCAACACATCAGAATAATTTAACCAACCCTTATCTTTTAATTCACGATAGATACCCATTTGATCTTGTGAATTCAATATATCAAAGTTAGAATAAGAAGGAACTAAACGAGATGTAAATTCACCTGTATAGTTAAAATGTGCTTGTCCTTGTTTACCCTTTTTAGTAGTTACAACAATCACACCTGCCATGGCACGAGCACCATATATAGATGTAGCAGAACCGTCTTTAAGGATTTGGAAGCTCTCAATATCATCAGAGTTCAAGCCTGCAATAGCAGAACTGATAAGTGTTTCGGGATTACCAGAAGCCAAATCGTCTGCTCCTACGTTAGAAACATCTTCCATAATAACACCATCTACTACCCAAAGAGGTTTAGAACTACCATAAATAGAGGTTGCTCCACGAACACGAATTTTAGGTGCAGAACCAAATGTACCACTAACATTCTGAACTGAAACACCTGCTGCTTGTCCTTCAAGAGAACGACTAATGTCTGCAACACCATTCAAACGTGCTTTCGAAGCATCTACTTTATCGGTAGCACCAGTAAACAAACGTCTGTCGGTTTTAGTTAAACCAGTTACCACAACGTCTGATAATACTTGTGCATCGCTTTTCAATAACACTTTCATATTGGTGGTTCCTTTAAGAGTTTGAGTAACCATACCAATATAACTAATAGTTACTTTTGGATTACTTTCATTCACTGAAAGCGAAAACTTTCCATCCATGTCGGTCACTGTAGCTATTTTTGTGCCTGCAACTGTAACAGTTGCACCAATAACAGGCTCGTTATCAGTAGCACCAATAACTACTCCAGAGACTTTAGTTTGAGCTAAAGCACTTCCTAAGCAAAGGAATATGCCAACTAAAAACATAGTTAGTCTTTTCTTCATAAACTTTCTCTCTAATTAATAATTAATGTAAATAAAAACTTTTATCTGTGGTGTTATATATTTTATATCTTCTTTTCGCCATCCAATTCTTTATTTTGTATAAAACAATAGATCATTTTCTGAATTTTGTTTTAATTTAAAATAAAAAGGTGCCAACTACTAAAAAGAATGAAAGAAAAACAATATTTCAGTAGTGGATTTAGCAAAAATAAGAGAAATGAAATCCTTTTGCAAGTAAATCAAATAAATAATTCACTTTTGTAATGTTTTTTAACAGTTGTCAAAGGGAAAATTAATTAAAATCGATATTTATGCAAATTAGATACATAAATGCACGTTTTACTTTTTATTTGTAACAAATTGAAAGTAAATAGTGTTTTTATGTACATGTTTTATCTGTGAGACTATAATAGAATGATGCTTGTTTTCTGTGGAAATAGCTCGTATTTTTTTATTTTTATATACTTTTTGCCTCACTTTTTTATTATATTATTTATTACAATCTAATACTTGTTAAAAATAGATGCTTAAAGTTGTGCTTGTTTTAGATGGAATAGACAAAAGAGTATGGAGGAATTGTATGCTATTGTTTAATATATCGTGATTCGAAAGACTATAAGTTGTATAAAGAAAATAGACGAATGTATAATGCTTTGATTATCTTTTGTTTATGGGGGTGTAATGTATCATGTGCTAAAAGCGTTGTTATTGCGAATCAAAAGCATTGCCATTTACGTGCAAAAGCATTCCTTTTATACTCTAAAAACAATGCTTTTGTTGCTCAATAAAATGTAACTTAACATGAATACGAATTTGTATCCAAGGCTAAAAGGTGTAATACGAAAGAAAAGAAGGGTAAATAAGTGTTAGAGTGGAATAGCATAGTAAAAAGAAATAAAGGTAAAATGATAGATTTTTTTTATTGTTTTTTTGTGTAGTAAATGATATTAAATATGTATATTTGCATAACCTTTATTCTTTATGAAGGCAAAAAAACAGATAATAACCTTCAAATAAAATAAAGAAAGCTAAGTGGAAAGGTGATGAAGAATATATCTTGCACACCTTTTTATATATAAAGAGAGTATAAAAAACTTCTTAACTGCAAGTAGAAAATAACCATATTATAAAGCAAAAGAAAGCACACGAAGATGAAAAAAACTATCTCTATGGCGTTATTATTGCTTATTGCGATATTCGCTAATGCACAGATGGCAAATCCAGTGAAGTCTTCTTCACAGTTAAAAATGGGTAAGGGAGCCGAAGCCGAAATGCTTTTTACTCTTACAATTGAGCCTCATTGGCACGTTTATTCAACAAACTTGGGGTCTGGAGGACCAACAGAAGCTGCCTTGAAGTTTGACAAAAAAGATGGTATTGAGCTTGTAGGTGGCTTGAAAGCAGTCGGAAAAGAAATCAGTAACTTTGATCAGATGTTCGGAATGAACCTTCGCTATTTCGAAAATCATGTAACCTTCGTTCAGAAAATCAAATTTACTAAGCCTGAATACACCATCGATGCTTTCTTAGAGTATGGTGCATGTAGCGATAAAATGTGTATGCCACCTTCTGAAGTAACATTGAAGAAGAATGGGAAAGCACCCGTTACGGCAACTGCAGACGCTGCAAAAGACGTAAAAAAAAACGAAAATGAAATAGAAAAAGAGGCAGAAACACCTGAGGTTGTAAGCTCTTTGCCCACCGATAGTGTTACTTCTGCAAAGGTTGATACCACATCGAGCGTAGCAAGTGGAGACCTTTGGACTCCCGTTGTGAAAGAACTTCAGGCAAAAGACGGCGTTAGCGATATTGCTAACCAATCTGTTTTGTACATCTTTATCATGGGATTTTTAGGCGGATTGTTGGCACTTTTTACACCATGTGTATGGCCAATTATCCCCATGACCGTTAGCTTCTTCCTTAAAAGAAACAAAGATAAAAGCAAAGGATTGCGTGATGCAATAACCTATGGTATATCTATTGTGGTGATTTATGTCACATTAGGCTTGGTTATTACATCTATATTTGGTGCAAGTAGATTAAATGATCTGGCAACAAATGCGGTATTTAATATTGTGTTCTGTGCCCTTTTAGTGGTCTTTGCACTATCTTTCTTTGGCTGGTTCGAGATAAAACTTCCCGAAAAATGGGCAAATTCAGTAGATAATAAAGCCAACAACACAAGTGGATTGATATCTATCTTCCTCATGGCTTTCACCCTTTCACTGGTAAGTTTCTCTTGTACAGGTCCTATTATCGGCTTTCTTTTGGTACAAGTAAGTACAACCAACAGCATAACCGCACCCGCAATAGGTATGTTTGGTTTTGCACTTGCACTTGCATTGCCCTTCACTTTGTTTGCATTGTTCCCCTCTTGGCTCAAACAAGCACCCAAATCAGGTAACTGGATGAATACCATTAAAGTTACATTGGGTTTCATTGAGCTAGCATTTGCATTGAAATTCTTCTCAGTTGCCGACCTTGCTTATGGCTGGCACCTATTAGATCGTGAGGTATTTCTTGCTATTTGGATCGTAATATTTGGTATGTTAGGTCTTTATCTCATTGGAAAACTCAAGTTCCCAAGCGACCTTGTGAATGGAGAAGATAAGGCAATGCCCGTTCCTGCGATAGCTCTTGGTATGGTATCTCTTGCCTTTACCGTTTATCTAGTGCCAGGATTGTGGGGCGCACCCGTTAAAGCTGTAGGTGCTTTTGCGCCTCCTATCAATACACAAGACTTCAACTTAGATTCTAAACAGGTACACGCTGCATACAAAGACTATGAAGAAGGAATGGCAGCAGCTAAGCAATTGGGTAAGCCAGTGATGATAGATTTCACAGGATTTGGTTGCGTTAACTGCCGTAAAATGGAGGCTTCGGTATGGAGCGACCCACAAGTTGCAACTAAGTTAACTAACGATTATGTTCTAATATCTCTCTTTGTAGACGATAAAACACCACTTAAAGAACCTATTGTCGTTACAGAAAACGGACAAGAGCGCAAACTTCGCACTATAGGAGATAAGTGGAGCTATCTTCAAAGAGTTAAGTTTGGTTCGAACACTCAACCTCAATATGTTGGACTCGACCACAACGGACACCCCATTACTGGCTCTTATAGCTATAAAGAAGATGTTCCTGCCTACTTAGATTTCCTTGATAAGGGTCTTGCAACCTTTAGAAAAGCGCAACAATAATAGGCTCATAGATTGATGAAACGAATGTATATTGCTCTCGATTCTTATCTAAAGAAGACAGAACCCACATTCGTTTCATCAATTGTTTTTAATAGACTATCTACAATAAGTTATTTTGTTTGAAAATAAAAGCAATGTTTT
This sequence comes from Prevotella sp. oral taxon 299 str. F0039, assembly GCF_000163055.2. GTDB lineage: Bacteria > Bacteroidota > Bacteroidia > Bacteroidales > Bacteroidaceae > Prevotella. The sequence goes on from NC_022124.1 coordinate 607,597, forward strand.
TGGTGTGTAATAGCAGTCCTTTTAGCATGCAAAAGCAGTCTTTTTACAACCTAAAAGCAATCCTTTTAAAATCGTGTAGCTTTCTAATTGCCTTTCAAACTAATTCAGAAACATTATAATCAACACTTTAAATTAGCCTTAAACAATGATTAATGCAGAAACAAGAGCACAGATTATAAGTCTTATTAATAAAGAAGTTGTGCCTGCAGTGGGCTGTACTGAGCCTATGGCTGTGGCATTGTGTGCTGCAAAAGCAGCCGAAGTGTTGGGCTGTAGACCACAAAAAGTGAGAGCACAGCTAAGCGCAAATATCCTAAAAAACGCCATGGGAGTGGGTATTCCTGGAACAGGTATGATTGGATTGCCTATCGCAATTGCCTTAGGTACATTGATAGGAAAGAGCGAATATCAGTTAGAAGTGATTAAAGACCTTACGCCTGAAACTTTAGAAGAGGGAAAAGCCTTTATTAAAGAGCAACGAATAACGATATTAAGGAAGAGCAATATAGAAGAAAAACTATATATAGAAGTAGAGAGTTCTACCGAAACAAGTAAGGTAACAGTCATCATTTCTTGCGCACATACAAATATTGTGTACATCGAAAAAGATGGAGAAGTGTTGTTAGATAATCGCACAGCTCGTTCAGAAACATGTGAACAAAAAGATATTTCGCTTAATTTGCAGTTGGTTTACGACTTTGCAACCACTGCTCCAGTGGGTGAAATAGACTTTATTCTCAAAGCTAAAGACTATAATTTAAAGGCTGCAGAAGATTCGTTAAAAGGCAACTACGGACATTGTTTGGGTAAAACAATGAACCGTCCGCTATCTCATGGAATCTTTGGAGATAGCATTTATTCGCACGTTATCGCCAAAACAGCGTCGGCATGTGATGCTCGTATGGGTGGAGCAATGATACCAGTGATGAGTAATTCGGGTTCAGGAAACCAAGGAATATGTGCCACTAACCCTGTGGTTGTATATGCTTTAGAGAACAAAAACACCGAAGAAGAATTGGTGAGAGCCTTAATATTGAGCCATTTAACCGCCATTTACATCAAACAAAGCCTTGGAAAGCTTTCTGCATTGTGTGGTTGTGTGGTAGCTTCGATAGGTAGTAGTTGTGGAATAACCTACTTGATGGGAGGCGATTATGATAAGATTTGCCACTCAGTGAAGAACATGATAGCCAATTTAGCAGGTATGTTGTGCGACGGAGCCAAGCCAGGTTGTTCGTTAAAGATTAGCTCTGGCGTTTCAACCGCATTGCTATCGGCAGTGTTATCAATGGAAGGACGTTTCGTTACCGCAGCCGAAGGTATTGTAGATGATGATGTAGATAAATCGATTCGCAACCTAACTAGTATCGGAGCCAATGCAATGAACCTCACAGACGAGATGGTTCTAAATATTATGGTGAGCAAAAATGGCTGCTAAGTACTTATAAATCCTATTTATTGGTAAGCTAATTTACTTATATTTGCCGCTGTCTTCGTGCCGATAAGCTTATAGTCTTATTATATTAATAAGGTGTATGCTTAATAATAAGAGCAAGGAATGATGGCGAATGAAAAGAAATAAAGAGATAAAACGATTGCGTTGCTAAGAAATTAGTAGCGCAATTTCTATTTTGTGGCAATGCCTTTGAAAGCGGGCTGTGCAGGGTAGGGGCACAAAAGCACTGCTTTTGATGGGTAATTGCATTGCTTTTAGAACCTAATAACATTGCTATTGCGAGCCAATATCACAGCTTTTGTACAGTTATTGTTTTATGTTGTTTAATTGTTCTTGCGCTTTGTTTAATGCAGTGGAAAAGCCTTTGTGGTGCAAGGGTCTTTCCATTCTTTTTAGAATAGATCGCTTTTATGTCCTGTTAAGGAATTAACTCATTTGTAAATATATTTTTAATAAATTTATTTCATAATAGTTTGTTTTTTTTACATTCTACTTTCTTTTAAATAATAAAGGTGCTATGTTTGAGCTACTTAGCATGGTTTTGTTCTCTGTTTTATTGTTAATTACTTGCGTATTGATGTAAATCAGGTTTTAAATAATAAGAAATAGCTATCTAATTCTTTTACTTTGAAACTTAGTTCTTAAATTTATTGCTATTTAATATATAAAAAGTATGGCTTCATACAGTTTTTATACAAATAAGAGTTAATATGTGTTTAATTTGGAAAGTAGTTGCAACTTTCGCTTGCTTTGTTCGTCGCTTTTCCCTATTTTTGTAAAAATCGAAAAGATAACTGTTTTAAATTTCAATTTCAAAGAATACGTTGTTTATTTGTAATGAAACGTAAGAAATTGTTTGAGAGAGTATAAACTTGGATGTAAAAACTATTGTAAAGGCTGATTCTGTTTGTGAGTTGTAGCATAAAAAGATAAGTCCCACATCATTTATTATTATTTGTTATAAACCAAAAAGATTATGAGAAGAAGACTAACATTGATTTTTTTGAGTCTCTTTGTCGTCGTTTCTGCAGCTATTGCACAAACAACCGTAAAGGGATTAGTACTCTCTTCGGAGGGGAATGAACCTGTGATAGGTGCTTCAGTAAAAGTGGTTGGCGCAGATAAAGGCGTCATTACAGACACTGATGGTAATTTTTCGATAAGCGTAAACAGCTTAGACGAACGCTTAGAAGTATCATATATTGGTATGATTACTAAAATAGTGAAAGCTTCGCACAATTTAAAAGTAGTGTTAGATCCCGATCATAAACAGATAGATGAAGTGATTGTGGTGGCTTATGGTAAGCAAAAAAAGGAAGCATTTACGGGTGCAGCAGGTGTAGTAGGTAGCGAAACACTTAGCAAACGTGTTGTTTCTAATGCCTCAACAGCCCTTGCTGGTAGTGTAGCAGGTGTGCAAATGTATAGCACAAACGGCGCTCCTGGAGCAGATCCAATCATCCGTGTTCGTGGTATTGGTTCTATTTCTTCAAGCAATAAACCTCTTATTATATTAGATGGTGTACCTTATGATGGTGATATTTCATCAATCAACCCTTCTGATATTGCTTCAATGACCGTATTGAAAGATGCTGCTTCGAATGCTATCTATGGTGCTCGTGGTGCTAATGGTGTTGTGATGATTACCACAAAGAATGGTAATACGGGCGATGCTAAGGTTACTTTCGATGCTAAATGGGGTACAAATAGCCGCTTAATTCCACAATATGACATTATAAAAGACCCAGGACAGTATGTTCAAACACAGTTCAAGAGCCTCTATAATTCACAACTTTACGCTGGACAATCAGCGGCAGATGCTTACGCTTACGCAACAGCTAGTATCTTTGATGCCAACAATGGTGGTTTAGGTTACCCCATTTACACTGTTCCAACAGGTGAAAACCTAATAAAAGAAGATTTCAGTATCAATCCAAACGCAAAGCTTGGATATTCTGATGGCACCTATTATTATACTCCAGACGATTGGTATAGCGCTGCTATTAAATCAAGTTTCCGTCAAGAGTACAATGCTTCTGTGTCTGGAAAGAGCCCACGTTTGCAGTATTATGCAGGTATTGGCTACCTAGGAGATACAGGTTTGATTCCTAATTCAGAATTCAAACGCTACTCAGCACGTGTTAATGCAGACTATCAAGCAAAGAAATGGTTGCGCATTGGTACTAACCTTGCTTACGCATATACCAACACTCGTTTGGCAGCTGACCAAGATTCAGAAACAGGTTTCACATCTGCTGGTAACGTATTCTATATCTCTAATAGTATAGGTCCAGTGTATCCACTTTACGTTCGTAATGTAGATGGCTCAATAAAGATCAATCCTGCAACAGGAAACCCAGTGTACGACTCAGGTAATAACACTGCTTATAGTCGTGGAAACTTCGCTGGTAACGCTGTACGTGACGTGTATTATAACAAAGGAAACTCTGATCGTGATGTGCTAACAAGCAAGGTTTATGCTCAAATAACACCAATCGAGCACCTTGTTTTAACTACAAATATAGCAGCAAACCTTGTTAATCAACGTAGAAACGTGTTGTCTAGTAGCTTCGCTTCTGCAACAAATGAAGATGGAATAGCGTTTGTTCGTTCTACAAGAGCATTCGGTGTGAACAACCAATACTTAGCAGAATATAGCAATACATTCGGCAAAAACAGCTTAAGTGCATTGCTTGGATATGAAAAGTATCGTTATACTTATAAATATTTAGGTGCATCTAACGATCATCTTTACAACCCTTTCATTGGCGAATTGAACAATGCTGCGAACGCACCTCAAAGCCGTCCAAACTCATATGTAGACGAATACATGTCTCAAGGTATATTCTCTCGTTTGCAATACGACTACGAAGACAAGTATTTCGTTAGTGCTTCGTTCCGTAGAGACGCTTCTTCTGTGTTCCACAAAGACCACCGTTGGGGTAACTTTGGTAGTGTTGGAGCTGCTTGGTTGATAACAAAAGAACCATTTATGCAATCACTTACATGGTTGAACTCATTGAAGTTAAAGGCAAGTTGGGGTAAACAAGGTAACGATGCGTTGATTAATCCAACTACAAAAGAGCGTCAATATTATGCTTATCAAGACTTCTATTCGCCTTCATATAGCAACGGAAACTATTCATTAGTAATGACTTATAAAGGTAATAAAGACTTAACTTGGGAAACATCATACAGCTTTAATACTGGAGTTGAATTCAGTGTGTTGAACAATCGCATAACAGGTAGCATTGATTTCTTTAGCCGTAAGACTGTAGACCTTATCTATAATAAGCCAGTTCCACCATCTTCTGGTATCGTAACAGGCTCAATTCCAACCAACATCGGTAGCGTTTTGAACACAGGTGTAGAGGTTGATTTGAACGGAGTGATATTAAAAGGAAACGATTTACTATGGACTGCAAATCTAAACCTTACTCACTATAAGAATAAGATCTTATCGCTTTCACCTGAGTTAGAGGCTCTTGGAGGCCAAAAGGGTTCTGTATTTATTCGTAAAGTGGGCGGTTCACTTGCAAATGCTTATCTAAGAGAGTACGCAGGAGTAGACCCTTCAACTGGAGAAGCACGCTATTATAATGATCCCGACAATGGAGATTATAGCTATGCAACATCTTATAACGCTGCAACACGTACCGACTTAGGTGACCTTTTACCTAAATTTTACGGCGGATTCGGCACTCGTCTCGAGTTTAAGGGCTTCGATTTCTCTGCAATGTTCTCGTATCAGTTAGGCGGAAGAATATATGATGACGGATATGCATCATTCATGCACACTGGATCTGGAGTACACGTGGGAACCAATTGGCATAAAGATATCTTGAATGCATGGACTCCTGAGAATACAAATACAAACATACCACGTCTAAGTGCTGGTGATAATGTAACAAACAGCACATCAAGTCGCTTCTTAATTAGCTCAGATTATTTAAGCATTAACAACATCACTTTGGGTTATACTCTACCAAAGAGCTGGCTAAATAATATTGGTTTACAAGCTGCAAGAGTATATTTGGCATGCGATAACCTAGCAGTTTTCTCTGCACGTAAGGGTCTTGATCCACGTTATTCTTATGATGCTTCAGGAAATAATGGTGCATCTAGTGATTATCCTGCAATGCGTACAGTTACTGCAGGCGTACAAGTTACATTCTAAATAGGGGGAAATTATAATGAGATATACAAAATATTTATATACAGTTCTTGGTGTTGCGCTACTGGTTAGCTGCTCGGATATCAACGATATCACTACACAAGGAAACGATCTTTCTGCTGATCAAGTAGCAGAAACCAATAGAGTTAATCCAGAAAGACTAAAGGCAAGCGTCACAGGTCTATATCAAATTGCTGCCCTTCCGGGTAAAGTTTATGACACAGACAATGACGCTGGTATCATGACTTACATGCTTTCGGCAGATTGTAACGGTCCTGATATGACCAGTACAGCAGCAGGTTACAACTGGTATTTGCCCTCTTCTAACTACTCAGACCATTTAAGTTCAGCTGGAATCAATGCAGTTGGCTACAATACTTGCTACAATCAGATAGAGGCTGCCAATACTATTCTAAGACAAATAGATGAGTCTACAGCCACAGCTACACAAAAACACTATATCGGTAATGCACGATTTTGTAGAGCATTCGATTACTTGTTGCTTGCAACTCGTTATCAATTGAACTACCAAGTGGATAAAACAGCACTTTGTGTGCCCCTTGTTACAGAGAAAACAGCCGATGTTTACAATAACAAACGTGCCACAGTTGAAGAAGTTTACAATCAAATTATATCAGACTTAACATCTGCAATTGAGCTACTTCAAGGCTATGAGCGTCCTGATAAGAGATATGCTAACGTGGCAGTAGCTAATGGTTTGCTTGCAAGAACATATCTTGCAATGGGCGAATACGCAAAAGCTGCAGAGTATGCACAAAAGGCTATCGATGCAACCGATGCGCAACCAGCATCAATAAGCGATGTGTCTAAACCAACATTCTGCGACGCTTCGAAAGAAAACAACTGGATGTGGGGTATTCTTTTAACTGTAGATGATGTCTCATCTCGATCTATTGCACCCATGAGCTCACAGCTTTCATCATTCCCTGGCTATGGTTATACAGGCGCAGGAGCATGTTATAAGGATATAAATGTATTGTTATACAACAAGATTCCATCGACAGATGTGCGCAAAGAATGGTGGGTTGGACCTTCAAAAACCAACAGTCATTTAAATGGATTGACATGGGAAGAGGCTGGAGTAACATTGAAAGGCAATGAGATCATCACAGGTTCATTAGAATCAAAGCAACCATTTAGAGTTTATACCAACGTGAAGTTTGGTATGAAAGCAGGCATTGGTTCACCCAATAACAATAACGACTCGCCTCTAATGCGTGTAGAAGAGATGTATTTAATCAAGGCAGAAGGACTTGCAATGAGCGGTAATTTAGCTGCAGGAAAACAAGTGTTAGAAGACTTTGTGAAGACATATAGAGATCCATCATATAGCGTTACAGCTACAACAGCAGCGGCTTTCCAAAACGAAGTGTGGTTCCAACGTCGTGTAGAGCTATGGGGTGAGGGCTTCTCAATGTACGATTTGTTGCGCTTGCAAAAGCCACTTGTACGCTTCCATTCAGGCAAAGATAGCAATGTTGTAACCCGTTTGCGCTTCAATATGCCTGCAAACGATCCTTACTACGCATATCGTTTCACTCAAAAAGAGCGTGACAACAACAAGGGAATAGTAGATAACACCACAGGAAAAGAACCTGTTTCAGGACAAAATGGTGACCTAAGAGATGGTGTTACCGATTAAATAGATATTTATTTGGTTTATATATAACATAGAGTTACTCGCTAATCGCATTGATTCAGCAGGTAACTCTTTTTCGTTTCAAAGGCTCAAAGAACCTCATTTATGGCTACTTATATCGAAAAAGTGGTATATTTGCAAATAAAACGCATTTTAAATAAAAGATAAAAGTATAACAATAGATATAATGAAGTGGTTAGATATCATAACAAACAAACGTTTAGGGGAAGAAAATAAGCACCATTTGCGAATGGATGATAGGTCAGAATTCAAGCGAGACTACGATCGTTTGATCTTTTCGGCACCCTTTCGACGTCTTCAAAACAAAACACAAGTATTCCCATTGCCAGGTAGTGTGTTTGTGCATAACCGCTTAACGCATAGCTTAGAGGTGGCTTCTGTGGGTATGTCGCTGGGTAATGACGTGGCAAAAGAGTTGTGTTTGAAACACCCTTCATTACAAAATACTTTGTTTGAAGAGATTGGAACTATTGTTAGTGCAGCCTGCTTGGCGCACGATTTGGGTAATCCTCCCTTTGGACATAGTGGAGAAAGTGCCATACAATCTTACTTTTTAGAGGGCGAAGGGGCGCAACTTCAATCGCTATTAAAGCCCGAAGTGTGGAGCGATATCACCCATTTCGAAGGCAATGCCAACACCTTTCGCTTGCTTACCCATAGATTTAAGGGGCGACGAGAAGGCGGATTTGCTATGACTTATACTACTCTTGCTTCTATAGTGAAATATCCTTCGTCGTCGAACGCATCTCAAAAGAAAGGTAAGTTTGGCTTCTTTACCGAAGAAAAAGACGTGTTTCAGCGTGTAGCTAACGAACTAACCATTCCTTGTTTGCACGAGAATGGTTCCGAGTTGCGCTATGCTCGTCACCCACTTGTATATCTTGTTGAGGCAGCCGACGATATTTGTTATGAGGTGATGGACATCGAAGACAGTCATAAACTCAAGATCTTGTCGTTCGACGAAACCCAAAATCTTTTGCTTTCGTTCTTTGCTCCAGAGCGAAAAGCACAAATACTGCAGCGCATAGAAGAGGAAGAGCTTACGGATAAGAATGAAATTGTAGCTTATTATCGTGCTAATGTGATTGGAGCATTGATACGTGCGTGTGTGAAAGTGTTTGTGGATAACGAAGAAAAGATATTGAATGGCACTTTCGAAGGGGCGTTGATGAAGCACATCGACAAGCATCTTTATGAGGCATATCAGCATTGTGTAGACTTGTCTATTAAGCAAATATACAATAGTACGCCTGTTTTAAATGTAGAATTGAGTGGTTATAAAATCATTCAAACATTGTTGCACTCTTTCGTTAATGCTGCTCTCGAACCTAAAAAGTTCTATTCTCAGCAGATTTTGAAGCAGTTTAGCGAGCAATATGACATCACTAACGACGACTTGAATGTGCGAATTATGGCTGTGTTAGATTATATTAGTGGTATGACAGACTTGTATGCGCTTAATATTTATCAGCGAATTAGCGGTATTTCGTTACCACTTGCTTAGTATATTCGTGCCTGTTAGGTCTACTTCTCCTTTCTATTAGAATGGAAAGGAGGATGATATAAGATTTAATTTTCTTGATAATATATACCCCTTCTCGGTGAGATGAAGAAGTGAGGGTAATTCTATTGCAAACAGAAAGCATTGCTTTTGCATGGTGAAAACAATGCTTTTATCGTATAATCTCAATGCTTTTAAGATATAAACTCAATGCAATTGCCAGACGCTTGCAAAGTGTCTGAAGAATAAAGGGATAGCAAAGGGTGGGCGAGTAGCAAGAGAATGTTCTCGAAGAAAGGCGTAATAAAACAAAAAGAGCTTAGCAACTCACCTCTAAAATGGTGTGTTTCTAAACTCTTTCGTTGTTTCTTTGGGTGAAATCTTTGTTGTTTTACAATCTAGTTGATAACTAAATGCCAACAAAGAATGGTTCATCAGTTTTTGAATAAGTATGAAACTTAATACTCGTCTTCGTTAAATAGAAAGTCTTCTTTAGAAGGATAGTCAGGCCAAATATCTTCAATACTTTCGTAAACATCGCCTTCGTCTTCTATTTCTTCAAGGTTTTCAATAACTTCAAGAGGTGCTCCCGAACGTGAAGCATAATCTAATAGCTCTTCTTTTGTTGCAGGCCAAGGTGCATCTTCCAATTTAGATGCAAGTTCAAGTGTCCAATACATAGTTGTGATATTTTTGTTTTTTGTTTAAATCAGTATTTATATAAGGAATTCGTTTTGTATTGAGTTTTTAAAAATCTCAATCAGATTGACTCTTTATAGTTTTAGTTTTGCACAATAGCAGTTTTGTTGTTGTGGTGCAATTCAATTTTTCTTCTTGATGACTACAAAAATAATAATTTTTGGTTAATATGCAAAAGTTCTCTTATTTTTTTGCCCTTGATACCTATAATTTGTTTATTCTGTTCTTAAATACTAAATATCCGTCTTATAAGCATGTCGTGGAAGCGATGTGAATGCAGTTGAAGAGAGATGAGACACCATTGTTCTTACTAGTTGTTTGCCTTTGGATAAGATACTCGAGTGTGATAGATCGATTTCAAACGATCTATTAATACCTGTTTCGAAATGGTGATATCTTTAAACGTAATAGGGCAGTTGGTGAAATATCCGCTATTGAGTTGTTCGTCAATAAGTGTGTTAACTAAGTTCGAAATACTTTCTTCAGTGTACTCAGTAAGTGATCTTGAGGCAGCTTCTACTGTATCGGTCATCATCAATACTGCTTGTTCTCGAGTGAAAGGATTAGGACCTGGATATTGGAAAGGTGCTTTGTCGACTTCTTCATCAGGGTGTTCATTCTTATATTTAATATAAAAATATTTGGTAAGTCCTTCTCCATGATGAGTTAAGATGAAGTCTTTTATGAATTGAGGAAGATTGTGTTTCTCTGCCATTCTCAAGCCTTCGGTTACGTGACTGATGATAATTCGGGCACTTTCTTTATATGGGAGATTGGTGTGCGGATTGTTTCCTACTTGATTTTCTGTGAAGAATGCTGGTGAAACCATCTTTCCAATATCGTGATAAAGAGCCCCTGTACGAAGCAATAGGCTGTTTGCTCCAATTTTATTGGCTATTGCTGCTGCAAGATTCGCAACGGTAATAGAATGCTGAAAGGTTCCTGGAGCAACCTCACTCATCTCTCTTATTAAGCTCTTATTGGTATCCGACAACTCAAACAGAGTGACATCGGATATAAAACCAAATGTTTTTTCGATGAGATACATTAAAGGATAGGTTAATAATAGCAATAAACCATTGGCAATAAAATGATAATACATCTCATGGTCGAGTGCAACATTACTATCGTTTTGCATAAACTGTAATGCAAAATAGATGGTGGCAGATGATAAAACTACAAAAAGAGCTGCCTTAAGAATCTGTACTCGTTGTGAAAGTTCACGTAAAGAATAAAGACCAACCATTCCCGAAACCAACTGAACCATGATGAATTCAAACTGATATTTAAGGGCTGCAGCACATAAAAGCGTTATAATGGTGTGAGTTAAGAAGGCTGTTCGGGTATCCATAAATACACGAGTGAAGATAGGTACCATTGCGAAAGGAATGATATAAACGCTGAAAAAGCTTCTTGTAACAATGATAGAAACCAGTATGGGGAATAGCGTTATCATCGTATAAAGCATGGCAATGTTTCTTGTTTTGAAGAAATAGTCTTTTCTGAATAATGCTAAATAGCTTGTAAAGAGTCCAACTAAAATTAAAACAAATAGCAATTGACCAATAAAGGTGCGTGTAATTTCTCCAGAAGAAGAACTTCTACGATGCATTTCCCGTTCAAATGAATTAAGAACTCTATAAGTATAGTCGTCGACAATTTCCCCTTTATCAATAATTTTCTGACCGCTGACAACAATTCCGCTTGCAACAGCAATGCCACTGAGCAAGTCTGTTCTCTCAGTTTCAGTTCTTTTGCGGTCATAAATAAGGTTGGGTTCAAGGAAATCGTTGAGGTCTGCTCTTTGAAGTATGGCTTTTTGAGTAACTAATCGGTCGTCGTTTAAAAGCTGTTCGTATGCAGACATCGTTGAATAAACACAGTTTAAAGCCACACTTTGTGCCTCTTTTCCTGCCACAATACGTATTGCTGCAGACGAATCTTTTGCCATTTCGTTATACTCTTTTGTATAAATAATGCCCGCTTGGTATAGCCTATGAAGTCTGTTCGCAATGATATTCTTATATTCGTTGGGTAGATTTGGAATTCCATCTTTAAACTTCTCATTGAAGCGAGCAATGTTGGTGGCTTCTATCGAAGGCGAATAATTATAATAAGGCATAAACAATTGCAAAAGAGAATCTTGCTCTTTCTTTATCGACTCGTCTGTTTTATACACAGGAAAGTCGAACTTTGCAATGAAAGAACCATATACCCAAGGACGTCCAATGTCGTATCTAAATCGCTGTTCTTTACTTCTTGGTAAGAACCAAACAATGAGAACGACACTTAAAAGAATAAGAGCTGCTGTGGATAAGAAACCCTTTAAAGAATTATTTTTTATTGGATTGATTTCCATGTATCGAAAAAACTTTACTAAATTTACAATGCGAAAATACAAAAAAAATACGCTAAAATAAAGAAAAAGATGTAATTTTGCATGAAATTTAATATCTTATATAATAGTAAGACTATGACAGATAGAAAAGTAAGAGTACGTTTTGCACCCAGTCCTACAGGTGCTTTACATATCGGAGGTGTAAGAACTGCCCTTTATAATTACCTCTTTGCACGTCAGCATGGAGGCGACTTTGTGTTTAGAATCGAAGATACTGACTCAAATAGATTTGTTCCTGGAGCCGAAGAATACATCATAGAATCATTCCGTTGGTTAGGTCTTACATTTGATGAAGGCGTTGGTTTGGGCGGAGAATATGGTCCTTATCGTCAAAGTGAACGTCGACATATCTATAAAAAATATGTAGATGAGCTTTTAAATAACGATAAAGCGTACATCGCTTTCGATACTCCTGAAGAGTTAGAAGCTAAACGTAACGAGATAACTAACTTTCAATACGATGCAAGTACACGTCAATTGATGCGCAACTCTTTAACAATGAGTAAAGAAGAGTGCGAAAAACGCATTGCAGATGGTGAACAATATGTTGTTCGTTTCAAAGTAGAACCAGGCATAGATGTACACGTTCACGATCTTATTCGTGGAGAAGTGGTTATCAAGAGCGATATCATTGACGACAAAGTACTTTACAAAAGTGCCGATGAATTGCCCACTTATCACTTGGCAAATATTGTAGACGACCACCTAATGCTTATCTCTCACGTCATAAGAGGTGAAGAATGGCTACCAAGTGCGCCTTTACATGTGTTGTTATACGAAGCTTTTGGCTGGCAAGACACAATGCCTCAATTTGCTCATCTACCTCTACTTCTCAAACCAGAAGGTAAAGGTAAGCTTAGTAAACGTGACGGAGATAGACTCGGTTTCCCTGTTTTTCCATTAGAATGGAAGGATCCTAAGACTGGAGAAGTATCGTCTGGATTTAGAGAATGTGGCTATTTCCCCGAAGCAGTAATCAACTTTTTGGCTCTATTAGGATGGAATCCAGGAACCGAGCAAGAACTATTTACATTAGAAGAGCTTGTTAATGCGTTCGATATTACAAAGTGTAGCAAGTCTGGAGCACGCTTCGATTATCAAAAAGGAATATGGTTTAACCACGAATATATATTGCACAAGAGCAACGAGGAGATAGCAAAACTCTTCGCATGTGTTGTTGCAAATAATGGAGTTGACGAGACATTAGAGCGCATTACGCTTGTTGTGTCGATGATGAAAGACCGAGTTAACTTTGTACATGAATTGTGGCCATTGTGCTCTTTCTTCTTCCTTCCACCATTAGAGTACGATGAAAAGACTGTAAAAAAGCGTTGGAAAGAGAATTCTGCACAAGTAATGACCGAGCTTGCAGGCGTTCTTGAGTCGTTAGACGACTTTAGTATCGAGCATCAAGAGCACGTTGTGATGGCTTGGGTCGAAGAAAAAGGCTACAAGTTAGGCGATGTTATGAATGCATTCCGATTGGTATTGGTTGGTATTGGCAAAGGACCTGGAATGTTTGACATCTCTGCTTTCCTTGGAAAAGAAGAGACCTTGCGTCGTATTCGCCGAGCTGTTGAAATATTAAAGTAAAAGAATTAGATCATAAAAGTGCTATGAGAGCCAATCTCTCTATAGCACTTTATCTTTGTTTTGCAATGCTTTTGAGTAGTAAAAGAAGCCTTATTATATCATAAAAGATGCCCTATTACCCTGCAAAAGTATTTCAATTAACAAATATATTTCGTTGAATTAAAAAATAAGAACGTTTTGTATCACATCGCAATATACCTATATTTAATAGGAGTCGCTATTCTCTCACTCTTTAATCGCAAAGTAAAGAAGATGTGGAAAGGCGAACGTGAAGCCGTGAAAACGCTGAGGGAGAAAGTAGATCCTAATGCGAAATACATTTGGTTTCACGCAGCTTCGCTTGGAGAATTTGAACAAGGACGTCCTCTTATTGAGTATATTCGCAAGCATTATCCAAGTTATAAGATTCTACTTACCTTCTTTTCGCCTTCAGGATACGAAGTTCGTAAAGACTATGAACATGCTGATATAGTGTGTTATTTGCCTTTAGATACCGTATTTAATGCACAAAGATTTTTAAATGCCATACGTCCTAGTATGGTGTTCTTCATTAAATACGAGTTTTGGTATAACTACTTACACATCTTAAAGAAAAGAAATATCCCCGTATATAGCGTTAGTAGTATCTTTAGACCCAATCAAATATTTTTCCGTTGGTATGCTTACAACTATCGAAAGGTATTGAAGTGTTTCACACATTTCTTCGTTCAGAACGAGAAAAGCAAAGAATTGCTATCTACAATAGGCATTCATAATGTAGATGTTGTGGGCGATACACGTTTCGATAGAGTGTTAGATATAAAGGAGCAAGCCAAAGACTTGCCCCTTGTTCAAGCCTTTATTGCTAATAAACCCACCTTTGTTGCAGGCTCAAGTTGGGCTCCCGACGAGCAAATCTTTATAAAATACTTCAACGAACACCCCAATTGGAAGCTCATTATTGCTCCTCACGTGGTGAATAAAGAACATATTGATAGCATAAAAGCACAGGTTTCAGGTCGTGTAGTGTTGTATAGTGAAGCGTCAAAAGCCGATGTTGAGACAGCAGATTGCATGATAATCGATTGTTATGGCTTGCTTTCGAGCATCTATCGATATGGAAATATTGCTTATGTTGGAGGCGGATTTGGAGTAGGAATACACAATGTTCTCGAGGCAGCAGTGTGGAACATCCCCGTAATTTTCGGTCCAAACAATCGCAATTTCATGGAAGCTCGCAACCTAATTGCCGCTTCTGGAGGCTTTGAAATAAGCTCTTACGCTAATTTTGAGGCGTTAATGCAACGTTTTTCGCAATCTCCTGCCTTCTTAGAGCAAAGCGGAAACAATGCAGGGCAATTTGTAAAAGACTTTACAGGAGCCACTACTCGAGTGTTAAGTCACATCAAATTGTAAACAGAGAGCTACCATCCCTTAAACGATTGTTGATATTTGGAAAAGTGATTACATTCAAATTGATAGATGTAAGTTGCTTTACTTCAATTCATTAATCAATAAGTTTCACTCAAAAGAATTGTTTTAGCTATGAATTCGATTGCAGATTTTAATACCGCTCGAGAGCTATTACAATCTTTCGAACAAGATGTTTCGACCGAATATCTATTTCGAAACATTCCCAAGTCGCAGTTTTTACGAGATTTAAATCACGACATAGAGCACCCAAATACCATCTTTCAAGGCGAAAATGGAACGTGTGGAGCTGCCGTTTTGTGCAAGTATTTAGTAGAAGAGCACGTTGTTATATATGTAGAAATGGCGTTGTCGCTCTATAAAAACGGCACATTCACCCGAAATAAACTACATCTTTCTATTCCGAAATCCATGCTTAAAGAGATCGACAAGCGACTCCAACGCATGACAATCAATAGCGTCTCTGCCATTATGCAAGGCGCATTAACCCATCATCAGAATCTTTTTTTATCGTATAATGCCTTGAAACACGGATCAGGTTGTCGTTCATTTATGTGGCAGTGGTATCCTTCTAAATTCATAAAACAGCTTTTAGGCATATCCGTAAAGATGCTTTTCTTGCCCCCAATGCGCACCCTTCAAACCATTAATTTTAGTAAATTCTTTGTCATTGGCTTAGTGCATCACAACAAAAAACAAGTAAGTTGCGGCTTTCCAAACCATTATATCGAATTGAAAAGCTGTGGTGAAGGGCTAGGGTATTATTGGACTTGGGGCGAGAATGCGTTACGCACCTTTGCCAATGAACATTTACCTTTGAAATTCTTTATTGCCTATTTGGTGCCACGAACAAAGCAAAAAGAGGAGGATCGAGACTAAAAAGAAAACCAAGAACATGGTGTTCTTAGTAAAATAGTCGGGATGAGGCGACTCGAACGCCCGACTCCTACGTCCCGAACGTAGTGCGCTACCAACTGCGCTACATCCCGATTAGGGTAAAAAAGATAGAGAATAGAGAAACAAAGCTCTATATATACCACAAAGATACACTTTTTTTTAACACGTTAAATAAATTGTTTACAAAAAGTTTGGAAGATAAATAAAAAAACATTACCTTTGCAAACGCAATTAAGAAACAATGGTACCATAGCTCAGTTGGTAGAGCAAAGGACTGAAAATCCTTGTGTCCCCGGTTCGATTCCTGGTGGTACCACAGTTCAAGAAGAGGTTTATTACTTTTGAAGTAGTAAACCTTTTTTGCGTATATAGCCTTTAACTTGTTCGTGATAGTATTGTCATGGCGTTCCAAAAGCATTGCTTTTAGGGCGCAAAAGGACTGCTTTTACCTGCTAAAAGCATTGATATTAGAGTGCAAAAGTAGTGTTTTTATTTTTCAATTGAAAAGTATTTGAAAATCAAGAAGATAGAGAGTGGGGTGTAAATGCCTATTCCTTCTCGCTTTTTTCGTGCTCATCTTTCTTTATTTTTATTAGGTCTTTGGTCTTTCTTGGTACGCAAATCCTATGTACCTATGGTCTGTTTCTCTCTTTATTTGCATAAAGAGTGGTTGCTCTTGCAATGAAAAAGAGCAAGAAAAGAAAAAGATAAGAAAGAAAAAGCGATAGAATTATAGTCTGCCTTCTTCTCTATAAGAAAAGAATTTGCCATCTCCAACGATGATATGATCGAGGAAAAAGAGGCGAAGAAAGTCGCATCCTTCTTTCAATTGTCTGGTTAGTTGGTCGTCGGCTCTGCTTGGTTGAATATTATTACTGGGGTGATTGTGGCAGAATACCACTACGGTGGCATTGCACAAAAGAGCTTCTTTCACCACAAGACGCACGTCGACAGCCGTTTCTGTTATGCCTCCTTTCGACAATTGGACAGCTTTGATGAGCTTGTAGCCTTGATTAAGGTATAAAACCAAGCCGTGTTCAACGCTCTGTTCGCCAATAATGCAATGTGCATAGCGATATATAGCCTCGGCACTACTAAGCGTTTCTTGCTCTATAACATCCGATTTGGCACGTCGTTTACCCAATTCACATGCCGCAAGAATGGTTACTGCCTTGGCTTCTCCAATACCTTTAAAAGCCATTAGTTCTCTTGCCGTCATCTTTCCCAATGCATTAAGGTTGTTATTGCATTGTGTCAGCACCTGTTTCATCACCATCACGGCATCTGTTTCGGCATATCCTGTGCCTATAAGAATAGCCAATAGTTCGGCATTCGACAAATATTGAGCACCTTGTTTCAATAGTTTCTCTCGTGGTCTGTCGTCTTCGGGCCAGTAAGTAATACTGAGTTTTTTCTCCATTAGTTAGTAAGTAGTAGTTGGTTTGTTGGTTAGGTGGGGTAGGAAAACCCTATTTATAAAAGTTCTTTTCAAAGGCTTGAAACTCGTCTAAGCCTCGAAAACATCGCTTCCACCATGCTTTGATAAAGCCAAGTCCATAGCCCATCAACTGCGTAAAGGCTGCACCTACTGATAAAAAGCCAATTTTCATGCTCTTATAGTGCGTTGCTGAGTCGATAAATATGAGGATACTGTAAAGCAAAAGGAGTGAAAGTGGAATGAAACTGCGCAAAAGAAGGGCAGAAAGGCATAGCAAGAACACCCCAATGGTGAACACTGCGGGCAAAAGATGCACCAGCTTTAACGACGAAGGGTATTTCTTGTATAAGTTAATTCGTGCTATTCCGCTGTTGTAAACCTGCTTAAAGAACTTGCGAAAATCGGTTCTTCGTTTGTGATAAACCCATGCTTCGGGAAACAATCGACATCTATATCCATTGTCGAAGATACGTATTGAAAAGTCGATATCTTCGCCAAAGCGCATCTTTGAGAATCCGTTCAAAGTCTTATAAACATCGCTTTTGATGCCCATGTTATACGAACGGGGATAGAATTTGTCGAGTTTTTTCTTACCGCCTCTTATTCCTCCTGTGGTAAAAAACGAGGTCATAGAGTAAGAAATGGCTTTTTGTATGGGTGAAAAGTCGTGATGTGCCCTGTCTGGACCACCAAAAGCGTCGCATGATTCTCGGTTAATTTCGTCGAGAATATGTTGTATATAAGTTTCGGGAAGTACCACATCGCTATCTAATACGATGTAATATTCACCGCAAGACCTATCTGCTCCGTAGTTTCTTGATTGTCCTGGACCGCTATTTTCTTTGTAATAATAATGTAAGTTCAATTGTTCAGAAAAGCGTTCGCACACCTCTTTACATGTAATTTGCGAACCATCTTCCACCACAATCACCTCGAACATACTGCTATCTACAGTTTGTTGGGTTAAGCTTTGCAAGAGTTCTTCTACCTCATTGGGTCGGTTGAACACAGGAATGATGAATGAAAATAACGGCATAGACGGTTTAGTGTTTTAGAAAAGTAATGAAACAAAACGGCAACCCTTTATCACTTGGTTCTAAAGGGTTGCCGTTTCGATATGTAAATTATTCTTTTACACGTTGAATGTAAGAACCATCTCGTGTGTCAACTTGAATCAAATCGCCTTCATTGATAAACAAAGGAACACGGATTTCTACACCTGTTTCAAGTGTTGCAGGCTTAGTTGCGTTAGTTGCAGTGTCGCCTTTGATACCTGGTTCGCTGTGACTAATGCGTAAGTTTGTCTTCACTGGCATCTCAGCAAACAACACAGTGCCGTCTGTTGTGTCTGTAACAACTTCAACAACATCGTTTTCTTTCATGAAAGCAACACCAGAAATAGCCTCACGAGCGATTGGAGATTGCTCGAAAGTTTCTTGGTTCATGAAGATAAAGTCTTCGCCATCTTGATATAAATATTGGTAAGGACGACGTTCAATGCGTACATCTTCAAGTTTGAAACCAATTTGGAAAGTACGTTCAAGTACACGTCCTGTGGTTACATTCTTTAGCTTTGTACGCATAATTGTATTACCTTTACCTGGTTTTACATGTTGGAAGTCGATGCAAAGCCATATACCATTGTCCATACGGATGCAAGTTCCGATCTTAATTTCTTGTGAGTTGATCATTTTTGTTTATCTATTTTTGATATTAACTTTTTATTCTAGTAAATATACTCTTTTGTTATTGCTTTTCAATAGCACTGCTTTTGCGTTGTAATTGTAATGCTTTTGCACCTTAAAAACATTGCTTTTACATTCTAATTTGCATGCTTTTAAAAATCATTTCGTATGTTGTTGATTATTAGTAAGTATGAACTTAGAAACAATAGCATTGCTACCAATGTTGCGAGTAATGCTACAAAGTTACAAAGAAAATGTAAAAAAGAATGAGAGAATATACTAAAAATCAAATAATTCTTTGTTATTTAAAAAGAAATAAGTAATTTTGCAACCCGAGTTCGAATAATAATAACAATAAATAAATAACTAAAATGAAAAGAACATTTCAGCCTCATAACAGACGAAGAGTTAATAAACACGGCTTTAGAGAAAGAATGTCTACTAAAAATGGACGTCGTGTATTGGCTGCACGTCGTGCTCGTGGCCGTAAGAAACTTACTGTTTCTGACGAACATCATGGTAAATAATCAATTATTTATCATCGAGAATGATGGTGAAAGACAGTAAAAAGATAGATAAGTCTTTTTACTGTCTTTTGTTGTTTATAGTGAACTGAACCATTTATACAATCTAATTAGAGGGAAAAAGCAACGCTTTGAAAAGCCATTTTGTATAGAGGTGCTATATATAATAAGGTGAACTATAATTCAAAACTACTCTTTTTATAGGATTTCTGTAGATTAAAATATATTGATTAGACCTCTTTTAAGAAAATGAGAAAGAAGATATTGTCGCTCGTAACCATGCTTGTTGTAGTGTTATTGGCGAGTTGTGGCAATTTAACCACAGATGAAATAAACGAAAAATGCGCTTCGGGTGTAGTGCTGATACGTAACCAAAGCTACTTTGAAGTGCGCCTAAATAATGGTGAATCTTTTTATTTTACTGACTTTAATAAGGAAGAAGAGACCTTTGAAGGGTGGACTTCGGAACGCAGTGAGATAGAGAAAAATGAGAATTATGGCACTGGTTTCTTTATATCTGATAAAGGATTGATTGCCACCAATCATCATGTTGTGGCGTCAAAGATCGATGAAGACGAGGCGAAAAAATCGTTAAAGGAGATGTTTAATAATTATAAAGAGGCTTGTTATGGAGAATATTATAGCTATAATGAGGAAATAGAAGGACTCGAAGATACTAAACAAGAGAAGTTTAATGCAGGTGAAGACTACTCAAAAGAAGACTCTATGCTTGCTGAAATTCGTGAATACAGAGCCAAAATAGAAGCAAGATATCGTGAATTAGAAAGGATAAACATTCATAAGAGTAAGCTTATTTACCACCGAGAGATAGGTATTTCGTATAATAACTCATGGGTAAAGAAAGAATCTGACATTATTCCTTGCACCGTGTTAAAGACTGATAAGGAACACGACTTAGCGATTATTCAGCTTGATAGCAAGGTAACTCCAAGCGAAAACTATATCTTCAATGTGCCAGCGGTAGACCCATTGAACTCTTATACCTTTAAGGAAAATATGAAAAAGAAGGCAGGAGAAGATAAAAACTCAAGTGTTTACATGATTAGTTTCAATCTTGGTCCACAGCTTGCGCTTACCACTGAGGGTATAAAATCACAGATAAACTTAGGTAATATCTCGCAAAAAACTGATGAGCAACTACTCTATTCAATTCCAAGTTTACCAGGTTCGAGCGGTTCTCCCGTTGTAAATGAACAAGGAGAGTTGGTTGCTGTGAACTTTGCAGGACTCAGTACGACTCAAAGTTTCAACTATGGTATCCGTGTAAAATTCCTTTATAGCTTGCTACAAAGCCTACCAAAGTAAGCCAATAGTAAAGAATATAGAATACAAAATAAGGCTCTTTTCGATCGTGAAAAGAGCCTTATTGCTTTTTATAACATTGCCGTTATGTCGTCATCTTATGGAATACTCTCGCCTTCGATATATTGTTCGAGGAGCAAGTGCTCGCCATCGAACACTGCATAGGTAAACTGTGTAATCCAATCTCCAAGTATAATTATTCGTGCTTTGCGTGATAATACCAAGTCAAGTTCAATGTGTCGGTGTCCATAAATAAAGTAATCGACGTTGGCATGTGTCTTTAAATAGTCCTTTGTGAATAGCACTAAGTGTTCTTTATCTTCGCCCATGTAGCGTGGTTCTTGTCCTCCCATGTGCTTCAAACGACTCTTTTTTGCCCAATTTAAGCCCAAAGCGAGTCCCCAACGTGGGTGAATGGCATTCAAAAGACGTTGACAAGTTTTATTATGGAATAGCTTCCGAAGTAGTTTAAACTTCTTATCGGGATCGCCAAGACCATCTCCGTGAGCTAAAAAGAATACTTTATCGTATAATTCAACTGTTTCTGGTTCTTTATGAATAATCATTCCGCATTCCTTTTCAAAGTATCCATAACTCCATAGGTCGTGATTTCCTACAAAGAAATGCACCTCAACACCCATGTCTGTCAATTCAGATATCTTGCCAAAGAAGCGAGTATAGCCTTTAGGAACGCATAGCTTGTATTCGTTCCAGAAGTCGAATATATCTCCAAGGAGGTATATTGCTTGTGCTTTATGCTTGATAGAATCGAGGAAACGCACAATTCTTCGTTCTTGAGTGCGGCCGTGTTCTATTGCAAGCGAGCCAAGATGGGCATCAGAAAGGAAATAAATGTTCTTCATACTATTGATTCATTGGTTATTCAAAGCCTAACTCAACACGTGCTTCTTCGCTCATCATGCTTTGATCCCATGCAGGTTCAAACACAAGGTTTACCTTTGTTGAGGTGACACCAGTTAGGCTTTCTACTTTTGTTTGTACGTCGGCTAGAATGAAATCTGCCGCAGGACATGCAGGAGCTGTAAAGGTCATATCTATCTCAACACCTCCTTCTTCGTTTACATCGATACTATAAATCAAGCCAAGATCGTAGATGTTAACGGGTATCTCTGGGTCGTAAACAGTTCTAAGAACGTCTACTATACTTGCTTCTATCTTGAGTTTTTCTTCTTGTGTCATATTCATTATTTTTAATTATGTATTTTACAAAGATAAATAAAATACTGCAAATGCGCATAAGTTTTGCCATAATCATTGCTTTTTCTTTGATAAGTGCAAAGTAACTTTTTCTTTTTGATGAGCAAGTGATGAGGGGGTGTCAACTAAAAATATAGCTTTTGATGACTAATAAGAATGCTTTTGCAGGGTAATTGTAATGCTTTTATCTTGTAAACTCATTGCTTTTAGAGGGAGAAGGAAAAGTGATGTGTTTTGAAGATAGGTGAGATGAGGCTGAAATGCCTATGGGTAAAGGGATAAAGAGAGTTTTGCTAAAATACAATATAGGGCTTTAATCGCTCAATATCTTGTTGAGAAAATTCTTTTAGTTGTTGCAGTTCGTTAATGTTTTTAACTGCTCCTTTAATCCTTCTATAATCGATTATGGCTCGAGCTTTATAAAAATTAAAGTAGGGGTGACGTTTTAATTGATTTAAAGAGAGTTGGTTGATATGTAAAGGTTGAATGTCGTTGGGGTTGATTTTGAGGTAGGGGACTGCCTCAGAGGGAAAGTTCTCGATTTCGTTGAGTTGCTTTTCAGAATAGAAACCGCCTAAACGTGAGCGGTAACGAACAATCTCTCGGGCGAAGAAAGAACCAATTCCTGGTACTTTTTTCAGCTCGTTGGTGTCTGCAGAGTTCAGTAAAATCTGTTCGTTGGCACGTAGCTTATAGGTAAAATGAGTGGAATCATTTTGTTTGGACTTGTCGGAATGAATAAAGTTAGAGGCTTCTTGATAGTCGGAAGATATGGAGATATAAGGCTCTAGCATACGATATTGCTTTAAGGTGAGTCCGTAGAGCTTGGCAAAATCACTGGCTTGGCGATATATTCCGCCCTTAGCTCGATAACGATAGATGTTTTTCACTTGCCAAGGTTGCAATCCTAAAGAAAGTAGTAGAGTGCTGTCGGCAGTGTTAGGGTCGAACTTTTGCAAGTGAATGGCAATACCTTCTTGCTCGTTATAATAAGTATTTGGGGTGGTATTGGGGCTACTTTTATCTGTGATTTGCTTTGTGTTGGTGTTGCTAATGTTGGTGTTAGGATGTGAGAGTAGGTGCTTTTTGCCCACAAGAAAAATAACAGCAACAACGCAAATGCCGATGAATAAAAGCGAAAGGGCACGCCTATCCGATCGCTGAAGATAAAAGAAATATTTCAGTTTCATTGTAGTTTGGGTTAGTAATAAACAGTTCTAAGTGGCGATTAAAGGTCTATTTGATGACGAAGTTATGGCTCTTTGTTTTGCAATTGCTCCTCTTCCCACTTATCTTTCCATAGCTTAAAGGGGAGATGTAGCAAGAAAGAGTTGTAGAAACGCTTGTCGCCTGTAACCTCTTTTTCGATGAAATCGGGCTTAATGAAAGGCTCGTCGATGCTCGAAAGCTCTACTTCTGCCATAATTAAGCCTTCGTTATCGCCATAAAACTCGTCTACTTCAAAGGTATGCTCACCGCTTTTAATAAAGAATCGCTCTTTATCTATCATTCCACCTTTGCACAATTTGAACAGATTTTCAGCCTCTTCGTGGGTGATTTCTTTCTCAAATTCATAGTGAGAAAGTCCTCCATCGACAGAACGAGACTTGATGGTGAGGAACGATTTTTCGCCTTTTGTTCTTATTCTAACGGTTGCATCTTGGCAAGGAATATAGCCTTGCTTAATGGTTTGATGAGCAAAGGCAAGGCTTTTAAATGCTTTTGCCTTGCTCACAATAAACTTTCTTTCTATTTCTAAGCCACTCATTTATACAAAAAAGAATGAAGCCATAGTTAATAAACCAAGAATTATAAGGGCAATGAAAATGTACTTGATAACGTTCTTTGCCTCTTTTTCTTCGTGTTCTCTGCGTCTTTTACGGTTAATCTTACTTTTCTCGCTCATAGTTGTATAGATTTTAATTGTTAATGGTTTATTGATTGTTATTTTATTCGATTTCTTTAGGTTGAAAAGGGTTTTGAAAAGATGGTGCGAAGGCAAACTAATTTATTGCTCATCATTCACTGGAAACTCCATTAAGTAAGCCTTAATGAATTCGTCTATCTTACCATTCATCACGCCATCTACATCAGTTGTTTGGTAATTAGTGCGATGATCTTTCACTCTTCTGTCATCAAATACATAAGAACGGATTTGACTTCCCCACTCAATCTTTTTCTTTCCTGCTTCTATTTTTGCTTGAGCTTCGAGTCGTTTCTTCATTGCTCGGTCGTAAAGTTGCGACTTTAGCAAGCGCATAGCGTTATTTCTGTTTTCTAATTGTTTTCTACTTTCGGTGTTTTCAATCAATATTTCCTCTTCAACTCCAGTGTCGGGATCGGTATATTGGTAGCGCAATCGTACTCCTGTTTCAACCTTATTGACGTTCTGTCCACCAGCTCCTCCACTTCGAAAGAGATCCCAACTAACCTTAGAAGGGTCTACATACACCTCAATAGTATCGTCTACGAGGGGTGAAACGAAAACACTGGCAAACGAAGTCATTCTTTTTCCTTGCGCATTGAATGGAGATACACGTACAAGTCGATGCACTCCGTTCTCACTTTTCAAGTAACCGTAAGCAAATTCGCCTCCTTCAATCTCCATAGTAACGCTCTTTATGCCCGCTTCGTCGCCTTCTTGAAGATTACTTATGGTGACTTTATGCCCGTGAGACTCTGCCCATCGCATATAAAGTCGCATCAACATCGATGCCCAGTCTTGGCTTTCAGTACCTCCAGCACCTGAGTTGATTTTTAGAACACAATCCATTGGGTCTTCTTTTTGGCGTAACATGTTCATCAACTCCAATGCTTCTACAGCTTGAAGAGCCTTTTTGTAGGTTTCATCTACTTCGCTTTCAGAAACCATTTCGTCGTGAAAAAAGTCGAAAGATAGTTGCAATTCATCAGCCAAAAGGCGCACTTCTTTGTAGCCAACGAGCCACTTTTCGATGCCTTTTACCTTCTTCATTTGCTCTTGTGCACGCTCAACATCATCCCAAAAATCGGGTGCTTGTGTTCTAAGTTGCTCTTCTTCGAATTCAACTTTCTTCTCTTCTATATTTAAATAGGCGTGGAGTGCGTCTGCTCTTTCTTGTATATCTTTGAGTTGTTCTGCCGTAATCATTCACTGAAAGTGTTTTAGTTGTTTATTGAAAAACAACGACTTGTTTCCTTTTGAGGGTTTATTGATTATTCGACGTACATCTTTTCGATGACATCTTTATAGTTTTCGTAGATCACTCTACGTTTTAATTTGAGGGTATTGGTTAGCTCTCCAGCTTCAATACTAAAGTTTCTAGGTAGGAGAGTGATGCGTTTTATCTGCTCATAACTTGCCAATTGCTGTTGAATGGTGCATATTCTGTCCATTACTAGCTTATTTATTTTTGAGTTACTGCAAAGCTCTTCTTTTGAATTGAATGAGATATTATGCGACAAGGCATATTCTTCTAACAATTGATAGTTAGGAACGACGAGCGCAGAAACAAACTTCCTTTCGTCGGCAATGATTGTTACTTCGTCGATATATCTATCTACTAATAATAAAGTTTCAATTTGTTGAGGAGCGATGTACTTTCCATTTGAAGTCTTAAAGAGATCTTTTATTCTCTCAGTTAAGAAGAGTTCGCCATCTTTTATATATCCAGAATCGCCCGTATGGAAGAACCCATCGCTGTCGAAAGCCGTTTTATTGATAGCATCTCTCTTATAATATCCCTTTGTAATGGTTGGACCTTTAAGGAGAATTTCATTATTTTCGCCAAGCTTAATCTCAAGACCTTCAATTGGAATACCCACAGATCCAATTGTAAAAGCTTTTCCTTTATGGTCGCACGATACTGTTGCTAAGCTCTCAGTAAGTCCATATCCTGCCAGCATGTCAATGCCGATAGCATGTACAAAAGTTTCTATCTCGGGTGATATGCGTGATCCTGCGGTTGGAAAGATGTTTGGTTCAGTGAAACCCAATTGCTTTCTAACCTTGCTAAGTATTGTTTTATTGAGTAGATTGTATTCTAAGCGTAATGCAAGAGGAGGTGTTTTGCCCTTACTTAGATAGTCGATATTGTGCTTTTTGCCTATTGAAAGAGCATGATTAAATATTTTTTGTTGAAGACTACTTGCACTTTCAATCTTCTCTTTCACTCCACTATAAACCTTTTCCCAGAATCTTGGCACTGAAGACATGCAGGTTGGGTGAGTCTCTTTCAATGAGATAAGGATGTCTTTAGGGTTGGTATTGATAATGATTTGTGCGCCTCTGCTTAGCGAAAGATATGCCCATGCACGTTCAAAGATATGTGTATATGGCAAAAAGCTCATCACTCGGTCTTTATTTGTAACGGGAACGCATTTTGTATTGGCTTCAAGTGCAGCTTCATATTGTTCGTATGTAAGCATAACACCTTTGCTGTCACCAGTGGTTCCACTTGTATATAGGATGTTACATAAGTCGTCAAAGCTTGCGGTTTTATATAAATCGTCTACTTTAGCTTGATGTTGTAGCTCTTTTCCACGTTGAATAAAGTCTTTAAAATATAAGGTGGTGTTATCTTCTTTGCTAAGAGTTACACTATCATCAAATACAATAATCTGTGTCAGAGAAGGGCAATGAGACAGTACCCTGCGTGCTTTGTCGTATTGATCTTGTTCTCCAACAAACACCAATCGTATCTCTGCATCATTAATAATGAATTGAATTTGTTGCTCACTACTTGTTGCATAGAATGGAATAGTTATGGCTTTAATTCCATAAGCACCAAAGTCTGTGTATAAATAAGAAAGACAATTTTGCGAAAATACAGCAATCTTATCGTGAGGTTGTATGCCTAATTCAAGTAGAGCATTACTTACTTCTTTTACATGTAGTGAGAACTCATTCCATGAAACACTGTTCCACGAGTTGCAACCAAAATCTTTATACGTTAGAGCAGGCTTTTCTTTATATTGCGAAGCCAATGTGTGTATGAGTATAGAAAGGTGGCGTTGGTTTTGCATATTATGTAGATTGTTGATTTATAATGTACAAAGATAATGTAAAAATATTGATTAAAATGCAGTATTTATTGTTTTTGTTACCTTAAAGTAATCATATTTTATTTATAATAATGGTGTTTTTGAGTTTCAGAACAGGATTCTTTTAAGATAAATGAGGATAAGACTATTCTTAATCAATTGTTATAATAAACGAGATTATGAATAATTTTTCTGATTTGAAATAGATGATATAAGCAGAAAAATGCAGGAATATAGGTTCTATTTCTGCAAAAGGATATCTTATATTTTTATTGTATTCAATTATTTATGTCATCTTGAATAATATCCTTTCTTCTTATAAAAATGTTTTTATAATGCGTATTTCGGTATATAGAAAAAAAACTTTATTTTTGCAATAATGAAACTTAGCATTATTATTCCAGTGTATAATACAGAACAAACACTAGGAAGATGTATAAATAGTGTATTGCAGTCGTCGTTGAATAATTTTGAAATTATTCTGATAAATGATGGCTCAACAGATAATTCTGCTAATATTTGTGAGTCTTACAAGAATAGTTATCCACAACAAATCCAGGTTATTCATCAAAAAAATCAAGGACTTTCAGCAGCAAGAAATGCAGGCTTAGATATCTCAAAAGGACAATATGTCACTTTTATAGACTCTGATGATTACATTTCTAAAGACCTTTATTGCCACCTTTTAGAGCAACTTAATGTTAATCACAACATTGATCTTTTAGAATATTCTCTAGTAAAAAAAGCACAAAATAATACTGAAATACTTTTCAACTTTAAGGATTCTATTTATCGAAATCATCGAAGTTATTGGATTAAGACCCATGCTTATATACATGCGTTTGCGTGGAATAAGATTTATAAGAGAGAGCTATTTAAGGATTTACGCTATCCTATA
Source organism: Prevotella sp. oral taxon 299 str. F0039 (assembly GCF_000163055.2). Lineage (GTDB taxonomy): Bacteria > Bacteroidota > Bacteroidia > Bacteroidales > Bacteroidaceae > Prevotella. The sequence continues at coordinate 635,514 of NC_022124.1, forward strand.
GGAAAGAAATTCGAAGATGTTTGGCTTCTACCTCGCATCATTCAAAAATGCCAAACCATTGCTACTACATCTTGTGGATATTACCATTACGATTATAACCCACATGGAATCACTGCCACTGCAGATGGAATGGCATTGCAAGACCTGCTAAATGCTCATTTAAAAGTGTTCGAACAATATCAAAATGCAGATTATTATTTAAGTCTTTTGAATATTCAAATCGACGTCTTTAACCGACTTAAAACTCCTATTTTGCTCCCTTATAAACGATATTGGACAAACTTTAAGCTCGTTTTAGTTAGTTGCTTAGGCGTTAAAACAACATGCCGAATAATGAACCAGTTATATAAATGGAGACAACGAAACCGCTAATTAGTTTTATAATAACGACCTACAATTTGTCTGCTCATTATTTATTAAGGTGCATTGATAGTGTTTTCTCAATCTCATTAAATCAGAATGAATTTGAGATCGTACTGGTTGATGATGGTAGTAAAATAAAGATTCTACCCGAATTAAAACAATATCAGAGTCTTATTCGTTACATTTATCAAGACAATAAAGGAGCTAGTGGAGCCCGAAATACAGGCATAGATCATGCAAAAGGAGAATATATTCAATTTATCGATGGTGATGATTACCTCTTAACCAAGCCTTATAACTATTGTATAGATATACTTAAACAAGAAAAACCACAGCTATTATTGTTTAAGTATACGAAAAATAAAGACCATGAAGGAAGCTATAAAAGAAGTAAAAGCACAACTGGAGCTGATTATATGCTTCATAATAATCTACAATTATCTGTCGACACGTCAATTTTAAAACGTAATATTTTAGACGGTTTACGTTTCTCTTGTGGTAGATTGAATGAGGATGAGGAGTTTATGCCTTTATTGTTACTACGTGCAAAGAATTTTATTGCCATTGATGCAAATGCTTATTTCTATGAAACCCGACAAGAATCGTGCTCCAATGATATAGGTATAACCATTCTTAAGAAACGATTAGAAGATACAAAGAATATTCTTCTGCATTTTAATAAACTGATACCAACTCTTTCGAATAAAGAGCGTTTGGCTCTTGAAAGAAGAACGGCTCAGCTAACAATGGACTATATTTACAATACGATTAAATATCTAAATGATTATAATGAATTGGTGCATAGAATAAATGAGTTAAGAAAATACCATTTATTTCCTCTTAAAAATAGATATTACACTACTAAATATTATCTATTTAGAGCACTCACGTTATCAACTTTGGGACACAAAATATTATTCAAATTAATTGTAAAAATAAGATGAGAATATTATTATTGGGCGAATATAGCAATGTGCATACAACTCTTTCTAAGGTATTAAAACAACGTGGACACGAAGTTCTTTTAATTTCAAATGGTGATTTCTGGAAGAACTATCCACGTGATATTGACCTCAGTAGGCGATATACTAAATGGGGAGGACTACTTTATTGGTTAAAGGTAATAATGCTTTTGCCTCGTTTACGCAACTTCGATATTGTTCAAATCATCAATCCTATGTTCCTAGAGTTAAAGGCTCAACGCATCTTTCCTATTTATAATTATCTTAAAAAGCATAACAAACGCATTGTTCTTTGTGCCATGGGAATGGATCATTATTGGGTTGATTCCTGCACGAATCATAAACATTTAAGATATAGCGACTTTAATATTCACGACAAGGTACGTACTAATAAAGATGCAATAGCAGAACAAGCAGACTGGCTTAACACCCCTAAAGAAACACTAAACAAGCATATTGCCCATACATGCGACGCAATTGTTAGTGGATTATACGAGTATTGGGCTACCTATCAACTTTATTTTCCTCAAAAAAATATATTTATCCCCTTTCCTATTCCTATTGAAACACAACCCGAAGAGATAGGGGCTTTTCATTATCCTTTAAGGATATTTATTGGAATAAGTAAAAATCGACACGAATATAAGGGTACAGACATAATGTTAAAAGCCGCAAAAGCAATAGCAAATAAATATCCTTCTAAGGTTATTTTGCACGAGGTGAAAGGTGTTCCCTTTAATGAATATCAGCAAATTATGAACGGGAGTGATATTATTCTTGACCAATTATATAGTTATACTCCTGCAATGAATGGACTTTTAGCTATGAGTAAGGGGATAATATGTGTAGGTGGAGGCGAGCCTGAGAATTATAATATCTTGAATGAAAACACTTTAAAACCTATTATAAATGTTGAACCAAACTATGAAAGTGTTGAAACTGCACTCGAAGAGCTTGTTCTTGCACCCGACAAAATTCAGAAATTAAAAGAAGATAGTATTCATTATGTTGAGAAACATCACGATGAAAATAAAGTTGCGAAGCAATACGAAGACCTTTATTGGCGACTTCTAAGAGCCTAAAAAGTAAACTCTCTTTCTGAAATTCTTTCTTTATTTGTATACAATAGTTGTGCTATTACTTGTTTCTATGTATGCTTAATACAATATCTGTTGTGATAGATGTTTACCATAGTGCCGTTTAAAATATCTAATTTATAGTTGTGCGGTATTTACTTATTATGTTTTGAAATAGCAAAAGGTACATAATTGAAATAAAGATAGTTTATTAAATAATTAAGAAAATAATGATTTTTGTTTGATTTATATTAAATAAAAGCATTAACTTTGCATTGAAATCATAAAACCAGTGTGTTTTTATGCTATAATATCTTAAAAAATGAAACCCTTAAGGAAGATGATGATCATCTTAGGCTTCAACCTTTGCATGCAAATAAGTGTGCGTTAAACAACTAGATTACATTAATTAATAACTTAAAATAATAGATTATGATGAAAACATCTACTACAAAACGAATTGGTATGGCAATTGTCATGCTATTTGTATGTGCTTTTACATTCGCAGAAGACTTGCATCTTGATTTCAAAAAGAACCCTATGGGCTGGATTGATGGTCGAAATAAGATGGCGCTTAACACCGACTACACTTATAAAGATATTGTCTTTACAGTGACAAAAATGGACGGAGGCTATAGAACTTATATCCAAGGAGGTTATTTAACCATTAATTCTTTCAATCAATTTAAGTTGAAAGCACTTAATGGAAAGCGCATAAAAAAAGTAGCTTTTCAAATAAGAATAGCCGATGATTATGTATTAGAGACTGATGATAAGCGCTTTCCTGTGAAAGAAAACTCTAAATATTTCTATCATGAGTGGGACGAAGCAAAGGCAGAAATAGTGTTTACTAATACAAGTCGCTTAACAGAAGTGATCGTTTCAGATATCTTTATTACCTTAGAAGGTGGTGAAACGCCTGTAGTTCCAGAGCCAGAGGTTCCAACAACAACTGTTACTTACGACTTTAACAAATTAAATCCAGCTTGGAATGTTGAGAGTGTAGTAAACGATCCTTTCAATAAAAACAACGGAAAGATTGAAGATAATCATAAACTTATACAAGATGGAGTGGTGCTTACACCATCAAATGTGAGTAAGACAGAATATATTCGTGTATTAGAAAACATTCTTACAATACCAGCAACTAGTGGAATAACACTTGAAGCACCAGCAGGAAAGACTATAGCTAAAGTCGAATTTGTATTAGCAAGCTCTAGAAGTAATCTTAAAGTAAGCGGTACTGATACAGAACTTGAAGCTATTAGAAAGACTGTAACACATAAAGTTGATGCTCAAAAGGTATCTTTCGAAGCTGTAGCAGGTAAAGCACAAATAACTAAAATAAATGTTGTTTTGAAAGATGGAACACCAACTGGCATCACAACAGTGCGTGAAACACAACAAAACGACAAGCGTGTTTACAACCTAAATGGTGTTGCAGTGGGCACAGTAGAGCAATTAAGCACTCTACCAAAGGGTGTTTACATAATAAACGGAACTAAAGTTTTAGTTCATTAAGAGGTAAAAATAATTGTATTAATGATAATCTTTTTAGATGGTAGCCCTGTTATTCGTGATGAATGACGGGGCTTTTTCTTTCTGTCTCCTTTTAATTTTATTTTTATTTAAAAGTGTTTGTATATCAATGATATAGCGTGAGCCAACTAAAAGCATTGCAATTTGTTTGTAAAAACACTGCTTTTAGGTTGCAATAACATAGCTATTAAGTCGCAATAACAATGCTTTTATCAATTTCGTAATATCTTCTTTCATTCAACCAACACGGCGGTTGCTTATCAATATCCTTACTTCTAAAAACGAAAAAGCATAGCGCAAAAACTACTTTTTATAGCAATCGTTTCCCCGTCGTATTCATCACTTCTAAAGAAAAGCATTATCTTTGCGGTTAAATATGAGTAAAGAACAACAGTTTGCACCCACACTTTTAGCGTGGTATAGCATCAATGGACGTGAACTTCCATGGCGAAAAACAACCAATCCCTATTTCATTTGGTTGAGCGAGATTATCCTTCAGCAAACAAGAGTTGAACAGGGAATGAGCTATTGGCATAAGTTTGTAAACCATTATGGCACTGTTGAACAGCTAGCCTTAGCAAGTGAAGATGCAGTTCTGTTGCTTTGGCAAGGATTAGGCTATTATTCTCGGGCACGAAACATGCTAGTTGCGGCTCAACAAGTAGTAGGAATGGGAGGTTTCCCTACCACATCTAAAGAGTTACAGAAGCTTAAAGGCGTTGGTATTTATACCGCATCTGCCATAGCTTCGTTTGCTTTTAACGAGCAAGTAGCCGTTGTAGATGGTAATGTTTATAGAGTACTGGCACGCTATTTCGGTATAGATGTGCCAATAGATGATAGGAAAGGAAAAGAACTTTTTGAACAATTGGCGCAGCGTTTGTTACCTCCTAAGGGCGGTGCTCAATACAATCAAGCGATAATGGATTTCGGTGCACTTCAATGTGTACCCGCTTCTCCCAACTGCATGCAATGCCCTTTGATAGAAACTTGCGACGCTTTTAGAAATGATAAGGTTGCAACCCTGCCTGTAAAGCAAAAGAAAGTGAAAAAGCAAAATGTGCTTTTACATTATGTTTACTTGCAATGCAATGGTAAAACAGCCTTGATGCGCCGAGGAAAGGGTGATATTTGGAATGGGTTGTGGCAACCTTTGTTGTTAGAAGACCTACTTCAACAACCCATTGAGCCATCAAGCGAATATCAAACACTGCAAAAGCACTATCCACAAGCCGTTCAAGTGGTGAAAGAACTCAAACATTTGCTAACTCATCGAACCATCTTTGCCAACTTGTTTTTTATTCGTTTAGAGAAAGAAATAAACCTTCCCGAACCCTATCAGTGGGTGAAAGAAAACGAAATAGAGCAGTATGCGCACTCTCGTTTGGTGGAGTTGCTCATCGAAAAAGTGAGAGATTATCTGGGAGCGAATCACTAAAAATAGGCTCATCTTATTGCGCTTTTAAAGCATAGAACCACTAAAAAAAAGCAAAAGAAATAGAAGAATAGCATAATATGAAAAGAAAGAATCTGTTGTTTGCCAATATTCAATATACGATAGGTTATGTTTATCGTTGGATAGTGCGTGCAACCAAGTGTCAAGGTTTTGGCATTCAGTCGCCTTGGGCATTTCGTTTTGCTCGCAATGTCATCAACGAGCATGCCCTGTATCATGTTTATGGTGACATGAAGAAAGCTTTTCCTTATGCTACAAAGCTAGAACATAAGTTAGGAAAACTCTATTTTCGTGTTGCTAACTTTATACAACCCACTTGTTGGTGCATTGTTGGTGAGGGAGAAGAGTGGATAGAACCCTATGTAAAAGCTGGCTGTAAAACCACTCGAATCGTAGTGGCAAAAACTTTAAAAGAATTGTTTTATTGCGAATTAACCAACGAAGAGAACGTTGTTTTGCTTGTGCAAGACTTCAACGTAGATAACACTCTGCTTCAAAATGTTATTGCCCTACTCTCGGAAAAGAGCGTTGTGATGATGCCACATATTTATAAAAATACTTTAAGCAAAAGCCTTTGGGAGTTTATTGTGAACGACACCAAGGGGCAAGAGTGCTTTGATTTATACTATTGTGGAATGGCTTTCCTCGATAAGAAAAGACATCCCCATTATTATAAAATAAACTTTTAGCTAGATGCAATGCATCTCTTTGTTGCAGAAAATAATGATTTGAGGATATAAATAATATTATAAAAAGTACAATAAAGTAGCAATCAAAACGTTAATAATAAAGTGTTGAGGAGATTAGTTATAGTGGTGGGGGCATTGTTTGCATGCGTTTTGGTTGTAAAAGCGCAATACGATGCTAATTTTAGTCATTATTTTGGCATGCCCACATCATTCAATCCCGCCGCAGTTGGAAGTCAATCAAAATTGAATATAACAGCGGCTTATGCTCATAACTTTGCTGGTTTTGAGCATAATCCACGCACAATGTACCTTTCGGGCGACCTTCCTGTTCGCTTTCTGAATAGCTTTCACGGTGTGGGAGGTTATTTTATGAACGATCAAATAGGTTTGTTTAGTCATCAGAGCATCAATGCACAATATGCACTTCAAAGTAAATTATTTGGCGGAGTGCTTGCTATCGGACTTCAAGTGGGTATGCTTACCGAGCAATTTGATGGCACAAAGCTCGATCCAAACGAAACAAACGACCCAGCATTGCCCACAACTAAGGAAACAGGAAACGCTGTAGATATGGGTATAGGAGTCTTTTTTAATAATAAAGACAAATGGTATGTAGGTGCATCTGCAAAACATCTCAATGCTCCAAAGGTGAAAATTGGGGAGCGAAACACACTTCCTGTAGACCCTATGTATTATCTAACGGCAGGCTATCGAATTAAGTTCAGAAACCCATTTGTTACTCTTCAGCCTTCAATATTGGCACGAACAGATTTAAGTGGGTATCGGGTAGATCTTACAAATCGTGTGGTTTACAACAACGAAAACCGCTTGTTATATGGCGGTGTGGGCTATAGTCCAACCAATTCGGTGACCTTTTTGATTGGAGGAAGCGTGAAAGGATTTGTGTTAGGCTATAGTTATGAGCTTTATACATCGGCTATTAGTGTTGGAAATGGTAGTCACGAACTGTTCATTGGCTATCAAACAGACATCAACTTTGCGAAGAAAGGCAGAAATAAACATCAGTCTGTGCGTATCTTATAAATAGATATTCTTCCTTTATAAAACAGCCGTTATCAACTTGTTGACATGCAAAAAGAGTATTGAAGCAAAATATGAGACAAACAATAGAACGAACAAAATAAAGAGATTAAATAATATAAATGAGAAAACAAGTAACATTCCTTTGGACATTTATTGCAGCCATAGCTCTTAGTAGCTGCTTTGGTAGTAAGAATGCCACCACAAATTCGAAACAAGGTGGTGAGGTAGTTGGAGTGAGTGGTCACCCTTTTAGCGAGCCAACGCCTTATGGTATGACCAAAATATCACGTGGCTACCTTCACATGGGTATTGATAAACAAGACTCATTGTGGGGTATGAAAACTCCAGTTAAAGACATATCAGTAGATGGTTTCTGGATGGATGAAACAGAAGTAAGTAATTCTAAATATAAACAATTTGTGATGTGGGTTCGTGATAGTATTCTAAGAACTCGCCTTGCAGACCCTGCTTATGGCGGAGATGAAACCTATTTGATTACAGAAGATAAAGAAGGTAACCCCATTTCACCACGTATTAATTGGAAAAAGCCACTTCCTCGTAAACCAAACGAAGATGAAAAACGTGCTTTTGAAAGTCTTTATAAAACCAATCCCGTTACAGGTGAGAAGCTTTTAGACTATCGCCAGTTGAATTATAAATATCAAGTATACGATTATACCACAGCTGCTTTGCGTCGTAACCGATTCAATCCAAGTGAAAGAGATTTGAATACCGACAACGAAGGTGCATCTATTGAACCCGTAATGATATCGAAAGATACGGCTTATATAAATGACGAAGGACGCATTGTCAGCGAAACTATCAATCGAGAGCTAACAAGTGAGTGGGATTTCTTAAACACTTATATAGTGAATGTTTATCCTGATACAACCTGTTGGGTAAACGATTTCCGTAATTCAGATAACGAAGTGTATCTCAGGAACTATTTTAGTAACCCTGCATATAGCGACTATCCAGTTGTAGGAGTTACGTGGGAACAGGCTAATGCCTATTGTGCTTGGCGCACAGATTACCTCTTAAAAGGACTAGGAGCAGAGGCTAGATATGTTCAACGCTATCGACTTCCAACCGAAGCAGAATGGGAATATGCTGCAAGAGGAAAGAGTGGAAGCGAATATCCATGGGAAAATGAAGACGTAAAAAGTGGAAATGGCTGCTTCTATGCAAACTTTAAGCCCGATAGAGGTAACTATACCAAAGATGGAAACTTGATAACAAGTCGCACAGGTATATATTCTGCTAATTCAAATGGACTCTTTGATATGGCAGGTAACGTGGCAGAATGGACTGGAACCATATATACTGAGGCTGGAGTAGATGCAATGAACGATCTAAATCCACAGCTATCGTATAACGCAGCCAAGGAAGATCCATACAAACTAAAGAAGAAAAGCGTTAGAGGAGGATCGTGGAAAGATCCCGAATCGTATATAAGAAGCGCATGGAGAACATGGGAATACCAAAATCAACCACGCTCTTATATTGGCTTTAGATGCGTAAGAAGCTTAGCAAATACCACAAGTGTTAAACAAAAAAAGAATAAAAAGTAATATGTCTGAATATAGTAAATACAACATTGTTTATCGTTTACAAAAGTGGATAGATAGCGTTCCTGGTCAAACTTTCTTAAACTATGCTTATAGTTGGGGTGCTGCTATCGTTATCTTAGGTACTCTTTTCAAGCTAACTCACTTGCCAGGAGCTAACATTATGCTATTTCTTGGTATGGGAACAGAGGTCTGTGTGTTCTTTATTTCAGCGTTCGACCGTCCTTTCGACAAAACTGCTGATGGCTTAGAACTACCTACTCACCCTGATTTAGATGAGGAAGAGCCAGCAGAACAATGTGTAAGTAAATCTGTAAATACAACAGCTCACATAGCAAAAGCAGGCTTTGCGCCTCAAAATGCAGCTTTTGTGGCTCCTCAAAGTGTTGCTCCTGAAGCGTTAGAGAACACTATCTCTTGGACAGAACAGCAACAAACACAAACTCCAGAGCTATTAGATGCACAACAAAGATATGTTACAGAGTTGAATAACTTAAGTGAAATTCTATCTAAAGTATCTGCTCAAAGCGAGAGATTGGCACGAGATAACGAAGAAATAGATAATCTAAATCGCACTATTACGGGTATTACTAAGGTCTATGAGATGCAATTAAAGAGCGCAAGTAAGCAGATGTCGACAATCGATGACATCAATGAACAAAGCGCAAAGATGGCAAGTCAGATAGAACAACTCAACAAAATATATACAAGGATGATTGAGGCTATGACTGTAAATATGCGTGCTTCTGGCGCACCTACAATCGAATAAAATCTCAATACATAAACACTATTTATATAATAGGTATGGCAATAAAGAAAAGACCAGTATCTCCTCGCCAGAAGATGATCAATCTTTTGTATGTCGTTTTAATGGCAATGCTAGCCCTCAACGTGTCAACTGAGGTGCTAGAGGGCTTTTCTGTGGTAGAAGAAAGCTTGAATAGAACCACAGAGAACGCAACAAAAGAGAATGGTTCAATATATGATAGTTTCGCAAAACATATGCAATCGAATCCCGAAAAGGTGAAAGCGTGGTTTGATAAGGCAACAAGTGTAAAGCAGATGAGCGATTCTTTGTATAATTTTGCACAGCAGTTGAAAGTCGCTATCGTGAAAGAAGCCGATGGTAAAAACGGTTCTTTAGATGCAATAAAGAATAAAGAAGACCTTGAATCGGCTGCTCATGTAATGCTTGCACCAGGCTCTGGCAAGGGAAAAGCATTGTTCAACGCCATTAACAGCTATCGAACTAGAATAGTGTCGATGGTGAATAATGCTGAAGAAAAAGCAATAATAGAAAGCAATCTCTCTACCATTGTGCCCCAAAAAGCTCGCTCTTTGGGTAAAAACTGGCAAGAATACATGTTCGAAGGCATGCCCGTTGCGGCTGCAGTCACCCTTTTATCGAAGCTACAAAGCGATGTTCGTCACGCAGAAGGAACGGTATTACATTCTTTAGTGGCAAATGTTGATGTCAAAGATATCAGAGTGAACAAGCTAACTGCATTCGTTATTCCCGAGAGTAGAACCGTTATGACAGGTGATAGATTTGTTTCTCGTATCGTAATGGCAGCAGTAGACACCACACAACAGCCCGAAATATATATCGGAGGCAGACGAGTTGCTTTGAGAAACAATATTTATGAGTTTGCAGCAGGAGGCGTTGGGGAGCATTCTTTCAGTGGTTTTATTACCATGAAAGATGGAAATGGTAGTATTATTCGTCGTGACTTTACACAGAAATACAATGTTGTTGCGCCCTCAGCTACCGTTTCTGCAGACTTAATGAATGTGCTTTACGCTGGATTTGATAATCCAATAAGCATCAGTATACCTGGAGTTCCACTGCAAGCCGTTACTGCTTCGATGACAGGAGGAGCCTTTCGCTCTGTAGGTATGGGTAAGTTTATAGCTAAGCCCTCTGCTGTTGGAAGCAATGTAACCATCAATGTGGCTGCAAAAGGAGAGAGCGGAGTGCGTCAGGTGGGTAAATATACCTTCCAAGTGCGCAAACTTCCCGATCCAATTGCCTACATCTCGCTCGGAACCGACCGCTTTAAAGGAGGTGCAATCGCTAAAGGTGCGTTGTTAGGAGTGAACAATTTGAGTGCAGCAATAGATGATGGACTATTAGATATCAAATTTAATGTGACTTCATTCGAAACTGTTTTCTTTGATAATATGGGTAATGCAGTGCCTATGACCTCTGATGGTGGACACTTTTCTGCACGCCAACGAGACGAATTTAGAAAGCTATCACGTAACAAACGCTTCTATATATCTCGTATAACAGCCGTTGGTCCTGATGGAATAAGCCGTAAACTACCTGCTTCTATGGAGGTAATTGTTAGATAATAATATATAGTTGTAGACTAGAAAAAATAAATATGATGAAGAAAGTGTTTCTATTTCTCTTTGCAATTGTTTTTACATCATCGGCATTTGCGCAAGCACCTGCACGACGAGCACAGCAAGAACAATCTAAAAGAGCCAATGCAAATAATATTACAACACGTGCTCGTTTGTCTTTCCCTGTTACTGAAAGCATGCCCGAAGATGTGGTTTGGCGTCGTGATATATATAGAGAGCTGAATTTAATGGACGATGCAAATGCTGGATTATACTATCCTACAGAGCCTATAGGTACCCAAATGAACCTCTTTACATACATCTTTAAGTTGATGATGACAGGCAATGTAAAGGCTTATGAATATCGATTGGATGGCAATGAGCATTTCACTGATAGTGCAAGAATAAAGCCATTGGCTTTTCTTGATAACTATCACATCTACTATGAGCGTACTGGTAAGGGCGTTAAAATAGATGATAGCGATATTCCTTCAAAGGAAGTGAAAGGTTATTACATCAAAGAAAGCTCTTATTACGATCAAGCTACTGCAACATTCCACACCAAAGTATTGGCGTTATGCCCTATAATGAAACGTGAAGACGACTTTGGTGATGCTGCAACTCCTTATCCTTTGTTTTGGGTGAAGTATGCTGATTTGGCACCATTCTTATCGAAACAAACCATTATGACAAGCAACTTGAACAATGCTGCAGTGATGTCGGTAGACGATTACTTTACAAAAAACATGTATAAGGGTAAAATCTATAAAACAAACAATATGCAAGGACTCACTATCGCACAGTATTGCTCAACCGATTCAGCTGTTGTTAAAGAACAAAAGCGTATAGAAAGAGAAATTGCAGCTTTTGAAAAGAATATGTGGGGTAATGCTGTGAAGAAAGATTCGCTTGATAGTATTGCCAAGATAGCAAAAGATTTGCCTAAGATAAAGAAGAGAACCAACCGCAGAAGCGGTGAGGTAGCAGAGCAAAAAGAGGTGAAGAAAAATAGAAGAACAACTACTTCTACTTCTCATAGCAGTGGTTCTGCGAGAGTAAGTGTGCGTCGTGAACGTCATATTGTTGAACAATCATAGTATAAGAGAGAAGTATAAATAGTATAGAACCTGTGAATTAAATAGTAATGAAAAAGATTTTATGTTCAGGAATGATCGTTTTTATGATGCTATTATCTACAAATACTAACGCTCAAGTTGGTTTTGGTATTAAAGGAGGAGTAGATGTAACAAGTATAAAGCTAGGGCATGAGGTAATGACGCCATCTAATAAAGTGGGCTTTTTTATTGGTCCAACAGTAAAGTGCACTCTTCCTGTTGTAGGATTAGGTTTTGATGCTTCTCTTCTTTATGAACAGAAAAAAGCTCAAATGTGTGGAAAGTTTTTAAATTCGTCAACAACTTTAGTTCAAGAACAAGTTATTTTACCTATAAATTTACGTTATAGTGTAGGCTTAGGAGATTTAATAAATGTGTTTGCTTTTGCAGGACCGCAGTTTGGTTTCAATATAGGAGATAAGTCAAAAAGTCTTTATCAAAATGTAGCAGATTGGAAATTTAGTCAGTCAAACCTTAGTCTTAACTTCGGAGTAGGTGCAACTTTGTTTAAGCATTTACAAGTAACAGCTAACTATAACTTTGCTTGCGGTAAGACAGGAGAGCTAACTTTGCTTCAAGGAGCCAAGAATGTTGAGGAAGGGCGCAATAGATCTTGGCAATTAGGTGCCACTTATTTCTTCTAAAGGAGAGACATCGCATAGCTTAAAAGCATATAAAAAAGAGCGTAAAAGTGGCTCTTTCAACCAATAAAGGCAATAATCTTATTGAGGTTATTGCCTTCTCTTTTGTCTATTGTCAACCGCCTTGCCCATTTATCTCCACGATATGCCGTAGTAATAGCAATGCTATTGCGCCCTAATCTCAATGCTATTACACTCTAAAAACAATGTTATTGCAATGAAAAGTCAATGCTTTTATTATTGCAATACGATTGCACTTTGTTCGTATTGCAAACTATATAAAGAGTATCTTGTATGTTAATAAACACAAAAATAGATAAGAATATACGGAAAAATAAAACAATTAAGTTACCTTTGCAATGAATTTAATTACATTATTTTAAGATGATAAGAACAAAATTGACTTTGTTAGCAGTTGCTACAACTGTTTCAACAAGTGTGTTAGCTGGTGGATTGCTCACCAATACCAATCAAAACATTGCTTTTAATCGAAACTTTGCACGTGAGGCAACTATCGGAATTGATGGTGTTTACTCAAATCCTGCAGGTGTAATGTTTTTAAATAAGGGATTCCACTTATCGCTTAACTTCCAAAACGTGTATCAAACACGTAGCATTTTGAGTGGAATGACTGTAAAACAACTCGGAGCATTGAACGAGACAGCATTACAACAAACACCTTTTTATCAACCTTTCAAACTCAATGGAGGTGATGCACAAGGTAGAAAAGAATATGTAGGTAAGGCATCAGTGCCCATTCTTCCTTCATTCCAAGCAGCATATAACACCGACAAATGGAGCTTCCAAGCAGGCTTTGGTCTTGTTGGTGGTGGTGGAAAAGCCAGCTTTAATGATGGATTAGGTTCTTTTGAACGTCCAATTTCAATGATTCCTGCATTACTTTATAGCAAGAACTTAGGCTCAACAACACCAGGATATAGCTTCGATAGCTATTTAAGTGGTCGTCAATATATCTTCGGTATGCAACTCGGAGCTGCTTATAAGGTCAACGAAAATGTAGCTGTTTATGGTGGTGTGCGTGTGAACTATGTGTGGAACAAATACGAAGGCAACATTACAAACATCTCTGCAAACATCAAAGGCACAAATTATCCACTCTACCAGTATTTTGGTACTACCGCAAATACATTAGAAACACAAGCAAAAGCATTACGTGCTCAAGCACAGGCAGTCACAGATCCTGCTACAATTGCAAAGCTAACAGCAGGTGCAGACCAAGCTGAAGCAGGTGTAAATGCACTGAGAAAGCAACAAGGTGAAGTGCAAGATAAGTATTTAGAATCTACACAAACAGGTTGGGGAGTGACTCCTATCATTGGTGTTGACGTGAAATTGGGCAAGTGGAACTTCGCTTCTAAATTAGAATTCAATACACATCTCAACATACAAAACGATACAAAGAGAGATGATACAGGTATGTTTAAACATGGTGTGAATACCCCTAACGACATTCCTGCATTGTTAACACTTGGTGCACAATATGAAATTACACCAGAAGTGCGTGTTATGACTGGTTGGCATCACTACTTTGACAAGAGTGCAAAGATGGCTAATGACAAACAAAAGCTATTGAAGAGCAACACCAACGAGTTCCTTTTGGGTGCAGAGTGGGATGTTACTGATAAGATTTTGGTTAGTGCTGGAACTCAATTCACACGCTACGGTCTTGGAAAGGGTGCTTACTTGAACGATATGAGCTTTGTAACAAGTAGCTATTCTCTTGGCTTTGGAGCTAAATTCGAAGTGGCAAAGAATGTACATGTAAATGTAGCTTATTTCTGGACAAACTACGAAAAGTTCAATAAAACAACAGAAACAAGTCTTGGAGTAGCAAAAGTTGTGAACACAGATGAGTTTACTCGTACTAATAAAGTATTTGGTGTAGGTGTTGATTTCACCTTCTAAAATATAAAGATGCTTATTAATTTATGATTGAATTTTCACAAATTGAAATAAGAGTAATAAAGCCTAATAAATAGTTTTTGCTTTTATTCCCCCTATGATAACTTGATTTAGTCTATTAAAAACATACAATAAAGAAAAAAGCTGTTTTAAATAATCAATAGTAATATAAAGATTATAAGGTCGGATGCTTGTGAAAGTATCCGACCTTTTTTATTGTTTTATTTTGTTGTTGTTCGTTTGGGAGAGAAGAAACTACATCGGGTCGATGTCGTAGTAGATTTGAATTGCCGCATAAGGTTTATTGTTTAGCAATTCAGCTTGTGCCATTCTGAGATATTCTCGCACATCATTTCCATTTAAACCAAGTTCGAGTTTAAGCATTAACTTGCGTATATGTAGGTCTTTTACCCGTGCAATAGAAGGGCGATCGGGTCCTAAAAGTCGCTCACCAAACCAACTTCTAAGTCGTCCTGCCAACACATTTGCAGCCCCTTCAGCCACCTTTTCGTGTTTGTGTTTAATGTAGATATAAATAAGTCGATAGAAAGGAGGATATTTAAACATCATTCTTTCTTCCAAAGTATCGTTATAAAAAGTTTTGAAGTCGTTGTTAGCGATTTGCGAAATGATAGGCATATCGGCATTTTTTGTTTGTAATATCACCCTGCCTTGTTCGCCTTTGCGTCCTGCTCTGCCTGCAACTTGCCCCATCATCATAAACGCATATTCGTAAGAACGAAAGTCGGGATAGTTCAAAATACTATCAGCATCGATAATACCCACCACCTTTACCTTGTCGAAGTCTAATCCTTTGGTGATCATTTGCGTTCCGATGAGGATATTGGTGCGTCCTTGAGAGAAATCGTTAATGATGCGTTCGTAGGCGTTTTTGGTGCGAGTAGTGTCTAAGTCCATACGAGAAATGCGTGCACCTTGAAAGGTTTCGTTCACTAGTTCTTCAATCTTTTCAGTGCCATAGCCCTTACTTCGCAACTCGGTGCAACCGCATTTAGGACAAGAAGAGGGTATGAGATAAGTGAAACCACAATAATGACAACTCAAATGGTTCATGTTTTTGTGGATAGTGAGCGACACATCGCAGTTTTGACACTTAGGAACCCAGCCACATTCCTTGCACTCGAGCATCGGAGCAAAGCCCCTTCTGTTTTGGAAAAGGATAGCCTGCTTGCCCTCGTCGATGGCTTGTTGCACCGCATCAACAAGTGGTTGAGAGAAAATACCCTTCATTATCTTACGTCGTCTCAAATCCTTTACATCAATAATCTCGATCTTAGGTAAGGCAATGTCTTTGAATCGGGTAGTTAATTCCACCAAACCATATTTGCCTTGGCAGGCATTATAGTAGCTTTCCATTGAAGGAGTTGCGGTTCCGAGTAGCGTCTTTGCATTGTACATCTTCGCTAGCATCACTGCAACAGAGCGGGCGTGATAGCGTGGAGCGGGGTCTTGTTGTTTGAAAGAGGTTTCGTGTTCCTCGTCGATAATAATCAAACCCAAATTTTGAAAAGGTAGAAACACCGAGCTTCTAACGCCCAATATCACCTTATAAGGATTGTCAGAGAGTTGCTTTTTCCATATCTCTACACGCTCAGCATCGTTGTATTTAGAATGATAAATACCCAGTTGGTTGCCAAAAATACGTTGTAAGCGTTGCGTTATTTGTACCGTTAGCGCAATTTCGGGGAGAATATAAAGTACTTGTTGATGTTTTTCGAGTGCATTTTGAATGAGATGGATATATACTTCAGTCTTTCCGCTCGATGTAACACCATGCAATAGCACAATATCTCGCTTCATCCATTGCATCAAAATCTTGTTATAAGCATCTTGTTGGGCTGCAGAAAGCACCTTTGTTCTAATAGTTTGTTCGTTGTTAGACGTGTTGAGGCGGGTAACTTCTTGTTCATAGGTGGTTAAAATGCCCTTGCCTGTAAGTCCTTGCAATGCTGCAGCATTGCCATTGCTCACGTTCATCAACTCAACTCGAGTAATTTCGCTTATTTCTTGTGCGTTATCTCCCTGCAAAGCATCGTTCCAATGCGAAATAGAAAGATAACATTCCAACATTTGTAGTTGCTTGTTTGCTCTCTTTACTAAAGAAATGGCACGAGATAAACCCTCTTTAGATTGATAAGAAGGGTAGAGTTGAACGTATGTTTCGGTGCGAGGTCGGTAGCCTTCCTCGGCTTTTAGTCCTGCAGGAACAGCCGCTTTGTAAACATCTCCCAGTGGAGTCATGTAATAATGTGCAATCCATTTCCACAAATCCAACTGCTTTTCGAGCACAACGGGCAAGGCATCGGGGAAGTCGATAGCATCTCTTGTGTCGAAAGAAGGCTTAGTGTTGTGCACTCGTTCAATAATTCCTGTGTAGGTTTTCGAACGTCCTAAAGGCACAACAACACGTTTGCCCACAACTGCTTTGTGTGCATCTTTAGCATGAACAGAATAAGTAAACAAACCTTCGAGGGGTAAGGGAAGGATTACATCTATATAAATCATTACCACAAAGATAGTTCAATTGCACGAAATAGTAAAGCTTTTGCAATAGAACTATCAAAAAAATAGTTTACAAAAGCTTTATATTCTCGACTTAAGAACGTGTGAGTGGGGCTGTTTTTTCTTTCAACCATTCTACCTCTTGAGGGTCTAATAGAGGTGAAAGAAGTTGGAAAACCTTGTCGTGGTAATTATTTAACCACTCTAATTCGTCGTTCGTTAGAAGATGAATCTTAATGGGTTCGGTTTGAATGGGGCACAAAGTGAGCGATTCGAATTGCAAGAAACGACCAAAGTCGGAGTGCATGTAGAGTGTTGCCAACATGATATTTTCGATGCGAACACCAAACTTATCTTGAAGATAAATACCAGGTTCGTTGGTGATGGTGGTGTTTTCGAAGAAAGGAGCGGGGCGATATTGCATGCGAATTTGCTGTGGTCCTTCGTGAACATTTAAGAAAGAACCCACGCCATGACCTGTTCCATGACCAAAATTGAGTCCTTCTTTCCATAAAGGTTCACGAGCCATAATATCCAACTGAGTGCCATTGGTTCCCTCGGGGAATATAGTTTGTGCCAAACCGATATGCGCCTTAAGCACCAAAGTATATACATGCTTCTGTTCGTTGGTGAGCTTTCCGAGAGGAATGGTGCGGGTGATGTCTGTTGTTCCGTCGAGATATTGAGCACCACTGTCTAGCAACAAGAAACCTTCGGGTTTGAGTTCTACATTTGTTTCTTCCGTTGGTTCGTAGTGAACAATAGCTCCATGCGCCTGATAAGCAGCTATGGTGCCGAATGAAATACCCTTATATAAAGGCTGTTCACTTCGGAATTGCTCCAGTTTTTGCGCAATAGAGAGCTCGGTTTCACTTCCTTTTGGTATCGTTTTTTCTAGCCAAATAAGGAATTTAACCAATGCAACGCCATCTCGTTTTAAAGCGTTTCTGAAGCCGTTTACTTCGGTTTCGTTCTTGATAGCCTTCATACTTTGAATGGGAGAAGGCTGGTTGACAACCTTAGTTTTTGATGCAGCGTGATATAAAGTGTAGCTAATTTCGTTACCATCGAGTTGCAGATTGTATTCAGAATAGTTCGAAATATCAGGTAAAATATCATTATACTCTTTAATTTCGATATGCTTTTGGGTGAGATATGCCACTACTTCGCTATTAACTTTACACCTATTTATATATAGGGTGCTATAGTTTTGTGTTACCAAGAGATAGGCAACAAAAACAGGATTGCATGGAATATCATTACCACGAAGATTTAATAGCCACGCAATAGAGTCGAGTTGTGATACTAAAATGCCATCTCGTCCGTTGTCTTTAAGATATTGTTGAAGCTGATTGATCTTCACTTCGCAATCAATCCCAGCATATTTGAGCGAATGAATAAAGACCTCTTCAGTAGGAAGAGAAGGGCGGTCGGTCCACACGATGTTGAAAGGATCGAAATTTGTGCGTAGGGTGATGCCTCCTTTGTGTTGTAAATTGCGTTTTAATTCTTCCACCTCGTTGTTGCAAGAGGTGGTGCCATTGATGCCCACTTCGGGGCTATGTACGTTAGAAAGAACATCTCCTAACCACTCGCTTATTGAGGGAGTAGACGCCAATCCGTCTTTCATTAAGACAATATTAGTATCCTGTAGCTGTTCTTCTGCAGCTATAAAATAGCGTGAGTCGGTCCATAAAGCTGCCTCGTTTTGTGTTATCACTACCGTACCAGCAGAGCCATCAAAGCCTGAAATCCATTCTCTACACTTCCAAAAGTTAGGGATATATTCGCTGTTGTGTGCATCACTACTGGGAATAATGAAGGCAGAGAGGTGTTCTTTTTGCATCACCTTGCGAAGATTTTCAATGCGATTCAATATCATTTTGCTCATATTAAAATTCATTATAAAAGATAAAATAATTCTATATTATTACGACCTTGCTCTTGCTTTGGGTGTAATAGAAATACAAAAGCAAACAAAGAGAGGTTGTTTATATTGATACTAAGGTATATAATAAACAGAAGAGAAACGAAAAGTTTATATGTTTTTAAGAAATCAAGCGATAATAAAGCCCAAATAAATGTTGAGAGTAAGCGATTTTTTACTAACTTTGCGACACAAAGACGAATATAAAATTCAAATAAACATAAATTATAAAGCTATGAGTTTTTTAACAAACGAAAAATTAGTCATTGTTGGCGCAGCTGGCATGATCGGTTCAAACATGGTTCAAACAGCATTAACAATGCGTTTGACAAGCGAAATCTGTCTATATGATGTGTTCTCACCAGAAGGTGTAGCAGAAGAAATGCGTCAAAGTGGTTTCGATGACGTAAAGATCACTGCAACAACTGATGTTAAAGAAGCATTTACTAATGCGAAATACATCATTTCTTCAGGTGGTGCTCCACGTAAAGCTGGTATGACTCGTGAAGACCTTTTGAAAGGAAACTGCGAAATTGCAGAAGGATTAGGTAAAAATATTAAAGAATATTGTCCTGACGTTAAGCACGTAGTTATTATCTTTAACCCTGCAGACTTAACAGGTTTGGTAACTCTTCTTTATTCAGGTTTGAAACCATCTCAAGTAACTACACTTGCAGCTCTTGATACAACACGTCTTCAAAGCGCTCTTGCTAAGAAGTTTAACGTGATGCAAACAGAGATCAAGGATTGTGCAACATATGGTGGCCATGGTGAACAAATGGCTGTTTTTGGTTCTAAAGTAACTGTTGCGGGCAAGAAATTAACTGACATTATTGGTACTTCTGAATTCCCAACAGAAGAATGGGAAGCTATGAAGACAGCTGTTACACAAGGTGGTGCTAAGATTATTGAATTGCGTGGACGCTCTTCTTTCCAAAGTCCTTCTTACCTTTCAGTTGAAATGATTCGTTCTGTTATGGGTGGTGACGCATTCCGTTTCCCTGTTGGAACATATGTTTCTACAGATAAATACAACCACATTATGATGGCAATGGATACAACTCTTGACACAACTGGTGCTCACTACACAATGCCACAAGGTACTGCAGAAGAGCTTGCTAAGCTTGATGCTAGCTACGAACACTTGTGCAAGATGCGTGATGAGTTGGTTACATTGAACATTGTTCCTGCTATCTCTGAGTGGAATAAAATTAATCCAAACCTATAATATATAAATAGGTGAAGGGATGACCCCCCTATTATTTACAAGAAAACTTGTGGGGGGCTTAAGAAAAACGTGAAATCAACGATTTCTCAATAATAGAAGGTGTATCTCTAATGCGAGATACACCTTCTTCGTCTTTTTTTATGAGGATAATCACTTTGAAAGAGAAAAACAAGAGCACTATGGGAAGGAAAGAATAATTTATCAAGAGAATCTTTTTATAGTTTAAGTTGTATCCGTCAAACTAATAAAATCCTAAAAATAAGTCGATTATGAGAAAAAAATACAAGAAAAGTTGTGGGAATAATAAATATAATGTAATTTTGCAGACGCATAATGGGGATATTATGTCCTTATGTGTATAAGTTTAACTATTTAAAAATTTAAAACTAAAACATGATTATTGTACCAGTTAAAGATGGCGAAAACATCGAAAGAGCTTTAAAGAAGTTCAAGAGAAAATTTGAAAAAACCGGAGTTGTTAAAGAGTTGCGTATGCGTCAACAATATAACAAGCCTTCTGTTTTAAAGCGTCTTAGAATGGAACACGCTGTTTATGTACAAAAACTACGTGCAAACGAAGAATAAAACGTAGTACATTTTTGGTAGTTTCAATAAAATTCCGTATATTCGCAAGTGAAACATCAGAGTGATGCGTGGTAGAATATATGATAATTGACGAGTTCTTGAACTATCTTAAATACGAGAAACGAAGATCTTTACTTACTGTAGAGAGTTATTCGGAAGACTTAAAGGCTTTTCAATCGTATTTTACAAATTTAGATAGTCTGCTCTCTTGGGAGACAATAACAGCTAATGATGTTCGTTCTTGGATAGAGAGTATGATGGATAAAGGAAACACTGCCACTACAATCAATCGACGGTTGAGTGCATTGCGTTCCTTTTATCGTTTTGCAAGATTACGTCTTGCATACGAGAAAGATCCAGCAAAGAATGTTATAGGGCCGAAGAAGCAAAAGCTATTGCCGCAGTTTCTGAAAGAAGTTGAAATGGAACGACTTTTAGATGATGTGTTGCAGGGAGATGACTTCGAAAGTGTTCGTGATAGGATAATTATCTTACTATTTTATGAAACGGGTGTCCGTTTGTCGGAACTAACTGCACTAAATTGTTGCGATATTGATTTGATGCAACGTCAGATTAAGGTGACGGGAAAGCGTAACAAACAACGGATTGTCCCCTTTGGAGAAAAGCTGAGTCTAGAGTTGCGTGCTTATATATTAATAAGAGGTGAAAGAGAAAATATAGTAGATGATGCTTTGTTTGTGTCAAATAAAGGTTCTCGAATGCCATCTACGACAATTCGTCGAAGGGTGGAACATTATCTCTCTCAGGTTTCGACTCTGAAAAAACGTTCTCCACACGTTCTTCGCCATACTTTTGCTACCGTAATGCTAAATAATGACGCAGATATTGAAAGCGTGAGGCATTTATTGGGGCATGAGAGCTTGAAGGCAACTGAGGTTTATACTCATACGACTTTCGAACATTTGAAAAAAGTCTATAGTAAGGCTCATCCTAGATCTAGCCGTAAAAAATAAAAGAAAGGAACGAATTATGGAACTTAGAATTAAATCAATTCATTTTGATGCTACTGACAAGTTAGAAACTTTTATCGAAAAGAAGGTTTTAAAATTAGAAAAATCTTTTGAAGATATAACGAAAGTAGAGGTGCAATTAAAGGTAGTAAAACCTGCAACGGCATTGAATAAAGAAACGAGTCTTAATGTAAATGTACCTGGAGAGGCTATTTATGTGGCAAAAACTTGTGATACATTTGAAGAGGGAATCGATCAATGTATAGATGCGTTAAAGGTGAAGTTGACCAAATACAAAGAAAAATCAAGAAATAAATAAAAAAAAGTCCGAAAAGTTTTGGATATTAAAAATAAAGTTATACCTTTGCAGACGTTTTACAGCGAGTAGTAAATAAGCTGCCTAGCGGCTGCAAAGATTTGCCTCTTTAGCTCAGTTGGCCAGAGCACGTGATTTGTAATCTCGGGGTCGTTGGTTCGAATCCGACAAGAGGCTCAAAATTTACTAACGTAAACTAAACGAATAGGGTAGTTACCAGAGTGGCCAAATGGGGCAGACTGTAAATCTGCTGTCTTTCGACTTCGGTGGTTCGAATCCATCACTACCCACTTCAGTATAATAAATTGCGGAAATAGCTCAGTTGATAGAGCACTAGCCTTCCAAGCTGGGGGTCGCGGGTTTGAGCCCCGTTTTCCGCTCTTATGCTGTAATAGCTCAGTGGTAGAGCACTTCCTTGGTAAGGAAGAGGTCCTGAGTTCAACTCTCAGTTACAGCTCTACTTCTTAACTTCTTTTGTGGAGAGACAGAAGAAAAACAATAATAATAGATTATTCAATTACATAATAAAAAGAAAATTAAGCTATGGCTAAAGAGAAATTCGAGCGTACCAAACCGCACGTTAACGTTGGTACAATTGGTCACGTAGACCACGGTAAGACAACTTTGACTGCAGCCATCTCTAAGGTGTTGCACGAAAAAGGTTTTGGTTCTGAAGAAGCTAAATCATTTGATCAAATTGATAACGCTCCAGAAGAAAAAGAACGTGGTATTACTATTAACTCTGCTCACATTGAGTATGAAACAGCTAATCGTCACTATGCACACGTTGACTGTCCTGGACACGCTGACTATGTGAAAAACATGGTAACTGGTGCTGCTCAGATGGATGGTGCTATTCTTGTTGTAGCTGCAACTGATGGTCCTATGCCTCAAACTCGTGAGCACGTTCTTCTTGCTCGTCAGGTAAACGTTCCTCGTTTGGTTGTTTTCTTGAACAAGTGCGACATGGTTGATGATGCAGAAATGCTAGACCTAGTTGAAATGGAAGTTCATGAAATTCTTGAACAATACGAATATGAAGAAGATACTCCTATCGTTCGTGGTTCTGCTCTAGGTGGTTTGAATGGCGTTGATAAGTGGGTTGAAAAGATCGTGGAATTGATGGATACTGTTGATACATGGATTCAAGAGCCTCCACGTGATATGGATAAACCATTCTTGATGCCTATCGAAGACGTGTTCTCAATCACAGGTCGTGGTACTGTTGCTACTGGTCGTGTTGAAACCGGTCGTGTTAAAGTAGGTGATGAAGTTGAACTTCTAGGTCTTGGTGAAGATAAGAAATGCGTTGTAACAGGTGTTGAAATGTTCCGCAAGCTTCTTGATGAAGGTGTTGCTGGTGATAACGTAGGTTTGTTACTTCGTGGTATTGATAAGAACGAAATCAAACGTGGTATGGTTCTTTGTCACCCAGGTCAGATTAAACCTCATAAGAAATTTAAGGCTTCAGTTTACGTATTGAAGAAAGAAGAAGGCGGACGTCATACTCCATTCGGAAACAAATACCGTCCTCAATTCTACTTACGTACTATGGACTGTACAGGTG
This sequence comes from Prevotella sp. oral taxon 299 str. F0039, assembly GCF_000163055.2. Lineage (GTDB taxonomy): Bacteria > Bacteroidota > Bacteroidia > Bacteroidales > Bacteroidaceae > Prevotella. Next base: position 659,356 of record NC_022124.1, read on the forward strand.
AAATCACATTGCCAGAGGGTGTAGAAATGGTTATGCCTGGTGATAACGTTGAGATCACTGTAGAACTAATCTATGCTGTAGCATTGAACGTAGGTCTTCGTTTCGCTATTCGTGAAGGTGGACGTACAGTAGGTTCTGGTCAGATTACACAAATCCTTGAAGACTAATATTTAAGGATTAAATATATTAAGATTCCTGTTTTGCACAGTTTCTGCTAGCAGGAATCTTATTTTACGGGTTTAGCTCAGTTGGTAGAGCACTGGTCTCCAAAACCAGGTGTCGAGAGTTCGAGTCTTTCAACCCGTGCAAAAAAAAGAAGATAATATGTTCAATAAGATAGTAAATTATTGCAAGACTAGTTATGACGAACTTGCGCATAAAACTACTTGGCCTACACGTGCTGAATTAACCCATAGTGCAATGGTTGTATTATCTGCTTCCCTTATCATTGCATTGTTGGTTTTCTGTATGGATAGCGTGTTTAAGTTTGTAATGGGTACTATCTATCCCAATTAATACCTATAAATAAATGGCTGAAATTGGAAAGAATTGGTATGTGCTTCGTGCTGTAAGTGGTAAGGAAGCTAAGGTAAAAGAATATATCGAAGCTGAGATTAAACACAACACGTTGCTATCGTCGTATGTTTCTCAGGTTTTAATACCTCTAGAGAAGCATGCTTCTTTGCGTAATGGCAAAAGAGTAATTACGGAGAAGATAAGTCTTCCTGGTTACGTTTTTGTTGAAGCTGTTTTAAAAGGTGACGTAGCCCATACATTGAGATTTATTCCTAATGTGTTAGGGTTTTTAGGTGGTTTAGATAATCCTTCACCCGTTCCACAGGCGGAGATAAATCGCATGCTTGGCACAGCGGAAGAAACCGAAGTTGCGGATGAAATCAATATCCCTTACGAGGTGAATGAAACTGTAAAAGTTACCGATGGACCTTTTAGTGGATTCAGTGGAGTTATTGAAGAGGTTAACTCTGAAAAACACAAACTGAAAGTTATGGTTAAGATATTTGGCCGTAAAACACCATTAGAACTAAGTTTTATGCAAGTCGAGAAAGAGGGGTAACACATTGTTACGGATGTAATATCTCTTGAATAAATTAAATTTTAATATTAACAAAAAAGAAATGGCTAAAGAAGTTGCTGGATTAATCAAATTACAGATTAAAGGTGGCGCAGCGAATCCTTCACCTCCAGTAGGACCTGCTCTAGGTTCTAAGGGTATCAATATTATGGGATTCTGCAAAGAGTTCAATGCCCGCACCCAGGATAAAGCAGGTAAAGTAATTCCTGTTGTTATCACTTACTATACTGATAAGTCATTCAGTTTTGAGCTTAAAACTCCTCCTGCTGCAGTTCAATTGAAAGAACTTGCTAAGGTAAAGAGTGGCTCTGCACAGCCTAATCGCCAAAAAGTTGCTTCGGTAACATGGGAGCAGGTGAAAGTAATTGCTGAAGATAAAATGAAAGACTTAAACTGTTTTACAGTAGAGTCTGCAATGAAACTTATAGCAGGTACAGCAAGAAGTATGGGTATCACTGTAAACGGGGACTTCCCTGGTAAATAATTTATAACTTCAATTTAAGAAAATGAGTAAACTGACAAAAAATCAAAAATCAGTAGCTGATAAAGTTGAAGCAGGGAAAGTATACACTCTAAAAGAAGCATCAGAGTTAGTAAAGGAAATTACAACCACTAAGTTTGAAGCATCTTTGGATATCGATGTACGTTTAGGAGTAGATCCACGTAAGGCGAATCAAATGGTTCGTGGCGTTGTTACTCTTCCTAATGGTACAGGTAAAACAACACGTGTATTGGTTCTCTGTACTCCAGATCAAGAATCTGCAGCTAAAGAAGCTGGAGCTGATTATGTTGGTCTTGATGAATATATCACAAAGATCAATGGAGGCTGGACAGATGTTGATGTAATTATTACAATGCCATCATGTATGGGTAAGGTTGGTCCTTTAGGTCGTGTTTTAGGTCCTCGTGGATTGATGCCAAACCCAAAGAGTGGTACTGTTACAATGGATGTAGCTAAGGCTGTTAAAGATGTAAAGTCTGGTAAGATTGATTTTAAAGTTGATAAGGCTGGAATTATCCATACTTCAATTGGTAAGGTTACTTTCACACCTGATCAAATTTATCAGAATGCAAAAGAATTTATTGCTACTGTTATCAAACTTAAGCCTGCTGCTGCTAAAGGTACATATATCAAGAGTATCTTTATTTCAAGCACAATGAGTAAGGGTATCAAGATTGATCCTAAATCAGTTGAATAACTCTAAAAGTTTTGTACAATGAAGAAAGAAGTAAAAGATACTATAATCGTTGAGTTAGGCGAGAAGCTTAAGTCTTATCCACATTTCTACCTTGTAGATGTTACAGGGTTGAATGCTGAGACAACAAGTGAATTGCGTCGTAAGTGCTTCAAGAATGAAATTAAGATGCTTGTTATAAAGAACACTCTTTTGCACAAGGCATTTGAAGCATCTGAGATTGATTTTGAACCTTTGTATGATTGTTTAACAGGTAATACTGCTGTGTTGTTCACAAATACAGCGAACAGTCCTGCAAAATTATTGAAAGAGTATACAAAGCAAGGTGTTCCTTCTCTTAAAGCTGCATACGCAGAAGAGAGCTTATACGTAGGAGCAGACAAGCTTGAAGAACTTGTTTCAATTAAGAGCAAGAATGAAGTTATTGCTGAGATCGTTGCTTTGTTGCAATCTCCTGCAAAGAACGTCATTTCAGCTTTACAATCAGGTGGCAACACAATCCATGGAGTTTTAAAAACTTTAGGAGAGCGTCCTGAATAAGATAATAAATTAATACAATAACGAAATAATTAAAAAAATAAAATAAGATGGCAGATATTAAAGCTATTGCTGAAGAATTAGTAAATTTGACAGTTAAAGAAGTAAATGAGTTAGCAACTGTTCTTAAAGAAGAATATGGTATCGAACCTGCTGCAGCTGCTGTAGCTGTAGCTGCTGGTCCTGCTGCTGCTGGTGCAGCTGGTGGTGAAGAAAAGACATCTTTCGATGTAGTTCTTACTGACGCTGGTGCTGCAAAACTACAAGTTGTTAAAGCAGTTAAGGAAGCTTGTGGCTTAGGTTTGAAAGAAGCTAAAGATCTAGTTGATGGTGCTCCTGCAACAATCAAAGAAGGTCTTTCTAAAGACGAAGCTGAAAACTTGAAGAAAGCAATCGAAGAAGCTGGTGCTAAAGTAGAATTAAAGTAATTTAATTCCCATCTAATTTGCAAAGACTTTGATGTCTTTTGCTAGATAAAACAATTATGGTTAGAATTTACTAAGTAGGTGAATTCTAACCATTTTGTGTCTTTAATGAAATTATTTTGTAGATAAATACATACAAATATTGATGGCTTCAAAAATTGTTGATAATAGAATAAACTTTGCAAGTGTGCATAATCCGATGCCATATCCGGATTTTCTCGACGTGCAATTAAAGTCCTTTAGAGACTTCCTACAGTTAGATACTCCACCAGAGGAGCGTAAGAACGATGGTTTATACAAGGTGTTTGCAGAAAACTTCCCTATAACCGACACACGTAACAATTTCGTTCTTGAGTTTTTAGATTATTATATCGATCCTCCTCGTTATTCAATTGACGAGTGTCTAGAGCGTGGACTAACATATAGTGTTCCCTTAAAGGCAAAGATGAAATTATATTGTACCGACCCAGATCATGAAGATTTCGGTACATTTATCCAAGATGTTTTCTTGGGTACTATCCCTTATATGACTCATAATGGAACTTTTGTTATTAATGGAGCTGAGCGTGTAGTAGTTGCCCAGTTGCATCGTTCTCCTGGTGTCTTCTTCGGACAAGGCGTTCATGCAAATGGTACAATGCTTTATTCTGCTCGTATCATTCCATTCAAGGGTTCTTGGATTGAGTTTGCGACCGATATAAACAACGTAATGTATGCTTACATCGATCGTAAAAAGAAATTACCTGTTACAACTCTTTTGAGAGCTATCGGTTATGAAACAGATAATGACATTCTTCAAATTTTTGATTTAGCCGAAGAAGTTAAGGTTAATAAGAAAGTTTTGAAGGCATCTATTGGTAGAAAGTTGGCAGCTCGTGTCTTAAAGACTTGGAATGAAGACTTTGTTGATGAAGATACAGGTGAAGTAGTTTCTATCGAACGTAATGAGATGATCATGGATCGTGAGACTGAGATTACAGAAGAGAATATGGAAGACATCTTAGATAGTGGCTGTTCTACCATATTGTTACACAAAGACTCAGAAATGGCCAACAAGTATTCTTTGATTTTTAACACACTTGCTAAAGATCCAAGTAATACTGAGAAAGAAGCCGTTAACTATATCTATCGTCAATTGCGTAATGCAGATCCTGCAGACGATGCAAGTGCACGTGAAGTGTTCCAAAACCTATTCTTCTCTGACAAGCGTTACGACTTAGGAGAAGTAGGACGTTATCGTATCAATCGTAAGTTAGGACTTGAAATTGATATGGATACTCGTGTTCTTACCAAAGATGACATTATTGCAATTATACGTTACTTGATTCAGCTAATCAATTCGAATGCAACAGTTGATGATATCGACCACCTTTCAAACCGAAGAGTGCGCAATGTAGGCGAACAATTAGCTAATCAATTCTCTATAGGATTGGCTCGTATGAGCAGAACAATCCGTGAACGTATGAACGTACGTGACAATGAAGTGTTTACACCAACAGATCTTATCAATGCTAAGACCATTTCTAGTGTAATCAACTCATTCTTCGGAACCAACCCATTGTCTCAGTTCATGGACCAAACCAACCCACTTGCTGAAGTAACTCACAAACGTCGTTTGTCAGCTTTAGGTCCTGGTGGTTTGTCTCGTGAGCGTGCAGGCTTCGAGGTTCGTGACGTTCACTACACACACTATGGTCGTTTGTGTCCAATTGAGAGCCCTGAAGGTCCAAACATTGGTCTTATCTCATCTCTTTGTGTATATGCAAACATCAACGATCTAGGATTTATTGTAACTCCTTATCGTACAGTTAAGGATTCAAAAGTTGAGATGGACAACAAAAACGTTGTTTATCTTACAGCTGAAGAAGAAAACAAGATTATTGGTCAGGGAAATGCTCCACTAACAGTAGATGGTTCATTTATCCGCACAACCGTAAAATGTCGTCAAGATGCCGACTATCCAGTTGTAGCACCAGAGCATGTTGATCTTGTAGACGTATCACCTCAACAGATTGCTTCTGTTTCTGCCAGCTTGATTCCATTCTTAGAACATGATGACGGTCACCGTGCTTTGATGGGATGTAACATGATGCGCCAGGCAGTTCCACTCCTTCATAACGATGCTCCAATTGTAGGAACAGGTTTAGAAAAGAAAGTTTGTGAAGATTCACGAACCATGATTACTGCTGAAGGAGATGGCGTTATTGACTATGTAGATGCAACAACTATCCGTATTCTTTACGATCGTACAGAAGAGGAAGATTTCGTAAGCTTCGAACCAGCGTTAAAAGAATATAGAATTCCTAAGTTCCGTCGTACCAACCAGAATATGACCATCGACTTACGTCCTATCTGTACAAAGGGACAAAGAGTAAAACAAGGTGATATTCTAACAGAAGGATATGCTACAGAAAATGGCGAATTAGCTCTAGGACGTAACCTTCTCGTTGCATATATGCCTTGGAAGGGTTATAACTATGAGGACGCTATTGTACTAAGTGAGCGTATTGTTCGTGACGATATTCTTACATCTGTTCACGTAGATGAGTATTCATTAGACGTGAGAGAAACAAAACGTGGTGTTGAAGAATTCACAAGCGATATTCCAAACGTGAGTGAAGAAGCAACAAAAGATCTCGACGATAATGGTATTGTTCGTGTAGGTGCTCGCATCGAACCAGGCGATATCCTTATTGGAAAGATCTCTCCAAAGGGAGAAAGCGATCCTTCACCAGAAGAAAAGCTTCTTCGCGCTATCTTCGGAGATAAAGCAGGTGATGTTAAAGACTCTTCTTTGAAAGCTAACCCATCACTAAGTGGTGTTGTTATCGATAAGAAACTCTTCTCAAGAGCTATTAAGACTCGTGAGACCAAGAAACAAGATAAAGTTCTTCTAGCTAGTCTTGAAGAAGAATACGAAGCAAAGAATAACGACTTAAAAGATATTCTTGTAGATAAACTTCTTGTTCTTACAGAAGATAAAGTATCTGAAGGAGTAAAAGATTACACAGGAGCTGAAATCGTAACTAAGGGTAGCAAGTTCACAACAACAATCCTTAAGAACCTTGAATATGATGGTATTCAAGCAGGAGGTTGGACAAGTGACGAGCACACAAATGGTCTTATCAAGCAATTGATAATGAACTATATCCACAAATACAAACTCTTAGACGCAGAATTAAAACGTCGCAAGTTCGCTATTTCTATTGGAGATGAACTTCCATCAGGAATCCTTCAAATGGCAAAAGTTTATATTGCTAAGAAGCGTAAGATTGGTGTAGGTGATAAACTTGCAGGTCGTCATGGTAACAAGGGTATCGTATCTAAGGTTGTTAGAATGGAAGATATGCCATTCCTAGAGGACGGTCGTCCTGTAGACTTGGTACTTAACCCACTTGGTGTGCCTTCTCGTATGAACCTTGGACAGATCTTCGAAGCGATTTTAGGTGCAGCAGGTAAAAAGCTAGGTGTTAAGTTTGCAACTCCAATCTTCGATGGTGCTAAGCTTGATGACCTTTCAGAATGGACCGAAAAGGCAGGATTGCCTCACCTATGTTCAACACATCTTTACGATGGAGAAACAGGAGAACAATTCGACCAGCCTGCAACAGTAGGTGTAACATACTTCTTGAAACTCGGACACATGGTGGAAGACAAGATGCATGCACGTAGCATTGGTCCATACTCTCTCATCACACAACAGCCACTTGGTGGTAAAGCACAATTTGGTGGACAACGTTTTGGAGAGATGGAAGTTTGGGCTCTTGAAGCATTTGGTGCAAGTCACGTGTTACAAGAGATTCTAACTGTTAAGTCAGACGACACCGTTGGACGTAGTAAAGCTTATGAAGCAATTGTTAAAGGTGATCCAATGCCAACACCAGGTATCCCAGAATCACTCAATGTGTTATTGCACGAGCTTCGAGGCTTAGGCTTAAGTATCAAGTTGGATTAATTCTTATTCATTATAAGAACCCTAATTATAAGTAAACATGGCTTTTAAGAAAGATACAAAAATAAAAAATAATTTCACGAAGATTACCATTAGTCTTGCTTCTCCTGAAGAGATTTTGGAAAATTCGTTTGGTGAGGTTACAAAGCCTGAGACCATTAACTATCGTACATATAAACCAGAACGTGATGGTTTATTCTGCGAACGCATCTTCGGTCCTACAAAAGATTACGAGTGTGCTTGCGGTAAATATAAACGTATTCGTTACAAAGGTATAGTGTGCGACCGATGCGGTGTCGAGGTAACCGAAAAGAAAGTGCGTCGTGAACGTTCAGGACACATCGACCTAGTTGTGCCTGTTGCTCACATCTGGTATTTCCGTTCGTTACCTAATAAAATGGGTTATTTGTTGGGAATGCCAACAAAGAAACTCGATGCTGTAATTTATTACGAGCGTTATGTTGTTATTCAACCAGGTGTTTTTGCTGGTAGAACAAATAGCGAAGGAGAGGAAGTGAACGGTTCACACAAGATGGACTTGTTGACAGAAGATGAATATTTGAACATCATTGATACACAAATCGATCCTAATAACGCTCTTCTTGACGATAACGATCCTAATAAGTTTATTGCAAAGATGGGTGCAGAAGCAATTCATGATCTTCTTGCTCGTCTTGATCTCGATTCACTTTCTTATGAATTACGTGATCGTGCAAATAACGACTCAAGTCAACAACGTAAGGCAGATGCGCTAAAACGTCTTCAAGTAGTTGAAGCATTTCGTAGCAGTGTAAACATTAATCGCCCTGAATGGATGATTCTAAAGATTATTCCAATCATTCCACCAGAGCTTCGCCCATTGGTTCCACTAGATGGTGGACGCTTTGCAACATCAGATTTGAATGACCTTTATCGCCGTGTTATTATACGTAATAATCGTTTGAAGAGACTTATGGAGATCAAAGCTCCAGAAGTTATTCTTCGTAACGAAAAGCGTATGTTGCAAGAAGCAGTTGATAGCTTATTCGATAACTCACGCAAGAGCTCAGCAGTTCGTAGCGAAAGCAACCGACCATTGAAGTCTTTATCAGACTCACTAAAAGGAAAACAAGGACGTTTCCGTCAAAATCTTTTAGGTAAGCGTGTTGACTATTCTGCACGTTCTGTAATTGTTGTCGGTCCAGAACTACAAATGGGAGAGTGCGGTTTACCAAAACTTATGGCAGCCGAGCTATACAAACCATTTATTATTCGTAAGTTGATCGAGCGTGGAATCGTTAAGACCGTTAAGAGTGCGAAGAAGATTGTAGACCGCAGAGAACCAGTTATCTGGGATATTCTCGAGAACGTTATGAAGGGACATCCTGTTCTTCTTAACCGTGCTCCAACGCTTCACCGTCTTGGTATACAAGCATTCCAGCCAAAACTTATCGAAGGTAAAGCAATTCAGTTGCACCCATTGGCATGTACAGCGTTCAATGCTGACTTCGATGGAGACCAAATGGCGGTTCACCTTCCATTGAGTAATGAAGCAATTCTTGAAACACAAGTGCTGATGCTTCAAAGCCATAACATTCTAAACCCAGCCAACGGAGCACCTATCACCGTTCCTTCTCAGGACATGGTACTTGGTCTTTACTATATCACAAAGATCCGTCCAGGTGCTAAGGGACAAGGTTTAACATTCTATGGACCAGAAGAAGCAATCATCGCTCACAACGAAGGTAAGTGTGATTTGCATGCTCCTATCAAGGTAATTGTTAACGACCTAGTTGATGGCCGCTTACAAAAACGCATGGTAGAGACCTCTGTTGGACGTGTAATTGTTAATGGCATTATTCCTGAAGAAGTAGGTTACTTCAACAATATTATTTCTAAGAAAACCCTACGTGATATCATCTCTGATGTTATTAAGGCTGTAGGTATGGCACGTGCAAGCGAGTTCCTAGACGGAATTAAGAACCTAGGTTACCGCATGGCTTATGTTGCAGGACTTTCATTTAACCTTGATGATATCATCATTCCAGTTGAAAAAGAAGCTATTGTTGAGAAAGGTCACGAAGAAGTACGTCAAATTACCGAGAACTATAACATGGGTTTCATTACCGATACCGAGCGTTATAATCAGGTAATTGATACTTGGACTCACGTAAACAACCAACTTGCAAGCATCTTGATGAAAGAGATGACCGAAGCAGACCAAGGCTTTAACGCTGTTTATATGATGCTTGACTCTGGAGCCCGTGGTTCTAAAGATCAGATTAAGCAGCTTTCTGGTATGCGTGGTTTGATGGCTAAGCCTCAAAAGGCAGGTGCAGAAGGACAACAAATTATCGAGAACCCAATTCTTTCTAACTTTAAAGAGGGTATGAGTGTGCTTGAGTACTTTATCTCATCTCACGGAGCTCGTAAAGGTTTGGCGGATACTGCGATGAAAACTGCCGATGCTGGTTACTTAACAAGACGTTTGGTTGACGTATCACACGACGTGATTATCAACGAAGAAGATTGTGGAACGCTACGTGGATTGGTATGTACCGCTCTAAAGAATGGCGACGAAGTGATCTCTACTCTTTATGAAAGAATCCTCGGACGTGTGTCTGTTCATGATATCATTCACCCAACAACAGGTGCTCTCATCGTTGCTGCTGGTGACGAAATCACTGAAGATAAAGCTCAAATCATTGAAGCATCTCCAATCGAAAGTGTTGAAATACGTTCAGTACTAACTTGCGAAAGCAAGCACGGAGTATGTATGAAATGTTACGGACGTAACCTTGCTACAAGCCGAATGGTTCAAAAGGGAGAAGCTGTTGGTGTCATTGCAGCGCAAGCTATTGGTGAGCCTGGTACACAGTTAACACTTCGTACCTTCCACGCCGGTGGTGTGGCTGGTAACGCAGCAGCTAATGCTTCAATCGTTGCTAAGAACGATTCACGCCTAGAGTTCGACGAATTGCGTACTGTTCCTTATGTAGAAACAGATGGAGACAAAGAAGTTGACTGCCAAATGGTAGTAAGCCGTCTTGCTGAAGTACGTTTCGTTGACGTAAATACAAATATCGTTCTTTCTACAATGAACGTGCCTTATGGTTCTTCACTCTACTTTAAACATGGTGATAAAGTGAGCAAGGGCGACCTAGTTGCAAAGTGGGACCCATTCAACGCCGTAATCGTTTCGGAATATGCAGGTAAGATTCGCTTCAACGATGTTGTAGAAGGAAAGACCTATCACGCTGAAACCGACGAAACAACTGGTTTGACAGAAAAGATTATTACCGACTCAAAAGATAAGACAATGATTCCTACCTGTGATATCCTTGATGCTAAGGGACACGTAATAGGAACATATAACTTCCCTGTAGGTGGACACGTTGTTATCGAAGATGGCGCAATGATTAAGACTGGTCAACGTCTTGTGAAGATTCCACGTGCTCTTGGTGGAGCTGGTGACATCACTGGTGGTCTTCCACGTGTAACCGAGTTGTTCGAAGCTCGTAACCCATCTAACCCCGCAGTTGTATCTGAAATCGACGGAGAGGTAACCATGGGTAAGGTAAAACGTGGTAATCGTGAAATCATTGTAACATCTAAAACAGGCGAACAACGCAAGTACTTAGTAAGCTTGTCTAAGCAAATCTTGGTTCAAGAACACGATGCTGTGCGTGCAGGAACACCACTTTCAGACGGTGTTATCACTCCTGGTGACATCCTCGCAATTAAGGGTCCTACTGCCGTTCAAGAGTATATCGTAAATGAAGTACAAGACGTTTACCGCCTACAAGGTGTGAAGATTAACGATAAGCACTTCGAAATCATCGTTCGTCAGATGATGCGTAAGGTTCAAATCAACGATCCAGGTGACACTACATTCCTTGAACAAGAAATGGTAGATAAACTTGATTTCGCTGCAGAAAACGATCGTATCTGGGGTAAGAAAGTTGTTGTTGACGCTGGAGACTCTGAAACTCTACGTCCAGGACAAATCATTTCTGTTCGTCGTTTGCGTGATGAGAACTCTAATCTCAAACGTCGTGACCTTCGTTTGGTTCAAGTTCGTGATGCAGTTGCTGCAACATCAACTCAGATCCTACAAGGTATCACCCGTGCTGCATTGCAAACTAAGAGCTTCATGAGCTCTGCTTCGTTCCAAGAAACAACTAAGGTACTTAACGAAGCTGCAATTCGTGGTAAGGTAGATTACTTAGAAGGAATGAAAGAAAACGTAATTTGCGGTCACCTAATACCTGCAGGTACAGGTCTTCGCAAGTGGGATAAGATCATCGTTGGTTCGAAAGAAGTTTACGATAGATTACAAGCAAATAAAAGAAATGTACTTGATTACGCTGAAAATCAAGTAGCAGAGAACGAGCAATAACGTTCTTTTATCAATCATAAGAAGAGGAAATATACTTAGGGTTATTTCCTCTTTTTTTTATATATAGATCTTTTGATAAAGAAAGTTTATTAGCTGTAATAATCTTGTTTTGTTATCTGTTCTCTTAACTTTGTGGTTTTACGAAAGAAAACCTCTATCACTTTATTTCGATCTTTGTAGAACAAATCCTTCTCTATTATCCAATAGCCTCCTTAGGCACTTCTTTTGTGGTAATATAATGAGTCTAGAGTTTATTTATCGTATTGCATTCAATCATTAGTAAGGGTTTGGTCTAATCTTATTCTATGTTTTATTTGGGGATAGAAAGATTTATTTATAAACAAAGAACAGTGCTATAATATTATATAGCACTGTTCTTTGCTTTGACTTATATTCTTCTATTATCTAAATTACATTGTTATTGTAGTGAATAGCATTGCTTTTAATTGGCGATCTCAAAGCTCCTTAATATAAAGGGCGGAGAGATTGAAAAACATTAGCGTTTGTTCTTCGCCATTTGGATAGTCATCTTGCCGATGAAGATACCGCTTTTTCCGTTTTGGTCGTTATAAACAATGTTGTTGTCGAGGTCTTTATGGGTTCTAAGGGTTTCAAAGAAAGTGTGTGAGTGACCGCCCAACACCAAGTCTACATACCGAGTTTGAGGGATAAGAAGTTGTTCATTCATCGTCTTTTCAGTCCAACCTAAATGCGAGATACATATAATAAGGTCGCATTTCTCTTTGTTTTTAAGAGTCGAAACCACCTCGTTGGTAGCAGTGATAGGATTGATATAACGCACCGTTTCATAGTTCTTAGCGTCCACCAAACCATCTAATTGAGGAGAAAGACCAAATACTCCAATCTTAATTCCCTTACGTTTCAAAATGATATAAGGCTTAACAATCTTTGCAAGAGGCGTTCCTGTGAAGTCGTAATTAGCACAAACGATGGGGAATTTCGCCTTTTTAAAGAGTCGTTCCATATTTTTTAAGCCGAAATCGAACTCGTGATTACCAATTGTTACGGCATCATAATGCATCTTATTCATTAGTCCTACTTCCACATCTCCTTTGAAAAGAGTGTAGTAGGGCGACCCTTGCGAAAAATCACCGCTATCGAACAGCAATAGATCGGGATTTTTTTTGCGTTCCTCCTTCAACATAGCTATGCGACGAAGAAAGCCTCCTCTACCAGCTTTTAACGTGTCTGCAAGTTGTGGATTCAATGGATATATGCAGCTATGGGTATCGTTAGTGTGTAAAATAACCAACTCTTTTGTTCCCTTTTCGGTCGATTTTGCAATGCTTTTGGTTTGGGCTTCACTTTTTGATACAACGAATGTAGCTGCTAAACTGAGTGCTATAATAAGTTTTTTCATTGTCTTTTTTGAAGTAAATGAATGAATAATTAGGGTAAAATAGTGATTCGTCCTTCCACCTTTGCACCCACTTTGTTGCCTTGTTTGGCAACCTCTCTGAAGTAATCCATAATAATAAATCGCACATTACTATGATAGTCTTGAGGCGAAAGCACGTTTGTTCTGCTCTTAAATGCCTCTAACTTGTCGTTACCTTGAGCCAAATAGTCGAGTGTTGCGATGCGATATTGCTTGTTAGAATCTATTGGTTGGTTGCTGATAAGAGCCTTTTTCAATTCGCCTTGCTTTGTTATCTCGAGGTGAACTGCGCTACTTACGCCCTCACCACCAGTAGAAGCGATTTGCTTAAACAGCTCCATCACCTTCTCTCCGCTAAGATTTAAGAAACAAATCTTATTCTCAAATGGAGCAACGTCCACCACATCACCCACCGTAATGTCGCCTTTTGCAAATGCAGCTCTTATGCCTCCGATGTTATAAACAGCGAAATCCACTTGCTGTTGATAGGGTTTTGCACCCCAAACAAGAATGTCTGAGAGCAAATTAGATAGCGGACTCTCTGGTCGATAGTTTGCTAATGGCATCGAAGTAGTACCTACAACGGGTGCCATAATGCTGTCTACACGGTGTTTAAAGGGTTCCATGAACTTGTTGGCGTCGGTATCTGGACTTGCATCATATCTGTTATCGATAAGTATTCTTTCACGAGTGATATTCGAAAGGTGATATCCTGAGCTACAAGAAGCACACAATATCACCGATAAAAAGCAAGAGCTTATAATGTGTTTTGTGTTCATATTTACGATGAGTTATATTTACAAAAATAGATGTTTTTATGCAATTTGAATACAATATATGTGTTAAAAGTGCCACTTTTTATCTGTAGCAAAGTCTTTTTTTTGTAATAATGAAGATAAGAAAGAGTGTAAAAAGTAATATAAAAACAAGAAAGCAGAAAACCAAAGGAGGTCTTCTGCTTCTCAATTTATTGTTTGTTGGATAGCTTATTCGTTTGTTTTATATCTCAAAATAGAGCATATAATATCCATTTGAACGAATAGTTATCATGTTGTTTGTGGCTTTGTTGAGTGTACCTTGCCACCATTCGGAGGTGGGATAGAGACTCCATTTCAGTCCTTCAGATTGCAATTGGGTGCAAGAGAAATTGAAGATGCTCACAGCCTTGCCTGCCTTTGTTTCAAAAGAACAGGTATTTTGGGCAGGAACAAAGTAGCCATAGTCGCTTAAATACACAGGTTCAAGGTTGAATTCTTTAAAATAACGTATTATTAAAGAAATGTTGCCCAGTGTGTGATCCTCTCTTTTCCCCGTTGCTCCAACATACAAAATGCGTTTAAAACCTAAGCTTTTGCAATGCAAAGTAGCTTTGGTTAAATCGTTGTTTTCTTGCTCTTCAACAACATGTAGAATGTCTTGATACTGCTCTTTTAATGCTTGTGGCAACGAATCGCAGTCGCCTACAATGGCATGAGGCACCAATCCGTGTTCAATGAGGGTTGCTCCTGCACCATCACAACAGCATATATAGGGACTATTTTTTAAGAAATGCCATGCCAATTGCGATGTGGGGAACAAGCCATTAGCCACAATTACAGCATCGAAAAGCGTACTTTCATTTAGTTTCTTTATCATTCTTGTAGGGTGATGTTTTTTTGTTTGAGCATCATTTGCTTCCATTTAAACCAGCCTAAGATGGCAATAACGACATAAAGTCCATATAAACCAGCTTTGAAAGGTATGCCTTTATAAACATAAAGTATGGTGCAAATAATGTCTACAATAATCCAAAATAACCATTGTTCGATGTATTTTCTAGCCAAAGCCCATAGCCCTATAAAGCTAGCAGCGTTGGTAAAAGCATCTAATGCAGGTACACTACTATCGGTAAAGGTAACTAAAATATAGTATGTAACAGCCCATGTGGTAAACATTATGAGTGTAACGGGAAGATAAAGGCGTTGAGGCATGTGTGTAATGGCACTCGCACCATGTTGCGAACCCTTTGCCTTGTTGTCCCATTTCCACATCATGTAGCCATAAATACCAGCGAAAGTGTAGTACACAGCCATTCCTGCATCGCCATAAAGTCCATGCGAATAATATAGATAAACGTCCATAGCAGGCATTATTATACCCACAAACCAGAGCGCAATACTTGCTCTATACTCTAAATAAATATAGACTAAACCGAGTATTGTGGTGAAAATATCTAACCAATGTTGGACTATATAGCTTGTAATCATATTTTATCTTAGAAGTTTAAAGATAGGTGTGCCATGAAATTAAAGGGCGCAGAAGGAGCAAATCCTGCTGCATCTGTATCGTAAGGACCTTGTGTGTTCACTGCAGTTAGTTTGTTATTCACCTTTGTGTATTCTGGTCCTGCCCAACCATTGTTGTCATATTTTGCGCTAAATAGGTTGTAGAAGCTCACACCAAAGGTTGCATCTTTCACGCCTAAACGCTTTAACGAGAAGTTATAAGATAGGTCTAGGTCGGTAACACAATAGCTCTTTAACATCATTGTAGAAAGAACAGGGTTGCTATCCTTATCTTTTGATACCATATTTCTTATACCAGTGTTGGTTAAGTATTGCTCACCTACATAGCGATTGATTAACATTGCTTTGAAACCTTTATAGTTAAAGGTGAAGATGTTGTTAAACATTGCGCTTGGAGAGAATGATAATGGCGATTCACCTTCAATGACTTGAGTTGCACCTTTGTCGTCGGTTACGCTCACATTGCTCACTCTATTCTTCGAGAAAGTAGCGTTTGCGCTCCATTCAAACCATGATGTTGGCTTGTAGTTCATTTCCAATTCAACACCCATACGATAGCTCTTTGCGAAGTTTCTTGTAATAGCTTCACCCAAGTTGTTTACCTCTCCAGTTAAAACAAATTGATCTTTGTAATTCATGTGGTAGAAGTTTACACCAGCATTGAACTTCTTTAATCTTAATTGATAGCCCACTTCAAGGTCGTTTAAGCGTTCTGCTGTAGGCAAACTGAGTTGTGCCTTGAGATTGTTCTCGTAGTTGTCGCGCACAGGTTCACGATGAGATATAGCATAACTTGCATAGAATCGGTGGTTAGGATTAATCTGATAGTTCACTCCGAACTTAGGATTAAAGAAGCTAAAGTTATTCTTTAGGTCGTAAACAAGTGCTCCTGTTTTTGCATTAATCACGTCAGAAGGACCGTTCATCTTTATTCCTACGTGGCGATATTGTAGGTCTACGAATCCATTAAGCCCTTCAGTGAAAGTGTAATTCAATTTAGAGTAAACATTAAAGTCGGTCTTCTTAGTGTTATTGTCATAATAACGATGATAGGGGAAGAATGGATCTACAGGTTTAGCAACCCATGTAACATATCCATAGTGGTCGCCATCGTATTTATTCCAGCCACCTCCAATGGTAGCTTCAACATTCTTTTTGTTGTTAAACTGAAGTGAAGCAATAGTTCCGAAGAAGTCGTTTGAGAGCCATTTTTGACGTACTAACGAGCTTTTTGCTTTGGTCTTGTTAGCGTCTAATCCGTACTTTGATAGCTTTGTGTCCATTTTATATTGCTCATAGTAGCCCTTTCCGTTAGTATAATGCAAGGCAACGTTCAAAGTCCAATATTTGTTTAAGAATTGATTCCAAAACAATTGGTAGTGTTGTTGGTGATAATTGTCGGTTTGATCACGATAAAATTGAGCGTTTCCGTTAGCATCTTTCTCCATTTCACCACTGGGATTATAAGTTCTTCCATACAAACTTTGAATGTATTTAGAGGTATAGTCCCATGCATGATAAGTGCGTTCAGTTCCGTTAAAGGTAATAAATTTAACGATAGTGTTATCTGCAAAGTATCCAGCTTGAACGAAATAAGAATTCAACTTGGCAGAAGCACGATCTCTATAACCATCAGAACCGAGATTAGAAAGACGTCCTTGAATGCCCCAATGACCTCCAAGTAGTCCTGTTCCAAAGCGCAAAGTTTCTTTATGAGAAGCGTAAGAGCCAGCAGAAAGATCCACCGATAAGAAAGGATTCATACCAATTTGTTCGGTTTCCATATTGACAGTAGCACCAAAAGCACTGCTACCATTGGTAGAAGTTCCTACACCTCGTTGTATTTGCATTGATGAAACACTCGATGCAAAGTCGCTCATATTCACCCAATACACTTGTGAACTCTCCGCATCATTTATGGGAATACCATTCGAAGTGATGTTAATTCTACTTGGGTCTGTACCTCTTACACGTAAAGAAGTGTAGCCAATACCATTTCCTGCATCGCTAGTTGTGATGACAGAAGGGGTTAATGAGAGCAAGAAAGGAATGTCTTGTCCGTAGTTAATGGCTTTAAGTTGTTGCTTGTTGATGTTTTGAAATGCCATAGGGGTAGTTCTACTGGCACGTGTAGACGTCACTTGTACACTTTGAAGTTGGTAGGTCTTTAGTGTGTCTAACTTGGTTTCTTTTGGTGTTGCAGCATAAAGTGCAGGGCAACATGCTAGCAAAAATACTAGACTTTGTGGTTTTTTCATTTCCTTTTGAATGTATATAAATAAACAAAAGGGGCGTTTCTTGGTATCCTTTTTCCTCCGCTGGCATTATCCAGATCAGGTTTTAGGGTATAATCTCAGCTCGAAATGTCGGGCACCCCTTAACTTGCAGTCTGCAAATCGACGACAAATTTAATAAAAAAATGTAATAAATCCAGCAGAAAAAGACAAGAAAAACGTTTTTAACCCATTTCCTTTCTTCATCTAAAACGAATCTAACTGATAAAGAATGGCTATTCAATAGGAAGAGAGAATAAGCAAGTTTTAGGCGAAAAACGTTGTAAGAGATGAGGCTCAACAGCCTATTTGTAAACGAAAGAAAAGGAGAAAGGAAGCGAGGTGATGTGCTGTTGTGATGTGAACGCAATGCGTTGTGAAAGAAGAGGTTGCGCCCTCGCAAGGTAAAAGCTATGTTGTAGCCTTGTAAACTCAATGCTTTTAGCTACCAATGTCAATGCTTTTACTCACTAAAAGCATTGCTTTTGGAAATGAAACTCGATGTGCAATGCAAGTAAGAAGAGTGGAGAGAAATAAAAAAGACTGCACCATTACAGCGCAGTCTCTTTCTTTTTAGAATGAAATGAATTGATTATTCAGCGTCTAATTCAAGTATAAACTTCTCGATAACCCTTGCAACTCCGTCCTCTTCATTCGATGATGTAACGAAATTTGCACGACTTTTAACCTCTTGTGGAGCATTATCCATCGCAATTCCGAGTCCTGCATACTCAATCATAGATAAGTCATTGAATCCGTCACCCACCGCAATTACATCATTTTTGTCGATGTTTATCATTGAAAGAAGACGTTCAAGCGATTTCGCTTTATCTACTCCTGGGGGCACACACTCAAGGAAAAAGCTTGCAGAGCGATACACTTCAACTTGTCCAAACAAATCTTTTGACAATTGAAGTTCTAACTCATGCAATGGTGTTGGGTCGCCAACGATGAGACATTTGTTGATAGGATATTGCAAATCTTCAATGAAATTATCGCATTGTGTAACGGGTAACTTATTGATAAATGCCTCGTGTTCAACATAATTGTTATTCTCTTGAGTTGTAACAATACCATAATCTTGGTAGGTAAGGATAGCTAAATCCGCATTATTTGCCGCATTATATAAGGCTTCTACTTCGGGTTTGTCTATCGTTTGCTCGAAGATAGTTTCACGGGTGCTATAATCAATAATCTTACCTCCATTGAAAGCAAGAATAAATCCTCCGTAGTTGGTAAGCATAAGTTCATTTGCAATAGGGGTAATTCCGTATGTTGGACGTCCTGAAGCCAAAACAATTCTAACGCCTTTAGCTTGGGCTTGCATCAAAGCTTCTTTGGTTTTTGGGGTTATTTCCTTATAATTATTAGTGAGAGTGCCATCTAAATCGAGCACAAGCATTTTGTATTTCATCATAATGTCACTTTAGTTCATTTATTAAATTATAAAAGATGGTGTGTTTTTTAGCATTATTCTGCAGTAATACAAGATCTATACTATTTTAATCTTTGCAGAATTATACCTATTTATAATATACAATCTTTTTAACTTCTTATTTTTTTATGGGGGGCAAAAGTACATTTTTTATCTAATTTACGCAAATAAAACCCATTTTCTTTGCTCTTTCTAATGGAGAAAGCTATATGTAACCAATGAGAAAATGAACTCTTTAAATATAATATATGTAAATAGATGGCTGTAAATAAAAATATATATTATGGAATGTTGTATATTTTGAGATATTTTTTACCTTTGTATTAATAATAAATAATATAACTTAGGAATATAGTTAAATATATTTTTCTAACTAAAATGCACATCTTTTGCAACGAAATACATTGCTGGTGCGTCTATAAATAAACCTCAAGTCAAATATTTCTATTCTGTTTAAAGTAGAATAAAAACGAATTATAGCGCAAAGGGTACGAAAAAGAACGAAATATTTATTTTTTTATATATAACAAACATGGAAAAAGACGTTAATTTATTGCTCGCTACTTATGGAAAATACTTCCCAGAAGAGAGCATGGCGCAAGTAAGACAAATCTTTGAGAATATGGATTCTAACCAAGTATCTACCTTATCGATGCTTCAATTCAAAGATCCTTTGATGGCATTAATTATCTCTTTAATTGGAGGGGGATTGGGAATTGATCGTTTCTATATTGGTGATACCACTTTAGGAGTATTGAAATTGATTACATGTGGAGGCTTTTCGATATGGGCAATCATTGATCTTTTCTTGATTATGGGTGCTACTCGTCAAAAGAACTTAGAGAAATTGTTAGTTGCTCTCTAAGCTATAACCAATCAAAAGAAATGAAAGAGGCGAACACTAACTGTGCTTTAGACTGTTAAGGTCGAGGCTAGTGGGTTCGCTTTCTTTGTAGTTTAGATTGTAGATGAATAGCGATAAACGAGATCTTCGCATCATATCCATCTTCTTTTGTGCTGGAGTTGCGTGGTTATTGGTCAACCTTTTATGGAATGTACATATCGAAATATGTCCTTTTAAGAGGTTGATAGGACTGCCATGTCCATCTTGTGGCACCACAAGAGCATTTAAAAGCCTTTTCGCTTTCAATGTGGTTGAGGCGTTGAAGTACAACATAAACATTATTATATTATTGCCTTCGATTGTCACTTATGTTGCATTGAGGGTTTATGACCTTATTTTTCGCACCCAAAAATTAGAGCAAGTGTATCGCATAGTGAAAGAAATGCTGAATAAAAAGCTGGTCTTTTGCGCCTTTATTCTCTTCGAAATACTTGCTTGGATATTACATATTAGCTTATAATAAGTAGATATTTTAGATAAAAACACTTTCCTAAGTAGTTATTTATAGATATTATTTCCTATTAATAATGTAGTGAAGTATGATCAAGAGGTGTTGCAAAAGGATATGGACTACTATAATTCTAAGGGCTTAACGCTATCGGGTTCGGTTACTTATCACTTTCCCTTAGTGGTTAAAGGCAATAACACTTCGTGTTTTGTAAAGGCTTATGGCAATTATGAAGCAGGTACAAACAAGTTGAATCGCAATAATATTGGGGTATCGATTGGGGTTATTTATTAATTCAATATGATATAAGTAAAGGTAAATTTTCTTTAAGTAATATGCCTTAGTGGCTTATTGCTGGTGATGAAATAAATGTAAGTGCGACATAACTGATGATAGTTTGTGTCGCACTTCTTTTGTTGTAGAGAGAAAAACAAATTGAAGGATAAAACAAAAGCAATGTTGTTGCTGTGTAAAAGCATAGCTATTGCACTGCAAAAGTGATGCTTTTAGAGTGTAAAAGGAATCCTATTGTGTCAGATTTACATAACGGGTGGGTGAGAATGAAAAAATATAGTCTAAGTTTGTAGTATTATTAAAATGTTATTATATTTGCAAATATCATTTAAACTAACGCTAAACAAACAAAAACTATGATGAAAAGAATACTTATAGCCCTTTTATTGGTTTTCTCTTTTATAGGTGCTATGGCTCAAAACACCAACGAACATCTTAAATTTATGGGCATTCCCATTAACGGAACCCTAGAAAGTTTCACCCAAAAGCTTGTGGCAAAGGGGTTAAAACGTGAACATGCGTGGGAAAATGATGTTCTTCTTAAGGGAACATTTGCGGGGAAAAGCGGTTCTGGCGTATGTGTAATGAGGATCCCTTCACGTAACATTGTGTATAAAGTTGTAGTTTGTTTGCCTTCAAAAGATACGTGGGAGTGGTTGGAAGACGATTATACTGAATTTAAAAGGATGCTGACTTCAAAATATGGAGACCCATTTAAATATTCTGAATCTTTTAAAGAAGGAACTTATGTAGGTTCTGATCATTTAAAAATCTCAGCCTTAAAAGAGGGGAAATGTGAATATTATTCAATTTGGGGATCTACTGAAGGAATGATAGTTCTTGAGATATTTAATGCCGATGGTGCTTCAGACAGTTGCGTTAGGCTTACCTATATTGATCTGATAAATGGAAAATTAGCAGACTCTTCCAAGCAAGACGATCTATAGACACTCTTTCTTATAATATAGTTTCAATAGGTTATTGAGATAACAAAATGATGAATGCGGCATAGCTGGTGACAGTTTGTGTCGCACTTCTTTTGTTGTAGAGAGAAAAACAAATTGAAGGATAAAACAAAAGCAATGGTGTTGTTGTGTAAAAGCATAGCTATTGCACTGCAAAAGTGATGCTTTTGATGAGTAAAAGGAATGTTATTATGTCTGAATTACATAAAGGGTAAGAATGTAAACCTACAAAAGGTGTTCTAATTCATTATTTTATAGTATATTTGTAGCATGTAAATGCACTTAAAGACAATCTTTTTGCATTACAATTTTGAGGCAATAAGCTTGGAAAAGATATAATATCCAATAAAAAACATAACACAATGAAGAAAATTAACGCAATTTTGGCGTGCTTAATGGTGCAAACAACTTTTGTTTGTGCAGCTCCAAAGGTGACGACTGTAAATCTTTGGCAAAGCGTAAAGATCGATTCAGCAAAGGTTGAAAAGCCTAAAAACGACAAGGACGCAAAGAGTAAAGACAAAGAAAAAAATGATAAAAAGCCTGGAGCTTATGAAGAATTGATTAAAAAGGGTGGCTCTTATCAAGAAGGAATGTTTGGAGTTAGAAAGATAGATAATAAGTGGTATTTTGATATTCCAAACAATTTGTTAGGTCGTTATTTTCTTATGGTAACTCGATTTACCTCTGTTCCACAACGCTTTGGAGCGTTTGGAGGTGAAGAAGTGAATCACAATACTGTGTATTTTGAACGTCGCAATGATCAAATTCTTGTTCGCTCGTATGTAGAAACACAGATTGCAGACCCAAAAGATGCTATTTCGGTTTCATTAAAGACATCAACAGTAGATCCTATTATTGCTTCTTTTAAAATTATAAAGAGCGAAAAGAAAAGAGATTCTATGCTTGTTGATGTAACCAACTTTATCTCTAAAGATAACAACTTTACAGGTCTTCCTTCAGATTTGAAGACGAAAGCAAAGTTGGGTGCAATGCTTGATGATTGTAGTTTTGTGGATACAGTGAGAGCTTTCCCGATGAATATCGAACTAAAGAGTACCAGAACATATAGTTCAAGCAATCGCATGATGAATGCTTCTTCTAGTGGTTCTGCTACATTAGGTTTGAATACATCTATTGTTATCCTACCCGAAACACCAATGAGAAAACGTATTTGGGACGATAGAGTAGGTTATTTTGTAAATAGATTTACGCTATTCTCAGACAAAGAACAAAAGACAGAGAACGAAAGCTTTATCTCTCGCTTCCGCTTAGAGCCTAAAAACTTAAAGGCATATATGAAAGGTCAGTTGGTGGAACCAATCAAACAGATTGTGTATTACATCGACCCAGGAACACCAAAGAAATGGGTTCCATATCTTATTGCTGGTGTAAACGACTGGAACAAGGCTTTTGAGGCGGCAGGTTTTAAGAATGCAATTGTTGCAAAAGAATGGCCTAACGATTCTAGAATGAGTTTGGAAGATGCTCGATATAACGTGTTGCGCTATCTACCTGCAGAGATTGAGAATGCTTATGGACCTCGTATTGTAGACCCACGAAGCGGAGAAATCATCGAAACGCATATTTGTTGGTATCACAATGTGATGAAGCTGTTGAAAGAATGGTATATGATTCAGTGTGGACCAAACGATAAAGGAGCGCAAACAATGAAGTTTGACGATAAATTAATGGGCGAACTTATTCGCTTTGTATCGTCTCATGAGGTAGGACACACGCTAGGTTTACGCCATAATATGGGTGCAAGTTTCGCTACACCAGTGGAGAATTTACGTAATAAAGAATGGGTAGAGAAACATGGTCACACCCTTTCTATTATGGATTATGCTCGCTTTAACTATGTAGCTCAACCCGAAGATAACATCGGTAGAAAAGGACTTTTCCCACGAATAAACGACTATGACCTATGGGCTATTAAGTGGGGATATAGCTATAGACCAGAGTTTAAAAATGAATATGAAGAAAGAGATGCTCTAAAGAAAGAGACTACAAAGGTGTTAACCAATAATCGTAGGTTGTGGTTTGGTGGAGAAGGTCGCAATGAAGACCCAAGAAGTCAGATGGAAGACTTGAGTGATAACAACATGAAGGCAAGTGATTATGGCGTAAAGAATCTTAAACGTGTGATTGTAGGCTTACCACAATGGACCAAACAAGAGAACGATGATTATTCAGATCTTGTTGAAGTGTATAAAGCAACGTTAGGACAATTCAAGAGATATTTAGGTCATGTGATAAATAATATTGGTACCAAGTATATTAACAACATGCCTGGTATGGTTCCATTCCAGGCTACTCCTGCGGCACGTCAGCAAGAAGCAGTTGACTATATCTCTCGACAAGTGTTTGATGCACCTCTTTGGTTGTATCCAGAGGATATTGTAAGTAAAGTGGGACTTGATGCTTCGAAAGATATTATCAGTCGTCAAGATCAAGTTCTAACCACAATTATGGCACCTTCAATATTGACAAATATCTATAACGCTTATGTAAGTAGTGAGAAAAACTATAATCCTGCAACTTATTTAGACGATCTATTTAAAGCGGTTTGGAAACCTCTTAATAACTCAGTTGAACGGAAGAATATCTATAGAAGAGCTCTTCAGCGTTCGTATGTAGATCATTTGGCTTCTTTGATCACATCTACCTCAAACGAGAAAGGGGCTGTTTCTCTCAAAGCGCATAATACAGATATGATGCTATATGTAGTGGAGCATCTTGATAAGGTAGAAGACTATGTTAAGAGAAACGCTTCTGATGCTACAATTAAGGGTGTGAATGCGCTTCACTATAAGGAATTGTTGAATACGATTAAGGTATTAAAAGATAAGCGAGAAGGTAAAAAACAATAAGATGAAGCAATCGTAATGCTGTTATTGGTTTGCCTTTATATAATATAATAAGGTGTGAAACGAAAAACGCCCTTTTGCCTCTTGCAGTTATATAATGAGTTGATTGTGAGTTGAAAAGGTTGTGATAGCATGATTACTTAAAAGTAAAAAGAGGCCGAGGGAATTGGTCTCTTTTTATTTTTAGCGTTGCTTTATCACTTATTTATTTGGCTTAAATCAAAAAAATAATTATCTTTGTGATAGAGACATTAAGAAATATAGCTCGTAAAAGAATTTGAATTCTAACTAAACAATAAATAAAAATGGAAGAAAATAACACACAACAACCAGAATTAGGAATAGAGTTGAGTCCTGAAGTTGCACAAGGTAAATATGCAAATCTTGTCCTTATTGGTCATTCTGGATCTGAATTCGTATTAGACTTTGCAAGCGTATTGCCAGGAATTCCAAAGGCTTTAGTAAATAGCCGTTTGATTCTTGCACCTGAAAACGCTAAACGTTTGTTGTTAGCTCTTAATGAGAATATTCAACGTTATGAGCAAGAATTTGGCGCAATAGGTATGCCTAGTGTAGAGGAAGAATCCAAAACTGTAGCTCCTTTTGGAATAGCAAAGAACGAAGCTTAATAACTCTAACGAAGAACAAAGGAAAGAAATAGTGCTTGTTTCTGTCCTTTGCTCTTCTTTTTATATGATCTAACTGAGAAAACTTAGAGCCTTTTGTTGAGAAACAAGTATAGTAGGCATTTTAAAACAATAATATTTTGATCTTTTTTTGAATGATTTTCTACGGAAAAAAAGTAGGTAAAAACATCTTTTGGGCGGAAAATGTAATCCCAAAGAAATATTTTCAAAGACTTTTGTTATAATAAAGTCTTAGATAAAAAACACTTTCAAATATTAAATAATGTTATCTTTAGGCGGTTTGTATATACTAATGTGTTTGAAAACGAAGAAAACATTGTACCTTTGCAAACCAAATGACCGAATGGGGTCATTGTGTACGTAGAACAAAAATAATAAATAAATATAATTTAATAAAAGTACAATTATGCCTACAATTCAACAATTGGTAAGAAAAGGCAGAAAGGTTCTTGTTGACAAGAGCAAGTCACCAGCGTTGGACTCATGTCCACAGCGTCGTGGTGTGTGTGTTCGTGTTTATACAACAACACCTAAAAAGCCTAATTCGGCAATGCGTAAAGTTGCCCGTGTTCGTTTGACTAATCAAAAAGAAGTGAACTCTTACATTCCAGGAGAAGGACACAACTTGCAAGAGCACAGTATCGTTCTTGTTCGTGGTGGTCGTGTAAAAGACCTTCCTGGTGTTCGTTATCACATCGTTCGTGGTACTCTTGATACCGCAGGAGTAGCAAACCGTACACAACGTCGTTCTAAGTATGGAGCAAAACGTCCTAAAGCTGCAAAGAAGTAATTCTAAGTAATTGACGGACGAGAGATGAAAGTCGGGTTTGAAAATATGATTGTAAAGATTATTCTTAAACTCTTGGCTCTAAATCTCAAAAGAATACAAAATTTTTATTATCGTTTTGCTGGTGAATTGTTAAAACAGGTTGAGTAAATGCTCGAGTGCGAGCGTTGAAGAACAATAACAGCCCCATGCAGAATTTTTATTTTAGACAAAATGAGAAAAGCAAAACCAAAGAAACGTGTGATCCTTCCAGATCCCGTTTACAATGACCAAAAGGTCTCAAAATTCGTAAATCATTTGATGTATGATGGTAAGAAGACTACATCTTATGAGATTTTCTATAATGCTCTTAATATCGTAGAGGAAAAGATGGCTAAGGAAGAAAAGTCTTCTTTGGAAATCTGGAAGCAAGCTCTTGATAATATTACTCCTCAAGTGGAAGTGAAAAGTCGCCGTATCGGTGGTGCTACTTTCCAAGTTCCAACAGAAATACGTCCAGAACGTAAAGAGAGTATCTCAATGAAAAATATGATTTTATTTGCACGTAAACGTGGTGGCAAGTCTATGGCTGATAAGTTGGCTGCAGAAATTGCTGATGCATATAATAATCAAGGTGGTGCTTACAAACGTAAAGAGGATATGCATCGTATGGCAGAAGCTAACCGTGCATTTGCTCATTTCAGATTCTAATCTATATAATTAAGGTAAAAGAAAATGGCAAATCGCGACTTAAAATTGACACGTAATATCGGTATTATGGCTCACATTGATGCCGGTAAGACAACAACTTCTGAACGTATCCTTTTCTATACAGGTAAAACTCACAAGATTGGTGAGGTGCACGATGGTGCAGCTACTATGGACTGGATGGCACAAGAACAAGAACGTGGTATTACTATTACATCTGCTGCTACAACTTGTAACTGGACTTGGAATAACCAAAACTTTAAGATCAACTTGATTGACACTCCAGGACACGTTGACTTTACAGCTGAGGTGGAACGTTCATTGCGTGTACTTGACGGAGCAGTTGCTACATACTCTGCAGCTGATGGTGTTCAACCTCAGTCTGAAACAGTATGGCGTCAAGCTGATAAATATAATGTTCCTCGTTTGGGTTATGTAAATAAGATGGACCGTTCTGGTGCAGACTTCTTTGAAACTGTGCAACAAATGAAGGATATCTTAGGTGCAAATCCTTGTCCAATTCAAATTCCTATTGGAGCAGAAGAGAACTTCAAAGGTGTGGTTGACCTCATTAAAATGAAGGCTATTCTTTGGCATGATGAAACAATGGGTGCAGATTATGATTTGGAAGAAATTCCAGCTGACCTTGTTGATGAAGCTAATGAATGGAGAGAAAAATTGATTGAAAGTGCAGCAAGCTTTGATGATGCTCTTATGGAAAAATATCTTGAAGGAGCAGAAATCGCAGAAGAAGAGATTATCGCTGCAATTCGTAAGGGTACAATCGCAATGGAGATTACTCCTATGGTATTGGGCTCTTCATATAAAAATAAGGGTGTTCAACCTCTATTAGATTATGTTTGTGCTTTCTTGCCATCTCCAATTGATACAGGTGAGATTATTGGTACAAATCCAGATACAGAGGAAGAAGAAGGACGTCAACCTTCTGAAGAAGCTCCAACATCAGCTCTTGCATTTAAGATCGCAACAGACCCATTCATGGGTCGTTTGGTGTTCTTCCGTGTTTACTCAGGTAAGGTAACAGCAGGTAGCTATGTTTACAATCCACGTTCAGGTAAAAAAGAACGTATCAGCCGTTTGTTCCAAATGAACTCTAATAAAGAAATTCCAATGGAATCAATCGATGCTGGAGATATTGGTGCAGGTGTAGGTTTCAAAGATATCCGTACAGGTGATACTCTTTGTGATGAAACAAAGCCTATCGTACTTGAGTCAATGAGCTTCCCTGATACTGTGATCTCTATTGCAGTAGAACCAAAGAGTCAAGCTGACGTTGCGAAACTTGATAATGGTTTGGCTAAATTGGCAGAAGAAGACCCAACTTTCACAGTTCGTACAGACGAACAAAGCGGTCAAACAATTATTTCTGGTATGGGTGAGCTTCACCTTGATATCATTATCGATCGTTTGAAGAGAGAATTTAAGGTTGAATGTAACCAAGGTAAACCTCAAGTTAACTATAAAGAAGCAATCACAGAACCTGTTACACTTCGTGAAGTTTACAAGAAACAAAGTGGTGGACGTGGTAAGTTTGCTGATATTATCGTTACAGTTGGTCCTAAAGATGAAGACTACAAAGAGGGAGACTTGCAATTTATCAACGAAGTTAAGGGTGGTAACGTGCCTAAGGAATTCATTCCTTCAGTACAAAAAGGTTTCCAAGATTGCTTGAAGGCTGGTGTACTTGGTGGCTATCCTGTAACAGGCTTGAAGGTTACTCTAACTGATGGTTCATTCCACCCAGTTGACTCTGACCAATTATCATTCGAGCTTGCTGCACGTAATGCATTCAAGAGCGCATATCCAAAGGCTAAACCAGTATTGATGGAGCCTATCATGCGTGTTGAAGTTGTTACTCCAGAAGAAAACATGGGTGACGTAATTGGTGACTTGAACAAACGTCGTGGCCAAGTAGAAGGTATGGAAGAAGGTCGTAGCGGTGCTCGTATCGTTAAGGCAATGGTTCCACTTTCAGAAATGTTCGGTTATGTAACTGCACTTCGTACTATTACTTCAGGTCGTGCAACAAGCTCTATGGAGTATGATCACCACTCTCCATTGTCATCTTCAATCGCTAAGGCGGTTCTTGAAGAGGTTAACGGAAGAACAGATCTAGTTTAAGATTAAATAAAGAAGAAGGAGGTTAGCAGATTAGCTAATGACTCTTAATCTGTCCTCCTTCTTTTCATATAATAATTAATAAATAAAAAGTAATGAGTCAAAAAATTAGAATTAAGCTAAAATCTTACGACCACAAGTTGGTTGATAAGTCTGCTGAGAAAATTGTTAAGGCAGTTAAGGCAACAGGTGCAATCGTTAGCGGTCCAATCCCTTTGCCAACTCACAAACGTATTTTTACTGTGAACCGTAGTACTTTCGTTAACAAGAAGTCACGTGAGCAATTCCAGTTATCAGACTATAAACGTCTTATTGACATCTATAGCTCAACAGCAAAGACTGTAGACGCTTTGATGAAGTTAGAATTGCCAAGCGGTGTAGAAGTAGAAATTAAGGTATAGTAAGATTTTAAACATTTAAATTAAATTGAAATGCCAGGATTAATTGGAAGAAAAATCGGAATGACATCCGTTTTCAGTGCTGATGGTAAAAATATACCATGCACTGTTATCGAAGCAGGTCCTTGTGTTGTAACCCAAGTAAAAACAATCGAAAAAGATGGTTACAAAGCTGTTCAATTAGGTTTCGGTGAAGCTAAAGAAAGCAACACAAACAAACCTATGATGGGAACATTTAAGAAAGCAGGCACAACACCTAAAAAGCACTTGGCCGAGTTCAAATTTGACGAAGAGTATAACCTAGGTGATACAATCACTGTTGAGTTATTTAACGATGCAAACTTCGTTGATGTCGTAGGTACATCTAAAGGAAAAGGTTTTCAAGGTGTAATCAAACGTCACGGATTTGGTGGTGTAGGACAAAGTACTCACGGACAAGATGACCGTGCTCGTAAGCCAGGTTCTATCGGTGCTTGTTCTTACCCTGCAAAGGTATTTAAAGGAATGCGTATGGCAGGCCAAATGGGAGGTGATAGAGTTACAACTCAAAACCTTAAAGTATTAAAGGTAATTCCAGAACACAATATTCTCTTAGTAAAGGGATCAGTTGCTGGATGTAATGGTTCAACCCTTTTAATTGAGAAATAATGGAAGTTAGCGTATTAAATATCAATGGTCAGGAAACTGGAAGAAAGGTTACGTTAAACGAATCTATCTTTGGTATCACACCTAACGATCACGTTCTTTATCTAGATGTAAAACAGTATTTGGCTAACCAACGTCAGGGTACTGCTAAGTCTAAAGAAAGAAGTGAGATTAGTGGTTCAACTCGTAAGCTAGGTCGCCAAAAAGGTGGCGGTGGTGCACGTCGTGGTGATATTAATTCTCCTCTACTCGTTGGTGGTGGTCGTGTTTTCGGTCCTAAACCACGTGATTATAGATTTAAACTAAATAAGAAAGTAAAGACTTTAGCTCGTAAATCTGCTCTTTCTTATAAGGCTCAAGAGAGTGCAATCATGATTCTTGAAGACTTTAATTTAGAAGCACCTAAAACAAAAGAATTCGTAAATGTGGTTAAGAATCTTAAAATAGATTCTAAGAAAGTACTTCTTCTTTTGCCAGAAGTGAATAAAAATGTATATTTGTCTGCTCGTAACTTACAGCGTTCTGAAGTTATGCTTGCATCTACACTCAATGCTTATAAGGTTTTGAATGCAGATGTTCTTGTATTTACAGAAAAGTCGCTTGAAGTAGTAGATGGACTCTTAACAAAATAATAATAGGAGATTATTGATATATGGCATTTATTATAAAACCTTTGGTTACTGAAAAGATGACCAAAATAACAGAGAAACAAGAAAATCGTTATGGTTTTATTGTTCGTCCTGAGGCTAATAAACTCCAAATTAAAAAAGAGGTTGAGGGTCTCTACAATGTTACTGTGATAGACGTGAATACTGCACGTTATGCAGGTAAGCGCTCAAGTCGCTATACAAAGGCTGGTCTTATTCGTGGACAACGTAACGCATTTAAGAAAGCTGTTGTGACTTTAAAAGAAGGCGAAACAATTGATTTTTATAGCAATATTTAAAATAGAAAATGGCAGTACGTAAATTTAAACCGGTAACTCCGGGACAAAGACACAAGATTATTGGCACGTTCGAGGATATTACTGCATCCGTGCCAGAGAAGTCTCTCGTTTACGGTAAACGTGCAACTGGTGGTAGAAATAACACCGGTAAGATGACAGTCCGTTATATTGGAGGTGGTCATAAGAGAAAGTTCCGTTTAATCGACTTCAAACGTGAGAAAGATGGTGTTCCAGCTGTAGTGAAAACAATCGAGTACGATCCAAACCGTTCGGCTCGTATCGCTTTGTTGTACTACGCTGATGGTGAAAAACGTTACATTATTGCTCCTAATGGTTTGCAAGTGGGAACAACTTTGATGTCAGGTGCTGATGCTGCTCCTGAAATCGGAAATACACTTCCTTTAGCAAATATTCCTGTTGGTACTGTAATTCATAACATTGAATTGCGTCCAGGTCAAGGTGCTTTACTCGTTCGTTCGGCTGGTAATTTTGCTCAGTTAACTTCTCGTGAAGGTGGCTATTGTGTTATCAAACTTCCTTCAGGTGAAACTCGTAAGATTCTTTCAGTGTGCAAGGCTACTATTGGTAGCGTAGGTAACTCTGATCACGCTTTGGAACAATCAGGAAAAGCTGGTCGTTCTCGCTGGTTGGGAAGACGCCCACACAACCGTGGTGTAGTTATGAACCCTGTTGATCACCCAATGGGTGGTGGTGAAGGACGCCAAAGTGGAGGTCACCCACGTTCACGCAAGGGATTATATGCTAAGGGTCTTAAGACTCGTGCACCTAAGAAACTTTCAAATAAGTATATTATTGAAAGAGCTAAAAAGTAATTACGTAAACTAGTAAATTTATGAGTCGTTCATTAAAAAAAGGTCCTTACATTAACGTATCACTCGAGAAGAAAATTCTTGCAATGAACGAGAGTGGTAAGAAAAATGTAGTAAAAACTTGGGCTAGAGCATCTGTTATCTCTCCAGACTTTGTGGGACATACAGTTGCAGTTCATAACGGAAACAAATTTATCCCTGTTTACATTACCGAAAACATGGTTGGCCATAAGCTTGGAGAATTTTCTCCAACTCGTCGCTTTGGTGGTCACTCTGGTAATCGCAAGTAATCAGGTTTAAAACCATTTTAAATTTAGGAATAATAATGGGAAAAAGAAAACATATAGCGGCTGAGAAAAGAAAAGAAGCCCTAAAAAGTTTGTACTTTGCGAAGCTCAAAGGCGTTCCTTCTTCTCCACGTAAAATGCGCTATGTTGTAGACATGGTTCGTGGTATGGAGGTTAATAGAGCTTTGGGAGTTTTGAGATTCTCTAAGAAACAAGCCGCTGCAGATGTTGAGAAACTACTGCGCTCAGCTATTGCAAACTGGGAGGTGAAAAATGACCGTAAGGCTGAAGACGGAGAATTGTATATCTCAAAAGTGTTTGTAGACGAAGGCGTAACAATGAAGCGTATGAGACCTGCTCCACAAGGACGTGGTTATCGTATACGTAAACGTAGTAATCACGTTACTTTGTTTGTTGATACCAAAACTAATAACGAAATATAATTAGGTAGAATGGGACAGAAAGTAAATCCGATAAGTAACCGACTAGGTATTATTCGTGGTTGGGATTCGAATTGGTTTGGTGGTAAGAACTTTGGTGAAAACCTAGTTGAAGATCAAAAAATTCGTAACTATCTAAACGAACGTTTGGCTAAAGCTAGCGTTTCAAAGATTGTTATCGAAAGAACATTGAAACTTGTTACCATCACAATTTGTACAGCTCGCCCAGGTATCGTTATAGGTAAAGGCGGACAGGATGTTGATAAATTGAAGGAAGAGTTAAAGAAACTCTACAAAAAAGATATTCAAATTAATATCTTCGAAGTAAAGAAGCCAGAACTTGATGCAAATATTGTAGCTAACAATATCGCAAGACAAGTAGAAGGTAAGATTTCTTATCGTCGTGCAATTAAGATGGCAATCCAAAGTACTATGCGTGCTGGTGCAGAAGGTATTAAAGTTCAGATCTCTGGACGTTTGAATGGAGCAGAAATGGCAAGAAAAGAAATGTACAAGGAAGGTCGTACTCCTTTGCATACTTTCCGTGCTGATATAGATTATTGCCAAGCAGAAGCTCTAACAAAAGTTGGACTTCTAGGAATTAAAGTATGGATTTGTCGTGGAGAAGTTTATGGAGAACGTGATTTGACTCCAAACTTTACTCAAGACAAACAAAATGGTTCTCGTGCGAATGGTCGTTCAGATCGTCGTGGCGGTAATCGTAAGAGAAACAATAATCGTTAAAAGTAATTTTAAACATGTTACAGCCTAAAAGAGTAAAATATAGAAGACCTCAAGATGGACGTGGAAATAAAGGAAACGCACATCGAGGAACACAGTTGGCTTTTGGCTCATTTGGAATCAAGACACTTGAAGCTAAATGGATTGATAGCCGACAAATAGAGGCCGCTCGTGTAGCAGTGAATCGTTATATGCAGCGTGAGGGACAAGTCTGGATTAGAATATTCCCAGATAAACCGATAACACGTAAGCCTGCAGACGTACGTATGGGTAAAGGTAAAGGTGATCCCGCAGGATGGGTAGCACCTGTAACTCCAGGACGTATCCTCTTTGAAGTAGAAGGTGTTAGTTTTGATATTGCTAAGGAAGCACTTCGCTTAGCAGCTCAAAAGTTACCTGTAAAGACAAAGTTTATTGTTAGACGTGATTTCGATAAAAACGCTTAAACTATGAAGATTAAAGAAGTAAGAGAACTCGACAACAATGTGTTGGTAGAGAAAATAGAATCAACAGAAGCTCAATTGCATCAATTGAAACTAAATCATGCTGTTTCTCCACTTGCTAATCCATCACAGATTAAGGCTACTCGTCGTGATATTGCACGTATGAAAACAGAACTTCATCAAAGAGAACTTAATAAATAACGAATAGTTCAGATGGAAACAAGAAATTTAAGAAAAGTAAGACAGGGTGTAGTAGTAAGTGATAAAATGGAAAAGACCATTGTAATCGCTTCTAAGTTCAAAGAAAAGCACCCTATATATGGTAAGTTTGTTCAAAAAACAAAGAAATACCATGTGCATGATGAAAAGAATGAGGCAAATGTAGGTGATACAGTCCTCATTATGGAAACCCGTCCTTTGAGTAAAACAAAGAGATGGAGACTAGTTCAAATAACAGAAAAAGCTAAGTAATTATGATACAGGCAGAATCAAGACTTACAGTATGTGATAATAGCGGAGCTCGCGAGGCACTTTGTATTCGTGTCTTAGGCGGAACTCGTCGCCGTTATGCTAGTGTTGGAGACGTTATTGTCGTAGCTGTCAAAAACGTTATCCCATCAAGTGATGTTAAAAAAGGTGCGGTATCAAAGGCTTTAATCGTTAGAACAAAGAAAGAAATCCGTCGTGCTGATGGTTCTTATATTCGTTTCGACGATAATGCTTGTGTATTACTTAATAATGCTGGTGAACTTCGTGGTAGCCGTATTTTCGGTCCTGTAGCTCGTGAGTTACGTGCTGTGAATATGAAAGTTGTTTCTTTAGCACCTGAAGTTCTTTAACAAAATAAAATAATACAGTAATGAGTAAATTACATATTAAGAAAAACGATACAGTTATTGTCCTATCTGGTGAAGATAAGGGCAAGACTGGCAAAGTGCTAAAAGTCTTTGTAGATGAGAATCGTGCACTTGTTGAAGGTATACGTATCGTCTCTAAAAGCACTAAGCCTTCTGCAAAAAATCCTCAAGGAGGAATTGTAAAACAAGAATCACCAATCCATATTTCAAATTTAAGTTTGGTTGATCCTAAAACAGGTAAAGCTACTCGTGTAGGTATCAAGAAAAACGAAGATGGAACAAAAGTACGTGTTTCTAAAAAATCAGGGGAGGTTATCAAATAATGGATACAGCACAATTAAAGAAAATCTATAAAGAAAGCATTGCTCCCGCATTGCAAAAGCAATTTAATTATTCTTCAGCAATGCAAATTCCAGTTTTGAAAAAGATTGTGATCAATCAAGGCTTGGGTGATGCTACTCAAGATAAGAAAATTGTTGATGTTGCAATTAATGAGATGACAGCCATTACAGGTCAAAAGGCTGTTGCAACTTTCTCAAAGAAAGACATTGCAAACTTCAAATTGCGTAAAAAGATGCCTATCGGTGTCATGGTAACCCTACGTCGTGAACGTATGTATGAGTTCCTAGAGAAGCTTGTACGTGTTGCTCTTCCACGTATCCGTGACTTCAAAGGTATCGAAACAAGATTTGATGGTAAAGGTAATTATACTTTGGGTATCACAGAACAGATTATTTTCCCTGAAATTAATATCGATTCTATTGATCGCATTCAAGGTATGAATATAACATTTGTTACTTCTGCAACAACAGATGAAGAAGGCTTTGCACTATTGAAAGCTTTTGGCCTTCCATTTAAAAACGCTAAAAACGATTAAGTGATATGGCAAAAGAATCAATGAAAGCTCGTGAAGTTAAGCGCGCAAAATTAGTTGCACGTTATGCTGAAAAGAGAGCTGCTCTAAAAAAAGTAATTGCAACTGCAACTGATATTGCTGAAGCTTATGAAGCAGCACGTAAGTTGCAATCATTACCAAAGAATGCAAATCCAATTCGTTTACACAATCGTTGTAAAATCACAGGACGTCCTAAGGGCTATATCCGTCAATTCGGAATATCACGTATCCAATTCCGTGAAATGGCTTCAGCAGGTCTAATTCCTGGAGTAAAGAAAGCAAGTTGGTAATAAGCGAAACTTAGTATTTAATATTGTCGGGAAGGTCCCGATTAATTAAAAATTATTTATATGACAGATCCAATAGCAGATTATCTGACAAGACTCAGAAACGCAATCATGGCACATCATCGTGTTGTCGAAGTTCCTGCGTCTAATTTGAAAAAAGAAATCACAAAGATTCTTTTTGAAAAAGGTTACATCTTGAACTATAAGTTCGTAGAAGATGGACCACAAGGTTTAATAAAGGTTGCATTAAAGTACGACCCTACAACCAAAGCGAGTGCAATTACTAGCTTGAAACGTGTTTCAACTCCGGGACTTCGTAAGTATACCGGTTATAAGAACATGCCGAGAGTAATAAATGGATTAGGTATAGCAATTATATCTACATCTAAAGGTGTGATGACAAACAAAGAAGCTGCAGATCTTAAGATCGGTGGTGAAGTTCTTTGTTATGTATATTAATTGGAGGTGAATATGTCAAGAATAGGAAAATTGCCAATTAACATTCCTGCTGGAGTTACAGTAGCTCTTAATAACGGAGTTGTTTCTGTAAAAGGTCCTAAAGGAGAACTTTCACAGAAAGTTGATTCTTCTATTAATGTAAAGGTAGAAGATGCTCAAGTTGTCTTGGATATCAACGAAGAAAGCGCAGTAAACTATAAACAAAAACAAGCTTTCCATGGTCTATATCGTTCACTAGTAAACAATATGGTTGTTGGTGTAAGCGAAGGATATAAGAAAGTATTGGAACTTGTTGGTGTTGGATATCGTGTGTCAAACCAAGGAAATTTGATCGAATTTTCTTTAGGTTATACCCACCCTATATTTATTCAGTTACCTAGTGAGATTAAGGTAGAAACAAAATCTGAGAGAAATCAAAACCCATTGATCATCTTAGAATCTTGTGATAAACAATTACTAGGACTTGTTTGTGCTAAAATTCGTTCTTTCCGTAAACCAGAACCTTATAAAGGTAAGGGTGTTTTATTCCAAGGTGAAGTTATTCGCAGAAAGTCTGGTAAAACAGCTGCGGCTAAATAATTAAAATTATAGGATTTATGACAACAAAGAAAGTTGAAAGACGAATTAAAATAAAATTCCGTATTCGTAAGAATGTAAACGGAACAGCAGAGCGTCCACGTCTAAGCGTATTTCGTTCTAACAAGCAAATCTATGCTCAAGTTGTGAATGACTTAACAGGAAAGACTTTGGCATCTGCCTCTTCTCTTGGTATGGAAGCTATGCCAAAGAAAGAGCAAGCACAAAAAGTTGGTGAATTAGTAGCAAAGAATGCTCAAGCTGCAGGTATCACTTCTGTTGTATTTGACCGTAATGGTTATTTATACCATGGACGTATCAAAGAACTAGCAGATGCTGCACGTAATGGCGGTCTTAATTTCTAAACGATTATGGCAATGAATAAAGTAAAAATAAATAGCGACGTAGAGTTAAAAGACCGCTTGGTTGCAATCAATCGTGTAACAAAAGTTACAAAAGGTGGTAGAACATTTACATTTGCAGCAATTGTTGTAGTAGGTGATGGAAATGGAGTTATTGGTTACGGACTAGGTAAAGCTGGTGAAGTAACTGCTGCTATTGCTAAAGGAGTAGAAGCTGCAAAGAAGAACTTGGTAAAGGTTCCTGTATTAAAAGGAACTATTCCTCATGAAGTTGAGGCACGTTATAGTGGTGCTAAGGTATTCTTACGTCCAGCTGCTGCCGGTACAGGACTAGTTGCAGGTGGTGCGATGCGTGCTGTTCTTGATAGCGTAGGAGTAAAGGATATCCTTGCAAAATCAAAGGGTTCTTCAAATCCTCACAACCTTGTAAAAGCTACAATTGAAGCATTAAGCAATGTTCGTGATGCTTACACTATTGCAGGTGTTCGTGGAATTAGTATGGAAAAAGTATTTAACGGATAAGGAGTAAATATATGGCAACAATTAAAATCAAACAAATAAAGAGTGGAATTGGTTATCCAAAAGACCAAAAAGCTACACTTGTTGCATTAGGGCTTCGTAAGATCTCTCAAGTTGTAGAGATCGAAGATACTCCTTCTATGCGCGGAATGCTTCGTAAAGTACATCATCTTGTAAGTGTAGTTGAATAATAAATTTAAATTAGATTAATTATGAAATTAAATACATTGAAACCTGCTGCAGGGTCAACTCATTCACGTCGTCGTCTTGGTCGTGGACCAGGATCTGGCTTGGGTGGTACTTCTACACGTGGACACAAAGGTGCAAAGGCTCGTTCTGGTTACAAAAGAAAAATTGGTTTCGAGGGTGGTCAGATGCCATTGCAACGTCGTATTCCTAAAGGTGGATTTAAGAACATTAATCACAAAGAATATTTTGCAGTAAACCTTTCTGTTCTTCAAGAGCTAGCAGAAAACAAGAATCTAACAAAGGTAGGCTTAGCTGAACTAGTTGACGCAGGTCTAACAAATGGAAAGAAGCTTGTTAAGGTTCTAGGTAATGGAGAATTAAAAGCAAAATTAGAAGTAGAAGCTCATGCTTTTTCTAAAACTGCAGAAGAAGCTATCAAAGCAGTAGGTGGTAACACAACTATAATCTAAGAAATGAAAAAGTTTATTGAGACACTAAAGAACTGTTGGAAGGTAGAAGACCTTAGACAAAGGATTCTTATCACCCTTCTATTTACTGCGATTTATCGCTTTGGCTCGTTTGTTGTTCTCCCAGGAATCAATCCAAGCCAATTAGAGAAACTTCAATCACAGACAGCTGGTGGCTTAATGTCACTATTAGACATGTTCTCTGGTGGAGCATTTTCTAATGCATCTATTTTTGCATTGGGTATAATGCCTTACATCTCAGCTTCTATTGTAATGCAACTCTTAGCCATAGCTGTTCCTTATTTCCAAAAGATGCAGCGTGAAGGCGAAAGCGGACACAAAAAGATAAATTGGTATACACGTTTGCTTACAGTTGGAATTCTTTTATTCCAAGCACCGTCTTACCTTATCAACCTTAAATACCAGGCAAGCCAAGCTTTGGCTTCTGGTATTTCTTGGGAGGTATTTATGATACCAGCAACAATCATTCTTGCTGCTGGTAGTATGTTTATCTTGTGGTTAGGAGAAAGAATTACTGATAAAGGTATAGGAAACGGAGTTTCAATTATTATTATGATTGGTATTATAGCTCGTCTTCCCCAAGCTTTCGCACAAGAAGTTGGTTCACGTTTCCAAGCAATCACAGGTGGTGGTCTTGTTATGTTTATTGTAGAGTTACTTATCCTTTACGGAGTAGTATGTGCTGCAATTCTACTAACACAAGGAACACGTAAGGTACCTGTACAATATGCTAAACGTGTTGTTGGAAATAAACAATATGGTGGTGCTAGACAATACATCCCATTGAAGTTATTTGCAGCAAATGTAATGCCTATTATTTTTGCGCAAGCTTTAATGTTTATACCTTTAATGTTGGTTAGATTTCAATCAGATAACTCTTCAAGCATCGTACATTCGTTGATGGATAACCACAGCTTATTGTACAATTGTATTTATGTTCTCTTGATTATTGCCTTTACGTATTTCTATACAGCAATAACATTGAACCCAACACAGATGTCAGAAGATATGAAACGTAATAATGGTTTCATTCCAGGAATCAAACCCGGTAAAGATACTGCAGATTACATTGAGGAGATTATGTCTCGAATAACCTTGCCAGGTTCACTCTTTATAGCTTTCATTGCTGTTATGCCTGCATTAGCATCATTGGTAAATGTGCAGAATGCGTTCTCACAATTCTTTGGAGGTACTTCTCTTCTAATTCTTGTAGGTGTTGTAATGGATACTCTACAACAAATAGAAAGTCACCTTATGATGCGTCATTATGATGGCCTATTAAATTCAGGTCATACTCGTAACGCAGGACTTGCAGCATATTAGAAAACATCTCTATAATGGAGATATTTCTAAAAACCGAAGATGAGATATTGCTAGTGAAGCGTGCTAGCCAGCTAGTAAGCAAAACACTTGCTGAAATAGCGAAGATAATTCGTCCAGGGATTAGCACGCTTCAATTAGATACTTTAGCAGAAACTTTCATCCGAGATCATGGAGGTATTCCAATATTAAAAGATTTCCCGAATCCATTTGGAAAACCTTTTCCCGCAACAATCTGTACTTCTCGAAATGCAGTTGTAGCACATGGAATACCAAATAAGAACGAAATCATACAGAATGGCGATATTATTTCTGTTGATTGTGCTCTTTTACTCGATGGCTATTGTGGTGATAGCTGCTATACATTTCAAGTCGGAGATGTTCATCCTAGAATGCAGTATTTAGTTGAAAATACTAAAGAAGCTTTGAAAAGAGCAATAAACTCAGCAGTAGCGGGAGGACATCTTCAAGATATTGGAAATGCAATTCAAAAGTTTTCAGAGAGAAAAGGATTAGGAATTGTTCGAGAGTTAACAGGACATGGACTAGGAAAAGAATTGCATGAAGGTCCACAAATTACTAATTATGGTAATAAAGGAGAAGGACCTTTGTTAAAAAGTAATCTAACACTTGCTATAGAACCTATGCTTACTTTGGGGAATGCAAAGATAGGATTGCTACCAGATAAATGGGAAGTTATAACTCTTGATGGTCAGCCGTCAGCACATTTTGAACATACTATTGCAATTCGCAAAGGGCAAACAGAGGTTTTATCCTCATTTGACGAAATAGAAAAGATAGAAAGAGAAAATCATAAAATATGGCAAAACAATCTGCGATAGAACAAGACGGAACAATTGTTGAAGCATTATCTAATGCAATGTTTCGTGTAGAATTAGAAAATGGATGTCCTATTACAGCTCACATCTCAGGTAAAATGCGTATGCACTACATCAAGATTTTACCAGGAGATAAAGTTAAAGTAGAAATGAGTCCTTATGATTTGACAAAGGGACGTATCGTTTTCCGATATAAATAAAATAGAAATATGAAGACAAGAGCATCGTTAAAAAAACGCTCAGCAGACTGCAAAATCGTACGTCGTAAGGGTCGTTTATTCGTAATTAACAAGAAAAATCCTAAGTTTAAAACACGTCAGGGTTAATTTTAGTTGGAAGTTTTAATAAAAAATCGTATCTTTGCGATCGATTAGATTTAAAATTAAAAAATCAACTAGTAAAAAGTTAAGGTTTAATCAGTTTTAATTATTAAAATTACAAATGGCAATAAGAATTGTTGGAGTAGATTTGCCCCAAAATAAGCGTGGCGAAATCGCATTGACTTATGTTTATGGCATTGGTCGAAGTAGTTCAGCAAAGATATTGGATAAAGCCGGCGTGAGCCGCGACTTGAAGGTTAGTGAATGGACTGACGATCAAGCAGCTAAAATCCGTGAAATTATCGGCGCTGAATTCAAAGTAGAAGGTGATCTCCGTTCAGAGATCCAAATGAACATCAAGCGTTTGATGGATATTGGTTGTTATCGTGGTATTCGTCACCGTAATGGTCTTCCTGTTCGTGGTCAAAGTACGAAGAATAATGCTCGTACTCGTAAGGGTAAGAAGAAGACTGTTGCTAATAAGAAGAAAGCTACTAAGTAAAAATAGTTGAAAAGTTAATATA
Source organism: Prevotella sp. oral taxon 299 str. F0039 (assembly GCF_000163055.2). Taxonomy (GTDB): domain Bacteria; phylum Bacteroidota; class Bacteroidia; order Bacteroidales; family Bacteroidaceae; genus Prevotella. Next base: position 700,435 of record NC_022124.1, read on the forward strand.
AGTAGCTCTATATTTTTTTTGAGCAACCCTATTAATACTTTCCACTTTTAAACTAAAAGTAATTATGGCAAAGAAAGCAGCAACATCTAAGAAAAGAAATGTGAGAGTTGACGCAGTTGGTCAACTTCATGTTCATAGTTCATTCAATAATATTATCGTATCTTTAGCTAACGGAGAAGGACAAGTTATCTCTTGGTCTTCTGCTGGTAAAATGGGCTTCCGTGGTTCTAAGAAGAATACACCATACGCAGCTCAAATGGCTGGTGAAGATTGTGCTAAAGTAGCTTTTGATCTTGGTCTAAGAAAGGTTAAAGCTTACGTTAAAGGTCCAGGTAACGGACGTGAGTCTGCAATCCGTGCAGTGCATGGTTCTGGAATTGAAGTTACAGAAATTATCGACGTTACACCATTACCACACAATGGTTGCCGTCCTCCAAAGAGAAGAAAAGTATAATCCTTATTCTAAGGTTTATATAAAAAGAAATTATTTAAAAGCACATTATAATTAATTATGGCTAGATATATAGGTCCGAAATCTAAGATTGCACGCCGTTTTGGTGAACCCATTTTCGGTGCAGACAAAGTTTTGTCCAAGAGAAACTTCCCTCCTGGACAGCATGGCAACAACCGTCGTAAGAAGATGTCTGAGTACGGTGTCATGTTGGCAGAGAAGCAAAAGGCTAAATATACTTACGGCGTTCTAGAACGTCAGTTCCGTAACTTGTTCGAGAAAGCAGCTAAGGCTTCAGGTATTACCGGTGAAGTTTTGCTACAACTTCTAGAGTCTCGTCTTGATAACGTTGTGTTCCGTATGGGTCTTGCACCTACACGTGCAGCTGCTCGTCAGCTAGTTGGACACAAACATATCATCGTAGATGGTAGTGTTGTAAACATTCCTTCATACTCAGTAAAACCAGGTCAAGTTATTGGTGTTCGTGAAAAGGCTAAATCTCTAGAAGTTATTGAAACAGCTCTAGCAGGTTTTAACCACAGCAAATATCCTTGGATTGAATGGGATAACGCTACAAAGAGCGGTAAATTCTTGCATACTCCTGAGAGAGCAGATATTCCAGAGAACATTAAGGAACAATTAATCGTTGAGTTGTACTCTAAATAAATCATTAAATTAATGGCGATATTAGCATTTCAAAAACCTGATAAAGTTGTAATGCTGGAGGCAAACGACAAGTTCGGAAAGTTCGAGTTCCGTCCTTTAGAGCCTGGCTTTGGTGTTACTATTGGTAACGCTTTGCGCCGCATCCTTCTTTCATCACTTGAAGGTTTCGCAATTAACACAATCAAAATTGGTGGTGTTGAGCACGAATTTTCTTCAGTTCCTGGTGTAAAGGAAGATGTTACCAACATTATCTTGAATTTAAAACAAGTAAGATTCAAGCAAGTAGTAGATGAATTCGAGAATGAGAAAGTTAGTATCACTGTCGAGAACACAACAGAGTTCAAGGCTGGTGATATGGGTAAGTATCTGACTGGATTTGAAGTGTTAAACCCTGATTTGGTGATTTGTCATTTAGATGCCAAAGCATCGATGCAGATAGACATTACAATTAACAAGGGACGTGGTTATGTTCCTGCTGATGAAAATCGTCAATACAGCACCGATGTCAACGTTCTCCCAATCGATTCTATCTACACCCCAATCCGTAACGTAAAATATTCGGTAGAGCCTTATCGTGTTGAACAAAAGACCGACTACGATAAACTTGTATTAGAAGTTACAACGGATGGTTCCATAAGTCCTAAAGATGCACTTAAAGAAGCAGCTAAGATACTTATTTATCACTTCATGTTGTTCTCTGATGAAAAGATTACTCTTGAAAATCCAGAGCAAGACAGCAATGACGAGTTCGATGAAGAAGTATTACATATGCGCCAATTATTGAAAACTAAGTTGGTTGATATGAATCTTTCTGTTCGTGCGTTGAATTGCTTAAAGGCAGCAGATGTTGAAACATTAGGCGACCTAGTACAGTTCAATAAGACAGATCTTCTTAAGTTCCGCAACTTTGGTAAGAAATCGCTTTCTGAGCTTGATGATTTGCTCGAGAGTCTGAATCTATCTTTTGGAACAGATATTTCAAAGTATAAATTAGACAGAGAATAAGAAATTATGATAGCATGCAGTTGTTTCTCATAGTTGATTAGCAATTGCAAGCTATTTATATACATCTTTTCTCATCTTAAAAATTAAAACAAATAATGAGACACAATAAAAAATTCAACCATTTGGGTCGTACTGCATCTCATCGTAGTGCTATGCTTGCTAACATGGCTATCTCGTTGATTATGCACAAAAGAATCACTACGACTCTTGCAAAAGCAAAAGCTCTTAAGAAATATGTAGAGCCTTTGATCACACGTTCAAAGGAAGATACAACAAACTCACGTCGTGTTGTTTTCCGTTACTTGCAAAATAAATATGCAGTAACAGAGCTTTTCAAAGAAATTTCAACAAAAGTTGCTGATCGTCCAGGTGGTTACACTCGTGTAATCAAGTTGGGTACACGTCAAGGTGACGCTGCAGAAATGGCATTTATCGAGCTTGTTGACTACAATGAAAACATGGCAAAAGCTCCTAAAGCTGCTAAGAAAACACGTCGTAGCCGTAAGACTACTGCAACAAAAGAAGCTGCAGCTCCTGAAGCAACAGCAGAAAAGGTTGAAGAAGCAACAGCAGAATAATTGCTTGTTATGCAAATATGATATAAGAGGGAAACATGAAATATTGTTTCCCTCTTTCTTTTTTCTTTATTTATCAATTACTCCTAAATGGCTAAATAATGATAAGAAAGCCTGCTATTAAGCTATTGTTCAACATCTTGACCGCAATTGTTGCTTAAGTAAGCCACTTGTTGTTTACTATAAGTCCGCCCATAAATTGCATTATCTATCTAATCTATTTGTTCTGTGAGTAGTACACTACCTGATAAGCCTCCTTTTAAGATGCAAAAGCAATGTTATTACACAGAAAAAGCAATGCTTTTATAACTTAAAAGCATTGCTTTTCTATTCTTTTACCAATTCCTTTTGAAAAGTATTAAGCCTCAAAAAGTTATAAGCTCAATAAGAATTGCTTTGTAACTTCAAAAGATCCATTAGCCAAACGCTCCCAAAAATCGAAATATTGCGATGCGTCTGTGTCTTTTAAAGGAATGTCGCTGATGATTCGGAACGACACAAATGGAATGTTATAAGCATGGCATGTGTGGGCAATTGATGCGCTTTCCATATCCACTGCCTTTGCTTCGGGGAATTGATTCAAGATACTTTGCATCTTTTCTTTGCTGTCTACAAACCAATCGCCTGTAACAATTAGACCGCGATGCACTGGTGTTTCAGACTTCATTCCTATGGCTTTTTGATGTAAAGAGCTTGGAGTGTCGAAACGTTGTGGCTGACCTAGAACCTGACCTGGTGCACATTCGCTACCACAATATACATCATGATAACAGCAAGCAGTGCTCACAACCACTTCGGTTACATTTAAATTGACATCTGCTCCACCTGCAACTCCTGTAGAAATAATGAGTTCTGGGTTGTAAGCATGAATCATTTCAACTGTTCCTATTGCGCTATTTACCTTACCAATGCCGCATTGTTGCAATATTAATTGGTGCTGCCCGAGTTGTCCTAACACAAATGTTTTGTTACCATGTTGCTCTTCTTTGCAATCAGTTAACAACGTTTTAAGTTGCGCAAACTCTTTATCCATCGCAACAATAATACCTATTTTCATCTATTTTATATCGATTTAAAATAATTCTTTTAATTCTTCCTCGCTTAAAAAATCTTGTCGCACTAATGCTTTCAATAAGTTTTTCGAAAACAACTCGTTACCTTCTTTGGTGTATCTCACATCGGTAAATACCTGGGCAAGTGTTTCTTTATTATTGATCTCTACAAAATTCTTGTTCACTTCGAGGTCTTCTTTAGGACAATAATATTCGTCTATCGCCTCAGGAGTGTATTGTTGATAGGTTTCTTCGTGCAAAATACTCTTCAAAGGCAATCGATCCGACAGCTCAGGACATTCATCGGGCCAGCCAAGTGTTATGGTTGCAACGGGCATAACCAACGCAGGGAGTTTTAATACGTCGATAATTGGCTCGGGATTGTAAAGCGTTGTGCCCAAATAGCAACATCCTAAGCCTTGAGTTTCTGCCATATTGCAGAATGTTTGACAATAAAGCAAGGTGTCGGACACAGCATTGAGGAACGAAAGAAAATTGTTATATCCTGGATTTCCTTTGCGATGATGCGCCCATTGCGTTGTTCTATTGAAATCGGCACAAAATGTTAGCACTACAGGAGCTTGTGTAATCATTGGTTGATTGAAGTGAGCTGGAGCCAAACGAGCCTTATTTTCAGTATTAGTTGTTGCCACTACGCTATACAACTGCAGGTTTCCCATTGTTTGAGTGCATTCTGAAATACTTAAAAGATAGTTCAAAAGATCGCTCGGAACCTCTTTGTTTTGATATTTCCGAATAGTTTTTCTATTATTTAAACTTGTCATTTTTCATTGTCTTAATCTTCTACAAAGGTAGCGATAATTATCAAAACAACACTAAAAGCATTGAAATTAAAGTATTAGAGAATGGCTAAGACGAACAAAGAATAGCCTAAAACAGAATGAATTGTAAAAAAAATATAGTAGATTTGCATGATAAAACAAGATACGAACAATGATTTGTTCAACAGAAAGCGTTTATGGCACAATATATTTCACATATAAAAGGACTTACAGAGCGTTTAATGAACATTGAGAAGAGTTATTCTCAAGGCATCGAAAGAAGTGCATTTGAAGAACTACTCGATGGAGATAACGCCTTGATATTAAGTAGCGAGCTAACCAAAGTATTATCGGGTGAGTTACAATATCAACCTCATAACAACGCTTCTGCCCAACTCGTTACCATCAAAGCATCGATCAGAATAAGCGAATGTATCGCAATAGATGATGATGGAATGGCTGGAATTGACACGAATAGACTGAAAGAAAAGACCTTAAAAGTGCTTCATCTACTCGACAATATGATAGATTGCGTTATTGAGGAAATACAATTGCACCTTGACAACGACAACTTATCGCAAGACGAACGCTCTTTTTTTGAGATACGTCTGCTTAATGTAAAAACTTATAGAGGCGTAGCTTTGAATCTTCAAGATTATAATGAGGTGGTGAGAACGCTTTATCATGGAAATAATATTGAGGAACTTAAAGAGACAACTCTCAACATATTAAAAGCTTTTGCAGGATCATTGTATGTTAATAACTTGCAAATGGCTCAAGAAAGAGGCTGCTCGAAACTGCTCGAAACTAACATTGAACGTCAATGTATCATCTTAAAAGATTTGGAATTGAGCAACGACTGCAGTGCCACAACGCAAGAATTGTTCAACTTGCGCAATGCAAGTATTATGTCTATAACACCTTGCTTATCGGCAAGTGGAGCTCAATTGAGAGAAGAACTTGCCATTGCAGATGTCATCACTCAATGGAATGATTCGCCAAGTTGCTTGAACATCATTCTAAAAAAAGCATATTTCGGAGAGCAACATAATAGCTACGAGAAAATTCTTCAGCGTCTTTCGGCAAACGGAACGACTGTTCTTTTTGACAAAGACAAGAGTAAAGACACACAAAATGGAAAGGATTTGAGTGGCGATTTGCCCACAATCTTCATGGCACAAGTGATACCTAATCGCCCCAAAGAATTAGAATGCGATGTGGTTCGTTTTCAAAATAACAAAGAAAAATGGGTGGCTTTCGTTGGATTATTAAACGGATACCCTTACGAAATTTTCACAGGCTTACAAGATGATGATGAAGGAATAGTGCTACCAAAAAGCGTTTTGAAAGGCAAAATCATAAAACATTCGTTTACAAATGCCCCCAGTCGCTACGATTTTCAGTTTGAAAACAAGCGTGGCTACAAAACTACTGTAGAAGGATTGAGCGAGAAATTCAACCCAGAATACTGGAATTATGCAAAGCTTATATCTGGTGTTTTGCGCTATAGAATGCCTATTGAACACGTAATTAAATTGGTTGGATCGCTTCAACTCAAAGACGAAAGTATCAATACGTGGACTAATGGTGTTGAAAGAGCACTTAAGAAATATATTTCTAATGGTGCTGTTGAACCCGAACAAACATGTAGCGAATGTGGAGAACGCAACTTTATATATGAGGATAACCACCTTGTTTGCAAGCAATGTGGTGCTATTCAAAACACAGAAGAACAATAATTTTATTCATTATCATCATTTATAATGCAGCTCCAACAAAGTTTCATTCACTTAAAAGACATTCACCTAAAAGGATATCATGGTGTTCTTCCACAAGAAAAGATAGTGGGAAACGATTATATCATCAATATTTCAATTGCAATCGACTTATCGAAAGCCATCGAAAGCGATAATTTAAACGACACAATTAGCTATGCAGAGGTGTTCGATATCGTTCAAAACACGATGCAAATAAAATGCGATTTAATTGAGAAAGTGGCAGGAAATATTGCCAAAGAGTTGTTCAAAGCATTTGAAAATATCAACGAATTGAAAATTTCTATCACCAAACAAAATCCTCCAATGGGTGCAGATTGCAGTGGAGCAAGTGTAGAATTGCACTTAATAAATGATAAAATGCAAGAGGAAAGCATCTAAATTATAGGGTTTTTCGTTAATTTTGTAGAATAAAGAAGATAGACATGCTGAAGAAAAGATTTTTCTTTTTCATTATAACATCATTATTTGCGGTTTCTATGATGGCTGCAAATAAGGCTTTTACCCTTGTTATTGACCCTGGACATGGGGGCAAAGACACAGGTGCATCTGGTGCTTTTTCAAAAGAAAAAGACATTAACTTAACCGTAGCTCTTGCCTTTGGGCAATATGTTGAGCGCAATTGTCCTGACGTTAAGGTTATCTATACTCGTAAAACCGATGTGTTCATACCTCTTATGGAACGTGCCAATATAGCCAATAAAAATAAGGCAGACTTGTTTATATCGGTACATACAAATGCTCTTCCGCCTGGAAGAATTGCACGAGGGTTTGAAACTTACACTCTTGGAATGCACAGAGCATCGGACAATTTGGATGTGGCAAAGAGAGAAAACTCGGTTATTTTGGTAGAAAAAGACTACAAACACACTTACCAAGGCTTTGATCCTCGCTCGGCAGAGAGCTATATTATGTTCGAATTGATACAAGGACAAAATATGAGTAAGAGTGTTGAACTGGCTAAATTCATTCAACGCAATGTGTGTTCTATCGCCAACAGAATGGATAAAGGTGTGCATCAAGCTGGCTTTCTTGTGCTAAGAGAGACTTCAATGCCTAGTTGCTTGGTTGAATTAGGATTTATCACGACCCCTGATGAGGAACAATCGCTCAACAATCCGACTACAATCGACAACCTCGCAAATGGCTTATACAAAGCTTTTTTAGCTTATAAAAATAAGTATAGCAAGCAGATCGTGGTGCCATATAAAAAGGATAAGGCTGAAGAAATACCCCTACCCAACGCTTTCCCACAAGAATATACTCCAATGAAGAGTAATGAAAGCTATATGGCAACAGCAACAATTCCTACGAATACGCCCACACCAGAAAAGGTTTTATCAGACTCTTCCAAAGTAAAGGCAGACGTTTCCACCGAAACGCAACCTGTTTTTAAGGTTCAATTGATGGTTAGCAATAAGCCACTTCGCACACAAGATGAACATCTTAAAGAGTTTTCAGGATACGAAATGTATAAGGAAAATAACTTATATAAATACACTTATGGAGCGTCTAACAATTATAATGAAATTTATAAATTACGTAAAAGTTTATCAAATAAATTCCCGCAAGCTTTCATTATAGCCTTTAAAAATAATAAAAGAATGAACATTAATGACGCTATAGCAGAATTTAATAATAACAATAAATAAAGGAATAACAAAAGAATGAACTTAATAACAAAAGAGATAAAGATTGCCTTAGTTGCAATAGCTGGCGTGATTGCCTTATTTTTCGGTATGAGTTTCTTAAAAGGATTATCTCTTTTTGGGAATAAAAACACTTATCATATTGAGTTTGAAGATCTTAGTGGAGTGTCAGCTTCAAGTCCTATTTATGCCAATGGTTTCAAAGTTGGTGTTGTTACAGGTATCGATTATGACTACACGGCACAACGTAAACCACTTGTAAAGATTGAGTTGAATAATGATATGCCTGTTCCCGAAGGTACAACAGCAGAGATTGAAAGCGATATGTTGGGTAATGTTAAGGTGAACTTAATACTTGCTAAAGATATAACAAGGTTGCTTCCACACGACGGAATTATTAAAGGAAGTAAGAACAATGGTGCAATGGGTAAGATGTCGGCTATGATTCCAACCATAGAAAGGATACTTCCGAAACTCGATTCGATAATGACTAGCATCAACACTCTACTTGCCAACCCTGCAATCAACAATTCTTTACAAAATGTTGAGGGTATTACAGCCAACTTAACAACGTCTACTAAAGAATTAAACTCTTTGTTGGCAACTCTTAACAAGCAAGTTCCTGGCACAATAAGTAAAGCAAACAAAACATTAGACAATGTAAATAAGCTTACAGGCAACATGGCTTCAATAGATATTAGTGCAACAATGTCGAAGGTAGACAATACAATTGCAAGCTTACAAGAATTTACGAACAAGCTCAATAGCAATAATGGTTCTCTTGGATTGCTAATGAATGACCAAAGTTTATACAACAACTTAAACGCCACAATGCAAAATGCCGACTCGCTAATGGTCGACCTTCGCAAGCATCCTAAGCGTTATGTTCACTTCAGTATCTTTGGTAAGAAAGACAAGTAAACAAACTATCACAAGCAAAATAGTTATGGACAACTCTATAAAACAATATTGTTTACGAGTTGTCCTTTTTATTTCTAACCGCAATTAGGAACAATAACAACATTAAAACATTTGTGGATTATAAATAAAATACGTAATTTTGTATTCCCAAAAGCATCGTTATAGATGCAATTCAACCACCGATAGAAATCCAATAAAAATGAAACCATCCCCCAACACCTTATGGGAAGAATGTCTTAAGCAGATTCGTGTCCACTTGCCAGAGAAGCAATTCAGCACTTGGTTTAGCACAATTCAGCTACATTCGTATGTAGAAAAAGAGAATTGTGTTATTCTTCAAGTACCCAGCGAAATGGCTCGTGACTACATAGAAGAACATTATATGCGTCTTCTTGCGAATGCTTTGCGAGACAATTTTGGTTCTAGCGTAAAGCTAAAATATAGTATTTCGATGGCAAAGTTGCCTCATTCTGCCAACAATCAAGCAGGAGAGCAAAACGATAACGATGGACTTTATTCAGGAAACAATAGCTTTCCAAA